>NZ_BAKJ01000038.1 GCF_000614125.1 Bacteroides rodentium JCM 16496
CGGGGTATGTTACGCTTTCGGACAAGAAGTATTACTATTACCTGCAGGACCATTAGGGGAACAACCGCGTAGTCCTCAGTTCTACCGGTGCTGTTGAGGAAGCGAATCATTACTATCCTTTTGGTGGGGTATTTGCAAGCTCAGGCAATGTGCAGCCTTACAAATACAACGGTAAAGAACTTGATGGCAAGAAGGGGTTGAATTGGTATGATTATGGGACACGCATGTATGATGTGGCGCTGGGAAGGTTTACGACGGTTGATTCTTCTGCTGAAAACTATTATTCAACGAGCCCGTTCACTTATTGCTTAAATAATCCGTTGAATTATATTGATCCGTTGGGAACTGATACTGTAGATGTAAAGGACGTTGATTGGAATAAATTCGATCCGAAGAAGGATGTTGTGGCTTTGGATGAGGTGGCTGTTTCTGTACCTAATGCTTTGACAAAAGTAGGGACTAGAGCTTCAAAACCAATTTCCGGCTTTTGGGGGTATGTGGGTTATTATTTTTTAGATATTGGCTCTACCTATTATAGTGAACAAACGCGGTTTACATATAAGGTAGGAACAGATGGAGTAATAACGGGTGTTGCTCCAATGGCGGGAACCCCTCCTTTACCAGGTTTTGCAAAGGTATCAAACTTGAATACAATTAGAGGATTATGGAGTTTGACCAAACAAGGATCCTCTAAAGTAATGAAACATCCCATTAGAGGCCTATTTTATAAAAGTAAATCAGATGGGCTATGGTGGGTAAAAGACCAGACAAAGCATGGCGGTAGTTTTTATAAAGTTTATAAAGAGACAAGTAAAGGCTTAGAATGGCATAAAGATGCTGATAAGTATGGGAATTTCATAATTAATAAACATAAAAGTGATGTAGGGATTTTTATCCCATTGAAGGAGCTTTCGAAATGAGAAAACAGATATTAAAAATGCAAGAAGGTGAATCTTTCCCATTCTGTTGGGTAAAGTTTGATTCTGATTCTTGTATTGATGTTCAAGGGCATAAAATCGAAATATACATAAAAAAAGATTCAGTTAGCATTGACGACATGAAATCTCTATTTTGTGATTTGTTTGGTACAGTTGTAGATGAATTATCTATCTTTAGTCCATCATGGTGGGACTTTTGCATAGATACTTGGAATATTCAAGAGAATACATTTTGCTACGACCCTCAATTCTTGTCTAAAGAAACGGTATCTTACTTGCATATATTGCAAGATTCGAATATTGCTAAGGGGTATTCTGGCTGTTGTGTCTGTAATGATTGGGATGCTTACCTATCTGTTGCATTAGATTGTATTATGAAAGGAATTGCTCCTTATGGAAACTTTATATATAACTCAAGGGAACAATTCTTCTTCTATTTTCATCATACCGGTAGTATAGGGCTTTATTATGAAAATGAAACTCCATCTATATTTGCATTAAGAAAGAATGATAAATATGAGGTGTTATCTTGCTCTGATGTGAGTTGATTATCTCAAGTAGAATGATTTTAATCGCTATCCTAACATCGGATATTCTATATCTTACATGTTAGGATAGCCTTTTTCAGATTTGAACAAGGGAATTAGCGGCATTCAATATAATGTATTATTACTACTTGAAAGACCATCAGGGAAACAACCGTGTAGTCATCAGCCAGAGTGGAGCGGTAGAGGAAACGAACCATTACTATCCTTTCGGAGGAGTGTTTGCAAGTGCAGGCAGTATTCAGCTTTATAAGTATAACGGCAAGGAGTATGACTCGAAGAAAGGTTTGAACTGGTATGACTATGGTGCACGTCATTATAATGCAGCGTTAGGGCGGTTTACAACGGTTGACCCGCTGGCGGAAATGGAATACTCGGCCAGTTCTTATACTTATTGTTTGAATAACCCTATAAAGTACATTGACCCTACCGGTTGCCTGGCTTCTACTCATACAGATTCTTTGGGTGGTGTGGTAGCCGTATTTAATGATGGAGATTTAGGAGTATACAAGCATAATACGGACTTTGAAGGAACCAAACAGGAATTGGCTGAGAATTATTCTTCTACCAATACAGCTGCCGGAGGTGATAGAATGGGGGAGACTTATGAATGGGATTCGTTTGTTAAACCGGATACGAAAGAGGCGTATGGTCAAATTGATTTTGACTCTTTTGAGGCCTCCCGAATGGTGTTCACCCGTTTCAGGTATCTTTCCACTCTGAAGATGAAGCCGTTAGAGTTGGCCATTTATGCACTGAACGCCAATAACGGAGAATATTTCGACATCAAGCATGGTGACCCCTATAAAGGTTCACAGTTCGGCAAGGGGAAATATGTTTCAAGACGTGATGCCGGCAATATATTGGCGGGAATGGTTGCCCGAAGAGGAGGGTTTTCGGCAGAAGTGACTTACACGGCATTCGGGGCTTTGCAGTTGGCAAGAAACAACAGATTGCTGTTACCAATGTATTTATTAGAGGCTAAAAATAAAGGAGCTAAAGGATTCTATGGTGAGACTCCCATATCACATATATTTCAGAAACGTGGATATGAGTTAAATTTTAAGTAAAGTGAAGATAAAGAAAAAGAGACGTAACCGTCTAATGCTTTTAGCAATTCTTATTGGGGGAGTATTTTATTACTCCCCTTGGGGATTTTTTTTGTTCAACAGAACAGTGAAAAATTATTATTATGACACAGAAGACTCAAAAGGGCATTGTTTGACGGTAATCTTTCATACAGGTATATTGTGGACACTTCTGACGTATGGACCTGAAGAGGATTTTGGGGAGGGCATCTATCTCATTCCTTATAAATTCAAAGGGGCATTACCTAAAGATAATTACATAAGGCTTAACTACATCGGTGCTATATTCCCAATATATTATAAATGGAGTAATGACACTTTGCATTTGCGTATTCCTTTTTGGGGAATCATAAAAAATAAACTTTCATCCAAAGTAGTAGTTGATGAAGAGCCTCTTAGTTACGAAAGATGGGGAATGTATGATTCGGATACCACAAGGAACGTGAAGGAACGGCAAGAGTGGCTGCAAATGAAAAAGGAATATCGTAGTTTTGACAGGTATGACTTGAAATGAATATCCTTAGTTTTCCTTTTGTCTTGCAATGCTTTTAGTACTGCTTCTTAACAAAAACTCCTTGTATACAAATGCGTAGTATGCAAGGAGTTTTTTATCATGTGTTCTCAATGAAATCTCGGACGGCTGACCCAGCAGGGGGAATGCACCGGGAAAGAACGTGACAAGTTACACGGTGCTTGTGTCCCCCTTTCTTCCGACCCGGATTCTTTGTTATATTGCATAAAAAAGAGGATACTTATTAAAGTACCCTCTCTTTAGTTGTTTGTCTTCATTATTAATGCAAAATGAGTGCGGGTGATAGGACTCGAACCTACACGCCTCACGGCACCAGATCCTAAGTCTGGCGCGGCTGCCAATTACGCCACACCCGCGGAGTAATTTCGTTTAGCGAGGACAAAGATAGGAAGATTTTTCGTTTTGGCAAATAGTTTGATGGATAAAGTCATTTTATGTTTTTACTTTCAGCATTTTTCTTGCTTCCTCAATGATGGTGTCCAGGTCATTGTCTTCATCCTCCTTGCTCATATCCACTTTCTTGTCCGGGTCGATGCCAAATTCGATATGCTGCTTTTGGGCATCGAGGTGCGGGCTGGCAGAAAAGCGTACCCCCCATCCGTTGGGCAGTTCCGAAGAGAATGGCAGGCCCGACCCGCCACCGGTTTTATCACCAACCAGGGTGACATTGGGAAAACAGCGCATGGTATTGACAAAATCATTGGTTGCACTATAGGAATGACGGTTGGTCAAGACAATTACCTTTTTTTGCCAGCGGATACTGTTGGAAGGTTCCACATAAATGGGAGTCGGATCTGAAAAATCGCTATGGCCTTTGCCGGTCTTGTGTTGGATATATCCCGTCAGTACTTTTTCATTCGTGAAGCGTTGTGCCATTCGGGTGGCGTTTGTCAGGTTGCCGCCACCATTGTTGCGCACGTCGATAATCAGGCCGTTGCAAGCGGAAAGGTATAACAGAATCTCATCCAGGTTACCGTTTCCGATGCCGCTGGAGAAATCACCGTAATAGACGTATCCTATGTTGTCCTCCAAGATGGTGTATTTGGCGCCTCCGGCAATGCGGTAGTCTCTCCCCAGATACTTTTCGATGATACTTTCGTTGAAGTTGCGGGGATAGTCCAGGTACCAGTCCCAGTAGCGTGCCATGTTGTGGGAGGCATAGAGGTTGACATGGCCGTCCTTCAGTTCGGCGAGCATGTTGCCCAGTTCCTGGAACAGACCGTCGTAGCTCATTCCCGGGGTAATGAGCGGTTGGTACTTGTCATGGATGGCATTCCAGTCTATTTGCTTGTAGTCCAGGAAACAGTACTGTTCGTCTATTATTTTCCACAAGGCTTCGAAATTGCCTTGTGGGGTATTGTCGAACTCTTCCTCACGAATACATCCGTTCAATAGGGGCAGTAACGTGAGTAGGATGCTCCAAATTATTAAAATATATCTTCTTTTCATGCACATTATCCTTATCATCTTATTCGTTTATCACCTTGTCACTTTTTACTTTCTCTTGTTAGGAAACAGATAGAGTTCCTTTACGAACCCCACCATGAATACGTGCGAGTAAGTATGTGTCTTTATTTCGTTTACTTTGGACTGTTGTGCGTCCCATATGTAAGCAAAACGCATCCGGGCACGCCCCACCGGAAAGTCTGCGGTCAGCATTTGTCTCAGAGAGGGCTGGTTGTGCAGGGAGGTGAAGTTCACTACTCCGTCCCAATGTCCCAATGTGAATATCTCGTAATAGGATTGTCCGTAGTTGGGCATGAACATGATGCCTGCCAAGGGAAGATTCACCTGATAGCGTAGTGTGATGGGACGGTTCTTGATGCGCAAGTCCCAAATAGCCATTCCCGATGCGGCAAGGTTGATATAGGCACGTGCTTGGGCAGGGTTGTTGCCGTTGCGCAGATTATAGACAAAGCCACCGTTGAAGTCGCCGACTCCTCCGGCAAGCAGTTTGAAATTACCCGTGATTGGAAAATTATAATGCAGGCCGTAGTTCCAGTTGGCCAGTCCGGAGAATGTATTGTTATTGTCCACTTTGTTGTGGGTATATCCCAAGTCTGCCTGGAAGAGGGTTTGCAGGGAGACGTTGCCGTCCATCAGCCGGGTCATCCGCATGCTTTCGCGGGAGATACGGAAATCTATTCCCTTGTACTCCTGCGGTGAAAGATAAGTGTCGAACACGTTGGTGAAGCCTACGCCGTACAGGGTGGCACGGGTGATGAGGCGGTTGCGGCTGGCAGAGTCTGCCCGCAGCTCTTGGGCGAAGTCTTTCTGTGGCGCATCTTGTGCCCTCAGGCTGATGCTTCCTAAAAGGAGGAAGCAGAGGATGATTGTTTTTAATGCTACCATCTGTAGGGTGTCGCTACCACCTCCCCCTTCGGGTACTCCTCCTCCCCGGAGGAGGAGAATTGAGTTACATTTGCTTGTTCGTTTCATCTTACTTTACGTGCTAATCCCTAATCCTTAACCATTAATCCCTAATCCTTAATCCTTAAAAAAGTTTCATCTGTCCTGTCATCTCGTCCAGTATGTCTCCTTCACTTTTACCGTGGTCGGGGTCCAGAATTTCCGGTTCTTCATCCGCTTCCTGCTCTTCGGTTGCCTGCGAGGGTTCAGGTTGGCGGGTAGGCTCCAGTTCGTTGATGGTTTCTACGGTATAGGTGGTCAGGCGCTTGCCTTTTGCCTTGAAGCCTTTTACGGCGATGAATTCGTCGGCTTCCACCACCATCGGCTCTCGGAAATTGTCGTGGCCGCCAAACACAACTTCCAAACGCGGGTAGCACTCATCTGTCAGCAGAATGAGGCTGCTGTTCTTGTTTTCTCCCAAGTAGTTCTGCTTGCGGGCGGTTGCCTCGAAGCAGAAACGCTTGATGTAAGGATAGTTCTGCTGGTCGGCATCGTAGAGCACGGCGGTCCATACTTTGTTCGGGTCGTATTTCTCCAATACGCGTATGCCGTCATCGTAGTGGTTGTTCAGGTCGAAGTTGGTGGCATAGAACTCTCCGCTGTTCTGTACGACAAGGATGGTGTCTTCGCTCTGGAATTCTCCGAGATATTCTCCGCGTCCGTCGTAGTTGAGACGTAGCACATCACGGTCGAACCAGACTTTCCGTCCGCCCAGCGTGGAGCCTCCACGTTGTTTCAAGGCTATCTTGTGTACGGGGAGTTTCGTGAGTATGTTTCCCATGGCCTGCCGTCCCTTGATATTGATGTTGCTGAAATCTTCCTCGAAGATGATGCGGCGCACGCGCGGATTGGGTTTCAGGGTTACCTTGATGATTTCGGCTTCTCCGTTGGGATTGGCGGTGAAGTAGGTGATGCGCGAGTCGGGGGTGCCTTGTGTCACGTCGTATTCGCGGTCGCGCACGATGGAGGTGACAGCAAAACGCTTGATATAGCTTGTACCCTCCTTGCCGTCGCGGTAGCAGACGTTGTAGATGGTACGTTTGTCGTTCTTCTTGAAGATGTTGGCATAGAGGATGTTCTTGCCCACGAATTTCTTGTCGGCAACGGGGGTGATGATGTACTTTCCATCGCGGAAGAAGATGATGACATCATCGATGGGCGAACAGTTGCCTATGAACTCGTCTTTCTTCAATCCCGTTCCGATGAAACCCTCTTCGCGGTTGATGTACAGCTTTTCGTTGGCTTCGATGACTTTGGTTGCTTCGATGATGTCGAAGTTACGCAGTTCCGTGCGGCGGGGGAAGGCTTTGCCGTACTTCTCCTGCAACATGCGGAACCAGCTTACGGTATATTCCACGATGTTTGCCAGATGGCGGTCTATCTCCTCTATGTCCTTTCGCATGCGTGCTATCAGCTCTTCTGCCTTGTCGGAGTTGAACTTGAGGATGCGTGCCATCTTTATCTCCATCAGCCGGAGGATGTCTTCCTTGGTCACTTCGCGGATAAAAGTCGGGTAGTAGGGAGTCAGGCGCTCATCGATATGTTCGCAGGCGGCATCCATGTTTTTGGCTTGTTCAAACTCCTTATCCTTGTAAATACGTTCTTCAATGAATATCTTTTCGAGTGAAGCGAAGTGCAGGCTTTCCAGTATCTCACCCTTGCGGATTTCCAGTTCCTGGCGTAGCAGTGCCAGCGTGTTGTCCACTGATTTGCGCAATACGTCGCTCACGGTGAGGAAGTGGGGCTTTTGGTCATCGATGACACAGCAGTTGGGAGAGATGCTCACTTCACAGTCGGTGAAGGCGTAGAGGGCATCGATGGTCTTGTCGGATGATACGCCCGGGGCCAGATGCACCAGTATTTCCACACTGCCGGATGTCAGGTCCTCTACCTTACGTATCTTGATTTTCCCTTTTTCGCTGGCCTTTACGATGGAGTCGCATACACTGGCCACCGTTTTCCCGTAAGGAATTTCTTTAATGGCAAGTGTCTTGTTGTCTATCTTCTCTATCTTGGAGCGTACGCGTATGGCACCGCCACGTTCACCGTCGTTGTATTTGGATACATCGATGCTGCCTCCCGTCTGGAAGTCGGGGTACAGCTTGAATTCTTCGTTGTGCAGATAGCTGATGGAAGCATCGCACAACTCGTTGAAGTTATGTGGCAATATTTTGGATGACAGGCCTACGGCAATGCCTTCCACACCTTGTGCAAGCAGCAGTGGGAATTTTACCGGTAGTGTAACCGGTTCTTTGTTTCGCCCGTCATAAGAGAGTTTCCATTCGGTGGTCTTGGGATTGAATACCACGTCCAGTGCGAACTTGGAGAGGCGTGCTTCGATATAACGGGGGGCAGCGGCGCTGTCACCTGTCAGAATGTTACCCCAGTTTCCCTGGCAATCCACGAGCAAGTCTTTTTGTCCCAGCTGTACCAGGGCATCGCCGATAGAAGCATCACCGTGCGGATGGAACTGCATGGTGTGTCCCACGATGTTCGCCACCTTGTTGTAGCGTCCGTCTTCCATACGGCGCATGGAGTGCAGGATACGTCGCTGTACGGGTTTCAGGCCATCCATGATATGGGGTACGGCACGTTCCAATATAACATATGAGGCATAGTCCAAAAACCAGTTTTGGTACATGCCGCTCAATTGGTGCTTTATATTGGCATCCTTTGCGTCCGCAGGTTTGTAATCCGAGTGTTCTTCGCTCCCGGCCGGGAGTTCCTTGTCCAAATCATCTTTCGGTGCTTCAAAATCTTCGCTCATATTTGTTCGGGAATTGTCTATTCTATGATATTACTGATTTTTCAGTTGCAGGCAAAAATACAATTTTTGTTCGATAAATGAGAATTTACGCGGAACTATTGTGCCAAATCCGTTCCATTTTTAAAACTTCTGCCCACTAATGGAACCAATCAGTCTCTTTCCCGTTAGCAGAAATTATATTGAGGACGTGCTTCCGCCTCTTTGCGGACAGCGATGTTGCTTTTGTCTTTCTTGCCGACAAGTTGGCAAGGTTTTGCCACCACATTGGCAAAGCTTTGCCAAAGGCATGGCAAAACTTTGCCAATATGGTGGCAATACGCTGGCAAAGTAACTTGCTGGCTTGTTGTGTGTTGGCTCAAATTGTGCAGCGATATCATCACAAGGGTGAAGAGATACCGGGCAGATTCTGCCGACGGATTCATTATTTTGTGAATTTCCATTCGTCAAATAAGAACTTTCCGTTTCCGAATACGAAGTAAATATCGTGTTTACCTTTAATCTGTTTGTCCAACGGCTTTGTCAATGTTTGCCACGTATCGGTATCAAAGGTCAAGGTGGATAGGAGCGGACCGTCTGGACTGTCCATGTGTATTTCGATGGAGCCTTTCCCTTTTATCTTCATCTGTATGGCTTGAGGTGATTGCGGGAATTCCGCACCGCGGACACAGATGGTCTGTCCGCTCTTGTTTCCTACGGCAGCCATGTTGCCCGTCTGTCCGGTCGGTTCAAAGGCAACGCCGCGTGTGGCGGCTGTGGTCTCGGCCTGTTGCTGCGCAAACGGGTCGAGAGGCTTGATTTGTGAAACGCCCTTGGCTGTGGCTGTGCCCATGTGGATAGTGAGGTTCTTTTCGTCTACCTCTATTTCTTCCACGCAGATACTGCGGACGCCCACTTTGAGGTCGCGGCTGTCCTGCAAGCCCAGTGAGTGGTAGAAGAGATAGTACTTCCCTTGAAATTTTGCCAGATGCGTATGGTTGTTGCTGTCGGACATGCCATAGTCGCCGGGATTTTTGAAGTAGTTGTCACGGTAGGTCCAGCTGTCTGTCTCAAGTGGCGTGCGGCTCGTCATGTAGCTCATGCAGCACCGGCTCGGCTTGTCTATATCCTTGTGGGGCCATGCATCCCGGTTCTTCCAGTTGGTGTTGTAGGTGTAAATCCAAGTGCCGTTCAGATAGTTCAGTTCGTTTGCTTCAAAGTGGTATGGCGCTTTTATTTCAACTATTTCGCTGTCCAGCGTCTTCATGTCATTTGCCAGCCGCACGATGCGTGCGTCTCCGGGAATGTATCGTCGCTGTCGCCCCCGCCAAAGGAGAGCCAGCCGATGCCCTTGTCGTCGATGACTACTCCCGGGTCGAAGGGAGCCTTGCACTTGCCGAGTCCTGGAGTATTGCCGTCTACCACGCATTTGCCCAATGGGTCTGTCCAGGGCCCCACGGGGGAAGTGGCGGTCAGCATACCTACACCGGAACCGCTGTTGGAGTAGTACAGATAGAAGTGTGTTTTGCCGTCGGCCTCCTTGCGCGAAGCATGGAAGGTGCCCACGAAGCCATTCCCCAGGGAGCCAGAGCCTTTACATTGATTACTCCGTGATAGGTCCAGTTCACCATGTCATCGGAAGAGACCATCGTCAGCGAATGGATGTGCTGATAGGTGTTTTTCCCGTTACGGCCCACTACATCATATTGCTGGTGGTCGTTAGTGCCGTACACATAAATGCGGCCGTCGTGCACCACTGCTGTGGGGTCGGCCATGTATTGGAAGTCGAGAAGGGGATTGGCATTGCCGGTAGAGAACTTGGGCGAGAATTCAAAAGATTCTTCCAAAGCGCTGTCTGTAGAAACCGGAATGTTTTCAGAAGAGGCAATGTTGTCTGCCCGGAAGGGGGCTAAGGGGATGCCTTCCGTTGAAAAAAGGTTGCCTTGAGCAGCGTCACTAAAGCAGTAGCGAATGGAAACCGGGCCTTCGATTCCTTTTACCGGGACAATCAGCTTTCCCCCGTCTATCCTGGCCCGGGCCTCTTGCCATTCCTGGCCGGCTGCGGCCATCATCAGCCCCTCTATCCTTTTTCCGTGTACGGCCAGTCCGTTCTTTATGTCTTTGAAAGAGATTGTCACATGATTGCCTTTGCGGCAGGCGCTTTCAAAGACCGGGCTTTTATAGGGGCCTGCATATATATGGTATGTATCGTCCAGTGCAAGATTGGCGAGACGTTTGCCTACGCTTCTTTTGTCACGTGGATGGATGTCCTGCACATTGTCCACCAAATCTGACACGGTAATCATCTTGACCTTGTCCAGCATTTCGGGCAACATGGCCTGCTGCTCGCGTAGCAGTGCCGGTCCGTTGTCTTTGGAGTGGTATTGGAAGGGGGCTATCTGGACCAGATAGAATGGGAATTCCTTGTTAAATCCGGTACGCCACGAGCCTATCAGCCGCTGCATCACCCGGGCGTAGGAGCTGGCACGGCCTTGGTTGGCTTCTCCCTGATACCAGATGCATCCGGCAATGCCGTAGGGCATCACGGGATAAATCATGCTGTTGTACAACGTGCCTGTTTCAGCCGGAAACCAAGGATTGGATTCATACGGATAGTCGCACAAGACCGGGTCGCTCATTACGCATTCGCGGGGCGTCCATGTCTCGGCGGTGGTTCCGCCCCATGCGGCTACGATGATTCCTACCGGCACGTCCAGCTCTTCCTGGATGTTGCGGCCGAAGAAGTAGGCCAGGGCACTCGTGCTGCGCATCGTTTCGGGCGTGCACTGTGTCCATTGCGAGAAACAGTTTTCTTGAGGGAACGGGGCGGCTATTCTGGCCACGTGAAAAATCCGGAGATTGGGACAATGGGCATTTGCCGTTTCCTCGTCTCCGTTCTTTATGCCGTGGTTGGCGCTCCATTCCATGTTGGACTGCCCGCTACACAGCCAGACTTCGCCCAGCATGACATCGGTCAAGGTTACTTCGGACGAGCCGCTGAAACGAATCTCATAAGGTCCGCCGCTTCGCCGGAAGGTACACGGGCCGACCATTTCCCCGTATTATTGACTTGGGTCTTGATTATTTCTCCTTTCATCCATTCGGGGGCGATGGAAATTGTTTCTCCCGGAATACCCCATCCCCAGAAAGTAAGTTCTGAGTTACGTTGTAGCACCATATGGTTGGAAAATATGGCAGGGAGTTGTATCGCTGCTTGCAATTTCAGGATGCCGAGCAGCATAAATAAACTTAAAAGGGTAAGATAATGATGATATTTTTTCATACGAATATTTATTTCCATAATGCAAATTAATAGCTGTTTTTAGAAACCATTACATTTTAACCGTTACTTTTTTCCCATTATAAGCCACTACCTTTTTTGCGCCATCAGCAGTTACTATGTTGAATTTCCGTTCTTTCAACATACCGGAAAACTCTCCTTTACGATTTTCGATAGTGAGCATGCGAGTACGGTCATTCCATTTCATCGTAATGGTGCTGTACATTCCTTTTTCATAATTGTAGTTGTCATTCTCGTCTTCGTAAAGTGTGAATTCGCCGTTACAACCGGGATACACTTTTATCTCCAAGTTGTCCCATGATTTTTCGGTGCTATACTGCACTTCGGGACCTATTGGCAGGATGGAACCTGCTTTCACATAAAGTGGTAAAATGTCAATAGGGGTATCTTTCACGATGTATTGTCCGCCGGAGTGTTTCTGATTGGTCCAAAAATCATACCATTCCGTATTTTCAGGCAGATATATTCGCATAGACTTAACGGTACTGAAATCTTCTACACGGATGGTGTCCGAAACTGTTTGGGTATACATGGGTTGGGTTACAGGGCATACCAATAGGGATTTGCCAAACATATACTGATTGTGGATGTTCCACACGTTGCGATCGTGGGCAAAATCCATTGCCAAGGCACGCATGAAGCTGGACTGATTGGCAGTTACCTCCCAGGCAGTTGTGTAGATGTATGGTAACAAACTGTAGCGTAACCGAATGTATTTCTCAATCGCATCGTATATTGGCTCGCCTTTTTTGCCGAATTGATAGATTTCTCTGGGAGCACCTTCCCCATGTGACCGCATCATGGGACAGAATGTACCGAACTGTATCCAACGGGCATAAAGCTCGCGATAATCCGGGTCATCCAGCATCAAGGGATATTGCCATAGGAAGAATCCGCCGATATCGCTGTTCCAATGGGGAATGCCGCATAGTGAGAAGTTTAATCCCGCAGGTATTTGCTTCTCCAAAACTTCCCATGATGCTGTGATATCTCCTGTCCATGTATTGGCACCATAACGTTGCTGGCCGGCAAAGGCTGAGCGGGTAAGGATAAATACGCGTTTATCCGAAGTTACGGCACGCTGGTGGTCGTACACTCCACCTACACTCATTAAAGGATAGGCATTGCGTACTTTACGGAATGACCCCAAATAGGTGGGCGTGTCAAAATCTTCAGGAATGGGGTGAAAATGGTCGGGTTCGGTAGAGTCCATCCACCAGCCGTCTATACCCACAGAACGTAGGTTCTCGTTCAGGTACTTCCAATAGATGTCGCGTGCTTGCGGATGGTAGGCATCGTACACGCGGGCACCGGATGGATAGTCCATATTGGGAGGCCACTTCTCGGAACCGGATTCGGGCCATGTGCGGAAGTTGAAGAGCATGTTCCCTTTGTCTAACTCGCGATAGGGTTTGGTATGTGGTCCGAAAGCTGACCAAATGGAGATAATAATGTGGGCGTTCATTCCGTGTATGTCTTCCATCATTTTTTGGGGGTCGGGGAATTCTTCGTTCAAAAAATCCATTGCGTTCCACAAGTAGTTGCTTCCCCAGTATCTCCAATCCTGGATAATTCCATCGAGGGGCACACCCAGTTCGCGGTATTTTTGCACTACGCCAACAATCTCTTTTTGGCTTTTGTAGCGTTCACGGCTTTGCCAGAATCCATATGTCCATAATGGAAACATGGGCACTTGTCCTGTGAGGTAGCGCATCTGGGCAACTACTCCATCGGCATTTTCGCCGTACATGAAGTAGTAGTCAATGCAGTCGCCGACTTCAGAAAGAAAGGATGTCTCTTCTTGATTGTCTTTGAAGATGGTTGGCGAATAGTTGTCCCAAAAGAGACCGTAGCCTTTGACGGACTGGAAGAAGGGAATCACATCCTCAAGATTGTCTTGGATAAGGCGTTTGGTCTGGTTACGTTGCGACATTTTGCCGTTTTGCAATTGTCCCAATCCATAAATAGCTTCGTCTTTCTCTAAGGTGAACGATTGATAAACGCTGAAGGTTTTTGTGCCGGCATCATTGAAATCATCAAAACGTGCGCCTTTATTTTGTTCCTGCAACAGCGATTTCCCATCGGAAGAGGCAAAAGTTATCTGTCCGGTCTCTTCGTTGAGATGGACTGTGAGCTGATGGCTTTTGATAGTCAATATGCCCTCTTTCGAAGAAACGGATAGTTTTACTTTTTCCGGTTGCCCGATGACCGACAAGCTTTCTTTGGTATACTTCCAGCCGTCAGGCGATTTTAAGATTCTCACTGTGACAGGAGAGAAGAAGCTAATATCTATATTTATACCTTGCACAGTGCTTTTTATGCCTTGTGAGGTGCGTTGGTAGGTTTGTGCTCTGCCTTGTTCTGCTATGAAAAATATCAGCATCAGCAGGACAAATAGTCTTAAAAAGAATCCCTTTTTCATACAATATCAGCAGTTTAACGGTTAGTGATTTTCAGTACCAAAGAAATAGGATTGGGTGTCTTGTCTTTGGGAAGGTCAATAAGCAAGCCTTTGGAAGTTCTTCTGAACTTTGCCTTTCCGCCTCCTAATAATTCTACCTTTTCGATTTCTCCTTTGCAGTAGGGACTGCCGGTAGCCAGTGATTTTATCTGTATTTTTCCGTCTGAGGGCCATTTCATGATATGGGCATACAAGTATTTCCCTTTTTTCACAAACCGGATGTCGGCAGAAGTGTAGGGTGCGTTCTTGCCTTCGTTGAATCCTGCTCCGTCCAAAGGTATTGCTGTTTCTGTGGAGGGACCTTCACCATAAATACACCAGGGACGTGTGTCGAATATTCCTTCTCCGTTCACCTCCATCCAGGCGGCTATGTCTTCCAGAATTTTTTCTTCCTTGTCGTCGATGGTGCCGTTTCCTTTCATGGGTACGCTTAGTAATAGGTTGCCATTTTTACTGACGATGTCAATGAGCATGTGGATGACGGTCTCGGCTGATTTATACCAGTTGTCTTCGTAAGCAGAGCGGTTATAGTGCCAAGTACCGAGCAACTACAGGTTTGCCACGCCTTGTCCTGGCATTCCGATGGAACCCCTTTTTCTACATCCCATACGATGGCCTCTTTATGTTTAGCTTCCAGCTTCTTTCCGAAGACTACAGCATTGAGCTTGCCTTTGTGAAGCTTCATGTTCTGGTTGTAATAGTGAGAGACTACTTTCAGTCCCGTATCGTTGATGGGCCAGAAGGGGAGTACACTGTCATCGAAGTAGAGCAAGTCGGGGTGATACTTGTTTATCATGTCCACAGTACGGTCGAAGAAGTTGTCGTAGTAGCTTTGTGGGGGTACGGAGGTCCCTTCGGGCCAATCCCATGCCACCCAAGCATGTCCGCTCAGGGCATGATTCTGTACGTATAGTTCTTGCGGGTCATAGCCTTCCCACCATTTTCCCTTGCCGTCTTCCTTTGTCAGTATGCGGGCATCGTAAGAGATTCCTGCGTACGGGCCTTTCTTGTCTGCTCCTTGTGCGGTTTCGTACCACGTCCAGGCATGGAGGAGTGGATGCTGACGCCGAAGGGCAGTTTGTTTTTACGGGCTGCTTTCTCCCATTCACCCAGTACGTTTCGTTTGGGGCCCATGTTGACGGAGTTCCATGATTGGTATTTACTGTCCCACAAGTCCATGTTGTCGTGATGGTTGCCCATGGCAAAGAAGTATTGGGCACCGGTTTTCTTAAAAAGGGCCACTAATTTTTCCGGGTTCCATTTCTCGGCCTTCCATTCATTGATGACGTCCTTAAAACCGAATTCGGAAGGGTGGCCATAGTGCTCGAGGTGCCATTTGTAGGCAGCGCTGCCTTCTTCGTACATACCACGACCGTACCAGTCGCCAGCTTCGGGTTGACACTGTGGACCCCAGTGCGCCCAGATGCCGAATTTGGCATTGCGGAACCATTCGGGTACTCTGTATTGGGACAAGGACTCCCAAGTAGGTGCGAACTTGCCCGATTCGGCTTTCTCTTGTTGTGCCAATGCACTACTCCCCTGCAAGATACAGGCAGATAGGAGAATCATTTTAAAGATGTTTTTTTTCATACTATTATTTATAAGATGTTTTTTTCTATTTTTTGAATGCATTGATTAACGGATTATTCTATTGGGCCCATATACTCCATGATAAACCCATACCGGTAGGAACGATTGCCGTCGATAGTGTATGGTTTCATGGTCTGTGCGCCCCATCCGTCGTTTCCTCCTACTCCGTGTATGTTGGAGTCGATATTCAAGTTAATGAAGTCGCGTTCGGGCAGTTCGTGTGTATGCTCTTTCCCTTCCAGGTCTTCTTCCCCGTAGGGCCATATACGGAAACATAACGGTTGCAGACCTTTGATTTGTATTTTCCATCGTTCACTGTCTCCCAGCATGAACCAGCGTGTATCGCATCGGTTGGCATTATCTTGCGGTACGATATAGTTTGTGATAAATTCGTGTATGTCGCACTCGTAGACTCCTAAGAAGGCGGCGCTTTTGCGGTCGGGATAGTTCTCGAACTTGCCGCGTCCATACCAGGCTATCCGGTTCAGTGCCGAGGGCATTCTCATACGCATACCGAATTTGGGTATCAACGGAATATCTTCTCTTTCAGGTTGATAGCTTGCTTCTATTTGTATGCGGCCTTTGCCGTCGACTGTATAGCGGAGATTGTAGCCGGCTCCTATCTGGGAGAGGGAGAGTTTGGCATCTACAATCACCATTCCATTGTTTACGGTCGTTTGGAATGTTTTTACGATACGTCTTTGCTCTGCATTTTTCCAAGCACTCAAGCGTTCGTTGTAGCCGTTACGGACCTGAATGTCATTTGCCGGTTTCCAAAAATAAGGCTCCAGGACACTGTACAACAGCTCTTTTCCTTTGATTTTCCAGCTCACTAGAGCACCACTGTTCTTTTCTATGGCGAATAAAGCGTCAGCGGTCGTGATTTCTACTGTTTCGGGGGTCTCCTTAAATGTGGCCTTCCCGCCGTCATTCTTCAACTGTGGAAATTCATAGTCATGATACGGAAGTTGCTCTTTGGCTACTTTGAAACCTTTCTCTGCCCATATTGCAGGTTCCTTCAGTGTGGCGTACACGTTGAGGCAAAGTTCCCCACTGTCATCCGGCTTTGAAGGTACTTCCAGCAGATTTCCTCCGAGCAACTGGAGATTACCGCTACTTACTGTTTGTCCGTTACATATCCATTCATAGCTGTAATCGAATTCGTCCAAATCGGAAAACATATACCCATTAGTCAATTTGATTTGCTGTGTTCCCTTCTTTTCGAACTTGATGTATTGATATACTTTTTGCACTTCATAGTAATGAGGATGAGGTACTCGGTCAGGAGATACTAAGCCATTAATACCGGTGGGACCGTCGTTGGGATAGTCTCCAAAATCTCCTCCATATGCCCAGAACTCATCGGGCATTAATGGGAGTGACGAGGAGTTCTCATTGAAACTTAGCGGTGCACCGTTCAGCTTCTTAGGAATGCCTTGGTCCACCCAGCACCAAATGGCAGCTCCGATAATGCTTTCGTCTTTTTCAATCACATCCCAATACTCTTTGAGGTTACCGATGGAATTTCCCATGGCGTAGGCATACTCTCTCATGAATACGGGGCGGTCAGTAATTTTCTCGCCAAGTTCCTTCAAAGCGTCGGGGTGCAGATAGGCTTCGTCATAGATGTCAGATACCGTACGGTCTGTATCGTCGTATATTGGTCTGGTAGGGTCTAAGGTACGGACAGTGTCTGCCATGGCTCGCAAATTGGTACCGCTTCCGCCCTCGTTACCTAACGACCAGAATAGGATGCATGGATGGTTCTTGTCCCTTTCCACCACTGCCACTGCCCTATCCACATGAGCCAGTGTCCATTGCGGGTTATCTCCTAATACTTTGTTTCCCAAACCGTAGGCATGGCTTTCATGATTTGCTTCGTCCATTACGTAGATTCCATACTTGTCACATAGCTCGTACAGCAATGGCAGATGTGGATAATGGGACGTGCGTATCATGTTGATGTTGGCTTGTTTTATCAACCGGATATCTCTCTCCATCGTTTGGCGGTCGACAAAGAATCCCATACGGGGATGAAAGTCGTGACGGTTCACTCCTTTCAGCTTGATGGCTTTCCCGTTGACTTTGAAGACATCTCCCACGATTTCTATTTTCCGTATACCCCAGTGATAATTGAACGATTCCAAAAGTTCATTCTTCTTGAGAAGCTTGATGCTGACATCATATAAATGCGGTTTTTCGGCAGACCATAGCTGAGGCTCCGGAAGTATTTCGGACAGCGTGACACTCGTTTCCGAAAAGGCCTGAATAGCACCTACGGGAGCTGCCATCTTTTTGTCGAGTTTATTCCCTTTGTTGTCTTTTCCCACAAGTCTTATTTCTACGGTCAGGTCCTTTACTTTGCGGTCAGTCTGGTTTCTTATCCAGATTTTGGTTCCGAATGTAGCTGAACGCATGTCGTCCGACAAGTCGCTGCTGAACTTGTAATCTCGGATGTTCATCTGGGGGCGTACCCATAGCTCTACTGGCCTGAGTATTCCGCTAAGCCGCCACATGTCTTGGTCTTCCAGATAACTTCCGTCCGACCACCGATATACTTCCACTGCCAGACGATTGGTCCCGTTCTTCACAACCCCGGTTATGTCAAACTCGGCAGGCGACATTGAATTCTGGCTGTAGCCTATCTGCTCTCCGTTTACCCAGACATACATGGCCGATTTTACTCCTTCAAAGTGAAGGTACAAGCGCTTGTCTTTCATATCAGGGCTCACCTCGAACGTGGTAACATAAGAGCCTATCGGATTTCTGTGCTTGTAACTATAATATTCGGCGGGAGGATCGCTTGTCACTCTGGGTGCATCCTTCTGGAAAGGATAGTTTACGTTGGAATAGATAGGTTTGCCATAACCTTGCAATTGCCATGCTCCCGGCACTATGATGGTGTCCCATGTGGCGGTATTGAAATCATTTTTGTAGAAGTCGGTCGGGCGTTTTCCCGGGTCGGGAGACCAATGGAATCGCCACTTGCCGTTCAGGGATATGATTTCTTTGCAATTGTCTTTTTGCGAAGGCAATGTCAGTGTAGCATGGTACGGCTCTTTGTTGATGCCGACTACCATAGGATTTTCCCAGTCTGGAACAATTTGGGCATTGGTATATAAAGCGCTTAGCAATAAAAGGATGAATATTTTCTTTCTCATTTTCCTGATTGTTAATAAACTTCCGTGATAAGGACTCCCCAAGGGGGCAGTGTAACATTATCTCCTTCTTTTACAGTCTTGCCAGAAACCAGCTCTTTGGATGCAGGATAGTTATAAGTGATTTCTTTGCTTTCTCCGCTGTAGTTGAAGATATAACGGATGGTTTTTCCGGCTTTGTTTATTCCCGAACGCTGTATGATGGGGAACACGTCGTTTTCTGGAGAGATGAGACCTGCATGGATGGCTGCCTTTCGCACGATGGCATTCAGCAGCTCCTGCGAGGGGTAGGCTCCTATGTAGGTCAGTTTGCCTTTGCCATATTTGTTTTCGGTGACAACGGGCCATTTGCCGAAAAACGGATGCTCTGCATAAGCCAGTGGGGTGGCTGTCTCGGGTATCAGGAATTCATACCAGTCGCTTATCTGGTTCTTGCTGTTCAGTTGAAAGGGGTTATCCTTTAACGATAAGTTACCGATGGTTGAGAACTCCTGATAATAGAAGCCGCAGGCCTTGCGTAGCGGTCCGGGAGCCAATGTGGCCCGAACAGCGGAGTGCTCGTTGCAGTAACCGCTTTTGTGCATCATCACTACGTGTCCACCGGACTGTACGAATTCATCAATGGCTGATAGCAATTGGTCGGTAGCCACATACAAAGGAGGGATGACAAGCATGTCATATCCGCTGAAATCGGTTGTCTTGTCACAAGGGATTATATCCGTTTCGATGTTTTGGAAATAGAGGCTTTATGCACCATGTCAATGGGATAATTACTCTTATAAGTGTAGGGCATAAAACCGAGAGCATGATAAGAATCATGACTGTAGAGGATAGCCACCCGATTTTTCTTTTTCAGGTTCACGATGTGGCTGCCTATTCTTTCCAGTTCTTTGGCTGTGGCGGCAAACTCATTGTATATGCGGTTAGGTTGTAGGTCATGCCCCAATACTCCCCGCCAATAAGTTTCCTGTCCATAGTGCAAGGTAGACCAGTGCCAATATTCCACCATATTGGCACCGGAGGCATAATGGGCATACACATTCTGCCGCAGCTGGTTGTCGTAGGGAGGAAACTGGGTACGGGCATCCCAGCCGATGCCTTGTGCGTTGGTTTCCATGACGATGTAATTGTTCCCGGCTACAGTGCGCACGAAGTCACCGGCATAAGCGATGCGCTGGCCGTCTTGTTTGTCTTGTACATCGTGATAGACATTGATGGCAGGATATTGCATTTGCCTGAAACTTTCCACTTGGTCTATGTTATGGAAATCGGGCATAAAGCAATGGGTGACAAATTGGTCTTTGCGCTTATACTCATTTACAAGGTCGCACTGCCAATTCAGGAAATCTGCTACTTCCTTTCGGTTATAGCGCTCCCATTCGTTCTTGTACGAGGGACTTGTCACTCCGTCACGCGGATAGAACTCTTCCCAGGTGTTGATGTTCATCCCCCAGTAATTCATCCCCCATTCCTTGGCAAGCAGGTTCAGGTCGTTGTTGAATTTCTGCTTGATGTAGTTCCTGAATCCGAAGAAATAGTCTCTGTTGTTTACTCCGCGTGCTTCTGTTTCGTTGTCCACCTGATAGCCGATGACTGCAGGATGCTGTGCATATCTTTCCAGCATTTTGCGGATAATCCGTTCGCAATAGAATTGGTAGGTAGGATTCGTAAAGTCCATGTTCTGTCTGATTCCATAGTAGGCTTTGTTGCCTTTGGCATGTTCTGCCAGTACTTCAGGATGTTTGTATGCCAGCCATGCAGGAATGGAATAGGTGGGAGTTCCCAAGATTACTTTGATTCCCGCTGCATTCATCTTGTCCAAGATGCGATCCATCCATTCAAATTCAAAGGTTCCTTCCTTTGGCTCGAATATTCCCCAGGCAGATTCTCCTACACGCACCACTGTCAGACCTGCTTTTTTCATTAGCCGGATATCTTCATCCAGGCGTTCGTAAGGCATGTATTCGTGATAATAGGCTGCGCCATAAAGCACGTTGTCAAATGAATACTGTGCTTTTACTTGTAAGGCGCTTAAAAATAGCACTAATAGAATAAGGTAACTTTTGTCTTTCATAATCTTATTGATTCGATGCAATACAATATGTTTTAGTTCATTATAGGCTTTATACTGATGGTTCTTCGATATTCTTGCGGCATTGCTTTGTAAGAACCGAACACGCCACGGGCTGTACAGCCAACTCCGGTAGTGGCATAATCAAGATTCAGAGTCATGCCTTTTTGTCTCTGCAATTGATAGGTGTACATTGCTTTCGTCAGGTTGTCCGTACTGTACGGATAAATATTGAAGTTAAACCATTCGTTCATTTTGAATTGAAGGCCGATACCTTTGTCTGTGGTCAGCTGCAGCCAGCGTACATCTGTCCGCAATCCGTAGTCTTGTGGCATTAGATAGGGCTCGTACATATCTTGTACGGTAGAGACATATATCCCTGTCGGATAGCCGGTTTTCCGGTCCGGATAGTTCTCTTGCGGTCCTCGACCGTACCATTTCACTTGGTCGAGCGCATCACTTACGGTCAGCGTAAGTCCTATGCGAGGAAACCAAAGTGGCATTTTCCCTTCAGGCTTCAATACATGGCGTATCTCTATCGTCCCTTCACTATTTATAATATACTCATAGTGGTTGGTGATGCCGTTGTTCTGTACTCCTTCGATATAGAGGTCTTTTTTCTCTTTTTCTCCTTTACCCATCAATTCTGCATCAATGATGTGTATATGTACTCCTTCGGTGCTTTCGGATACCGAAAAAGAGAGGGGCTGATGTGTTAGACGGTCAATCCCTGCAGAATACATTTCTGTGGCTATCGTGTATCCGTAACCTTCTTTCCAGTTGAAGGAGCGGGCACTGGAGGCATTCCAGTTGTCCAGTTCATTAGCCAGTGGGGCACGCCAAAGATTCAGCCGGAGCGGTGATTTTAGTAGTTCCATGTCTTGAACAACCATCGATGTCAGTTGTCCGTCGGTACGGTTGAAAACATATTTGAAGCCATCTCCGGAGACAACCAATTCCTTCTCCAAAAGTGAATAGGAAGGTATGCCTTGAGTTTTTTCTTCCGAAGAGTGTGGCAGGTTCCAGGGCAATTCGAGTTCTTCCCATGCCACTTCATGTCCGGCTTTTGCCCACAATTCATCTTTTTTCAGGACGGCATGAAGCATCAGGCGATATTCTTTACCGGGAATCAGGGCAGGCTTTTTATAAGGTATGTGCACCAGTTCACGACTAAGCGGCGCTGTTGAGAGTGCCAAGTCGCCCGATTGAATAACCTTGTCATCTTCTTTCAATTCCCATCGTATGGCATATTGGGAAGCATTCGTATAGTGATTGCGATTCCATAGCTCAACGACTCCTTTTGTTACATCTGACATAGAAAAAGAAAGAGGCTGTCCGGTTTTCTTCATTTGCCACATTTCGGGCTGTACGCTACGGTCGGGCCAGATGCTGCCGTACGTACGTGCGCCAATACCGTAACTGTAGAATGTGCCTTTTTCCGTCTCTTGCTCAAAATCTAGCCAAAGGACGGCTTCTTCCGGGTGATAAGAGGAAACCAGTGCCTTGTCGAAAATACCGACTTCGTCTATTTGGGCATCGCAGATGTAGACCGATGTCTCTTGACCGTGTGCTTCTGCATTCCGACCGATGTTGACGGGGTAGGGGAAGTTCTGGATATTGCCCGATGCTTGTGTGGAGGCTTTTTCTGTTCCGTCTATATAGATAGACATTTTCTGTCCGTCGTAGACACACGTCACTTGATGCCAGTTGTATTCCCAGTCAGTAGGTAGAGAGGCGCATACGGAATGCTTTTTATCAGTATGGATATAAAACTCCAGTTTGTCTTTACCGCGTTGTTGTAGCCCGAACTGATAATTGCCTTTTGTAATGAATGAGCCGCAACTGCTTACCAGTTTCCGAGGGTAGATTCTACAAGTGAGTGTCAGTTCATTACTGTTCAGCTCCACATTGTCTGCACGATAGATTTCCACCCATTGGTCGTGGCCGTTCAAGTCCAGCACCGTGTTCTTCCCTTCCTTCACCAAGCGGGCATTTCCCATCAGATGAGCGGGAGTATGGAAGGGAGAAAGGTCGTTCACTTGCCTTATCCGTTCGGTTAGTCCCGGGCTGACAAAATCCCAGATGGCTCCTCCCATCAGGCGGGGATGTCGATATATGGCTTTCCAATAATCGTCCAGGGCACCGCCGGCATTGCCTGCAACCGATAAGTATTCATCCATAAACGATGGTCGGGAATCCTCTCCCATTCCTATGCCTACCTGCATTTCCAGTTCCATAGGCGTGGGGTAACGGGGCCCGATAATATCTTCTGCAGGATGCGAGAATGCATTTCCGCCATACATCCAGAAGCGGGTGGGGTCTAGTGATTTCCCTTCTTCAATAGTGTGGGTAATGTTGATACCTTCGCCGCTTTCGTTTCCTGCGCTCCAGAACAAGACGCAAGGATGGTTCCTGTCCCGTAACACCATTCGGCGGCATCGTTCACGATACATCTCTTCATATTCCGGGAGGTTTGAAATCCATTCCGAGGCATGGGCTTCATCGCCCACTTCGTCTATGATATAAAGTCCGTATTCATTGGCCAATTCCAAATATTTATTTACCGGAGGATAGTGAGAAGTGCGTACGGCATTGAAATTAAACTGTTTCAGCAATTCAAAGTCTTTGCGTATAGTGGCTTCGTCCATGGTATGCCCTCTTTCGGGATGCTGCATGTGTGAATTTTGTGCATTGACTTTCAGGGGGACACCGTTTAGATAAAAGACACCATCTTTGATTTCTGTCTTTTTGAATCCGATGACTGTTTCTATTTTGTCTTTCAGAAAGCCGGCTTGATTGGATAATTCCAGACTGAGCGTATAAAGCTCGGGCGTCTCGGCTGTCCATTTCAGGGGCTTTTGTACTAAGGTATGCAACTGTATTGTCTTTTCCTCAGCATCCATTTTGAATGGAGCTGCGGAAAAATTACAGATAATCTTGCCGTTTTTGTCCTTTAAATATGCCTTCAATCCATGATTTTCGCTTTGCTTATTCAGGTAGTCCTTGATTTTTACCTGAATATTTAACTGCGAATCGGTATATGTATCATCAAACTCTGTAATTACCTGCCAGTCGAATATCCTGACGGAAGGTGTGGCGTACAACCATACATCGTCAAAGATTCCGGCCAGTCGCCAATAATCTTGTCCTTCCAGGTAATAACCGTCCGAATATTTAAGCACACAGACCGCCAACGTGTTCTCACCCGGCTTCAAATAGGGGGTGATATTGTACTCGGCAGGTTCTTGTGCTCCTTCATTATAGCCCACTTCATGGCCGTTGACCCATACGAAAGAAGCAGATGCCGTTTTTTCGAACCGCAGGAATATTTGTCCGTTCTTTTGGGCAGTCCAGCTTGCTGGTACCTTGAATGTCCGTCTATAGAGTCCCGTCGGGTTATATTCCTTGGGGGCATGTGGCGGATTCACTCGGAAAGGAGCAGATACATTTCTGAACTGCTTGTCACCATAACCTTGCATTTCCCAGTTTGAGGGAACTTTGATGTCGCCCCATTGCTTATCCGGGAATTCGGGGTTAAAAAAGTGTGCAGGTATCCCTTCCGGTGTATCGCACCAGAAAAATTTCCATGTCCCATTCAGTAGCATACTCTTTTCGGGCATATACCAAGCGTGTCCTTCCTCTTGACCTTTTTCAAATACAGAAGGGTTGTCTATATACCAGAGAATATCCGTGAGGAAGTATTTGTCTTGTGCATAGGATTGCAGGCACAAGGCTACTGAACACAATGGCAGAAATAGTTTTATCAGATTCATTTTTTTGTAATTCGTGCTGTCCATCCACCGCCGGGTGCCAGTTGTACATTAAGTTTGTCTTTGGCAGTGACGATGCGTACTTCTTTTTTATAATCGGTAGCTTCACGGTCGGCATTGATGCCGTCGGCAAAGATTTCAGCTTCGTAGTTGCCTTTACCGAGGAAGGAGAGGTCGATGGTGCAGCTGCGTGGAGTCCAGTTAGTCATGCAGCCTATAAACCAAGTGTCTCCTTTGCGGCGTGCTATCGTGATGTATTCGGCTATTTTGCCGTCAAGGGCAACGGTTTCATCGAAGGTGGTGGGGACTTTGGCGATGAAGTCGGTGCACTCTTGCTCCTTCATGTATTTGCTGGGACTGTCGGCCAGCATCTGCAAGGGTGCTTCGAAGACGGTGTACATAGCCATCTGATGTACACGTGTACCTTGGCTCATGGGGTGGTCGTTGACGGAACGGAACATGGAACGGTTGGCATTTACCATAGCTCCCGGCGTATAGTCCATCGGACCGACAAGTTGGCGCAGGTAGGGGGCGGTAACGTCGTAGCGCGGGAAGTCATGCAAGGGTGCACCGTTCACGATAGGCTCCCACTTGCTGTTTTCCAGTCCTTTCACACCTTCAAAGTTGAGGATGTTGGGATAGGCACGCTGGATGCCGAAAGGTTTCAGCCCATGTAGGTCAAGCAACATGTGATGCTTGGCGGCACATGCTGCGAGCTGTTCGGTAGAAGAGATGGCAAGTTGGTCATCGCGGTCGAAGAAGTCTATTTTGAAACCTTTGATGCCCATTTGTGCGTAATGGCTGATAACTTGTTCCACGGCGGGGGAGATGTTACCTCCTCCCGTAAGATTGCGCCAGCTTGCCCAGAGGATTATTCCTACGCCCTTTTGTTTGCCGTATGTCACCAATTCTTCGAGATTGATATCGGGGCTGATGTCTTCCATTAATGACTCCTGGCCACTCCAGCCTTCGTCGATGATGATATACTCTAACTGATTGTCGGCAGCAAAATCGATATATTTTTTGTAGGTGGGGGTATTCATGCCTGCTTTGAAGTCTACGCCAGTCAGGTTACAAGTATTCCACCAATCCCAAGCCACTTTGCCGGGCTTAATCCAGGAAGTGTCGGCAATGCGACATTCCGGAGCAAGGCGTTGCATCATATCGTTGTCGGCGAGTTGCGTGTCGTGGGTGACAACAAGCACAGCACGCCAAGGATAGGCCTGTTTCCCCGTAGGATGCCCATTGGGGCAGAAGTAGGGCATCGTTAGGTTTGCTGATAATATCGGCACGTTTGGTAGGGACGAGGTTCAAGTGATCATAACCTCCGATGATTGTTTCCAGCGGATAGGGGGCAAATTCGGCTTTTATTCCGTGGGGAGTCTGTGGGTTGGCAGTAAGGAACATGCCGGGATAGTTGGACAATCCGGCTTCCATAATGACAGCTTTCTTTCCGTTCTCCAGTTCTACCAACAGCGGGGTAATGGCAAGCGAGTCTTTGTACATGCGAGAGAGGGGAACCTCATCGTAGTAGGACTCGAAGGAGTAGCAGTAACGTTCGCCGGCACGATTATCGTTGATATAAGGTACGAAAGCATGGTAATCGCGGTCGAAGTTGAACTCGGCAATTTCATTCTTCACACAGAAAGGTCTACGTAGTTCGGAAACAAAACGATAGGCGGCTCCGTCATCGTAGGCGCGGAACTGTATGCTGTAGCCGTTACGGCATTTCAAAGTGAGCTGGTTATAAGTGTCCTTCACACTCGCCTTTTTATAGAAAGGGGTGGGGAAGGAGGTGTCAACGGAAGTACGGGTGGCTTTGGACACCTTCATATCTTTGCCGAAGGTGAAAGTAACGGGCTTTCCCTCGGCTTCAGTGTATTGCATGGCAATGTCCGAAGGCAAGAGGACGGTGGTACCATCGTGGCAATTGCCCAGTTGAGGCTTTTTCCGGCTTCTATGTTGACTGTCAGTTTTCCGTCCGGGGAATTCAGTTGATATTGCTGTGCCTGTGCGGTCAGTGCGCAGGAGAGCAATAGGCTGGCGAAACAAGTGCTGATTCTCTTCATTTTTTGTTTTATTATTAATTATGGATTTACTTAATACCGTGGATATTTGGCAGGAATAGCATCATCTCTTCTAAGAAGAGAGGATCGTCGAACTGGCATGTCTGGCGGTTGTATTGTCCTCCCGGAGTGTCCCAGAGCATCGGACACATACCCCGCGAGTAGATAGCTTCGGTCACGGAAACTAGGTAGAATCTGACATTTTCTTGTGTTCTTCCGCTGGTAGATGCACCATATTCGCCTACAATGATGGGAATACCCTTGTCGACACAATTTGTCTTCAGCAAATCCATATTTTTTTTAAGTTCTTTCTTCTCTTCATCAGTACCCCAAGTTTCTTGACCTACTCCCCAACCGGCATCTTCACCTCCACCAAGTATGGCGTATGTAGCCGGAGTGTAGTAATGTACCGTCACTGCTATGCGATTAGCTGGGTCGTTAGGTATTTTAAACAGAGGATCGAAAGCGTATTCCAATCCTGTGTTGTAGGTTTCCACCATCAGGTGACGTTTGGCATTGTTGCCGCCACAAGCTCTCACTGCATCGACGAATATTTGGTTGATGTCGTTGATATAGCCGAATGCTTTTGCTTTTGCGCTTTCTCCTCCGCTCCAGGGAGTCCAGATTTCATCGTATCCAATTTCGTTCATAGGTTCAAATATCAGGTGGTCGCCATATTTTTCAAGGCATCCGCATATTTGTTGCCATAAATATATGTATTTTTCTTTGGCTTTCAAATCTGTGGGTACAAGCTTCACCCATTCATTATCGTGGTGTATGTTCACAATGGCTACCATGCCGCAGTCGAGTACCCAGTTAAGAATTGTTTCCACACGGTTCATCAAGTCGGGATGTATCTCACCGTTTTCGCCCATTAGGTTGTCCCAGCTTACCGGTATGCGCATAGATTTATATCCGGCATCGGCATATCCTTTAATGATTTCCTGAGTGATGATAGGGCTACCCCATGCCTGCTCGTAGTTGAGTATGTTGCTGGGATCTATCCAGTCACCCACGGCATCCAAGGTGTTGCCGAGGTTGATACCCAATCCCATTTCGTCTACTAACTGTTGGGTAGTGAGGTTTTCGCGCACGGTATAGATGTCGGGAGCAGGTTCGGGCTTATCCGTATCTCCCGCTGCTTGTTCTACTTTTACTTCGCCTTTGAAGTCTTCTACTTCTATTGTAATCATGGCTGTACGGATTTTGGTTGTCGGGTTAGGCGTAAGTACCACTTTATATTCTATTCGGTCGTATGAGTTGGTGAATAAACTGACGTAACACCAATTTTCTGAACTTTGGACATTAGCCTCCTTATTGGGAGTGATGCTGAAAAGTTTTGTACCACCTTCTTTCCCGAAATCAAGGGAAGTAGGTTGTATGCTGATTTTATATCCGTTTTCTTTTTCATTGTCAGAACAAGTAACGCTTATGAGTAGTACCAGACTGAAAAGTAATGTGTTTATGATATATTTTTTCATATCGTTTATTGATTAATCGTTTTTTACGTGATTCAATTTTTAGTAATTGTAGTGTATTACCAGTGCAATACGCTTGCATTATTGCGGCAAGCATATATGCATCATTACTGTAAATATTTTCGTTAAAATTACTCCGAGTTTGGAGCAATATTCGCTTCAGACTCGGAGTAATTTTGGAAGTTATTTATATGCAATGATTTATTTCGCTTTTACAACGCGGAAGTTGTCAAAGTAGAATTCTACCATCATCGGACCGAATTCGGTGGGGTTGGTCATTTGTATAGCCAGCTCATCGCCGCTCCGGCTTTGGAATTCGCCCCAGGTGGCCTCATCGACGAGTGAAGAGAGCGGAATGCTGCATTGCATCCATTCACCTACTTCGGTTTCTCCGGTAAAGTCGCTCAACGGACGATAATCGGTATAGTTGTGACCTTCGTTACCCTTCAGATAGAAACGGAAGACGGGACCTTCACCGTATTCCAGTGCCACGAAGCACTCAAATTGAAGCAGGAGGTCGGCTGTCGGAGTAGAAGCTGGCAGGAAGGCGGCGTCAATGCTCCATACGGCTGTGTTTTGTAATTGTCCCCACCACCAGTTCCATGCTGTAATTTCTCCGGCCAATCGATAGCAGACACCATCGGAAAAATAAGGAGCTACTGTGCCATCGGCTGTAATAGCTGCGGCATATCCGCCCCATGAGAACGAACCGATGTTATCGTAATTGAGTACAATGTTTTCCAAAGGATAGAAGCCCGGTACCTCAGCTGTACCTCCCATGGTGGTGATGGCCAATGTGCAAGTGCCTTGCGGTGCACGCGGCATGGTGAAGGTTAGTACGTCGTAGGCCTCGCTGATGGTAACTGTAGAAAGGTCTACCATGCGGTTGCCCATCGTAATGGAGGAAATATCCATGAAGTTCTGTCCGAGGACGGTGACTGTAGTACCAGTGATAGGCATCATGGAACTTACCTTATTGATTGTAGGTGGAAGTGCTGAACGACGGAAAGGAGTGGACGCGGATGCCGTATAGCATTCTATCACTAGGCTACCTTCCTCAATCAGTCCTGTCGGTGCCTTGAAGGAAATCTCATCGAATCCTTTGTTCACCGTATAGTCAGTTACCTCTACCGCCACAGGAGCATCGGTAATGTTTTCTTGAGCGGTAGTGAAGTAGATACGTTGTATTTCATAGAAGTTGCCTCCTATCACGCGCAGCGGGTCACCTTCGTTTATGGGGAATTTCGTGGCTATGCGGGTAATATAGGGCGCGGGCGATAGCACGTGCATAGAATAAACTGCTGTGCCGTGCGAGGTCTCGATGCGCAGTTCGCCTTTCAACTCGGGATTGGCACCTACCAGCGGCAGGTCGGCGGGAATAGTGAGGATGAGATTGGTTGATGTGCTGTAGTTGCCGTTGAACGAAATTTCTTGTTCGTTGATAAACACTTTCTTCACGCCGTTTAGGTTTTCACCGATAACCACAATCATAGTACCCGGATTTACGTCAGTAAAGGTACTGTCAATCTTTGCTGGATCTGTCAGACGGATGTGGTGGATGACGGGGATACCGCCGCCATCATCGTCGCTGCAGGCTGTCAAGAAGTTGCAAGCCATTAAGATGGTAAGCAACACTAAGGGAAATTGTATGTATTTCATTGTTTGTTTTTTAAAGGTAATGTATAAAGTTTGTTTTATTCGCTGAATTCGTAAGCCACAGGCTCTTCGTTCAACAATGGGTTCTGGATGATGTCGCTTTCCGGATAGGGCATCATGATGTTGTTGTGGGTGATTTCAACATTCTCGCCCGGTTCCTGCCAGTTTTCCACACCTTCGAGGAAGACATCACCGTCATATCGGCCGAAGTGCAGATAGCCGTCTTCATCTTTCACAATGTTGTCAACTGTATAACCGCGGTGCTGGTTTTGGAAGTAATTAAGCATATAGTCGGGTTTCCAGTGATACCAAGATACCATGTCATACCAATTACAATACTCCATGGAAAATTCTATGCGACGCTCACGGATGATGTCTTCAAAGGTGATGCTTTTCTTGCGTGGAATACAAGCACGGTCGCGGACAAGGTTCAACGCCTCCAGACCGGGACCACCGGTCAGTTCTTCACTGTTGCCGAGACAAGCTTCAGCATAGGTGAGGTAAACATCGGCCAAACGCAAGATGTAGGTGTTAAGCGGAGAGTTCATAGACTGGATGTAACCGTCATTGTCATCATCGGGACCGCCGGGAACACCTTTTTTGATGCTGGAGGTGCTGCCATCGTAGGTATATCCACCATCGGCAATGCAGATATAGGGATAATAGGTTCCCGGAGTACAGAATGTTGCGTTACGACGTATGGTATCGCCTACTTCATATTGCTGAAGCATATCAATACTGGCCTGGTAGCTGCTCCAAACGTTGATGCCACCGGTCATCGTACTGTTTCCTGCAAGGTCGGCAAGCAGGGTGTTGCATACTCCCCAGTCACCCAGTGGTACCCATTGCATGGCGATGAGTGACTCAGGATTGTTGTTATGCTTGTATTTGAAGAGATCCTCGTAGCGGTCGTAAAGGACGATTCCGCTGTTTTCTATCACGTCGGCTGCTGTCTTTTTTGCCAATTCCAGATATGTATTATCTCGTGTGCCTCCTGTCCAGCCTGAACGGGCAAGGTAGACTTTGGCCAACATGCCTTTTGCTCCCCAACTACTGACACGACCTTTAGCCGCCGGCATTGTGGGAAGGTTTTCGGCCGCGAAAGTCAAGTCGCGAATCACTAGCTCAAACACGTCCTCTTCGCGGTGAAGGGGCTGAATGGGGTTGGCTACCACTTTGTCGTTGTCTTCAATGATGATGACAGGTCCCCAAAGACGCACCATGTAGAAGTAGGCGCAGGCGCGCATCAGGCGTGCTTCGGCAATGGCAGTCAGCTTGGCCTGCTCGCTTACGTTGCCGCTGCATTTGGTCTTCACGTCACTGATGACGGCGTTTGCCATGGTGATGACCGAATAAAATCCTTTCCAAGCAGCGGCAAGGTTGTCGTTCAATGCCGTTACCTTGAAGTTGGTAAATTCCGGGGAACCCCAGCGGCTGAAGTTGTCGTTAGCCCGGTTACTGCCCAGAGGTACGATGGAGCGCTGGTTGAGGTCGAACCAAGCACGGTTGTAGAGCGGGGCTGTAGCTGCCAATAAGGCTTCATCGGAAGTGTAGAAGGTAACATCCACGTAGTTGCCTTCGGGAGCACGATCCAGAAAAGAGTCGCTGCACGCAGTGAGCAGGAGGAGCGACGATATGAGGGTGAGAAATCTGTACTTCATATTATTTGTCTTTTTTAGTGATAAATGATTTACCAAACTCATTAGAAATTAAAATTAAGTCCGAACGTATAGATACGTTGAGAGGGATAACGGGCATCGTCTATACCACGCAAGAGGACATCGTAATTCAATGCACCTATTTCAGGGTCGTATCCTTTGTAGCCGCTGATAGTGCAAAGGTTCTGGATGTTGACGTAGAGTCTCAGATTGTCTATCTGCAAACGGCGCATCCACTTCCGGGGGAATGTATAACCCAATGAAATGTTCTTTATACGGAGGTAAGAAGCATCTTCGATAAAGCGGCTGGAGATACGATTGTTGTCATTGGCGCTACTGGTGGTGACACGCTGCACTTTTGCCTGGTCGGCATTGGTGATGTAAACGTTAGAAAGAATTTCATCGCCCAGTTCGGGATCGTGCATGCCGATAAGGGCAATGTTGGTCGCTTCTTTCAGCAAGTTACTGTTTCGCATGGGGTCGGTAAACGTACGGCGGATAAGGTTGATGGCTTTGTTGCCCACCGAACCGTTGAGGAAGATGTTAAGGTCGAATCCTTTGTATGCAAGATAGTTGTTGAATCCGAAGGTGAACTTAGGAGCCGGATTACCCAAGAAGGTACGGTCTTTTTCGTCTATCACGCCATCTTCGTTAAGGTCCTCGTAAATGTAGTCGCCCACCCAAATACCGTTCTTGTTTATTTGCTGGTTCTTGGGAATAGCCACGTGTACGGGGTTGCCTGCTTCATCGAGGAGAGTACTTCCGTTGGCGTCTTTCTTATAAAAGTCGCTCTCTTGCTTGAACATGCCGATTACTTTGTAGCCGTAGAACTGTCCCACCGGTTCGCCTACCATGGTGTAGGTCAGTGTCTCGTTTCCATTCATTCCTGAGATTGCTGATGATTCGGAGTAGAGCTTCGTCACTTCGTTGCGGTTGATGGAGAAAGTGAGTCCGGAAGTCCAGGTGAAGTCGCGGGTAAGGATGTTGCGTGTATTCAAGGTAAATTCCACACCTTTGTTGGTCATGGCACCGGCATTGACCATGGTGCACTAATCAAGCTGCTTACATAGGCAGGCAGTGAGGCTCGCATCAAGAGGTTATCTGTTTTCTTATAGTAGGCATCGGCGATGAATTCCACGCGGTTGTCGAAAAGGGCAAGGTCGATACCTACGTTATAGGAACTGGTTTCTTCCCATTTCAAGGCGCGATTGGGGTAATTGCCGCCATAGAAGCCTGTTCCCCAGATTGAGGCAGCCGAAGCCATGGTTACTCCATAAGCATAAGAGCCTGCCCATTGATTACCTACCAAACCCCAGCCGAGGCGGAGCTTCAGGGAGTTGATAGCCTTTACATTTTTCAGGAACGATTCGTTGTTGATTTTCCATGCCAATGCCACGGAGGGGAACCATCCCCAGCGGCTTTCTTTGGCAAATGATGAAGAACCGTCGGCACGAAGGGTAGCCGTAAGAAGGTAGCGGTCGTTGAAATTATAGTTCAGACGACCGAAGTAAGACTCAATTGCCGATGAGCCGCGTGAACTGTTAGCCTTGGCTGTAGTGGCATCTCCTGCATTCAATTCATGAACGGAATTGAAGAGGAAGTTGGTGCGGCTTCCGTCCAAAGATTCCCAGTTGTTTTCCTGTGCCTCGTGACCTGCCATTGCCGAAATGCTGTGCTTGCCGAACGTTTCGTTATAAGTAAGATAGGTTTTCAAGGTCCAGTTGTAGCCATTGCCGGCTCCACGCCTTGCTGAAGACTGTTGCTTGAAGAACTCGTATTCGTAAGAAGGAGTGAACTGATAATCGGTATCGTAGTTGAAGTTGGCGGCATATTCCGTGCGGAACACGAGACCTTTCCACAGTTTCACATCAGCAAAGAAGTCTACATATACTTGTGTGCTGCGGCTGTAGTTCTCGTTTTGGATAAGGTCGGAGAGAGGATTGGAGAAATAAGTTCCGTACATGTTTTCTGTTTGCATACCGAAACTTCCGTCCGGGTTGCGGGCTGGCACTTCGGGAAGTTGGTTCAAGGCATTGTAGATGGCACCCGATCCGTCTACGCGGTTGGTCTGCTCGATACGTGCCACTGAAGCGCGCAAGCCGGTAGTGAGCCATTTGTTAATATCGTTGTCCATGTTGACACGGAAGGAGAAACGTTCGAAGTCGGAACCGAACACAATACCGTCTTGTTGCATGTAACCGCCGGACAAGGAGTACCTCATGTTTTGCGAACCGCCGGAGATGTTTATCTGGTGGTTGTGCATCGGAGCTGTGCGGAAGATTTCGTCCTGCCAATTGGTTCCTTCACCAAGGAGTGTGGGGTCTTTAAACTCTTCGCGTTCACCGAAGCCGATAGTTGCGGCACGCAGGTTCTGGTAAGTGGCGTATTCGGGAAGTGACAATGTTTTCAACTTCTTGGGAAGTTGCTGGAGGGCATAGTAGCTTCGTATGAAACTTTGGTCTTACCAGTCTCTCCCTGGCGGGTAGTGATAAGCACCACACCGTTGGAGGCGCGGCTACCGTAGATGGCGGTGGCAGAAGCGTCTTTCAATACTTCCATAGACACGATGTCTGAGGGATTGATAGAGCTGAGCACGCTGTTGTTTTTGTCATTGTTGCCCGATATGGCTACACCGTCGATGACGTAGAGTGGTTCGTTGCCGTTCAAGGAGTTGATACCACGGATGCTGACGGAGATACCGCCACCCGGAGTACCGGAGTTCTGCGTTACCTGGACACCGGCAGCGCGTCCTTGCAGAGCTTGGTCAAGCGAAGTAACCACAGACTTTTTTAATTCATCGCCCGTCACACTGACCACGGAACCTGTCAAGTCGCTGCGCTTCATGGTACCATAACCTACTACTACCACTTCGTCCAGCATTTCGGTGTCTTCTTGCAGCTGCACGTCTATACGGGTGGCTTTTTCTACCTTTATTTCTTTGGAACGGTAGCCGATGTAGGAAACAATCAAAGTCTGCCCTTGATTCGCTTGGACGGAATAATGTCCGTTAAGGTCGGTGGTACCACCGACTTTGGTCTCTTTTACTATAACGGTGGCTCCTACAAGTGGTTCACCGTCCGATTCCGATTGGACGGTACCGGTAATCGTTTTGCTTTGTCCGTACATGGAGATTGTACCCCAAAACATCATCGCAATGGCAAGTAGTTGCTTTAGTTTAGCCCATTGCCATTGTGAACATACATTTGCGTGTAACTTCATAATACTTTAGTTTAAAGTTTTAAAAATTTTGTTGTTAAAAAGGTATCACAAAGATGTGCAGTTGTCACGACAAAGAGGGTACGCTATGTCTTAAATGATGTGCTTTTATGTTTCATGTTATCATTTTAGGTTGCGAATGTAATCAGAAGGTGATATTCCGAACTCATTTTTAAAGTTGATGGTAAATCTCTTCGGTGAGTTGAATCCTACTTCATAAGCTATTTCTGCAATTTGCAGCTGGCTTTTCTCTAAAAGCTGTTTGCTTCGCTTTAGGCGGATGATGCGGATGAATTCCGCCGGTCCCTTGCCGGTGATGCACATCAGTTTCTTGTAGAGGTGGCTGCGGCTTAGCCCCAATTCCGCGCCCAGCGTTTCTACCGAGAAATCCGGGTTGGACATGTGCTCCTCCACTATCTTGATGGCTTTGCTGATGAACTGTTCATCCAGTGGAGTGATGGTTATCTCGTTCGGGGCGACTTCCACTTTACGGCTGAACTGGTGGTGGCATTTCTCCGTCCACTCGATGAACTTCCTGATGCGCAGTTTCAGCAGGTTGAAGTCGAACGGCTTCACGATGTAGTCATCGGCTCCCTGCTCGAATCCCTCTGTCTTGTACTCTTCGGCAGCACGGGCTGTAAGCAGTATGACGGGGATATGTGACCATTGTACGTTGGTCTTGATTTGCCGTAGCAGTTCCATTCCGTTCATTACCGGCATCATGACATCGCTCACCACAATGTTGATGTCGGTGTCGTTCGTTTCCAGAACTTTCAAAGCTTCCATTCCATTATGGGCGGTCAGAACTTCGTACTCCTGCGAAAGGCACTCGGCCATGAAGGTGCAAAAATCCTTGTTGTCGTCCACGAAGAGGATGGTATATTGTGTTTTAGATGCTGACGGGGGTGTAGTACTTTTTTCCATACGGTTCTTCTGAGCATCTTCAGGGTACAGCTCTTCCTTTTCACCTGCGCTTGCCGTAATGGGTAGCTTGACGGTGAACACGGTACCTTTGGGGAAGTTGTCTGCCACGGTGATGCTGCCATTGTGCAGGTGTACGTATTCATTGGCAATGTGTAGACCTATACCGCTACCGGTTTTTTCTTGGGGCTGCGCTACTTGGTAGAAGCGTTCGAAGATGTGTTTCTTGTCTTTGTCTGTGATGCCCTGCCCGTTGTCGGCCACGCAGATACACACGTCATCGTTCTCGCAATAAAGGTGTACGTTGACTTCGCCCTTGTCCGGGGTGTACTTGAAGGCATTGGACAGCAGGTTGTTGATGACTTTCTCAATCTTCACCGGGTCGAAGGACATGTCAAGGCTGTCTATTTCGCACATGAAGCTGAAGCGTATGCCGCGACCGATGGCGTATTCCTGAAAGGTGTTGCACACTTCGCGTACGAATCTTACGATGTCTCCCGACTTGCAGTGTATTGTCTCCGCTCCCACATCCAGTTTGCGGAAGTCGAGCAGGGAATTTATCAGTTTGAGCAGTTGCTGTGCGTTTTTGTGGATGATTTCCAGTTTCTTGTGTACGGTTTCATCCTTCTCTTCGGACAGCAGCATTTGTAGCGGGCTGATGATGAGTGTCAACGGTGTGCGCAGGTCGTGGCTGATGTTGGTGAAGAATTTCAACTTCATCTCATTCAGCAACAACTTTTGGCTTTGCTCCAATTTCTGCCGCTGCTGTTCCAGCTTTTTCCGGTGGCTTTTTCTGATATGCCATGCTCCATAGGCGAGGAAGAGTGCCAGGAGCAGGGCGTACAAGGCGACGGCTCCACCGGACAGATAGAAAGGTGGCAGTACGGTGATGTCCAGTCGGGTGGGTTCATCGTTCCAGTCCCCCTCGCTGCTGCATGCTTTGACCTGTAGTTTGTATTTGCCGGGAGGAAGGGTGGTAAAGGTAATCTTGTGTTCGTTCGTATGGTACCATTGTTTATCCATCCCTTCCAGTTTGTAGGCATAGCTTGTCTTTTCTGCATTCAGCAAGTGCCCGGCAGCAAGTTCCAGGCAAATGAGGTTGTCATCGTGTCTCACTGTGAGCGAAGTTGTCTTGCCGATGACCTTCGTCAGTAGTTTGCGCCCCTCGTATATGGAGTCCACTTCAATTCGCCGGTTGCCGATGGTCAGGCTTGTGAAGTAGGCTTTGCTCGGTGGAAGGGGCTTCCCGACCTGCTTGTTAGGATTTACCGATGTATAGCCATTGGCGTTTCCCAGTAGCAAGTCACCGCTGGCCAGCTTACAGGCAGAGTGTGTGTTGAAATAGTTGTCGGATAGCCCGTCCTTGATGGAAAGGTTCTTGAAGGTGAAACTGAAGCTGCCGCAGGTGTCCGGGGTGATTTCCAAAGCCGATAAGCCGTTGCTGGTGGCTATCCATATATTGCCGCGGTTGTCTTGAAGGATGCTTTTCACGAGGTTGTCGCACAACCCGTCTGTGGTGTCGAAACAATACAGTGAGTCGTTCCGCAAGTCCCATGCCGTCAGCCCTTGCTTGTGCCCCAGCCATAATATGTCCTTGTCATCCTTGAATACCGTGGACACGAACTCTTGTCTGAACCTCCGGGTCCCTTCCCGGTTGGTAAGAGCCTTTCGGCTTTCTTGGTCGTGATGTCCATCACGCAGAGCCCGTAGGTCGTTCCTATGTACATCTTGTCACCGTGGTCGTAGTAGAAGTCCAATGCGCTGATGAGATGTCCGTCCGGGTACATATGCTTACTGACTGTGCCCAGGTCCGGGTTGTAGCATACCAGCGGTTGCCTTACGCTCCCTATCCATAGGTTGCCATAACGGTCTTCTTTCAGGTTGACTATTTCCTTATGTGGCAGGGGGCTGTTTTCGGGGGTAAGATGGCGGACACGACCGTTTTCGAGGCAGAACAATCCGTCTTGGTAACTTCCCGCCCAAATCCGCCCTTTGTGGTCTTCTTCCAAGCAGACGATGGCCACATCGGGTAATGGTAGCTTGCGGAGGGCGTAGCTTTTTGCTTTTCTTCCACATAAAGCCCGTTGCCGTCTGTTCCCAGCCAGATGTTTCCCGCCTTGTCTTCCAGGATGGCGGCTATGTCGCCGCATAGGTGGTGGCACGAGCTGATGAATTCGTGGAAGCGGTCGTGGCAATAGGAAATTCCTTTCTTAAAGTTGCCCAGCCAGATGACTCCCGACTCATCGCGGTAGATGGTGTTGAATCGGTTTGAGGCGGGGGAAGTGGGGGCGGTCGGGTCGTTCAGCAAGTTGGTGAGCGTGTCGTTCACATAGTCGTAGATGAAAAGTCCTTTGTGGTCTGTGCCTATCCATACGTGTCCGTTGGCATCGTCTTGTATACTTCTCACCGCGTTGCTGTTGGTCGAAACTTTCGAGTGGAGTTCTATCCGCTTCCATGCCGACCGGGAATCTTTCCGGTAGAATATCCATTCGTTGACGTATGAATAGCACCAAAGGCCTCCTTGGAGGTCGACGTATATGTGGAAAATGTTTCTGTCGGTAGTGCTTGGAGGGCATTTCATGAGCATTATAGGCTCACATGTCCCGGAGGATGAATCCACCTTCCATAGGGAGCGTGGGTTCCAAAGGATGTATAGGCTTTTTCCGTCATCGCAGATGCTGAAATCCGTATTTGTTTCAGGTATTTCCTCTATCCTGAACGACTTAAGTTCTTTCCGGGAGATGTCATAGCGGAAAATCTCCTTGCCTTGTATCACCCAGAGGTTATGTTCCCGGTCGGTGTGTATTCTGTACTCTCCGTCGGCGGGGATTCCTATTTCCCGGAGCAGTATCGAGGGGTTGTTGATGAAGCAGTCTTTGTCACGGTTGTATACGGTGTATATCGGACCGGTTCCCACCCACAAGTTGCCGAACCCGTCTTCTTGTAGTGACCAGATGTCGTTGGTGAAGATGGAATGAGGATTCCGGGAGTCCGGTTGGTAGACTTTTATGTTGTAGCCGTCGTAGCGGTTTAGTCCGTTCTCCGTTCCTATCCACAAAAATCCTTCGCTGTCCTTCAGGATGGTTTTCACGTTGTTGCTCGATAGGCCGTTTCGGTTATTCAGATGTCGGAATACATAGGTGTCTTGTTCCGCTGCTTGCAGGCAGGCCGGCAGCAGCGCGGAGACGAGGAGCACCAATTTACAAAGATACTTCATAATGGACATGGAATGTTTGATTCTAAATTCACTTTCCAAAGATAGTAATAACTTGCCGGAATCAGCTCAAATATGTTGCATTGATAGGCGCGGCATGTTGCATTACGGTCGTGGAAGTGTTAAATGCGTGTCCTGTATGTTGCTTTTTGTCGTTTTAAGAGGGAAACCCCATTTGCATTCTTGTCCTTTTTCGTATTTTTGTAAAAAAGTACGAGGTGGAATTGCTTGCCTGTATTCCGTCTTTTGCGGCTTTTCTTCTTGTTTTCTCCCTGTCTGTGCCGTACATTCTCCGTGTCTATATGCAGGGAGTAGGTAGGGACTTGGTAGGGAGCGGGTAGGGAGGAGGTGGGTATGTAATCAATCAATAATCGAATATGAACAGAATTCTTGTTTTTCTTTTGCTATGTATCGGAATTTTTCCTGAATGGATTTTGGGAATGGAGATTATACCGTTGAATGAAGGATGGAATTTCCACCGTGGTTTTCAGGCGCCTGCTTCGGAAATCGTGAAGGTTACTTTGCCCCACACTTGGAATGCGGGCGATGGCATGTTTGGCAATACCGATTATTATCGGGGATTGTGCAATTACAGTCGTAAGTTGTCAGTTCCGGTTCATTATCGGGGAAAACGTTTTTTCTTGAAAGTGATGGCTGCACAGACGGTTGCCGATATTTTTGTCGACCATCATTTTGTGATGCAGCATAAGGGTGGTTATACGGCATTTGTAGCAGAACTGACTGATTTCTTGGTTCCGGGAAAAGAAAGTATATTGGAAATTCGTGTCAGCAATGCCCAGACTATGGATATCGCTCCCATTTGCGGTGATTTCAATATATTTGGTGGCTTGTATCGTGGAGTGGAATTATTGGTGACGGAGGATGTCTGCATAGAACCTGCTTATTATGCCTCTTCAGGTGTATTCTTCACTCAGTCCGATGTATCGGAGAAAAAGGCCCATTTGAAAATTGAAACACTGCTTTCGGCAAGGAAAACTACTGTGGCCGGTTGCGAGGTGGAGTTTCAATTATATGACAAGGAGAAGTTGCTTCGTCGTGTTGCCAGTGCAGAGGTGGGTGCGGATAAAAAGGTAGCGATGGACATAGTGCTTGAAAGGCCTCATTTGTGGGATGGAGTGAAGGACCCCTATTTATATAAAGGAGTGGTGATATTGCGTAAGGATGGGAAAGAGATAGACCGCCGCGAAGAAGAGATAGGTTTCCGTTACTTTCATGCCGATGCGGAGAAAGGTTTCTTCCTGAATGGAAAGCCTTATCGCTTGAATGGCGTGAACCGGCATCAGGATAGGGCAGAACGCGCTTCGGCATTTTATCCGCAAGACCATGATGAAGATTTGGACTTGATGCAGGAAATGGGATGCAATGCCGTGCGTCTTTGCCACTATCCGCAAGCCAAATACATGCATCAACAGATGGACAAGCGGGGACTGGTGGCATGGGTTGAGATTCCTTTTGTCAACGTTTATGTGAATAATCCTGCTTATGATGAAAACTTGCGCCTGCAATTGAAGGAACTGATTTTGCAGAACTACAATCACCCCTGCATTTTGTTCTGGGGGCTGTTCAATGAGATAAATTCCGGTTGGCTGGACCGTCCTTCGCGCATGGCCGCAGAGCTTCATGCTTTGGCCCGTCAGTTGGACCCGAGCCGTTCCACTATGGGAGCCAGTAATCAGGATGACGACTTCAACGGATTCACCGACCTGATTGCTTTCAACAAGTATTTCGGCTGGTATGGCGACAGTATGGATGACATGGGGCGCTGGATAGACCGTGAGCATGCAGCACATCCGGAGCGGAAGATGGGCATCAGCGAGTATGGTGCCGGGGCATGCGTATTCCAGCAGGCAGACTCGCTGAAGCATCCGGAACCGTGGGGGCAATGGCATCCCGAAAACTGGCAGACTTATTATCATGTGGAGAATTGGAAACAGCTTCAGAAACGCGAATTCTTGTGGTGCAACTTCATCTGGTGCATGTTCGACTTTTCGGCGGCAGGCCGTAGAGAAGGCTCTATTATGGGACGTAATGATAAGGGACTGGTGACTTACGACCGGAAGATAAAGAAAGATGCCTTCTATTTTTATAAGGCAAATTGGAATCAAGAAGAGAAGTTTGTATATATCGCAGGAAAACGATTGATAAACAGAACTCGTAAAATGGTTGATGTACAAGTGTTCAGCAATAGCGGAGCTGCCGAGTTATACATAAACGGCAAAGCATATGGGATTGCAAAACCAGATTCCGTCAATGTTTTGGAATGGAAAGGTGTCGTATTGGATAGCGGTGAAAATAAAATTGAAGTCAGAAACAAGTATGGTGAGGATTGTTGTGTATGGATATGTCCTTTTTAATTTTCATTAGGCGCGGAATGCATAGGAAGAAACCACGGGGTTAACCATGAAATGCTGTGCAGTCTGCGCCTAATGGCTTTAATAGGTGGTTTCCTGTAAATCCGTATTTGGTCCGTGAACCACCAGTTTCCCGTCCGGTTGGATTTCTGCCGGGTCAATGAATACCATTCGTTCATCACCAGTGGTTTCGGTACGTCCATGATAAACGCAATAGAGTCGGTTGTGAATATCAATGAGCATACAATGCCCGGTTCCGGTCACGATGCCGCCTTGCTCTGTGTTCTTTTGCAGCACCGGATTGTTGGCAGCTTTTGTGAATGGTCCTAAGGGGTTCTGGGAGGTAGCATAACCCACCGCGTAATTTTTTCCTCCGAAAAAGTTTGCAGAGTACAGCATATAATAGAGATTTTTGTGCTTCACGATATATGAGCCTTCTGTCCAGCGTCTGTTGACTTCATGTGAAGTCACCGAACGGTTTTCCCATTCCGCTTGAGGGTCGTCCATTGTCTGGGGCGGGCAAAGCAGTGCTACCGGTTCTCCGATAATACCGGAGAAATCTGGCTTCAGTTCCACACCGTAAATCCAACTTTCCTCAATCTCGTCAAACCAGCCTTTTTCTTTAGCCCATGCTGAGACTTCGCTTTCAACGGCATGTTTGTAGCAGCAGCGGGAGTAGTAGAGGTAGGCCTTTCCGGAAGCATCGTCAAAGAGTATGTTTGCGTCGATGATAGGATAGCCGGGGTCGAATACCGGTTGGTTGAACAGCTCTTTGAAAGGTCCGGTAGGCTTATCGGCTACAGCTACACCGATACGGAAGTTCTCTTGCTCCTGAGTGGGGTTTTCCTTCCAGTTGGCGCTGAACCATAGGTAGTATTTGCCGTCCCGTTCATACACTTCGGGTGCCCAGAAACAGTCGGTGGCCCATGAGTCGGAGGTGCCGCTTGATAGATGGGCCCCTCGTCTGTCCATGTCGCCAGGTCATCGGAGGAGTATACTTTAAAACCGTTCGATACTCCACCCGTTCCGTACATATAGTATTTGCCGTCGGAAGCTTTCAGAAGGAACGGGTCTCCGAAGGCCATGGGCAGGGGATTCTGATATGCTACTTTCTTGTTTCCGCATGATGTTGACAGCAAGGCCAGTAAAAACAGTGTCAATGTGAAAAAAGTGTGTCTCATCTTGTTATAATTTTAATGGTGAAGTAATGAAAAGTGTTTGTATTCGCAAAGTAAACATAATATAGGGAAAGCAGCAAGGAAATTAGATAGAATGCAATCTTTTCATTATTTTTGTGCATCATTCCAAATAATTCTTTGATGGAACAGTCATTTTCGGATATAGCGCTATACCACGAGTACCGGTCGGCGAGGGAGACAGAGTATTTGGTGTCGCAGAAAACCTGGGATGACCTCAATCTGGATGATTTTTTCGAATGGGCTGACCGTACCTCTTCTAGTGTGGGCCGACAGTACCTCTACGACGTGTTGCATTACAACCGTTTTTCGGAGATTTCGGAGCAAGAGGAAGTGATTCGCAAGCTTTCTGCTGACAAGGAGTTGCGTGCAGAAATCCGGTCGGAGTTGCGGAAACTGGATACGCCGGATGCTTATACCATTGCATCGCTATTCTCCATTTCCCATCCCGTGTATTCCCGCCGCTTTTACCGTTTGCTGAATATCTTGCAATTCGTGCCTTTTGTTTTGTTGGGAATGGTTTACATTACGTCTTCGCTTTACGTTCTGGGGATTTTGTGCGCATCGGTATTGGTGAACATGGTGCTACACTATCGCAGCAAGGCGCGGATTCAGGGCTATTTCTTTTCCATTCCTCAGTTATGGCAGTTGCTCAGGCAAGCGGAGAAGTTGGCACAGATTCCGTTGTGTGTATCGGTGCATCGGGATATCCAAAAAACTTTGCAGGCGCTGCATCCGTTGCGAAAGAAACTTTCCACTTTCCGTTTCAGTATCAGACTGGAGAGTGACGTCGCCATTTTCGCTTATTTCTTCACCGAGATAGTGAATGTGTTTTTTTTGCGGGAAGTTATTCCGGTTTCCAAGGCTTTCTTTTTATTGCAGGGTAGACAAGAACAGATTGAAGAGGTCTTCCGCTATTTCGGATTGGTGGATGTGCTTTGCTCTGTTTCCGAGCTCCGGGATGGGCTGCCCTATTATGTTTTACCGGAAGCTTGCGGCGAAGGTGAAACATTTCATGCAGAGGGGCTTTATCATCCGCTTATAGAACGTTGTATCCCTAATGACATTACACTCTGTGGCAAATCTGTCCTTGTTACCGGATCCAATATGTCTGGTAAGACAACTTTTATCCGTGCCATCGGACTTAACTTGCTTTCCGCACAAGTGCTCCATACTTGTTTTGCCCGCAGTTTTCGTTTTCTTATGGACACTGTATTGTTTTCTGCTATTCATCTGGAGGATAGTCTGATGGAAGGAAAAAGCTTCTTTCTGCAGGAGGTGCAAATTGTTCGAGAGATGCTGGAAGCCGGAAAGGAGTGTTGGCGACTTTTCCTGCTGGACGAGTTGTTTAAGGGAACGAATACGGTGGAACGGATAGCTATAGCCAAAGCTGTGCTGTCTGCTTTGGCGCACAAGAACAGTATTGTGTTTGCTTCCACTCACGACGTCGAACTGGCTTCCTTACTTGAGGACGAATATGAATTGTTTCATTTTTGTGAGTGTGTTGCCGACAATACATTGTCTTTTGATTATAAGTTGAAGCCGGGACCGGTGACGGAACGTAATGCCATCCGGATTATCGAGATGTGCGGCTATCCGCAGGAAGTGGTTGGGGAAGCGTATCGGTTAGCTCAGAAAAATGTTCTATAGTTTTACTTCTAATTGTTCCTTGTCCTATTACTATCTATATTGTCTGTCCAATATCTTCTGGAAGGGGTAACAATGAGTCTTTGATTGAACCGGATTCACTCAGTGATTGAATGCCTTTCAGTTACTGATTGAATCCGGTTCAGTCAAGAAGAGAAGGGGAGAGGCATTGGAAGTCAAGTCTGTCTGTCCCCATATTTGTAATCCTTTAAGCTATCCTATCAGAAGGTTTATGCTCTTTTCTTTCATTTTTTCGATATTCTCTTTCGAGATATTACTGTCTGTGATGAAAGAATTTACCATAGATATTGAACCTAAGCTGGCAAATGCACTAATCCCTATCTTGGAGGAATCTGCTACTAAGATGACTTCCTCTGCAGCCTTTATCATGGCCGATTTTACCATCAGGTCACTGAGACTTGGATAGGTCAGGCTCATATCTGGAGATATTCCTGCTGTGGCGAGGAATAGTTTATTGGCGTGGAAACCCTTGAGTGAGTCAGCTGCCATCTTTCCGGTCAGTGAAAGGGTAGGGGCTTTGAATTCTCCTCCTGTTACAATGAGGGTGATACCTGGATTTTCCCCCAGTATAAGTGCTATGTTTAGAGCATTAGTAATGACCGTCAGCTCTTTATATTGTGTAAGTAGTTTGGCTATTTCCGTGGTAGTAGAGCCGGAGTCGAGGATGATACATTCTCCTTCACGGATAAATGATGCCGCTTTTCGGGCTATTTCCCTTTTCTCTTCAATATGGGTTTGATTGAAGACCTTTCCGGTTTTGGCAAATGAGCCTACGTCTTTTAGGAAGGCTCCACCATGTTCTCTTTGGATATACCCTAATTTTTCAAGGGCTTCCAAGTCTTGTCTGATTGTAACATCCGTAACATTGAAAATCCTGCTTAACTCTTGAACTTTTGCATGTCCGTCTTCGCGGATTAGGTCCAAAATCTTGACTCTTCTTTGGTTTAGTGCCATATCTACTTTATATATTGTTATATCTTGTTGCTCCTGCGATACTCTTGGATATCTTTGATAGCTATAATTTTCAGCTGGAATCTTTTTGCTATTTCAAGTAATTGAGGCAAACGGGCCATTGTTCCATCTTGATTCAGTATCTCAATGAGGGCGCCACCGGGTGTCAATCCTGCCATTCTTGTTAGGTCTAGCAAGGCTTCTGTATGTCCGTCGCGTCCTAATACTCCATTTTCATGTCCGTAGAGAGGAAAAATATGTCCGGGACGTGCCAATTCCGATGGTTTTATATTGCCAGTAACCAAAGCGCGTATGGTGGCAGAACGGTCATAGGTGGAAACCCCCGTTGTACAGCCGTAGCCCTTCAGGTCGACAGACATGGTGAACGGAGTGCCCAAAAGAGAAGTATTGTCTTCCGACATCGGGTATAGTTGAAGCTCTTCACAACGCGAGCGAGGTAATGGTACACAAAGAAGCCCTCTTCCATGTGTAATCATGAAATTGACAATATTAGGGGTGATTTTTTCGCCGGATACGATAAAATCACCTTCGTTTTCTCTATTTTCATCATCGACAACTATCACTATTTTTCCTTGCCGAACCGCTTTGATTCCTTCGTCTACAGTATTGAGCATTGTGTAATCATTTAATTTTTTCGCAAAGGTAGTCAAAAAAAAGTCAAATGAAAGTCCGTTTTTGCTGTTTTTCTTCTTTTTTATTCTAATAATTATCTTTTGTTCTATCGTTTTCTTTTGTTTTATATTTTATTTATTTGCTTTTCTCTTCTTATTAATTATAAAATACGTTAATATGGAATGAAAATCTTTCGTTTTCTTTTCGTTTTTGTACCGCGCGTGTACCGCGCGCGAGAAGTAGACACAGAAAATAATTTTAGATGTTAATATTTTCCCAGAGTAGACACTGGGGTTGTTTTTCTGTGTTTTTGATTTACAAAAGTAGACATTTTTGATGTTTTTCCTGTGTTTTCTTTGATAAAAGTGGACACATCCTTTGAG
>NZ_BAKJ01000037.1 GCF_000614125.1 Bacteroides rodentium JCM 16496
ATCTTATATCTAATACTATGAAAAACACATTTATATAACACAACAAATTGGAATTTTGTTCATGCAGATGAGGATAACTTTAGCATAAAAAAATGGGTGGGTCATTTTATTCTGCATCCGGTTTGCACTATCTTTGCATCAAAATATGTAGAATATGGCCGAATATAAATTTGATGAAGATAGCGTTAAAGCGCTGATAGATTGGGCAAAGAGCACATCTTTCCCTCAAAGTGTAACATTGTCTGATGCTGAGAACATAGTGGATGTGAAACGTTTTGTGCAAGCTAACTTGAGTGATATAGATGCACATTATCCTGATGATTTTTATAATCCTGCCGTCACGCGGCTATATCGGCTGAAGGAATATATGGAAGAGAACGAATAAAGACTTGGCACTGATTATGCGGAAAGCCACGAAGCGATTAAGAAATCTGTGTTGTTCCGCATAATCAGTGCCAAACCTAATAAATCACCTGAGTTGTGACTCCATTATAGCTTTATCTTAAGTATCTTTCCTCCATATCCTTCGACGGCCACATTAGTAGCCTTATAGGGAAGCAGACTTATGTTTTCTTCTTTTCCGCTGAGCAGCTCCGTAGCTTTGTACTGGTCCATCTGCGGTATTTGCAGGAAGTCAAAAGCATGAGAAGGAATATTTATGGCAAGGTCTGCCGAGATATGGTCGAAGTTCACGACGAACAGCAGCAGGTCCCTCTCAAATTTGCGCAGGAATGTATATTGCTTATGTTCATTAAAGCGCCATCCGTTGACATTGGCATACATCAAATCGAAGAAAGCCCCCTGAGAGATGGCCTTTTCTTCATTGCAAAGAGTCAGTAGCCGTTTATAAATGCTGTATAGGTGTTTCTGGTCCTCCGTCAGCATCTTGCCGTCGAACTTGCCGCCATTGCGCCAACGGCGGATGGTATCTACACTCCAATAGTCAAAGATGGTTGTACGTCCGTCCCGGCCGCTGAAACCTTCACTATCCATGCCCAGCTCACCAAACTCCTGACCGAAATAAATCATCATCGGATTGGTGTTCATGCAGGCTGACACAATGAGTGCCGGAATCGCCTTGCGCGGATCACTGGCAAAAAAGTCGGAAGCGATACGTTGCTCGTCATGGTTTTCCAAAAAGTTCAGCATGCGTTTTTCTATACCTCCCAGACTTTGCCAAGAGCGGGTGATGGCAGTTGCCGATTCATACCCGCAAGTAACAGCCCGCAAGGTATCATAAAGTCCTACTTTGTCGTATAAATAATCAAACTTGCCACGGAACAAGTAATTCTTGTATTCTCCCGGATTATAGACTTCGGCTATAAACAGCAGGGAGGGATATTGCTCCTTTACCTGTGGGATTGCCCATTCCCAGAATTCTACGGGAACCATTTCGGCCATATCGCAACGGAAACCGTCTATATTCTTTCCCGCCCAGAACAGCATGATATCCAGCATCTTGGTCCATGTGTCGGGAATGGGGTCGAAATGGCAAGTTCCACCGTTCTGATAATCCACTCCATAATTCAACTTTATAGTTTCGTACCAATCGGTGATGTTTGGATAAGCGTCAAAACGGTTGTTTCCGGTAGCTTTTGCCGGAAACTCCCTATAAGGTTCGGCGGCTGCACCTTTCATGTCAAATTGGCCATGCAGTTCCGATTTCGGGATATAATAGAAGTTATTATATGGGCTGAACGCATAGTTGGTATCATCGTTTGAACCAGTTGTGAAGTGCCATCCGGCTGGGCATCCGAGTGATATTGACGGGCTACGTGGTTGGGAACAAAATCTATGATGACCTTCAGACCGCTACGGTGAGTGCGCTGCACCAGATTCTCAAACTCTTTCATACGCTCCGGTACGTCCTTGGCGAGATCCGGATCGACATCATAGTAGTCCTTGATGGCATAGGGAGATCCGGCTTTACCTTTCACAATGGCCGGATGGTCGGGTTGGATATTGTGACGGCGGTAGTCAGTTTGCGTAGCATGCTCGATGATGCCCGTGTACCATATATGTGTAGCGCCAAGTTTCTTGATTTCTCCCAACGCCTTGGCTGTAAAGTCAGCCATCTTGCCGCATCCGTTTTCGGTGATGCTGCCATTATTGATGCAGTGGTTATTGTTGTTTCCGAATAGTCGGGTGAACACTTGATAAATAATCAATTTGTTTTCGTCGTTCATTTCTTTGTTTTCTATGTTATAGAATGGTTATTTTATTCTTTCCAAATGCTGCCTTTGTCTATGAGCAGACGTTCCAATATATCATTGGTCGTATTATATCCCTGCATGAATATCTCCTCCGCCTTTTCCAACTCTGTATTGCTGTATCCCTCCAAGTTATAAGGTTCTATCAGCAAATCAGCCTTCTCGCGTTCAGGAAAAGAGTTGGAGCGGAACATAAAGTTATAGGAACGTAAGGCAATGCTCACAATGTTCATTTTATACTTGGTTGCCATCAGAGGGCTGACATTCACGGCTATCACTTTTTCGCATATACGGCGGAGGGTAGAGACCGGCAGGTTCATCAGCAGACCTCCGTCCACGTAATGGGTGCCGTCTATATTGACCGGGGCAAACAATACCGGCATGCAACACGAAGCTGCTACGCGTTCGGCGATGTCCCCTTTATGGAAATGTACCAGACGTCCGTGGTCCAGGTCAGTAGCCGTAATAATCAGAGGGATTTGCAGTTCTTCCAGTTTCTTGGATTTCAGGTTGCTTTTCAGGAAATCGATGAACTCTCCCAATTCAAACAATCCGACTTTGGGAATCACCAGTTTGGTCAAGTCCTGAAATTTGTGTCCGGCAAAGTAGTCAAGAACTTGATGCGGTTCATTGCCATCGGCGTAGAATACCCCGGCCAAGGCTCCGGCGCTGACTCCGGAAAGTATATTGGGCTTGATGTCATGTTCCAATAAAGATTGCATGGCACCCAAATGGGCAAAGCCTTTGATGAAACCGCCGCTCAAGGCAAAACCTATTGGATATTTTTTAGTGAACCAGTTGTTCGTTACTACCTCCATGTTGAAAATATGATATATTGTTCGGCACGAAATTAATGATTTTATTGTAGGGAGAAAGGAAAATAGCGGAAAAAAGTTCAAAGTATTAAGAGAAAAGTCTTCTCAGCTAGGGAAAAAGTTTTTATCAGTTAAGAAAAAACTTTGTTTATGGTTTGCGGATGTCTATCCCAAGCCTTGGGATAGACATCCGCAAACTGGGGATATGTATCCGCAGTGTGCGAACAAAGTTTTAGGATTAAGGGATACTGTTTGAGAATATACGTTTATTTCTTTGCGATTGCTTTCAGTAGTGCATATCCTCCAAACCACTGAATCAGCATGCCCGGAATGCCCATACGGAAATCTTGTACAGCCAGAAAGAAATTACCGCACAGTGCCCATTCAAAGGCCGTACCGATAATTTGATAGGAGAGGATTACACCCAGCAATGCCAATAAAGAGATGTTTTTGGCATAGCGTGCAGCAAGAGCGGCGGCTCCGGCCAGCAGACCGGACTTTATAAGTATGGCCGGCAACACGGCTGCAGCAGGCATGGCAAAAAGCAGATGATTGATGACCGGAGACAAGATAGCCGTCAGCAGACCTACCTTGAAACCATATTTATAAGCAGCTATCAGTGTGAAGAAATAGATAGGAAGCAGCGTCGGACCGCCTGCCGGGACCAGATGGCAGAGTTGCGGCAGGGCGATGTTTCCTGCCACGAACAGCAGGGCGAATAGATAGGTCTTTACATTGCCGAAAGACAAGGAATAAAGTTTTGCAGATGTTTCCATTTGTATAACATTAAGTATTAGTTGATAAATCTATCTTTATTATGACTGTTTAAAACTGAAAAAGTTTAATTAAATCTTCACCAATTCATATTCCATGGTTCCCAATCCGATTTTCTCGGCATGGCGCAATCCGGCAAGCCAGTCTGTGTCAGGGTGCATCAAGTGGAACTTGTCGTATCCGCACAGGTCATCGTGCTCATGTGCCGTGGCAAGGCGGTTGTTGCTGTGCAGTATCGGGGCTTGGATTACCATATCTGCACATGCCTTGTCCAATGCAACCGGGTCTGCCGAAGCCAGGATGCCGAGGTCGGGCACAATGGCGGCATCGTTGTGATTCCAGCAGTCGCATTCGGGAGATACATTCATGATGAAGCTGATGTGGAAATGGGGCTTGCCCATAACGACAGCCAAGGCATATTCAGCAATTTTGTAGTTCAGACGCTCGGAAGTATCTTCGGCTCCCATCACGGCACCGTCGTGCTGGCAGAGGGCTACGCACTGTCCGCAACCTACACATTTGGCGTAGTCTATTTCTGCCTTGCGACTGGCATTGAGGTGCACAGCGTCGTGTGCGCAATGCTTCACGCAGATGTTGCAGCCGATGCAGCTTGCTTCGTCAATCTTGGGCTGCGAGGCGCAATGCAGTTCCAGTTTTCCGCCTACGCTGGCACATCCCATGCCCAGATTCTTCAAGGCTCCGCCAAAACCGGCTTGTTCGTGTCCCTTGAAGTGGTTCATGCTGATTACAATATCGGCATCGGCTATCGCTGTACCGATTTTGGGTGCCGGACAATATTCCCCGTTCAGAGGGATTTCGCGGTAGTCCGTTCCCTTCAGTCCGTCGCCGATAATGACCTGGCACTGGGCCGAGATAGGATTAAAGCCATTCTCCATCGCACTTTGCAAGTGGTCTACGGCATTGGCACGACGACCGGAATACAGCGTGTTGCAGTCCGTCAAGAAAGGTTTGGCTCCCAGGCTGCGGAGCAGGGTTGCCATTCGAGCTGCATAATTGGGACGTAAGTATGCCAGGTTTCCGGGTTCGCCGAAATGGATTTTAATGGCAGCAAAGCTATCTTTCAAAGGAAGCTGCTCGATGCCTGCCCTTTTCAGCAAGCGTTCCATTTTATCCAAAAGATTGGATGTAGGGGAGGTACGCAAATCAGAGTAGTATACTTTTGCTTTTTCCATGTCTTTTTACCTATTTATTGTGATAGTATCTGCAAAAATAACGGATTATTTCCATATTAATAGGTATATGGCTAAAAAAAGTAGGGAAATCCCTTTTAACAAATAGGGGGATAATAAGAGGTCTATCCATGTTTCTGCCTACCTTTGTGGCAACTAAAAACTCGATAAGATGAAAACAATCAGACTAATTATTGCGGGACTGGTAATGACGATGGGATTCAGCAGTTGTTCCAGTTTGTTTTATGATGCTAAGGTAGATGTGTTGAACAGTATCCAAAAGGGGATGAGCAGGCAGGAGGTCACCAAGATATTGGGAACTCCAGAGTATCGCCGCTTCGACCGGGATATAGAAGAATGGGAATATTCCAGAGTGCTGTCCGGTAAAAGTAATATCAGCCGAACTCAGATTGTCGTGACTTTTGAAGGTGGGAGAGTCGTTGCAATGGACTCATTCTCCGGAGAGCCACGTACCTTGCCGGTTGTTCCCAGTGAAGTAGTGATTGATTCTCCAGCTCCGGTTTATGTCAGGGGGATGCACCCCGAAGACTTCCGGCATTTTTATGAAAAAGTGAAGTCCCGCCCTTTCAAGGATGATCAAATCGAAATGATGAGAACCGTTGCCCGAAACAACAGTCTGAACTGTGTGCAATGTGCCAGTTTGATGGCACTATATACTTTTGATGACGACAAGATGAAAGTCCTCAACATATTCGCTCCCAATATCGTAGACCCGGAAAACTACGAAGCGATTTTAGACGTCATTGATTCACTGTTCAAGAAAGACGATGCCAAGAAAATTCTGGGCATACGCTATTAAGAAGCAGGCTTGTCGAAACGCATTATAAAGGAAAGTGCCATAACGGACCGTTCCCGTGCCCTATATTCATGTCTTTCCCCCGGTTTATCGCAGTACCGATATACTCTTTAGCCTTGCAGACCGCTTCATCGAGTTTGCTGCCACCGGCAAGAAATGTAGCTATGGCAGAGGAAAGGGTACACCCCGTGCCGTGCAGGTTACGGCTTTCTATTTTGGGGTTGGAATAGAGGATGCATCCGGATGGCAGGACGTCAGTCCCGGCAGAAGGTTGCCGGCAATAAAGCACGTCGCACATGTCATTGCCTTCCAGATGTCCGCCTTTGACGAGAACAGCGGTGTTGTATCTGCAGGATAATTCCCGTGCCGCTTGCTGCATCTCCACAGTGCCGGCAATGGTTTGCCCCCAAAGCAGGCTTGCTTCATTCAGGTTGGGAGTAATGAGGGTGCATAGCGGAAACAGTTCCGTCTTAATGACTTGTATGGTTTCTTCGGTCATCAGCCGCCGTCCGCTGGTCGATATCATGACGGGGTCATAGACTATACACTCCGGAGCATAGGTCTGAAGACAATCGACAATGACGGTCACAATACCGGCATCATGTACCATACCTATCTTGACGGCATCCGGCCTTAAATCATCCATAACAGAGGTGATTTGTGCCTTAACCATATCCGCAGGTATCGGATAAACCGATTGTACTCCCAGTGTGTTTTGTGCAGTAACAGCCGTGATGACGGAAGCGGCATAACCTCCCAAAGCGGAAATGGTCTTTATGTCCGCTTGTATGCCTGCACCGCCCGAACAGTCGGAACCGGCAATGGAAAGGATAATAGGGGGAAGCATGAAATAATTAATAATTAAAAATTAAAGGGGGTGAGAGGAGAACTGTTTCAGGTGGAGAAAGTGGGGATGAAATCTTCCTTCGCTTGCTGCCAGATGTCTCCTAGCAGGACGGCACCTCCGAAACCTAAAGCGGCTATTTCCGGAAGATGTTCCAGACTGATGCCACCCAATGCCATCACCTTTGAGTCGATAATACCAGCTTGCTGTGCCTTCTTCAAGGTATCGCAGGAGTAAGCGGAAGAGTAGCCTTCTTTGGATATACTGTCATAAATGGGGCTGAGGAACACATAGTTACAATCTGATTTATGTTTCAACACTTCCTCGAGAGAGTGGCAGGAGCAACTGATGTGTCCCTTATATCCGGACGGTATCTGCGGATTGCGCCCGTTCAGATGAATTCCTTTCAGACCGAAAACGGATGCCAGCTGGAATTGCTCATGCGTGACAATGCGCGGCATATATTCCATCGGTAGCTGCTGCAGAAAATTCCCCATCTTCTCTGCCGAAGCTCCCGGCTTGCGCAAGTGGAGTATTTCCAAACCGTTTTGGAATAAGGAGGTAACTGCCGCTGCTTCTCCTTCAAAGAATTGCGGCGTGGTAATGACTATCAGCTTCATATCTTTATGGATGTTTGTCTATAATGAGAGAATATACGACTGCATGGTCCTTAAATCAATCGTCCATAGCTTTCCAGCCAAGGGTTCACCGTAGCCGCAAATCAGTTTCAACACTTCATTGGCTTCTACGCTACCCACAATGGCAGGGGTTACGCCGATAACCGATTTGTCCGGAGGTGGCATAAGCAGTGTCCCTTCTTCATCCGGATAGAGGTCACGGTAAGTCTTTGCACCTTCACCGTAGCAGAAGACGGACACTTGGCCTTCAAAGCCTTGGATGGCACCATAAACGTAGGGCTTGCCCCAAGCGTTGCATACGTCATTCAGCAAGTAGCGGGTAGCGAAGTTGTCGCATCCGTCTACCACTATATCGTAGCTTCTTACCAGTTCTCCGGCATTCTTCTTGTCCAGTCGGAAGGGGTATACTTCCACGTTTACATCGCTGTTCAAGCCCTGCACTCTACGGGCGCCACATAGAGGCTTGGGCTGTCCAAGGTCAGCTTCGGCATACAGAACCTGACGTTGAAGATTACTGATGCTGACCTGGTCATCGTCCACCAATCCCAGCGTTCCGACTCCTGCTCCCGCCAGATAGAGGGCAATGGGAGAACCCAATCCTCCCACACCGACTATCAGCACCTTGGCATTGCGCAGTTTCTCTTGTCCGGCTTCGCCTATTTCGGGAAGGGACGTTTGTCTGGCATATCGGTTCATTTGTTCATTATTATTGAGGTTCTGTATTCATCCGCTTATCTCTTGAATGCCTTCAAATCAAAACTTGCATCCCAATCTTTCCACACCGGTTCGCGCCCCAGGCGTTTCAATGCTTTGTCCACTTCCACAGCCTTGCGCTCGTCGCTGACATGAAACTGTTCCAGCGTTTGCGGATAGCTGTAATATCCTCCCGGCTCGGTCTTGCTCTCGGCGCTCATGGTTGTCACGCCAAGTGTTGCCATATGGTCGCGTATATCGGCAGGCTCGCGGGTGGAGTAGGAGATGTCCACATCGTGGTCGAAGATACGCATGGCAAAAGTGACTTGTGCCAGTTCGCGGTCGCTCATGATGACATTGGGCTGGAAGCCGCCGTTCTCCGAAGGACGCATACGGGGGAAGTTGACGCTGTATTTCGTCTGCCAATAATGCTTCTGGAGATAGCGCAGGTGATAAGCCATCATGGTGATGTCTGTCCGCCATTCCTTCTCCAGACCGATGAGCACTCCCATGCCGATGGAATGGACACCCGCCTGCCCCATACGGTCGAAACCGTTGACACGCCATTCAAACTTGGACTTCATGCCACGGGGGTGATAGATGTTGTAATTCGCTTTGTGATAGGTTTCCTGAAAACAAATCACACCGTTCATGCCGTGCTCTTTCAGCTCTGCATACTCTTCCGCCTTTAAGGGCATCACTTCTATTTTCAGATTGCTGAAGTAGGGTTTTGCCAGGTCCAGTGCGCGGGCTATGTAGGGCACGCCTGCTTTGGCCGGATTTTCTCCCGTCACCAACAGCAAATTCTCAAAAGGTGCCAGCTTCTTGATGGCCTTGTATTCGTTCACGATTTCTTCTTCCGTCAGTATGGTACGCGGCATGGGGTTGCTGATGTGGAAACCGCAATACACGCAAGAGTTGGTACAGGAATTCGTGATGTAAAGAGGCACGAACATGGAGATGGTCTTCCCGAACCGTGCCTCGGTGTATTTCTTGCTCAATCGTGCCATCGTCTCCAGATAGGGGGTGGCAGCGGGTGAGATGAGGGCCATGAAGTCCTCTACATTACAATGTTCTTTGGAGAGGGCACGGCGCACATCCGCATCTGTCTTTGCATGGATGCGTGCCGTGGTTTCCTCCCAGGATATATGTTCTAATTCGTCTGAAAACATAGTATTTTTTATCAATTCCCATTTATTTCTTTTTTAATTCTCTCGACAACCGCATTGCGCAGAAGTTTGGTCCGCACATCGTGCAATACTCCCCATCCACATGCTTCCCTGCATGGAAATAGCTGAACGCACGTTCCGGGTCGAGTGACAAGTCAAACTGGTCTTTCCAGCGGAATTCATAACGTGCTTTGCTCAGTGCATTGTCGCGCACTTGTGCTCCGGGATGCCCTTTTGCCAGGTCGGCGGCATGGGCGGCTATCTTATAGGTGATGACACCTACACGCACATCCTCCTTATCGGGCAGCGCCAGGTGCTCTTTGGGGGTGACATAACAGAGCATGGCCGTACCCAGCCAACCTATCTGTGCCGCGCCGATGGCAGACGTAATATGGTCGTAACCCGGTGCGATGTCCGTCACGATAGGACCAAGCGTATAGAAAGGCGCATCGTGGCATTTTTCTATCTGCCGCTCCATATTCTCCTTAATCTTGTGCATGGGCACGTGGCCGGGACCTTCGATGAAAGCCTGCACATTCTTGTCCCAAGCACGCAGCACAAGCTCGCCCATCGTGTCGAGTTCTGCAAACTGCGCTTCATCGTTGGCATCGTGCGTAGACCCCGGACGCAGTCCGTCTCCCAAAGAGATGGCCACATCATACTGTGCCAGAATGTCGCAAATGTCATCAAAGTGTTCGTAAAGGAAACTCTCGCGGTCGTGCACCAGGCACCATTTGCTCATGATGCTGCCGCCACGGCTCACGATGCCGCACAACCTTTTCTCGGCCAGATGCACATTATGGCGGCGTATACCGGCATGGATGGTGAAGTAGTCCACTCCCTGCTCGCATTGTTCAATCAGTGTGTCGCGGTAGATTTCCCAGGTGAGGTCCTCCACCTTTCCGTTCACTTTCTCCAATGCCTGGTAGATGGGGACAGTGCCTACCGGAACGGGACAGTTACGGATAATCCATTCGCGCGTTTCGTGGATATTCTCTCCGGTGGAGAGGTCCATCAGCGTGTCGCCGCCCCATTTACAGCTCCACAAAGCCTTTTCCACCTCTTCTTCAATGCCGGAGGTGGTGGCGGAGTTTCCGATATTGGTATTTATCTTCACCAGGAAGTTGTGGCCTATAATCATCGGCTCTGCTTCGGGATGGTTGATGTTGGCAGGAAGCAGGGCGCGTCCGGCGGCAATCTCCTGGCGTACAAATTCCGGTGTGATGTGTGTCTCTATTCCCAGCTCCGCGCAGTTCATGTTCTCGCGAATCGCCACATACTCCATTTCAGGCGTGATGATGCCTTGCTTGGCATAGTACATCTGTGTGCAGCATTTTCCTTGAAGGGCGCGGTAGGGCAGGGTGATGTGCTCAAAGCGCAGAGAATCGAGTGACTTGTCATCGCGGCGCATGCGCCCGTACTCCGACGTTATTTCGGGAAGCTGCTCCACATCGCCGCGTTTTAGTATCCACGGTTCGCGCAGGCGGGGCAGCCCTTTCTTTAAGTCCACTTCAATGGCAGGGTCGCTGAACGGTCCGCTGGTATCATACACATACACTTCCGGATTCGGAGTAATCACCTTTTCTCCATCTATGAAGTTCGTACTGGGCACTTGTTCCACTTTGCGCATAGCTACGCGCAACTCCGGAAACAAGGTACCCGGCAAATATACTTTCTCGGAACGGGGGAATTTTATCTTCTGGTTCATTGCATTGTCAGTTTTATAGGTTTAAGAATGCCGTCAGCGGTGAGCTGGCTTCCGCAACAAAATTATCGGCTTGTGCGCCCAGACCTGCTTCGTATGCCATGCGTCCTGCCTCTACAGCCTGCTTGAACGCTACCGCCATGGCCACGGGGTCGCCCGCCACTGCAATGGCAGTATTCACCAGGCAAGCCGACGCGCCCATTTCCATAGCTTCTGCCGCATGGTCGGGGCACCTATACCGGCATCCACCACTACGGGGATATTGGCTTGCTCAATGATTATTCTCAGGAAATCCCTTGTCTGCAGTCCTTTGTTTGTGCCGATAGGAGCACCCAGCGGCATGACGGTGGCGGCACCGGCTTCTTCCAGCCTCTTGCACAGTGTGGGGTCGGCCTGGCAATAGGGCAGTACCACAAATCCCAACTTGACCAGTTCCTCCGTGGCTTTCAGCGTCTCCACAGAATCCGGCAACAGATAGCGGGGGTCGGGGTGTATCTCCAGTTTCAGCCAGTTGGTGCCAAAAGCCTCACGCGCCATCTGTGCGGCAAAAACAGCTTCTTCGGCATTGCGCACGCCGGAAGTGTTGGGCAGAAGCTGGATGCCGGGATGCTGTATGTGTACCAGCATGTCATCCTCCTTATTATCCAGTTCGATGCGTTTCATGGCCACCGTCACCATTTCTGTACCGGATGCCAGGATAGACTGTTCCATCACTTCGTCGGAATGGAACTTTCCGGTACCTAAAAACAGACGGGAGTTGAACTCGCGTCCTGCAATCACTAATTTTTCCATGTCAGTCGTCATATATTAATTTTTCGTTCTTTATTTTTTCCCTGCTTCTTCATTCTTTATTAAAGAAATGATTCTCCGCATCTCATCTGCCGGACTATCGGCATGCAGCACCGTGCCGGATAGGGCAATTCCGCTGACTCCGGTCTGCATAATGGCGGGAATGTCTGCGATAGTAATTCCTCCGATGGCAACCATGGGCAGGCATACGTTCTCCTCCCGCATCCGGTTGACGATGGCGGCATAGCTTCCAGCCTAATATCGGGCTTAGGTTCTTCTTGGTGGTGGTGTAGCGGAAAGGGCCGCAGCCTATGTAGTCGGCACCGGCTTTGTAGTGTTGCTGCACATCTTCAAAGGTGTTTGCCGTGCCGCCTATGATATACTCGTCACCCAAAATCCGGCGTGCTTCGGCTATGGGCATGTCTTTCTTGCCCAGATGCACGCCGTCGGCATGCAACTTCTTTACCAGTTCCACATGGTCGTCAATGATGAAGGTGGCACCGTATTGCCGGCAAAGGGCTTGCACTTCTAAGGCTACGGGTTCTATCGTTTCCACCAGGGTGTCTTTCATGCGCAGTTGCACCCAGCGGCAACCGCCCTCAAGAGCCATGTGTGCAGCATCCAGATACGAATACCGCTCCGTATAATGCGTGATGAACTGCATGTCTCCGTTTTTCAGTCTCTCGTTCTTCATCTTCCTCACCCTCCGCAAGCTGCTTTGATAATGATGATGGACATGTATTCCCTCAGGGCGCATTTTGTCCATTCCGTGCGAAGTACAATATGGTTGTCTACGGCCACGGCAATGCCTTGCACCGGTAGGGCAAGTTCCTCGATAAGTTGTGAAAGGGTAGTGGCGCCGGTTTTCACTTCCTTGTTGTTGACCAATACTTTCATTTTTCTGTTCATTAAGAAATAAAACAAATGGAAGTAAATACAAAGAAGTATCCTTACGGCAAGTTCAGTGAAGAAAAAAATATCCAATTCCTACGGCAGTACTAACTGCATCAGGTTCGAGGGTATAATCTCAGCCCGTCGGGGCACCCCTTTGTCTTTACGGCAACAAAGGTAAGGGAAAATCGGAAATAAAAAACAAAAGGACGTACTTTTTATTTCAGTGATTACTTTTTGTTTACTCGCGCCCCTTTGTGGCATGTATCTTTTTCAGCGTATTCCGAACAGTGGTTCTGACTCCCGTTGAATAAAAATCAAGCTCTGTATTTTCCAATATCAGTTGCAATTCCTGCAGCAGTTCCGGCTCCTTCCTGCAAAGCAGATAGGCTATTCTGATGGAAAGGGCTTGCACTCCTATGCTTTCTTGCGGAGACAACATGTGGTTCAGGCAGTAATTCAGCAAATCGACGGAGATTGGAGTAGGGATGGGAATATTATACAGTATAGATAATAGGAGGCGTTTGGAACCGTCGTGCGTGCAGTCTATCAGCCGTTGAATGATTTCATCGTACAGTAGGATAAACCAGCCGGGATGGATTTCGCTCAATTTCTCGCATACCCATATTGCCCGCCATGATACTGTCTGTTTTTCATCGTATGTCAATCGGTATATATCTTCGAAATGCTCGGGACAGAGGCATACCTCTTGTACCAGAGAGTCTATCGATAACTTATGAATAGGTACTGCCAGGGCATTTCTGAACTCCGTAATCTTTTCCATATATCCCATTTTGTTGTGAGTGGCAAATATAAAGGAAATGGTTTACTAAAACAAAAAAGAGGGTGTATCAAAACCCTTTTCACCACGGAGTAACACAGAGTATCTCAGAGTTTTTTATTGATAATCAACAGTTAAAAATCATCTCTGTGCTACTCTGTGTCCTCTGTGGTGAATTTTGACACCCTCTTGAAAATATTTTATTTAAAGAATTATGCAATCCCGTGAGCCGTAGCTTCCGGTGCAATCTTCTTGATAAGACCTTGCAGCACTGCACCAGGACCGCACTCCGTGAAGTCCGTAGCACCATCGGCAACCATGTTCTTCACTGTTTGCGTCCAACGCACCGATGCTGTCAGCTGAGCCACCAGGTTCTTCTTGATTTCTGCCGGGTCAGTATGAGGCATGGCGTCTACATTCTGATATACGGGACACTTCGGAGCATGGATTTCTGTTGCATTGATGGCTGCTTCCAGTTCAACTTTGGCAGGGTTCATCAGCGGAGAGTGGAACGCACCGCCTACCTTCAACGGCAGGGCACGCTTGGCACCTGCAGCCTTCATCAGTTCGCAAGCCTTGTTGATACCTTCTATGGAACCGGAAATTACAATCTGTCCCGGGCAGTTATAGTTGGCTGCCACGCAAATTTCACCTCCGGCACTTACCTGGGCGCAGATTTCCTCCACCTTTTCATCCGGCAGGGCAATAATGGCTGCCATAGTGGAGGGCTGTGCCTCGCAAGCCTTCTGCATAGCCATGGCACGGGCATACACCAGTTTCAGACCATCTTCAAAGCTCAGTGCACCGGCAGCAACCAAGGCAGAGAACTCGCCCAGTGAGTGACCGGCAGTCATCTCCGGCTTAAAGTCATCGCCCATGCAGAGGGCAGAAATAACGGAATGGAGGAATACGGCAGGTTGGGTAACTTTAGTCTGGCGCAGGTCTTCATCTGTCCCGTTGAACATAATATCAGTAATACGATACCCGAGGATATCATTTGCTTTCTCAAAAAGTTCCTTGGCTAATGCCGAATTTTCGTACAGGTCCTTTCCCATGCCAACGAATTGGGCACCTTGACCCGGAAATACAAATGCTTTCATATTTACTCGTTTTTTAGTGTTTAAATAAAAAGTGCCGCAAAGGTAGAGGTTTTTCTGATATTCACCGCACAAACGGATGTTTTTTGTGCAATACCCTTACTTTAAGGGGGAAGCTAAAATACAATATGTATGCTTGGGCCTTCTGTGGTATCCGGATGCTGAAATACTTATAAATGAAACACTTTCTCCTTATTGTACTTCCTACAATTAATCCTCTTGTGTATTCTTGTAAATTACATATTGTATTCCATACGATAACAGCTGAAAATGATATTGTATAAAGTAAGATATGTATTCAGTTGAAAAATAATGCTTTATAACATTATAAAAATATTCTTTTCCTTTATTGGAAATTAGAAAAACCTATTTATATTTGCAGCGCTTAAAGAGACATATTATGCAAAACATAGAACAAAAAACGCCATTGGCAAACAATCATATTTCTGTGGACTGTGTGGTGATTGGTTTTGACGGAGAACAGCTGAAGGTTCTGCTGATTAAGCGTGCAGGAGAGGAAGAAGGAGAAATCTTTCATGATATGAAGCTTCCCGGAAGTCTGATTTACATGGATGAGGATCTGGATGAAGCTGCCAAGCGGGTGTTGAATGAATTGACGGGGCTGAAGAATGTCAATCTGATGCAATTCAAGGCATTCGGCTCAAAAAACCGTACGAAGGACCCAGAGATGTGCATTGGCTGGAACGTGCCATGCAGTCCAGGGTAGAGCGTATTGTCACCATAGCCTATCTTTCCCTGGTGAAGATAGACCGCGCATTGAACCGTGATTTGGACGATTATCAAGCCGGTTGGGTAGCTATTCCGGATATAAAGGCTCTGGCATTCGACCACAACCTGATTATCAAGGAAGCCATTGCCTATGTCCGCCAGTACGTCGAGTTCAACCCGTCTTCGCTGTTCGACTTGTTGCCGCGTAAGTTCACCGCATCCCAGCTTCGCACTTTGTACGAACTGGTGTATGACAAGCAGTACGACGTACGCAATTTCCATAAAAAGATAGCCTTGATGGAGTATGTCGTCCCCCTGGAAGAAAAGCAGCAGGGCGTGGCGCATCGGGCGGCACGCTACTACCGTTTCGACAAAAAGATATACAATAAAATTCGACGGTAGCCGGACTGTAAATTAAAAATTAAAGAATTAAAAATTAAAAGAGGATGACTTTCCATTCTTCTTTCATTTTAATTCTTCATATCACTTTCATTCTTTCATTTTTTCATTCTTTAATTGATATAAATATGTATTTATTAGGTTATGACATCGGCAGCTCGTCTGTAAAAGCGAGTCTGGTAAATGCGGAAAGCGGCAGATGTGTATCGTCTGCCTTCTTCCCCAAGACTGAAGCGGAAATTATCGCAGTGAAGCCCGGCTGGGCAGAGCAAGACCCCGGAAATTGGTGGGAGAACTTGAAACTGGCCACACAAGCCGTATTGGCAGAATCCGGAGTAAACGCAGAAGACATCAAGGCGATTGGTATCTCTTATCAGATGCATGGCCTGGTATGTGTAGATAAAAACCGGCAGGTGTTGCGTCCTGCCATTATCTGGTGCGACTCCAGAGCCGTGCCCTACGGACAAAAGGCTTTCGAAACATTGGGAGAGGAGACTTGCCTTTCACATCTGCTGAATTCTCCGGGCAACTTCACGGCCTCCAAACTGGCTTGGATTAAGGAGAATGAGCCTTCCGTCTACGAAAAGATTCATAAGATAATGCTGCCGGGCGACTATATCGCGATGAAGTTGAGCAGTACCATCTGTACCACGGTGTCCGGTTTGTCCGAAGGGATGTTCTGGGATTTCAAGAACAACCGGGTTGCTGATTTTCTGATGGAGTATTATGGATTCGATACCTCTCTGATTGCCGACATCAAGCCGACTTTCTCCGAGCAGGGACGCGTCAATGCCGCCGCAGCCGCAGAGCTGGGTCTGAAAGAAGGTACGCCTATCACTTACCGTGCCGGCGACCAGCCCAACAATGCCCTTTCCCTGAATGTGTTCAATCCGGGTGAAATAGCTTCCACCGCCGGAACGTCCGGTGTGGTATACGGCGTGAACGGTGAGGTGAACTACGACCCCAAGTCACGTGTCAACACCTTTGCACACGTCAACCATGCTGCCGGGCAAACCCGTCTGGGTGTCCTGCTGTGCATCAATGGTACGGGCATCCTCAATTCATGGGTGAAGCGCACCGTTGCTCCCGAAGGCATCTCTTACAACGATATGAATCTGCTGGCCGCACAAGCCCCCATCGGCAGTGCCGGCATCAGTATCCTGCCCTTTGGAAACGGTGCGGAGCGTATGCTGGAGAACAAGGAGATAGGCTGCTCCATTCATGGCATCGACTTCAACCAGCACGGCAAACAGCATATCGTCCGTGCGGCGCAGGAAGGCATCGTTTTCTCCTTTAAATATGGAATCGACATCATGGAACAAATGGGCATTCCCGTGCAGAAAATTCATGCAGGCAAGGCTAATATGTTCCTCAGCCCGTTATTCCGCGAGACATTGGCCGGTGTGACGGGAGCTGTCATCGAACTGTATGATACCGACGGTTCTGTAGGTGCCGCCAAAGGTGCCGGAATCGGTGCGGGCATATACAAGGACAACAACGAAGCATTTGCCACGCTTGAGAAGCTCGAGGTGATAGAGCCGAAAACGGCAGACCGCCAGGCTTATGCCGACGCATATGCACGTTGGAAACGCTGTCTGGAAGAAGCAATGAGATAATGCATGATTGATTCATGGCATCTTGATATGAACAAATTTTTGCAACTTATTTAAATCAAATAATTAATCCTTTAAAACAAAATTAAGATTATGGCAACAAAAGAGTATTTTCCCGGAATAGGAAAGATTAAATTCGAAGGTAAAGAGAGCAAGAACCCGATGGCATTCCGTTATTACGATGCCGATAAAGTAATCATGGGTAAGAAAATGAGCGAATGGCTGAAGTTCGCCATGGCATGGTGGCACACTCTTTGCGCAGAAGGTGGTGACCAGTTCGGTGGCGGAACAAAGAAATTCCCCTGGAACGGTGAGGCTGACAAGGTTCAGGCTGCCAAGAACAAAATGGACGCTGGCTTTGAATTCATGCAGAAAATGGGTATCGAATACTACTGCTTCCACGATGTAGACCTCTGCGAAGAAGCCGAGACCATTGAAGAATACGAAGCCAACTTGAAGGAAATCGTAGCGTATGCCAAGCAGAAACAAGCAGAAACCGGCATCAAGCTGTTGTGGGGTACTGCCAACGTATTCGGCCATGCCCGCTACATGAATGGTGCAGCCACCAACCCCGATTTCGATGTTGTGGCACGTGCAGCCGTCCAAATAAAAAACGCCATCGACGCTACTATCGAGCTGGGAGGTTCGAACTATGTGTTCTGGGGCGGTCGCGAAGGCTACATGTCATTGCTGAATACAGACCAGAAGCGTGAGAAAGAGCACCTCGCACAGATGTTGACCATCGCCCGCGACTATGCCCGTGCCCGTGGCTTCAAAGGTACCTTCCTGATTGAACCGAAACCGATGGAACCTACAAAACACCAGTATGATGTAGACACCGAAACCGTTATCGGCTTCTTGAAGGCCCACAATCTGGACAAAGATTTCAAGGTAAACATCGAAGTGAACCACGCTACTTTGGCGGGCCACACCTTCGAGCACGAACTCGCAGTAGCCGTAGACAACGGTATGCTCGGCTCCATCGATGCCAACCGTGGTGACTACCAGAACGGCTGGGATACAGACCAGTTCCCCATTGACAACTTCGAACTGACCCAGGCAATGATGCAAATCATCCGTAACGGCGGCTTTGGCAATGGCGGTACAAACTTCGATGCCAAGACCCGTCGTAACTCCACCGACCTGGAAGACATCTTCATTGCTCACATCGCCGGTATGGACGTGATGGCACGTGCACTGGAAAGTGCAGCCAAATTGCTTGAAGAGTCTCCTTACAAGAAGATGCTTGCCGACCGCTATGCTTCCTTCGACAGTGGTAAAGGCAAGGAATTCGAAGACGGCAAGCTGACACTGGAGGATTTGGCAGCTTACGCAAAAGCCAACGGTGAGCCGAAACAGACCAGCGGCAAGCAGGAATTGTATGAGGCAATCGTAAATATGTACTGCTGATTTATAGTCGAACAGAACTGATTTGCGAAAAGAAAAGCGAATAGAGCAAGTATCTTAATTCCCCTCCTCCGGGAGGAGGGGTGCCCAACGGGCGGGGTGGTAGGGAGCATAAAGTAATGAAAAATAGTACAGTGTGTATCGCTACCACCTCCCCCTACGGGTACTCCTCCTCCCCGGAGGAGGAGAAGTAAGTTACTCCGTATTTTTTCGCAAACCAATTCTGTTCGACTATAGTGATTAGTGGGCTGCGCATGGAGTGTTTATCAATCACTAATCGTTAATCGCCAGTCGTTAATCACTAATCACCAATCGTTAATCACTAATCGTTAATCACTATTATCATGAATTATACAGAAAAAGGCAGTAAACTCTACCTCTTCTCTATTGTGCTGGTAGCCGTCATCGGGGGCTTGCTTTTCGGCTACGATACAGCAGTCATATCCGGTGCCGATAAAGGGCTTCAGGCATTCTTTATGGGTGCTTCCGATTTTGTCTACACAGATACGATTCACGGCATTACCTCTTCCAGCGCACTTATCGGATGTATCATCGGCAGTGCTCTTTCGGGATTCTTCGCGTCCAATCTGGGACGTAAGAATTCTCTTTTCATTGCCGGCGTCTTGTTTTTTCTGTCGGCGTTGGGCTCCTACAATCCGGAATTCCTTTTCTTCGACTATGGTGTTCCTTCCTATTCCTTGCTCGTGGCATTCAATTGCTACCGTGTATTGGGAGGAATCGGCGTAGGCCTGGCATCGGCCATCTGCCCGATGTACATTGCGGAAATTGCGCCGAGCAACATTCGCGGGACTCTGGTGTCATGGAATCAGTTTGCCATTATCTTCGGCCAGTTGGTGGTTTACTTCGTGAATTTCCTCATTCTGGGCGAGAATTCAAATCCGGTGATAAAGGCCATTGAAGGAGTCAATCAGATTCTGAATCCCGAAGCGGCAGCATGGACCACAGAGATAGGATGGCGTCTGATGTTTGTCAGTGAGGCTGTTCCTGCAGGAGTCTTTGCGTTGCTCGTACTGTTTGTTCCCGAAACGCCACGCTATCTTGCCATGAGTGGCAAGGATGATAAGGCACTCCGGGTGTTAAGCCGTATCAACGGCTTGGCTCAGGCAAAGGTCATTCTGTCTCAAATCAAAGCCACGGCAGAGGAAAAGACGGAAAAGCTTTTCACTTATGGCTGGATGGTTATCTTTATCGGTATCATGCTGAGTGTATTCCAACAAGCGGTAGGTATCAACGCCGTACTCTATTTCGCACCGCGTATCTTCGAAACGATGGGAATGGGTAACCCGATGGTTCAGACCGTCATTATGGGTATCATCAATATCCTGTTCACGTTGCTGGCTGTCTTTACAGTCGAGAAATGGGGACGTAAACCGCTGCTCATCTCGGGGTCTGTCGGCATGGCGATAGGTGCTTTCGGAGTGGCTCTTTGCAACGTTGTGGCAGGACTTCCTCCCATGTTGGCTGTTGTCAGCATCATGGTCTACAGTGCTTCGTTCATGTTCAGCTGGGCCCATCTGCTGGGTACTGATTGCTGAAATCTTCCCGAATACCATCCGTGGCGCTGCAGTAGCCATTGCCGTAGCCTTCCAATGGATATTCAACTTCATTGTATCTTCCACCTTCGTACCTATGTACAATATGAGTTTGGGAGATATGGGAGACAAGTTCGGGCACATGTTTGCTTATGGCCTGTACGGAATCATCTGTGTGGTGGCTGCCCTGTTTGTCTGGAAGCTTGTTCCCGAAACGAAAGGCAAGACACTGGAAGACATGACCAAGCTGTGGAAAGACAGAAGGAACAAGAAATAAGTCTGTTGGCATTTTATAGTAGAACAGAATTGGTTCGCTTTTCTTTTCGCAAATCATTTCTGTTCTACTATAAAACGCGAAAGAAAAAAATCTCCGGAGGGGAAGATAACATGTAAGGATAAACCGTACCTTTGCGCTGTTTTTAATCAGGAATAGCAAGAAAGTTATGGATTCAATGAAAATCAATAAGGTGCAGATACGCAATCTGCAGATTGAAGATTATGACCAGTTGGCACAATCGTTTACGCGCGTTTATTCGGACGGAAGCGATGTGTTCTGGACACACAAACAAATAGAAAAACTGATACGCATCTTCCCTGAGGGGCAGATAGTGACGGTGGTGGACGAGAAAATCGTGGGCTGTGCGCTTTCCATCATAGTGAACTACGATGATGTGAAGAACGACCACACTTACGCCCAGGTGACGGGCAAGGAGACTTTCAACACCCACAATCCGAAAGGCAACATTCTTTATGGCATCGAAGTCTTTATCCATCCCCAATACCGCGGTCTGCGCCTGGCACGCCGTATGTATGAATACCGCAAGGAACTTTGCGAGACTTTGAACCTCAAGGCAATCATGTTTGGCGGACGTATCCCCAACTACCACAAATATGCCGAGCAAATCCGCCCCAAGGAGTACATAGACAAGGTGAAGCAAAAGGAAATCTTCGACCCGGTGCTGACCTTCCAGCTCTCCAACGACTTCCACGTGCGCAAGGTGATGCGCAACTACCTTCCCAACGATGAGGAGTCCAAGCACTACGCCTGCCTGCTGCAATGGGACAATATCTACTACCAGGCTCCCACGCAAGACTACGTAAACCCCAAAACCACTGTCCGCGTAGGCTTGGTGCAATGGCAGATGCGTACCTACAAGACACTGGATGACCTTTTCGAGCAAGTGGAGTTTTTCGTGGATGCCGTGAGCGACTACAAGAGTGACTTTGTCCTTTTTCCCGAATACTTCAACGCGCCGTTGATGGCGAAATTCAACAACGAGGGCGAGTCGCAGGCCATCCGCGGGCTGGCGGCCTATACCGAGGAAATCAAGGAGCGTTTCGTCAAGCTCGCCATCAGCTATAACATCAACATCATTACGGGCAGTATGCCGCTTATCAAGGAAGACGGGCTGCTATACAACGTAGGATTCCTCTGCCGGCGTGACGGAAGTTATGAAATGTACGAAAAGATACATGTCACTCCCGACGAGATAAAGTCCTGGGGACTGAGCGGAGGCAAGTCCATCCAGACTTTCGATACGGACTGTGCCAAGATAGGCGTGCTGATATGCTACGATGTAGAGTTCCCCGAGCTGAGCCGCATCATGGCAGACCAAGGCATGCAGATACTCTTTGTGCCTTTCCTTACCGATACACAGAATGCTTACAGCCGCGTAAAGGTGTGCGCCCATGCCCGTGCCATCGAAAACGAATGCTTCGTCGTGATAGCCGGCAGTGTAGGCAATCTTCCCCGTGTGCACAACATGGACATCCAGTATGCCCAGTCCGGTGTATTCACTCCCTGCGATTTTGCTTTCCCCACAGACGGCAAGCGTGCGGAAGCCACTCCGAATACCGAAATGATTCTTGTATCGGATGTGGACCTGGATTTGCTGAATGAACTGCATACCTACGGCAGTGTACGCAACCTGAAAGACCGGAGAGGCGATTTGTACGAGGTGAAGATGAAAAGATGACTTTCCCGAATGCCACACCTTATCCTCCGAAATGCCACACTTCATCGTCCGGAATGCCATAGGTTTCGGACAACGGAGTGTGGCATTTCAGCTGCTGAAGTGTGGCATCCGGGACGATGAAGTGTGGCATTTCGGATGGTAATTCCATAGTTTATCCGTATCTTTACAAAACTTTTACTCTAAAAAACAGAAACAATGGTCAAGAAAACCCTCTCTGCTCCCGAAATACCTCTCTGCATCAATGTGTTGCGATTACTTAACTACCGTCTGGCTCCCGACGAGCTGATTCTGTTCGACTGGCTTACAGTAAAACAGATTTCTTTTAAATATAAGCCTTTCCATTACTCCCAGGCGCGTGTAGAGGAAGAAACCCGTATCCGCCGTACCCGGCAGGAAGTCATCATCAAGCAATTCTCGGCCTTGGGCTTCCTGAAAACCGACATAAAGGTCAATTCCGTCACCCGTGGACGCGTCCGCTATTACTCCGTGGACTTCAGTGTACTGGCCGACGTGGACGTCCTGGTGGAAATCATCTTGCCCCAAACCACGCTCTTCCGTGACTTCATCCACTACTTCACCTATCACGCCGCCATGCAGAAGAAGAGCAAGGAAGAACCGCTGGAGCCTGCCTCCGCCATCAACCACGAGGCAGCCGCCCGAATCTATGAGCTGCTGAACGACGTCTATGAAAAGCGCCGCCAGTACTATAATGACGGAGGACTGACCGGAGACGTGAAGCCTGAGCGCTTGAAATCTGCCGTGCAATTGCAATGTAACAAACCCATAGAACGTAAACTGGCAAAGTTGGCAGACCGCTACAACGACAGCAGCATCGAAAACGCCTTTCTTGCCTATGTGGACGAAATCCTGACCAAAAAGAAAGAACCCGAAAACCTGATGTATTACTTTCTCTCTTTCGACGAGACTTTGGATTGTTTCGGGGTGGTGGACTATTACCTCAATTATTTCACCTTGCATTATAGCTACGGCAGCAACAGTTGAAGTGCTTGCATGATAGTTACAGCAGCAGTCGTCGTCGAGGTCTATCCGACGACGATACTTTTATTATTTCTTTCAACTATGATACTTTATTATTCTTTCCCATGCTGTTCTCTGCATGCTTGTTGCCGATTACAGCAATGTCATCCGCAGGATTCTGCATACCGTTTGTTGAAATCAGCAAAAATAGCCCTTTCATTTGCAGTTTTCAGCATATTTTTCAAGGGGTAATTTGGGCAAAATCTGCGTTTTTTTGTCGTTTTTTTGCTTAGGGAACCCGTGCATTGCCCCAAACGACATCTACAGATGCACTTCTATGTACTAATTCGGAAAAAGAGAAAAGAGGGACGGTATTATAATATAAGGCGCGGATTGCGCGGAATAACGCGGATTCAGTAAAATAAATCCGTGAAATCCGCGTGATCTGCGCCTAAAAGAAAGTGCCAAGAGGGTTTTGACACACCTCAATCAGGATACTCGCTCCATTCGCTTTTCTTTTCGCAAATCATTTCTGTTCTACTATAAAACCGTACCCGCATGTTTTTTTGTTCTTAAAAAGTCTCTTGTATTTAAGTTTTTTGTAAATTTGCACCCTTAAAATGGAGAAGGTAGCTTTTGACGTACCAAATACCTGCCAAGAGTATCTTCAATCGTAAATCGTAAATTGTCAAATAGTAAATATCAAGATGGGTAAGAAGTTTGCCGAATATTCGAAGCTCGACCTTTCCGAAGTGAACGGAAAAGTGTTGAAGAAATGGGACGAAAACCAGGTTTTCGCCAAGAGTATGACAGAACGTGAAGGTTGTCCTTCTTTCGTGTTTTTCGAAGGACCTCCCTCGGCCAATGGTATGCCGGGGATTCACCACGTAATGGCTCGCTCCATTAAGGACATTTTCTGCCGTTACAAAACGATGAAGGGGTTCCAGGTAAAGCGTAAGGCCGGATGGGATACTCATGGACTGCCCGTGGAACTGGGTGTGGAAAAGGCACTCGGCATTACGAAAGAGGATATTGGCAAGACTATTTCCGTGGCAGAATACAATGCTGCCTGCCGCAAGGACGTCATGAAGTTCACCAAAGAGTGGGAAGACCTGACACACAAGATGGGCTACTGGGTGGACATGAAGAACCCTTATATAACCTACGACAACCGCTACATCGAAACCTTGTGGTGGCTGTTGAAACAACTCTACAAGAAAGGATTGCTTTATAAAGGATATACCATACAGCCGTATTCTCCCGCTGCCGGCACGGGACTCAGTTCGCACGAACTGAACCAGCCCGGATGCTACCGTGACGTGAAAGACACGACCGTAGTGGGGCAGTTCAAGATAAAGAACCCGAAGCCGGAAATGGCAGAGTGGGGGACTCCTTACTTCCTGGCATGGACCACCACTCCGTGGACATTGCCCAGCAATACCGCGCTCTGTGTCGGTCCCAAGATAGACTATGTGGCCGTGCAGACCTACAACAGCTATAGCGGCGAGAAGATGACCGTTGTCCTGGCAAAAGCACTGCTCTATGCTCACTTCAACAAAAAAGCGGAAGGCATTGCATTAGAGGCTATAAGCCGGGTGACAAACTGATACCTTTCAAGATAGTAGGTGAGTACAAAGGCCCCGATTTGGTAGGTATGGAGTACGAACAGCTCATCCCTTGGGTGAAGCCGATAGACGTTGCCGAAGACGGTAGCTGGACGCCCAGCGACAAGGGCTTCCGTGTAATTTCGGGTGATTATGTGACGACCGAAGACGGTACGGGTATCGTACACATCGCCCCGACCTTTGGTGCGGACGATGCCTTTGTGGCACGCGCCGCAGGTATACCGTCCCTGTTCATGATAAACAAGAAGGGTGAAACCCGCCCGATGGTAGACCTCACCGGCAAGTTCTATCTGCTGGACGAACTGGACGAGGAGTTTGTAAAAGCGTGTGTCAACACAGAGCTCTACAAGGAGTATCAGGGCCGCTGGGTGAAGAACGCCTACGACCCGCAGTTCACCGTTGACGGCAAGTACGACGAAAAGGCGGCACAGGCAGCCGAATCGCTTGACATCTATATCTGCATGATGATGAAAGCCGCCAATCTGGCGTTCAAGATAGAGAAGCATGTACACAATTATCCGCACTGCTGGCGTACGGACAAACCCGTATTGTACTATCCGCTGGATAGCTGGTTTATCCGCAGCACCGCTTGCAAAGAACGTATGATAGAGTTGAACAAGACCATCAACTGGAAGCCGGAAAGCACCGGTACGGGACGTTTCGGCAAGTGGCTGGAAAACCTGAATGACTGGAACCTCAGCCGTTCACGCTACTGGGGTACTCCGCTGCCCATCTGGCGTACAGAGGACAATAGCGAGGAAAAGTGTATCGAGTCTGTAGAAGAACTTTACAACGAAATAGAGAAATCCGTAGCTGCCGGCTTGATGCAGTCCAATCCTTACAAGGAGAAGGGCTTCCAGCCGGGTGTATATACCAAAGAGAATTACGACAAGATAGACTTGCACCGTCCTTACGTGGACGATGTCATCCTTGTTTCTAAAGACGGCAAGCCGATGAAACGCGAAACGGACTTGATTGACGTTTGGTTCGATTCCGGTGCCATGCCTTATGCACAGATACACTATCCGTTCGAGAATAAGGAACTGCTGGATAGCCACCAGGTATATCCTGCCGATTTCATCGCCGAAGGGGTGGACCAGACACGCGGTTGGTTCTTCACGTTGCACGCCATCGCTACAATGGTGTTCGACAGTATTTCTTATAAGGCTGTCATTTCCAACGGCTTGGTGCTCGACAAAAATGGTAACAAGATGTCCAAGCGTCTGGGCAATGCCGTAGACCCCTTCTCGACCATCGAGAAATACGGGTCCGACCCGTTGCGCTGGTACATGATCACCAACTCTTCTCCGTGGGACAATCTTAAGTTCGACGTAGATGGAGTGGAAGAGGTGCGCCGCAAGTTCTTCGGAACACTCTATAACACCTATTCATTCTTCGCCCTCTATGCCAATGTAGACGAATTTGACTACAAAGAAGCCGATGTGCCCATGGCAGAACGCCCTGAGATAGACCGTTGGATTCTCTCTGTACTGAATACGTTGGTGAAGAACGTGGATACCTGCTACAATGAATACGAGCCCACGAAAGCAGGACGTCTCATTTCCGAATTCGTGAACGACAACCTCTCCAACTGGTATGTCCGCCTGAACCGCAAACGTTTCTGGGGCGGTGGTATGACGCAGGACAAGCTCTCTGCATTCCAGACACTCTATACATGCCTCGAAACCGTGGCTAAGCTGATGGCACCCATCGCTCCGTTCTATGCTGATATGCTCTATTCCGACCTGATTGCAGCTACGGGACGCGACAATGTGGTTTCCGTACACCTTGCCAAGTTCCCCGAATATAAGGAGGAAATGATAGACAAGGAATTGGAAGTCCGCATGCAGATGGCACAAGACGTCACTTCCATGGTATTGGCATTGCGCCGCAAGGTGAACATCAAAGTCCGCCAACCGCTTCAGTGCATCATGATACCGGTAGTGGATGAAGAACAGCGTGCACACATCGAGGCTGTGAAAGCACTTATCATGAACGAGGTGAATGTAAAAGAAATCCAGTTTGTGGACGGTGCTGCCGGTGTACTGGTAAAGAAAGTGAAATGCGACTTCAAGAAGCTGGGACCGAAATTCGGTAAGCAGATGAAAGCCGTGGCTGCTGCTGTGGCGGAAATGTCCCAGGAAGCCATTGCCGAGCTGGAGAAGAAAGGCTCTTATACGTTCAATCTGGACGGTGCAGAAGCCGTGATTGAAACGGCAGATGTGGAAATCTTCAGTGAGGATATTCCGGGATGGCTGGTTGCCAACGAGGGCAAACTGACCGTGGCTCTGGAAGTTACCGTTACCGAAGAGTTGCGCCGTGAGGGTATTGCACGCGAGCTGGTAAACCGCATTCAGAATATCCGCAAGTCGAGCGGTTTTGAGATAACAGATAAAATAAAGATTACATTATCAAAAAATCCTCAAACAGATGATGCGGTAAATGAATATAATGACTATATTCGCAACCAAGTTTTAGGAACTTCACTGACGCTGGCAGACAACGTAGAAAATGGTACAGAACTGAACTTCGACGATTTCTCGCTGTACGTGAGCGTTGTGAAAGAATAATTAAATACTAACCCTGATTAACACGTAAAAGTTATGGCAGAAAAGACTAGATACTCAGATGCTGAATTGGAAGAATTCCGCGCTATCATTATGGAGAAGTTAGAGTTGGCACAACGTGACTATGAACTGTTAAAGGCCAGCCTGACGGGTGCAGACGGTAATGACACCGACGATACATCTCCTACGTACAAAGTACTGGAAGAAGGTGCCAACACCTTATCCAAGGAAGAAACCACACGTCTGGCCCAACGCCAGTTGAAGTTCATCCAAGGATTGCAGGCTGCTTTGGTGCGCATTGAGAACAAAACATATGGCATTTGCCGCGAAACCGGCAAACTGATACCGGCAGAGCGCCTTCGTGCAGTGCCCCATGCCACTTTGAGCATCGAAGCTAAAAACAACGGCAAGAAATAAAAATGGGTAAATTCTTTACGAAGGGCCGGATAGCCTGCCTTATCATATTTTCGGTATTGGTTATAGACCAGATTATCAAGATTTGGATAAAGACCCACATGTACTGGCATGAGAGTATCCGGATTACGGATTGGTTCTATATATACTTTACCGAGAATAGTGGTATGGCTTTCGGTATGGAAATATTCGCCAAACTGTTCCTGACCTTGTTCCGCATTGCTGCAGTCACGGTCATTGGCTGGTTTCTGTACAAGTTCGTGAAGCAAGGCATGAAGACCGGATTTATCATCTGTGTGTCTTTGGTCTTGACGGGAGCCTTGGGAAACATTGTCGACAGTGTGTTCTATGGCGTGCTGTTCAACGAAAGCACCCATTCGCAGATAGCCTCCTTCATGCCTGAAGGAGGGGGATATGCCCCGTGGTTCCATGGCAAGGTGGTGGATATGTTCTATTTCCCCATCATTGATACAAACTGGCCCGCATGGATGCCGTTTGTCGGTGGAGAACATTTCATTTTCTTCAGCCCGATATTCAATTTTGCGGATGCAGCAATCAGCTGCGGTATCATTGCCTTGCTGTTGTTCTACAGCAAGGACTTCAATGATGCCTATCATGCCGCCATAAAGAAATCATGAAAGGAATAAATCGAATTCAATGGTGTAGCGTAGTCCTTCTGGCGTTCAGTCTGACGGCTTGTAAGGTGAAAAGGCCTGAGACCGTCCTCCCGGATGCCAAGATGGAAAACGTGCTTTATGATTATCACATAGCCAAAGCTATGGGTGAAGAAGTGCCGTATAACGAAAGTTATAAGCGGGTGCTATACATTGAATCGGTTTTCAAGAAATATGGCATCACTCAGGCCGATTTTGACTCTTCTATGGTCTGGTTTGCCCGTAATCCGGAAGTACTTACCAAAATCTACGAGAAAGTGAATGTACGGTTGAAAGCCGAAAGAGACGGTATCAACCACTTGATTGCCCTACGTGACAACAAGCCGAAAGAATCACTTCCCGGAGACAGTATCGACGTGTGGATATGGCAGCATATCTATCAGCTGACGGGTATGCCCCTGGACAACAAGATAACGTTTACGTTGCCTTCAGACACCAATTTCCACGACCGTGACACGCTGCGCTGGAGCGTGCGCTTCCGTTTCCACAACGGTGCACCGGACAGCATACATGCTCCGTTGATGGCGATGCAGATTCTTTACGAAAAGAATGACAGTGTCATCAGTGCCATTCGGAAAGTACAAGACACAGGTGTGGAAACGCTCACCTTGTTTGCCGATACTTTAGGAGAAATCAAGGAAATACGCGGGTTCATCTATTATCCGCAGCAGGAGACTCCACAGCCTTTGCTGGCAGACCGTATCTCACTGATGCGCTATCACGCCACGGACAGCTTGGTCATTGCCCCAAAGGACAGCCTTCAGCAGGCGACAGACTCCCTTCGCAAAGACAGTATCGGAAAACCAGAGAAATTAAAACCTCTGGAAATTCAGGAGCAGGAAAATACCACGACTCCCAGAACCATACGTCCCCGTCCGAAAGCATGAAACGCTACGCTTCCCATTTTCTGTTTCTTCCCGGGCATGGCTATCTGAAACAATATGTGGTGGAGATAGGTGAAGGACAATGTGTATCACGTATCTTCCCATTGACAGAAGAGGTGGAGAATACGGAATGGCTACCGGGAGTCATAGCTTTGCTTACGGAGGCGGAAACAGACTATCCTCATTTTGATACGTGCTGCAATATACTGACGGCAATCCCTCCGCTTATCGAGGAAGAATTGCCTTATTTGATTCCCTGGTTGTTTTTTCCTTTTGATTTTACTACAATGCAGCCTGGCGCCGGAACTCAGCGCAAACTACTGCTGTGGCAATAGCCACGTTCAATGACTCCGAGGTCTCACGGCTGGCGGGATAATTCGGTATGTATAGTTTGCGGTTGATGAGTGCCTCCACTTCTTTTCCGATGCCATTTCCTTCATTACCCATCACAATCAGCCCATTTTTCGAGAGCGGTTGTCCGTACATATTCTCTCCGTCCAGGAAAGTGCCGTAAACGGGAATATCCTTCAGTGAGCGGATGAACTCGGGTAGGGGAGTATAATGCAGTCTGACGCGTGCGATACCTCCCATCGTGGCCTGCACAGTTTTGGATTATAGATATCCACCGTGTTGGGCGAACAGAAAATATGCTCTATCCCAAACCAATCAGCAAGGCGGACAATCGTTCCCAGGTTACCGGGGTCTTGCACATCATCCAAAGCCAGACAGAGGGAGTGCTGATGACGGAAATATCCGTCTCCTCATCCGGCTGCCGGAACACAGCCAGCACTTGTTGGGGAGTTTTCAGCAGGCTGGCACGCGAAAGTTCCTCCTCCGATACTTCCGTGACATCTGTTACGGTGGAGAGAGGGCGGTTCCGGGAAAGCCATTCTGAAGTTGCCAGCAAGAACTGACAAGGAAAATGTCCCAACAAATCCCCTACGAGTTTAGGCCCTTCTGCCAGAAATACCTTGTCTGCCTTCCGGTTCTTTTTCTGCTCCAACGAGTGGATATATTTAATGCGGTTTTTACTTAATGCCATAGAATACACATGTTATCATTTGACAAAAATACGTGATTATTTCAATATAATCAAAAACTCCGCACTCTTCCGGCGTTTTTTATTTCGGGAACAAAAAAATACAAGTATATTTGTAGCTGTTTATGCGCAATTAATGATTCGGTATGGATAAAGGTTTCCGCTACGCGATACTTACTACTATCGTACTTTTGTTGGCTTCCTGTTCTTCTACCAAATATGTGCCTGACGGTTCGTATTTGCTGGATGAAGTGCGCATACATACCGACAATAAGGAAGTAAAACCATCCAATCTCTCCATGTACATCCGCCAGAATCCCAATGCGAAGTGGTTCAGCCTGATAAAGACCCAGTTGTATGTCTACAACTGGTCCGGACGGGACTCTACACGCTGGATAAACCGTACATTGAGGAAATTAGGTGATGCCCCGGTCATATACAGTGAGGAGGAAACCAACCGGACCAGGGAAGAGATTACTAAGGCTGTGCAGAATATGGCTATATGGGTGCTCTGGTGGAACCGGTACGCCAAGTCAAGAAGAAAAAGATGAAGTTGGTCTATAAGGTGACGACCGGCAAGCCCTATAAAGTGCGTACCTTGAAATATGATATCCGGGACAGTAAAATAAAGGAATACATGCGGCAGGATTCCGCAGTAACCCTATTGTCCGAAGGCATGTATTTTGATGTCAATGTACTGGATGCAGAACGCCAGCGTATCACAAACAAACTGCTTCAGAATGGATATTACAAGTTCAACAAAGAGTACATATCCTATACCGCAGATACCGTCCGTAATTCTTATCTGGTAGATTTGACGTTGCACTTGGCTCCATACAGGCAGCACAACGAGGATACACCGCAGAATCACCGGCAATACACTATCAATAAAGTGAGTTTCATTACCGACTATAATGTGTTGCAGGCATCCACCCAGAACAGCATTGAGGTGAATGATTCATTGCACTACAAAGGATTCCCCATCTACTACAAAGACAAGCTTTATCTGCGTCCCAAAGTGCTGACCAACAATCTGCGCATCATTCCGGGAACTCTCTACAACGAGCAGAACGTGCAGCGTACCTACTCCAACTACGGACGCCTGCAAGCCCTGAAATATACCAATATCCGTTTTTTCGAAGTGCAGCAGAGTGACAGTGCAAAGCTCAACGCTTATGTGATGCTGACCAGAGGCAAGCATCAGTCCGTATCCTTTGAAGTGGAAGGCACAAACTCTGCCGGCGACTTGGGAGCTGCCGCTTCGGTGGCTTTTCAGCACCGCAACATGTTCAAAGGTTCCGAAACATTCATGTTCAAGCTACGTGGGGCATACGAGGCTGTGTCCGGTCTGCAAAGCGGATTGAACCAGAACTACATAGAACTGGGTGCGGAAGCGACCATCAACTTCCCGCGTTTCATGTTCCCGTTTCTTTCCGGCGATTTCAAGCGGAAGATAAGGCTACTACCGAGTTCGGATTGCAATACAACTACCAGATACGACCGGAGTTTACGCGTATTGTGGCTTCTGCCGGATGGAGCTACAAATGGGGGGTACAACAACGGCGTTCACAGCATCGCATTGATTTGCTGGATATTAACTATTTGTATATGCCCAGTATAGATTCAACTTTTAGAAAAAAATATCTGGAGAAGGACGAGAACTATATCCTTAAATACAATTACGAAGACCGTTTTATTGTCCGCACCGGCTACAGCTATATCTACAACAGCGCCGGAAGGGCTTTGATGAATAACTCCGGTATCGGAAATTCCTATACCATCCGCCTCAATTTTGAATTGGCGGGTAACTTGTTGTATGCTGTGGCAAAGCTCGGAGGAATGAAGAAGAATGCATTGGGGGAATACACTTTGTTGAACATTCCTTTTGCCCAATACCTGAAAGGCGATTTTGACTTTGCCAAGAATCTGGTCATTGACAACCGCAATTCATTGGCATTTCATTTTGGTGCCGGTATCGCCATTCCATATGGCAATGCAACAATGCTTCCATTTGAGAAACGCTACTTCTCCGGTGGCGCCAACAGTGTGCGCGGATGGTCTGTACGTAATCTGGGACCCGGTTCTTTCCCCGGCGATAATAACTTCATGAACCAGTCGGGAGACATCAAGCTGGATGCCAGCATTGAATACCGCACACGGTTGTTCTGGAAATTCAGAGGAGCCTCTTTGTAGATGCCGGGAATATCTGGACAATACGGGATTATAAAGACCAGCCGGGAGGTCAGTTTAAATTTGACAAGTTCTATAAGCAGATTGCCGTGGCATATGGTTTGGGATTGCGTCTTGACCTGGATTTCTTTGTATTGCGTTTCGACGGAGGTATGAAGGCCATCAATCCGGCTTATGAAAAGAAAAAAGACCGTTATCCCATTATTCATCCTAAATTCAGCCGCGATTTTGCTTTCCACTTTGCTGTGGGATATCCGTTCTAATGAAAGTTGAAAATGGAAAGTGAGAAATGCTTATTGGGCATCTATGTACCAGCCACTTTCCATTTTCAATTTTCCATTTTCCATTAATTAAAAGCGTAGTACGTGCCAATCATCGTCGCCTGACGTGCTGCTGCCACACCTTGGGCATCCAGCGTCACTGTCATTTCCTCACCGTTCGGAAGGGTCATTTGTGCAGTGCCGTCATTGTTCATTTGCAGCAATTCTGTGCTGACACCATCGGCAACAACATTCCAAGTATTCAACTCTTTGTTGTAAATGAGTTCCATAGAAGCAGTCTCACCTTCTTTGGTGATAGAATAGCCGTTTTCAAGTGTCTCTACCAGGTAGTCACCGTTTTCGCCTTTCACTTTCTTTACATCACCAATGCTGGCCATAGGGTTTGAACCACTCCAGAATTCGATGGAGTTGATGACCAATGCATCGGCCAGATAGCAAACGCCATATACCGGGATAATATTGAATGCCAGATAAACCAGTTCGTTTACAAACTTGGTACCAATACCTTGATTCCAGCTGACCAGTTTACTATGCAGTCCAAAAGAACCGATACAAGAACTGAAAAGAAACGAGCCGCAAATCATTACGGTCGCAGCCATCTTCAAATTGAACTTTTTCATAATCACTCTTTTTTATTTTACTGTGTTTAATTAGCTTTATAGCTCATCGAGTTATTTTAAGCATCCGCAAATATAGGATTTTTATATAAAAAAACTCCTATTTGAGCTTAAAATCTGTTTTCAGTAAAATGGAAGTGTCTATTTATGAGCTTTTTGAGAAAGAGCCTTTCCTATCCGGCTGTCAACGGCAGCCATGAATTACAAAAAAGGCAACAGCCATTGTAAACACCATTGGCATCAGCTTTTGAAAGATTACTCAATAAAAGTTTACTCCCGCTTCAAGGGTTTGATGATAATCCGTAAAGACGGGTCATAGGTAAAGTAACTCCACATCCAGTCTACGAAGATGAAAAGACGGTTCTTTACACCCACAATACTCATCAAATGGATGAACAGCCACACAGCCCATGCCGGAAAACCGCCAAAACGCAGTTTCTTAAGCTCGACGACGGCATGATTGCGGCCAATGGTCGCCATGGAGCCTTTGTTTTGATATATAAACGGCTGCAACGGCAGGCCTGTTTCTGCACGCTGCAAGTTCCTTATCAAGTTGCGGGCCTGCTGGATGGCTGGTTGCACCACTTGCGGGTGTCCTTTGGGATACTCCTCAGAAATCATAAGGGCCGTATCCCCGATAGCGAAAATATTGGGATATTGAGAAAGACGGTTATAAGTGTCCACCTTCAAGCGGTTTCCCGGTCCATAGGCATCGGCAGGCAATCCTTGAAGGCTGTTTGCCTTGACACCGGCCACCCAGAATACATTTTTGGTATCGATGGCAGTCCCGTCATTCAATGCCAATTGATAATTCTCGTATCCCATCACCCGTTGGTTCAATTTGATTTCCACATCACGCTTCTTCAGATAATCGGCCACTTCTTTGGAAGACTCTTCTGAAAAAGCAGACAAGAGCCGGGAAGAGCCATCCAACAAGATGATACGCATCTCATTGATATTCAAGTCCGGATAGTCTTGAGGAAGGACAAACTTCCTCATCTCGGCCAAAGCACCAGCCAACTCTATTCCCGTAGCTCCACCGCCTACAATGGCAAAGGTCATCAGACGCCTGCGCTCTTCTTTATTACCGGTGTTCTGGGCTTGTTCAAAACTATCCAATATCTGGTTTCGGTTGAACAAGGCTTCCGAAGTATTCTTTAGTGCCATGGTCTGTTTCTCCAGCCCGTCGTTTCCAAAATAATTTGTGTTGCAGCCGGTGGCAATGACCAAATAGTCGTATGCCAGCGTGCCGATGGAAGTCTCCAGCAGATTGTGTTCCGGGAAGACTTGCTGTGCTTCACAAATACGTATATGGAAATGCTCTCTTTTTTTGAAGATTTTTCGGTATGGGAATGATATGGCACTCGGTTCAATACCTGCTGTGGCCACTTGATAGAGTAACGGTTGGAAGATGTGATGGTTATTCTTATCCAGTAAAACTATCTGAAACTTGTTGCTTTTCAATTTTCGTGCCAGCTTTAATCCGCCAAAGCCGCCGCCTACGATTACCAGTCGTTTCTGTCCCTCTTTATCGGGAATGTCCATTGCTGTTTTCATAATTCAATATCATGTTGTTCTTTGTAATATTAAAATAACAGTATAAATCGAGGAAAGTTCTATAAATGATGTAGTTAAAAAGAGTAAACCCCACATGCAATGTAGAAATGAACATTAAAAGAGAAAAATTGGAAACAAAAAGAACAGTAACATTGTTGTAATGAAGAACATAAAAACTAACTTTGCCACGGAAGTTTTCTACAAGTAAATGGACACTAAATTGACAAAATGGATATTACCAATATTGATGCTGATTACAGAAACGGCTGTTCATGCACAAACACACCTTGCAGAAGCAAAAAACTCTGTGGACTCAATTTCTACGTATCCGATAGACTCGCTTCCCAAGAAACGCAGTTTTTTCGGAAAAATTTTGAATTACTTCAACGATGCCAACAAAGAAAAGAAAAACAAGAAATTTGATTTCAGCATTATAGGCGGGCCTCATTATTCCAGTGACACCAAATTTGGAATCGGACTGGTGGCGGCAGGACTCTACCGTACCGACCGGAACGATAGTATTCTCCCTCCGTCCAATGTCTCTCTGTATGGGGATGTCTCCACAGTGGGATTCTATTTGCTGGGAGTACGTGGAAACCATCTGTTTCCCCAAGACAAATACCGGTTGAACTACAATCTGTATTTCTATTCTTTCCCAAGCCTTTACTGGGGACAAGGATATGACAATGGAGCCAATGATGACAATGAGAGTGAATACGATCGCTTTCAGGCGCAGGTTAAGGTGGACTTTATGTTCCGGATGGCACGTAACTTTTATATCGGTCCGATGACAGCATTTGATTACGTGTATGGGCGTGACTTTGAAAAACCGGAATTATGGAAAGGAATGAAAGCGCGCAGCACCAACGTGAGCTTGGGTTTTTCCTTGTTGTATGATTCACGCGATTTTCTGACAAATGCCTATAAAGGATATTACCTACGGATAGACCAGCGCTTCAGTCCGGCCTTTTTGGGAAATAAATATGCATTCAGCAATACGGAACTGACGACCAGCTATTACCAGTCCGTGTGGAAGGGTGGGGTGTTGGCAGGCCAGTTCCATACTCTGCTGAACTACGGAAATCCGCCCTGGGGACTGATGGCAACATTGGGAAGTTCCTATTCTATGCGTGGCTATTATGAGGGGCGCTACCGTGACAAGTGTGCAATGGATGCCCAGCTGGAACTACGCCAACATGTATGGAAGCGAAATGGAGTTGCCGTATGGGTAGGGGCGGGAACCATATTCCCGAATTTCTCGGAATTGGAGGCCAGGCATATTCTTCCTAATTATGGTTTCGGCTACCGCTGGGAGTTCAAAAAGAGAGTAAACGTACGTTTGGATTTAGGTTTTGGCAAACACCAGACCGGATTTATATTCAATATCAATGAAGCTTTTTAGAGACATAAAAAAATGGTTCGACAATCAGGAACATTTGTTCTATCTGTTTCTGGTCATTCTGATAGTGCCCAATGTAGTGCTATGCTTTACAGAACCCATATCATGGACGGCAAAGATATGTAATATCCTGCTACCCCTTTCTATATATTATGCTGTAATGGCTTGGTCGAGAAACTGTGGCAGGACATTCTGGCTGCTATTTCCGTTCATCTTCTTCGGAGCCTTCCAGCTTGTATTGCTGTATCTTTTCGGTCAGTCCATTATCGCAGTGGATATGTTTCTGAATCTGGTGACAACCAATTCGAGCGAGGCGCTGGAACTGCTGGACAATCTGATACCTGCCATCGTTATTGTGGTAGTGCTCTATATACCTGCATTAATTCTGGCAACCATATCCATTGTACACAAACGCAGACTGTCCGAAGCATTCATCCGGCAAGCTCGCCGTCGCACTCTGTATGTGTTGTCTGCCGGAATATTATCCTTAGGCACTGCTTATTTGACAGATAACCGGTATGAGCCGAAATCCGAACTGTATCCTGCCAACGTATGCTACAACATAGCACTTGCTTTTCAACGGACGGCCCAGACGCGGAATTATCACAAGACCTCTAAAGATTTTACCTTTCATGCTAGAAGTACTCATCAGGCTGATGAAAGGGAAGTATATGTAATGGTGGTGGGAGAAACCTCACGGGCATGCAACTGGGCTTTGTACGGCTACGAACGGGAGACTAACCCGGGACTGTCGGGCATTGGCGGACTGACAGCTTTCAGCCATGTGCTGACAGAATCAAACACTACCCACAAGAGTGTTCCGATGTTGCTGTCACCGGTCAGTGCTTCCAGTTTTGATTCCATCTATTATCAAAAAGGGATTATCACAGCATTCAAGGAAGCCGGTTACCAGACCGCCTTTTTCTCGAACCAGCGCTATAACCACTCATTTATAGACTTCTTCGGCAAAGAAGCCGACACGTATGATTTCATTAAAGAAGATGTGGGGGATTCCAATTACAACCCCTCTGATAACGAACTGTTGAAACTGGTAGCAAAAGAACTGGGCAAAGGAGTTTCCAGGCAATTTATAGTTCTCCACACTTACGGTTCTCATTTTAATTATAAAGAGCGCTATCCGGCAGAGCAGGCTTTCTTCCTGCCGGACATGTCCGTTGATGCGGAAGTGAAATACAAAGACAACCTGATTAATGCCTATGACAATTCTATCCGCTACACGGATAATTTTCTGGTTCGTCTGATAGATATGCTTCGAGAACAACATGTCAATTCTGCCCTGATATACACTTCAGACCATGGAGAAGATATTTTCGATGACAACCGGCATCTCTTTCTGCATGCTTCACCGGTACCTTCCTATTATCAGATACATGTGCCATTCTTTATTTGGATGTCCGACAACTACCGGCAGAGATACCCATCGTTATTGGAGGCCGCACAAGCCAATAGGCAGAAGAATGTATCTTCCAGTGCCTCATTCTTCCAGACAATGCTGGAAATAGGTGGAGTGGAGACCCCATACCGGAATGACTCTTTATCTGTCACCAGCGCTCTGTTTATCGAAAGACCCAGAGTCTATCTGAACGACCACAATGAAGCCCGCACACTGGATGATGTCGGTATGCTCAAGGAAGACTTCAAGATGCTGGAAGAGAAAGGCATCAGGTAATCAGGGAAAGAGAGCAGGCTGTTGCTATTTTGCCCTGATTCTTGATATAAAATTCTGAATCACCGGATACATCTCCTCTACCGTATTCAGCTCCATGCAAGCCGTCTCCAACGGGCACCAGCCGGTCTTGTCACGGTTAATGATATGGGGAACCTCTTGGGCAAAAGTCGTTTCAATTCCTGCTTCGCACAGCAATGCCAGCGCAGGAGTGCTGATTATATCGGCATAGACCGTTTTAAAGCCTCCCAGTACCATCAAAGCAGCGGCACCTTTCCCTATAACCTTATCGGCAATGGCAGCCCCCTTCATAAATGCAGAATCTGCCTGGTACAAATCATACAAATCCGCTACTCCCCGTTGGGTGAAAGTACGGACTTCCTCCCGGTTCTTCATAACACAAGAGTATCCTCCCTTGTGCAGTATGTCAATGATACTCTCCATTTTATAAAGTCTCTTGTTTCAACTGTTCTACAAATTTGTCAATACGATGCAGTTCTTTGGGAATATCAATCGTTTGCGGGCAATGCGGAGAACACTGGTTGCACCCGGTACAATGGTCGGCCTGCCTCAGTTTGGGTACACTTCGGTCATATCCTACGAGAAAAGCACGGCGTGCTTTCCGATAATTCTCATCCTGGCTGCTTTCCGGCACATTTCCTTCATTGACACATTTATTGTAATGTATCAATATGGCAGGAATGTCAATTCCATACGGGCAAGGCATGCAGTACTTGCAGTCGTTGCAAGGTATGGTGGGGTACTCCATCATCAAATCTGCCGTATCATACAGATACTGAGTTTCCTCTTCCGTGAGTGGTACCAATGGAGAGTAAGTACGGATGTTATCCTGCAAATGTTCCATATAAGTCATGCCGCTCAGCACTGTCAGTACATCCTGGGGAGAACCGGCATAACGGAATGCCCAAGACGCCACACTGCGTTCGGGTTCGCGCTGCTTCAGCCGTGCCACAATATGGTCGGGGACATTGGAGAGCCGCCCACCCAGCAGAGGCTCCATAATGACAGCAGGGATCTTACGCTTGGCCAGCTCGTCATACAGATACTCTGCCTTGAAGTTGCTGCCCGAAGCATGTTTCCAGTCCACATAATTCAACTGTATTTGTACAAAGTCCCAATGAACTTCACCACGGTCATGCATCTGCAAGGCATAGTCATAGACTTCGATATCTCCGTGGAACGACCATCCCAAACGGCGGATGCGTCCTGCTTCACGCTCCTTGACAAGAAAATCAATCATACCGTTGTCTATGTAGCGTTTGCGGAATTGCTCCATGCCACCGCCACCAATCATGTGTAGCAGATAGTAGTCTATATAGTCCACCTGCATATCCTCGAACGACTTACGGTACATGGCGATGGAACCCTCGCGAGTCCAGGTATCAGGATGAAAATTGGATAGTTTGGTGGCAAGATAGAACGATTCGCGTGGATGGCGTTTCAGAGCTATTCCCGTAGACTTCTCACTCCATCCTTGTACATACATCGGAGACGTATCGAAATAATTCACGCCATGGGCAATGGCATAATCCACCAGTTCGTTCACAGCATCCTGGTCTATCATTTCCCCCTTTCCATCCGGAGCAGGAACCGTAGGCCAGCGCATACAGCCATATCCTAAAATAGAAACTTTGTCACTCCCCAAACCGGGAAAACTACGATAGGTCATTTTATCCGTCGGAATGGGGCCCAATACTTTGCTGCCTTCACTGCTCCCTTCCTTAGAACCGCATCCATAGAGGGCAGCAGTAGATGTGGCGGCCGTAATCCCCACAATCTTCAGGAAATCACGACGGTTTATATTGTTTTTATGATGTTCTTCCATACTTATAGAAATTCTACTTTACTATATAATTCGATGTCTTTCATGCCCTTCCACATAAATGGCACTGAACGGACGGGCCGGACAAAGATTCTCACATGCCCCACAGCCGATACAACGCTCCACATTGATTACCGGAATCTTTGGAGAATCCTTGTCTTCAGGTATACTCGGCACCATTTGTATGGCTCCCGTCGGACAATGGCGTGCACAGTTGCCACACTGCACGCCGTCCGTCAGTGGTATGCAATTTTTCTTTACCCATACGGCATGCCCTATCTGAACGGAAGATTTATCAGCTTTGGTTATCGGACGAATAGCTCCCGTAGGACATACCTCCGAACATTTTGTACATTCCGGTCTGCAATAGCCGCGTTCGTATGACATTTCCGGCTGCATCAATTTCCTTAAGTCCGTAGAAGGACGAAGAACCTGATTGGGACATGCCGATACGCAGAGCTGGCAGGCCGTGCAATGTTGCGCCATATTGCGGGCACTCAATGAGCCGGGAGGGGTGAGGGAAGTGCTTCGCTCAGGAATCTTCTTATCCTCAATGGCTGCCAGTCCTCCGTCTACTTTCTTTTCCTGCGCTTTTAAAACGGAAGTGGCTGCAACCAGAGCCGTTGCTGTGAAAAAACTGCGGCGGGTTTCGTTTATCTGTTCCGAATCTGCATTGCCCGCAGCAGGTTTGCCGAAAGGATGATACTTATAGGAAATGGCTCCGTGCTTGCACTTCCCAATGCAGTCCATGCAGGCCACACAACGGCTTGCATCAATCTGATGCTCCTTAAAGTTGATGCAGGCTGCCTTGCAGTTGCGTGAACAAAGACTGCACTGGTTGCACTTTTCCGAATCTATTGTGATGCGGAAAAGCGAATAACGTGAAAGGAAGCCCAAGACTGTTCCTACCGGGCAAATCGTATTACAATAGGTTCGTCCGTTGCGTCCGGCCAGAACAACAAGCACAGCCAAAGTAGCGGCAGCAATAATAAAAGTCGGCAGGCTCTTCAACCATACATCCGTTTCATAAAAGGCATAACTGTCTGCCCGTTCAGCCAGATAAGCAAGCAGATTGTTGCCCCATTGCCATATAGGTTGAAAAAGATTATTGGCAATACGTCCGTATGCACTATAGGGTGCAAGTAGAGCAGCCAATGAACCAATTCCGGCAATCAAGGCAATGATAAACACACCCAATACGCCATAGCGCAGCCAAGATAAGGCCGGAGAATAAGAGTAAGGAAGCTTCCTGCGTTTTTTAGGTTGCCGGCCCAGCCATGCCAGTATATCCTGAAATACCCCTAAGGGGCAAATCACAGAACAATAGATACGCCCGCATACCAAAGTGAGAATTACAAGAAACAATATCACTCCCACATTCAGCGCCAATACAGCCGGCAAAAACTGGATTTTGGCCAACCAGCCGAACCATCCATGCAGTGTTCCCGTAAAATCAAAGAACAGCAAGGTGATGAGTGCAAAGCAAATCGTTGCTAAAGTCAGTCTAATCTTCCGTAACATGATAATCTGTTTGATATAATATAAAGTGTCATGCATGAGTTAACACAAGAAATATGCCAATTCGATATGGTCCTACTATTACCAATTATCACTGGAAATGTCTTTCTTCACCAATGCTTCAATTCTTTGTTTATAGCAATTTATCCCTTCTGCTATAGTTTTACTAGCTTCCGAAGTCCCCATTCCATAGACTACAAGAGGAGTTTGCCATATCATTCCGGCATGTACAGCACTTGCTTGATAAGGTCTCAACAACTCATCCACCGTAAAACGATTTCTTCCTCCACTTCTATAAGCATCATGTTCAGAGCCGGTAGTAGTGGCTACCATCAATGCCTTACCAGCCACAGCAGGAGTTTTTGCCAGATAAGTAAATACTTCATCCAACCATTTTTTCAATAAAGAAGGAGCTGACATCCAATAGAACGGAAACTGAAATACAAGCGCAGATGCATGCGATATGATAGTGCTCCATGTCTCTACATTAAAAGCATCTTCCACACGCATCTCATATAAATTATATATGGCCACCTCTCCCATGTCACTAATAGCATCCATCAATGCCTTGTTAGCTCGCGACTCTTTTATATTGGGATGTATCAGAAGAACCACTACTTGCTTTGAATCTTTATCCATATTGTTTTTCTTTTAGTTTAAAATCATTGATGTGTGTACAAATATACAAAATATAGATATACGAGTAGGAGGAAAATAAAAGTTTTCTTCCTACTTTCTTCGATGAATCATCATTCAATCGAAAGCAACAAGTATTTCCCATAAGGAATTCTTTTGCTCCTTTTCCTTTCAGCGTCGGTATTGCCTTGATTTTTGTTGCCATATTTCTCCTTTCCTTTTACTAAGTATGCAAAGCTACAGTATTTTAATAACCGACATTTTCGCACGTTTTATCCGCAAGGTTACCACGTTTCCGACACTCCAAAACAAGAGCCGGACAGAGTTTGCCGAGAGGTATAACGGGGCGGCTTTTGCCCAAAATGGATACGTTACCAAGCCGGTGTCAGCCTGCTTGGAGTTGAAGACAGGCTTGTGAACATATATCCGGGGAACGGGAAAAAAGCAGATTTTCCTCCGCACGAAAGTAAAAGAAGGCGTGAAAAGCAATCTTTATAGAGTGTTTTTTACGCTTTTCTGCACCATGTAGACATATTTGTAGACAACAGATTTTTTGAGGTCAATTATTAAAGATTTACTTTCGTACCATTATTGTTTTATTGGTATATATGAAAGGACAGGGGAGAATCCAAACGGAAATCGGGCGCGTTTCCCGATATGCGGACACCGAGACGGAAGCCCCGTCGCCGGATGGCGGGCAGCTATCCGGACCCGGTCGGAGAGGTGGGTTCATTTATCCCGATGAAGCAAAACGCATCTTGTCGGTACTGTAAATAATTAATACGGCGTAATGCCATATATCTAAATATCTGTTTTTATGAAATACAAAAACATATTCCGCCTGTTCGCCCTCATGGGAGCAGCGATGATAGTCGGAATTCCCTTGCAGGCACAGGAAACCCCTGCCACCTCCAAATCTCCCACTTGGTATATGGGGATAGACGGCGGAGTGCCTTTCGGCTACTCCACCTTCCGGTCTTTCGGGGCGAACAAGACACGTCCCGGTTTTGATGCCGGAGTGTTTGGCGGCTATCGTTTCAGCCCCCTGCTTTCTCTCGAAGTTTCCGCCCGCATGGGCAAGTTGGGAATGTCCGCCACGGACTGCTGCATCCTCTCCGGTTATTGGTTGGGGCAGGACGGACGGCACTACCACGTCCCGGCACTCGGTCTGGAAGGTTGGAACTACGGCGACCTGAAGAGCGACGTGCGGATGCAGGAATACGCCTTGCAGTTCAACGTGAACCTGCTGGGCTTGTGGAGCAAGACCCAAAACAGCCCGTGGGCGGTGGAAGTGTCGCCACGCCTCGGCGCAAGCCTCACGCAGACGGACATCAAGACCATCGGCGACAACGCGCTCCACATCAAGGGCGGCAACCGCTGGCACCTTGCCGCCGGAGGACGGCTGCAAGTGTCGCGAACCATCGGCAAGCACTTCCTGGCAGGAGTATATACGGGCATGACCTTCCTCACCGGACGGGGCATCGACAATATGCCGCGACACATACACCGCAGCAACTATGTATGGGACAGCGGAGTGCGCATCGGTTACCTGCTTGGCAGGCGGACGAAGAAAGCCAAAGCTGCCGCATCCACAGAAAATTCTGTCTCTGCACCGATAGCGGGAGAAAGAACGGAAGAAACAACAATACAGCAGCCTGCACCCGTGCAACCTGCCGATACAGTTGTTATTCCTGATACTGCAACTGTTCCTGATGCAGCCGCAGTCTCTGCCATCACCGATATCGCCATGACAGCCGAAGCGACCGATACGCTCGTCACCTTCCCCGTCATCTATTTCGGCTTCGACAAATACACCGTCGCCACCACGGAAACCGCCAAACTGCAAGAAATACTCTCCCTGCTGCAACAGCGCAGTGACGTGCAGGTGCAGATACACGGCTATTGCGACCGCCGGGGCACTGCCGCCTACAACTCACCTCTCTCCCTTCGCCGTGCCGAAAGCGTGAAGAACTGGCTCACGGAGCACGGCATCCCTGCCGAACGGATAAGCACCGCAGGCTACGGCATAGACCGCACCACCACCGACAACCGCCACGCACGCCGTGCCGTCATCATTCAACTAAGAAAGGAGGAATCGAAATGAAAAGACCGTTACTATACACCTTATATATAATGTGCATCGCCGCCCTGCTGCCCTTCACCTCATGCAGCCGTGGCATACACGAGCAGGGCAACGCCCTTGCCATCGAGATTGTGTGGGATGAGAACTCCATGAGCGAGGGGGACGATACGGACACACCGCCCGACCTTACAGGCATCACCGTCTATATCTACGGCACGGACGGCACGCTGCGCGACAGCATCCGCTACAACAATGCCGGAGAGGTAGCCGCCAACTCGCACCAAGTGCCCGCAGGCGACTACGTCATCGTCACCACCAGCAACGTGGAAGGCTCGCTCTCTGTCAACGATGAAGAAATAGTGTCTCTGGAGCAGCTCATGATAGAGCAGGGCGAAGACGCGCCGCCGGGACAAGCCTACTACAGCATCCAGTGGGTACACGTGGATGCCACCGGAGTCACCACCTCCCGGCAGGAACTCCGCCCCGTGCTGTCCCGGCTTCAGGTCAATGTGGTGGGAGCCACTGAAGGATCCACCCTGCAGGCGGAAGTGCTGAACGCCGCCAAATGCTTCTACCCTCGCGCCCCAACAGCGCAGGCAGCTACGGCATCCCCAGCGAGGAGACAACCGCCTACACGCTGCCCGCAGGTGCATTCGTGACCGACACACGTGCCGAAACCACGGGGCGGATGAGTACCGACAGCCACTTAATGCCCACGGCAACGGGCGAGACGGAAGCGGTGGTACGCATCACCTACACCCCACAGGGCGGCACACCCGTCACACAGACCTACCGGAGCAAGCCCATGCTCTCCGGCAAGCAGTACGAACTGACGCTGAACCTCGATATGGAAATCGTGCTCGACGGTTACGACTACGGTACAAGCGACTGGGACCGGGTGGAGTTCTGACCATTCCGATAAAAGAAAAATGTAATTTCAATTAACTATAATTTTAAATTAAAAGAAAGAAGTATGAAGACAAAGAAGTTTTTAGCAATCGCCGCATTAGCGGCAGGATTCGTTTCTTGCAGCAGCGAGGACGAATTTGTACAGTCGCAGAATGGAAATGCGACAAAGGGAGAGAGCACCATTGAACTGGCAGGCTATGTCAAAGGCAAAGCAAACTCTCGTGCCGTTTCAACGGATATTCCTGCCGGGGACACAGATTTTGCCGCCACTGAATCGAAAGACATCCGCGTATTTTTCGCTGAGAACACAACAGCGGGTATTGACGATGTGCAGACCTATTCGGAAACAGGTTACAAATACACCGCACTCAACGGCAGCCTTACCCAAGTGCTTGAATCCGGACAAAGCAAACCCATGTGGTCAAAACGTTCTGAGAATGCCAATATTTCTTGCTATGCTTTCTATCCGGCCGATGTGGTTTATCCCGATAAGTTTTTAGCTACGACCAACCCTACCGCTTCTACAGGAAAGGGCAGCTACAATGATTTTGATATTATGCAAGATGACTTGATAGCTCATTGTGCAGGTGATGTATCTAAAGTTACTACATTTGATGCTTCCGGCTACAATACCAAACTTATTTGTGTAGAAGCAGACCAATCCAACATTACTGATTATCAAAAATCTGATATATATGTCGGCTACCCTAACGACAGCAAGAACTGGGACATGACACGTCCGACACAAGATGCTACGAATAAATTGAGCTTCTATCATGCCGGTGACAAAGTGACTGTAAAACTTGTAGCTGACAATACCACAGCCGATGCCAATACCTATTATACCGCCGAACAACTTGCAACCGCTAAAGTCGAATTGCTTAACTGGCCAGTTGCAGGTGCTATTTACCCTCTTAATTACAATGGACTTGGTGGATTTGTTGCAATATTTACACAACACCCTACTACTGACATTACCTATACTGATGCGGCAGGTACAGAATTTATTTGCAATGGATTTTATAGCATCGGAACTACAGTTATTGCAGCTAATCCGATTGGTAGCTCGTTGAGTTGCAGTGCGCTTATTCCGCATGTATCAAAACTTGCCGGAGCATTTGGTTTTCTTATAACTATAGGTGATGATGCTATGACCTGGTATTGTAAAAAACTGAGTGATCCACAATTAGATGCGATACATAGCGCAGGTGTGGAATATATTTTCACGCTCACAGTATCGAAGAAACTTTCTCTCCCAATCCGATTGACCGACTATGATCTAAAGAAGTGGACAACGTCTGAATATAATGGCAAGATAGAATAGTTTTTGTTGCAGCGGATGGGGAACATCCGCTGCAACGGATATATCTTCCTCAATCCCATTCGAGGAAGTGAAGCAAACCTAAAGTC
>NZ_BAKJ01000036.1 GCF_000614125.1 Bacteroides rodentium JCM 16496
GACTTTAGGTACATATTTCCCTTCATCGTATGAATCCGTTCGCCGAGTTGTGGCAGCACGCGGCTAAGGCTGTAGGCCGTCATGCCGCGCATGGCAGCGGGATGCGCCTGCTTCATCGCTTCAAATATCTGGGTGGCGTTGAGTTGCTGTATATCTTCCTCCTTATCGTCTGCCGTGGCGAAGCGGAAGACGCTGCCGAACAGCTCCTCTTCGGGGATGTGCTTGTAGAAGAGGGCATTGTTGCGCCGGATGGCGGATTCCTCTTCCTTGCTGAACCAATGGCGTTCACCTTGCAACAGTTCTTCTTTGAGCTGGGCATAGAGCTGGGCATGGTCGATGGGGGTGACGCAATCGATGGGGTGCTCCAGCTTCACGCAGAAGAAGCGGCGCGAGCCGGTGCGGTCCACGAGCAGCGTCTCCAGGTTGCTGGTACCGATGAAGGAGGCTATGCGATGGAGCGATTCGTGGCTTTGATGGTATGCCTTGCGGATGTTGAGGGCGGACATTTGCATCAGGTTCTTCAGCAAAGGCATCTTGGAGATGGGCAGACGGTCGAATTCGTCCATGTTGATAAGGCCGAATGCCGCAAGCTTCTGCTCGCAGGCGGCAGGGGCATTGAGGTCGAAGCTGTCCGTGTAGTAATCGGCCAGTTCCCCGGGCATCAAGGAGCGGCAGAAGGTGGATTTGCCCCAACCTTGTTCGTTGCTGACTATCAAAAGCGCCACGCTGTTGGCATGATTTCCCATGTCGAGTTTCATCCATTGGGCGGTGACGCCGAGCATCCAGCGGTGGAAGCCCTGTAGCCACACGGGACTGTCGCTTACACGGGCGGCAAGTTCCGTCACGCGGTCTTTCCCGTCCCACGTGGGAAGTTCTTCCATATAATTTGTAAAGGGATGGTAGGCGGCGATGCGCTTGGAGTTGACGAAACGTTGCACGTCACGGTCCCAGCACTCCACACCAGCTTCGAGGGCATCGAGGGCGAGGGTGTTCAAGGCACGCTTATCCACTTTCTGGTATATACAAGTAAGGTGACCGGCATCTTCCGGTTGTCCCGTGGATGCTGCTCGTTCCGCATACTCCGTCTGTTCGGTCAGCACGTTGAAGCGGAAGTAGTAGCGGCTGGTCAAATAGTCGGCTACACGACGAATCAGACCCGGGGTTTTGGAGGGCGCCTCTTCCCCTTGGGCTACTCTTGTCCCCTTTAGCGGTTTGTCACTGGCAATGAGTTGCCCCCCAGACGATTTCTTGCTCTTCTCCACTTCACTTCCCCCCGTAGCATCTATCACGAAGCGGTGTTCCCCCAAGTGTTTTTCCTTATTCGCCCGGGGAGTCCACTCCATTGCCACGACAATGCGTCCCTCCTCCACTTCGATGCAGAAACGGCTGCCGGGGATATACGTGCAGAGGTGCCGCATCTTACCAAAGGCAGGAGCAAGATGCTTTTCACCCTCAGTCTGCGGAGTGAAACAAGAGGCAGAAGCATGCGTCCGGCAATACCTGCCAAACATTCGTCTTACGGTGGAAAGGAAGAGGTTGTTCATCATGATGATTTAGATTTATATTGTTTGAATAAACACAGAGACACGGAAACACAGAGATTCCAGAAAGCAGCGAGAAGAAACTCCGTGCCTCTGTGATTCTGTGTTCATCAGGCCCTGTCGTCTTTGCAAATATACAACATCAAAAAGCCCTTGTCAAGTAAAACAGCGGTTTCCGTTCAACAGCATAGACCTTTATTTAGCTCAAGTGGAACTTTAGCGATACAAAGCCAAGGTTTATCCCCTTCATTTGTCAAGTGCCAGTGTTTGACGGCTCAAAGTCCAGTGTCTGACAGCTCAAAGTCCAGTGTCTGACAACTCAGAGTCCGGTACTTGATAATTGACGATTCATAACTTACAACTCCCCTTCATCGTTTCATGCCCTTTCCATTCTGTAATTATTCAAGACCACATGAAAGAAGGTTTGAAAGGAGAATATATCGGTTTAAGTTCACCCATATACAAATGCTTTCAAACAGGAATGAAGGGATGAATCACGAATGCTACACACATACACATGTAACTATTTACAAATGACAGCAAGACATGAAGGGACAGTTGTTTCCACCCATACATTACTAATCTGTACTTTCTATCCAAACGCTCTCAGCAAATGGCCGTCATCAAAGGACGTTTATAGATTCCAATCCCATCCTACTTGAGAAACTCTGTCATCGTGTTGGAATATACGTTGCCGTAGTGCTCCACATTATAGACCATGGCATGCGAGCCTATTGTTTGACGAGCGAGTTTGTAGTACAAATTTCGCAACGTAATGCCAGGGTCCTCATCTATCGTTTCCTGAAATGTCCTCGTAAAACCGTTGGAAAGCCATATTCCCATTTCCGGGTCTTTCATGTCTGCCTTGGATGACTCGTAGGCATTGGCCGCTGTTATGAACAGTATGCCCGGAATGCCCGCACATGCCTCACCAATGGAACCGGAATAGCAGGCATCCATTGCAAACAAGATTTTTCGGTATCGCTGTTCCTCGTTCATTGTCTGCAAGATGTCACGCACCTGCGAACCATAGACCGTTTCATGCGAACCCCATGCCAGTCTGTTCTGATTTCCATGACCGCACCAAAAGACGACTACATTATCGTTTTTCCCGGAGGAAATGACATGAGGAAGCCGGGATGAAGAATGCCCCATGAGGATGTCTTGCAAGTCGGCAATCGTCACATCATTAATCTTATAGTCCACTTCCATGTTCTGATAGAGGTTTTCCCCGTCAGGTTTCACCTTGACCACACCGGGATAGAGATTGTGCGAATCAAATGCAATGTTGTCGGCGATTCCACGGGGTTGATATAATCACACCCGGGACATCTACCGTTGCTAAGTTCAAGACTGGATTTTTGAATTTGCAAGATTCGACTTGTCTCAAACAGAGCGTTAGTAAACGCCTTAATTATGTAATGGACTATTTTCCCACCCATTGCCCGCTTCATGCAATATTTTACACTTGGCTCGACGCAGGCGTTTCATTTGTTGCCTTAGAAGAATACATCTTCAACGACAACATCTGAGACTTTCATAGTCCAAGTGCAAATATCGGAAGAATATTCCACAATAAAGAAGAAAAGGAAATAGCGATAGCTGTCAAATTCTGAGTGTTTTTTTTGAATGGGAACTTCCCAATTTCAAATAGTAGTACATATTGGACGAAATAAAGGAAAAGGGATGGAGCATGCCGTTTCCCGATATTGAAAAAGGGAATATCCCGTTACAGGATACTCCCTTTTTATATTCATAAAAGAATGTAGAATCTATTTAGTGATTATTCATTCACCGTCTCGTCTACTGCATAGTCAAGTACCGTCTTCTTGTTGGCAAGCATACGGTCGTACTCTTCTTTGGAGCCGACAATAATCTTCTCGAAATCACGCTGTCCGGTACCAGCAGGAATCAGGTGACCGCAAATTACGTTCTCCTTCATACCTTCCAGACGGTCCACCTTTCCGTTGATGGCAGCCTCGTTAAGCACCTTCGTCGTTTCCTGGAAGGAAGCAGCCGACATGAAGCTTGAAGTCTGCAATGCAGCACGGGTGATACCTTGAAGAATCTGAGTAGAAGTCGCAGGTACAGCGTCGCGCACCTCCACGGGTTTCAAATCGCGGCGTTTCAACATGGAGTTCTCGTCACGCAGCTTGCGGGCCGTCACAATCTGGCCAGCCTGCAGACTTTGAGAATCTCCAGCATCCACTACCACCTTCTTTCCCCAGATACGGTCATTCTCTTCCATGAATTCCAGCTTGTCAACAACTTGCTGTTCCAGGAAGCGGGTATCGCCCGGTTCGTCGATTTCCACCTTGCGCATCATCTGACGAACGATGATTTCAAAGTGCTTATCGTTAATCTTCACACCCTGCAGACGGTAAACGTCCTGAACCTCGTTCACGATATATTCCTGCACAGCCGTAGGACCTTTGATAGCCAGAATATCCGCAGGTGTGATAGCACCATCGGACAACGGAGTACCGGCACGTACATAGTCGTTCTCCTGAACCAGAATCTGCTTGGACAACGGTACGAGGTACTTCTTCACTTCACCGGTCTTGGAAGTAACGATGATTTCACGATTACCGCGTTTCACCTTACCCATGGTAACCTCACCGTCGATTTCTGAAACCACAGCGGGATTAGACGGGTTACGTGCCTCAAACAGCTCAGTGACACGGGGAAGACCACCCGTGATATCACCCGCTTTACCTACGGCACGCGGAATCTTCACGATAACTTCACCGGCCTTTACCTTCTGACCATCTTCAACCACTACGTGGCCACCTACCGGCAAGTTGTATGTACGGATCAGTTCACCGTCTTCTGTCATGATGTGTGCGGTAGGCACCTTCGTCTTATCCTTGGACTCAATGATAATGATTTCACGCAAACCGGTAGATTCATCAGACTCTACCTTATAAGTCACGTTTTCAATAACGCCTTCAAATTCAATCTTACCGGTAGCTTCGGTAATGATAACCGCGTTGAACGGGTCCCAACGGGCAATCATCTTGCCCTTCTCTACCATTTCGCCATCGGCTGCATAGAGCGTAGAACCGTAGGGTACGTTATGGGTGGAGAGCACGATACCCGTATTGACATCCACGAAACGCACTTCGGCCAGACGGCCTACCACTACCTTTGCCGGTTCGCCGGCTTCGTCGATAACATCTACCGTACGGAGTTCTTCGAATTCCAGACGGGCAGGATTCTTGGCCACGATGCTTGCGTTGGCAGCAATATTGGCTGCCGTACCACCAGCGTGGAATGTACGCAGTGTCAACTGTGTACCCGGCTCACCGATAGACTGTGCAGCGATTACGCCGACTGCCTCGCCCTTCTGAACCATACGGCTGGAAGCCAGGTTACGTCCGTAACACTTGGCACAAACACCTTTCTTGGATTCGCAGGTCAATACAGAACGGATTTCAACGCTCTCGATTGGAGAATCTTCAATACGTTGTGCAATGTCCTCGGTAATTTCCTCACCGCCGGCCACAATCAGTTCGCCGGTTGTAGGATGAACAATATCATGTACGGATACACGACCCAGGATACGTTCATACAGAGTGGCAATGGTTTCATCATTGTTCTTCAGTGCCGTACAAACCAATCCGCGGAGCGTGCCGCAGTCTTCTTCATTAATAATCACATCATGCGATACGTCAACCAGACGACGGGTCAAGTATCCGGCGTCGGCCGTCTTCAAAGCGGTATCGGCAAGACCCTTACGGGCACCGTGGGTAGAGATAAAGTACTCCAACACGGACAGACCTTCCTTAAAGTTAGAAAGAATCGGGTTTTCAATAATCTGACCGCCTTCAGCACCTGCTTTCTGGGGCTTCGCCATCAAACCACGCATACCGGAGAGCTGACGGATCTGTTCCTTAGAACCACGGGCACCGGAATCCAGCATCATGTATACAGAGTTGAAACCCTGGTCGTCGCTTGAAATGGTTTTCATCAGGATGTTGGACAACTCTGAGTTCACGTGCGTCCAGATATCGATTACCTGGTTGTAACGCTCGTTGTTCGTGATGAAACCCATGTTATAGTTATTGATTACCTGCTCTACTTCATCATAACCTTTCTGTACTAATGCTTCCTTCTCTTCCGGGATAATGATATCGCCCAAGTTGAACGACAGACCACCCTTGAAGGCCATGTAATAACCGAGGTTCTTGATTCCGTCGAGGAAGTCGGCTGCCTTGGCAACACCGCACACCTTGATTACGTGACTGATGATGTCGCGGAGTGACTTCTTGGAGATAATCGTATTGATATATCCTGCTTCTGCCGGAACAATTTCGTTGACAATGACACGGCCCACGGAAGTATCGTGCATCATCTTGTCCACAATGTTGCCATTCTCGTCAACGTCTTTCACTACGACGCTTACCGGAGCGTGAATGTCGCACTTACCCTCATTATAGGCAATCAGTGCTTCTTCTGGACCGTAGAATGTCAGACCCTCACCCTTGGCGCCTTTGCGCAGCTTGGTGATATAATACAAACCAAGTACCATATCCTGAGCAGGCACAGTGATAGGAGCACCGTTGGCAGGGTTCAATATATTGTGTGACTGGAGCATCAGCATCTGTGCTTCCAGAATCGCTTCGTTGCTCAACGGCAAGTGCACGGCCATCTGGTCACCGTCGAAGTCGGCATTGAATGCCGTACATGCCAACGGGTGCAGCTGGATTGCCTTGCCTTCGATCATCTTGGGCTGGAATGCCTGGATACCCAGACGGTGAAGTGTCGGGGCACGGTTCAACAGTACCGGATGACCCTTCATCACATGTTCCAGAATGTCCCAGATAACGGGTTCCTTGCGGTCTACAATCTTCTTGGCGCTCTTTACAGTCTTCACGATACCGCGCTCAATGAGCTTACGGATGATGAACGGCTTGTAAAGCTCGGCTGCCATCAGTTTGGGGATACCGCATTCGCCCATCTTCAGCTCCGGACCTACAACGATTACAGAACGTGCGGAATAATCGACACGCTTACCCAACAAGTTCTGACGGAAACGTCCTTGCTTACCCTTCAAGCTGTCGGAAAGTGACTTCAACGGACGGTTGGCGTCGGTCTTCACAGCACTCGATTTACGGGAGTTGTCGAACAGAGAGTCGACAGCTTCCTGCAACATACGTTTTTCATTACGCAAAATCACCTCAGGAGCCTTGATTTCAATCAATCTCTTCAGACGGTTGTTACGAATGATGACACGACGGTAAAGGTCGTTCAAGTCAGAAGTTGCAAAACGACCGCCATCCAACGGAACCAACGGACGAAGTTCGGGCGGAATAACCGGTACAATGCGTACAATCATCCACTCGGGCTTGTTGCGTCCGCGTGATGCACGGAACGACTCAACTACCTGAAGACGTTTCAAGGCTTCGGTCTTGCGTTGCTGTGAAGCATCGCTTCCGGCACGGTTACGCAGTTCGTAGGACAAAGAGTCGAGATCGAGGCGTGACAGCAAATCGTAGATAGCTTCCGCACCCATCTTGGCAATGAACTTATTGGGGTCTGAATCTTCAAGGAATTGGTTGTCTTTCGGCAACTTTTCCAGCAAGTCCAGGTATTCTCCTTCTTCGAGCAAGTCATACTGTGCCACTTCATCGGACAGTGCACCCGGCTGAATGACAACATAACGCTCGTAATAGATAATGGCATCCAGCTTCTTGGTAGGCAGGCCCAACAAGTAACCGATTTTGTTGGGAAGTGAACGGAAGTACCAGATATGAGCTACGGGCACAACGAGCTGGATGTGTCCCATACGCTCACGGCGCACTTTCTTTTCAGTCACTTCCACGCCACAACGGTCGCAGACGATGCCTTTGTAACGGATACGTTTGTACTTACCGCAATGGCACTCGTAATCCTTGATAGGACCGAAAATGCGCTCGCAGAACAATCCGTCGCGTTCGGGCTTATACGTACGATAGTTGATGGTTTCAGGCTTTAAAACTTCACCACTCGAATTCTCAAGGATTTCCTCAGGAGAAGCCAAACCGATAGAGATTTTCGAGAAATTACTCTTTATCTTGTTATCTTTTCTAAAAGCCATAAATTTATTTAATTGATAATTGACAATGGAAAATTGAAATTGAAAAACTGAAAACCGATAATTGAGAATGGTAACTTGCATTATCCATTCTCAATTATCAATTATCCATTATTCTAAGTTGATGCTCAAGCCCAAACCTCTCAACTCGTGCAGCAATACGTTCAGTGACTCGGGGATACCCGGAGCAGGCATCGGCTCACCCTTCACGATTGCTTCATAAGCCTTGGAACGTCCTACAACATCATCAGACTTGATAGTCAGGATTTCCTGCAGAATGTGTGCGGCACCGAACGCTTCGAGTGCCCAAACTTCCATTTCTCCAAAACGCTGACCACCGAACTGTGCCTTACCACCCAACGGCTGTTGTGTAATGAGTGAGTACGGACCGATGGAACGTGCGTGCATCTTGTCTTCAACCATGTGACCGAGCTTCAGCATGTAGGTCACACCCACCGTAGCCTGCTGCTCGAATGCTTCACCGGTACCACCATCATACAGCGTTGTCTTGCCGTAGCGGGGCAAGCCGGCCTTATCGGTCCATTCGTTCAAATCGTCCAAAGATGCACCGTCAAAGATAGGAGTGGCAAACTTCACGCCCAGGTTTTTTCCGGCACGACCGAGAACGGCCTCGAATATCTGACCGATGTTCATACGTGAAGGCACACCCAACGGATTCAGCACGATGTCTACCGGAGTACCGTCAGCAAGGAAAGGCATGTCTTCCTGGCGTACCACACGGGAAACAATACCCTTGTTACCGTGACGACCGGCCATCTTGTCACCGACACCAATCTTACGTTTCTTGGCTATGTATACTTTGGCCATCTGAATGATACCTGCGGGCAACTCGTCACCGATAGTAATGGCGAACTTCTTGCGTTTCAGCTCGGCATCGAGTTCTTTGTACTTCTTGATGAAGTTCATCACCAATGCACGAATCAGTCCGTTGGTATGTTCATCCTTCGTCCAGTTGCTCAACTGAACAGCGGTGAAGTCCAAATCGCTGAAGTCGGAAGCAGAGAATCTGGCGCCTTTGGAAATAATATCGGCACCCATGTAATCCTTCACACCTTCCGATGTATAATTTTCTGTAAGCTTCAGCAGCTTGTTTATCAATACTTTCTTGAGGTCACCAATCTTAGCGTCGAACTCATCGTCAATCTTCGGCAGCAGAGCCTTGTCGGCCAGCTTGGAGCTGCGGGTCTTGACAACACGGGAGAACAGACGCTTACCGATAACAACACCCTTCAAAGAAGGAGAAGCTTTCAAAGAAGCGTCCTTCACATCACCGGCCTTGTCACCGAAGATGGCACGGAGCAGTTTCTCTTCCGGAGAAGGATCCGATTCACCCTTCGGAGTAATCTTACCAATAAGGATATCACCCGGTTCGATGCGGGCACCCACACGAACAATACCGTTTTCGTCAAGGTCTTTAGTCGCTTCCTCACTTACGTTAGGAATGTCAGAGGTCAACTCTTCCATACCACGCTTCGTTTCGCGAACTTCCAAAGAATATTCTTCTACGTGTACAGAGGTCAAAAGGTCCTCACGAACCACACGTTCGTTCAGTACGATAGCATCCTCATAGTTATAGCCCTTCCACGGCATGTAAGCAACCAGCAGGTTCTTACCCAGTGCAAGCTCTCCGTCTTCGGTTGAATAACCTTCCGTCAGGATTTGACCTGCAGTCACGCGCTGACCCTTCTCGCAAATCGGGCGGAGGTCAATCGTCATGTTCTGGTTGGTACGGCGCCACTTCGGGATATTATATTCTTTCAATGCAGGCTCAAAGCTTACGAACTCTTCCTCCTCCGTACGGTCGTACAGAATACGGATAGTCGTTGCATCCACGAATTCAACCACACCGTCACCCTCGGCAGTAATCTGCGTACGGGAATCGCGTGCCAGCTGGCGTTCGATACCGGTACCTACAATCGGAGCTTCGCTCTTCAACAAAGGAACAGCCTGGCGCATCATGTTTGATCCCATCAATGCACGGTTGGCGTCATCATGCTCCAAGAACGGAATCAAAGAAGCCGCAATAGAAGCAATCTGCTGGGGAGATACGTCCATCAATTCCACCTCGGAAGGAGGAACCACCGGATAGTCGGCATCCTGACGGGATTTTACTTTATCACGTACAAAAGTACCGTCATCGTTCAAAGGAGCATTACCCTGAGCAATAATCTTGGCTTCCTCTTCTTCTGCGGTGAGGTAAACCAAACCTTCGTCAGAAAGATCAACCTTACCCTCTGCCACCTTGCGGTACGGAGTTTCAATGAAGCCAAGCTCGTTGATTTTCGCGAACACACAGAGTGAAGAAATCAAACCGATGTTCGGACCTTCAGGAGTCTCGATAGGACAAAGACGTCCGTAGTGAGTATAGTGTACGTCACGAACCTCGAAGCCTGCACGCTCGCGTGACAGACCGCCGGGACCCAGGGCAGACATACGGCGCTTGTGAGTAATCTCGGCCAGCGGGTTGGTCTGGTCCATGAACTGTGACAAAGCATTCGTTCCAAAGAATGAATTGATAACGGAAGAGATTGTCTTGGCATTAATCAGGTCAATCGGAGTAAAGACTTCATTGTCACGGACGTTCATACGCTCGCGGATAGTACGCGACATACGTGCCAGACCGATGGCAAACTGATTGGACAACTGTTCGCCCACTGTACGCACACGACGGTTGCTCAAGTGGTCGATATCGTCCACATCCGCTTTCGAGTTAATCAACTCGATGAGATATTTGATAATTTCGATAATATCTTCCTTGGTAAGGACACGCACGTCCATATCGGTCGTCAAGTTCAGCTTTCTGTTGATACGATAACGGCTACATCACCCAGGTCATATCTCTTTTCTGAGAAGAACAAGTTATTGATAACCTCGCGTGCACTGGCATCATCGGCAGGGTCTGCATTACGCAGCTGGCGGTAGATGTAGAGTACAGCTTCTTTTTCCGAGTTACTCGGGTCCTTCTGCAGAGTATTATATATGATAGAATAGTCAGACTGGTTCGGTTCTTCCTTGTGTACGAGGATATTCTGAACGCCCGACTCTAATATAATGTCAACATGTTCCGGCTCGATTACAGTTTCACGGTCAATAACGACTTCGTTACGCTCGATGGAAACAACTTCACCGGTATCTTCGTCTACAAAATCCTCAATCCATGTTTTCAACACACGTGCGGCCAACTTACGTCCCACCATCTTCTTGAGGTTCGTCTTGTTCACCTTCACGTCTTCCGCCAAATTAAAAATCTCAAGAATGTCCTTGTCATTCTCAAAACCGATGGCTCTCAGCAAAGTGGTAACCGGCAATTTCTTCTTACGGTCAATGTACGCATACATGACGTTGTTGATGTCGGTGGCAAACTCAATCCACGAACCTTGAACGGATGATACGGCTGAGTACAACTTGGTACCGTTGGCATGTACGCTCTGTCCGAAGAATACGCCCGGTGAACGGTGAAGCTGGGATACAACCACACGTTCCGCACCGTTGATGACGAATGTCGCCTTATCCGTCATGTAAGGAATAGGACCGAGGAACACGTCCTGGATGACCGTGTCAAAATCTTCGTGGTCGGGGTCGGTACAATATAATTTCAATTTTGCCTTCAAAGGCACGCTATATGTAAGCCCTCGCTCTATACATTCATCAATGGTATAACGCGGCGGATCAATATAGTAGTCCAAAAACTCAAGAACAAAATTATTTCTTGTATCGGCAATGGGGAAGTTTTCAGCAAATACTTTATACAGTCCCTCGTTCTTACGCTTCTCGGGTGGGGTGTCCAGTTGTAGAAAGTCTTTGAATGACTTCAATTGTACTTCCAGAAAATCCGGATATTCAAGCGGATTCTTAGTCGAAGCAAAATTAACTCTTTGATTTACAGTATTTGAAGACATCTGTTAATGGATTTGTAGAACTTAATTTTAAATATATACACAAAAAGGTTAAGAACCCTTTTCACGAAGGGTTCCTAACCGAATTACCTGATTTACAGGCTAATGTTATTTAAGTTCAACTTCAGCTCCAGCTTCTTCCAATGTTTTCTTCAATGATTCTGCTTCGTCCTTAGCCAAACCTTCTTTTACTACGCTAGGAGCACCGTCTACCATGTCCTTAGCTTCCTTCAAGCCAAGACCGCAAGCTTCCTTAACGGCTTTAACTACCTGAAGTTTAGCTGAGCCAGCGCTCTTCAATACTACGTCGAAAGAAGTCTTTTCTTCTGCGGCAGCAGCACCACCAGCTGCAGGACCAGCAGCAACAGCTACAGCTGCAGCAGCAGGTTCAATACCATATTCTTCTTTCAGGATTGTTGCAAGTTCATTAACTTCTTTTACTGTCAAGTTAACTAATTGTTCTGCAAAAGCTTTCAAATCTGCCATTTTTGTATGATTTTTAATTGTTTAAATACTAAATAAATTGATATAATTCTTTTTCCGAAATTTACGCTTCGGGACGTTCACCAAGAGTCTTGAGAACTCCGTGGAGGGTGTTACCACCTGATTGCAGAGCAGAAATAACATTTTTGGCCGGTGACTGCAGCAATGCAACGATATCGGCAATAACTTCATTCTTACTCTTGATACTTACGAGAGCATCCAACTGGTCAGCACCAACATAGAAGCTTTCTTCTGCATATGCAGCCTTCAGTCCGGGAATACCGTTCTTAGCCTTATCCTTGATCAACTTGGCCGGAGCGTTAGCAACGTTGCTGAACATTACGGCAGTTGTACCTTTCAGAGAACCATAAAGCGGAGAAAAGTCTTCTTCCAGGCTCTCCAATGCCTTGTGAAGCAATGTATTCTTAACTACCATCAATTTGATGTCAGCCTTGAAACATTCTCTTCTCAACATGCTGGTTGTAGCAGCATTCATGGCAGTGGTATCCACCAAATAGAAGTGACCGTATTCCTTCACTGTAGCAGCAATCTGCTCAATAATCGTACTTTTATCTTCCTTTCTCATTATTACTCCGTTTTATTAGATTTCTTCTACTGTTTTCGGGTCAATCTTGATGCCCGCACTCATCGTGCTAGAAAGATAAATACTCTTAATATATGTACCCTTGGCTGCAGTCGGTTTCAATTTATTCAAAGTAGAGATGAATTCTTTCGCATTATCGCGAATTTGCTCAGCGCTAAATGAAACTTTACCGATAGAAGTATGAACAATACCGCTCTTGTCAACCTTAAAGTCGATTTTACCTTGTTTTACTTCTCTTACAGCTTTAGCAACATCCATAGTTACAGTGCCACTCTTGGGGTTAGGCATCAATCCACGAGGACCGAGCACACGACCGAGTGCACCAATCTTACCCATGATGGACGGCATAGTGATAATCACATCAATATCAGTCCATCCACCTTTGATCTTTTCAATATATTCGTCAAGACCAACATAGTCAGCTCCGGCTTCTTTTGCAGCAGCTTCAGCATCTGGTGTACAAAGCACCAAAACGCGTACAACCTTACCAGTACCGTGAGGAAGTGATACAACACCTCTCACCATCTGGTTGGCCTTACGCGGGTCAACGCCCAAACGTACGTCGATATCCAGAGAAGCGTCAAACTTGGTATAAGTGATTTCCTTTACCAATTGAGCAGCTTCCTTGAGAGAGTATGCTTTCCCTGCTTCAATTTTTTCTGCAGCCAACTTTTGATTTTTTGTCAGTTTACCCATTCTAATTGAAGTTTATTAATTATTAACCGGGAACTCCCCTTTTACAGCGATACCCATACTTCTAGCTGTACCGGCAACCATCTTCATGGCAGCTTCTACAGTGAAACAGTTCAAGTCAACCATTTTGTCCTGAGCAATCGTACGAACCTGTTCCCAAGTAATCTCGGCAACTTTCTTACGGTTAGGCTCAGCAGAACCACTCTTTTGCTTCGTCACTTCCAACAACTGGATAGCCACGGGAGGAGTCTTGATTACAAAATCGAAAGACTTGTCTGCGTAGTAAGTGATAATCACAGGAAGAATTTTTCCTGCTTTGTCTTGGGTTCTGGCGTTGAATTGCTTGCAAAATTCCATGATATTGATACCCTTGGAACCCAAAGCAGGTCCTACTGGGGGTGATGGATTTGCCGCGCCTCCTTTAATCTGTAATTTGATTAGTCCAGCAACTTCTTTAGCCATTTTCTAATTGATTTATATATATAAACATTAATGAAGAATACTACAGCGTAACACCTGCACTATTCTTTTTCAACTTGCATAAAGCCCAATTCAAGCGGAGTCTTCCGTCCGAATATCTTGACCATGACCTTCAGCTTCTTCTTCTCGGTGTTCACTTCTTCAATGATTCCACTGAATCCACTGAACGGACCGTAATTCACCTTTACAGTCTCGCCGACTACATACGGGATGTTCAAGTCTTCACCTGATTCCTGCAATTCATCGACCGTACCAAGTATACGATTCACTTCCGACTGTCTCAGAGGTACGGGTTTTTCCGAACCACCCAAGAACCCTATCACATTAGGAGTATTTCTCAGATGATGAGCAACCTCACCCACCAGAGCAGCCTCCACCAAAACGTAACCAGGGAGATAACTTCTCTCTTTCACAATTTTCTTACCATTGCGAACCTGATACACCTTTTCGGTAGGAATCAATACCTGAGATACGTAATCACCAAGGTCGCTGTTTTTAATATCAGCTTCAAGGTATTCCTTTACCTTAGCTTCTTTTCCGCTAATAGCACGCAAAACGTACCATTTCTTTTCAATCTCAGACATTTCTCCTTACTTTTAATGTGGATAAACAAATTCCATCAGATGCTGGAAACAGAAGTCCATCGCAAATACTACCACTGCAATTAGTAGGGAAGCATATAAAACAACTACTGCACTGTTAGTAAGTTCAGAATACGTAGGCCACGACACTTTATGAACAAGTTCGTCGTAAGTTTCTTTAAAATAAGCTACAATCTTCTTCATTTCAAAAATATTAGCACGGGAGGAGAGGCTCGAACTCCCGACACCCGGTTTTGGAGACCGGTGCTCTACCAACTGAGCTACTCCCGTTTGTACATAATCAGTTCCCGATGTATACCGGGAACTGATTAAGATTATATTGGTTATTAGTCAAGAATTTCAGTAATCTGACCAGAACCTACTGTACGACCACCTTCACGGATAGCGAAACGCAAACCTACGTTCAATGCTACCGGGTAGATCAGTTCTACAGTGATTTCTACGTTATCACCAGGCATTACCATTTCAGTTCCTTCCGGAAGAGTGATTTCACCTGTACAGTCCATAGTACGCAGATAGAACTGAGGACGGTATTTGTTGTGGAACGGAGTGTGACGGCCACCTTCTTCTTTCTTCAAAACATAGATAGAAGCTTTGAACTTAGAGTGAGGTTTAATCTGACCGGGCTTACAAAGAACCATACCACGTTTGATTTCGTTCTTGTCGATACCACGGAGCAACAGACCTACGTTGTCACCAGCTTCACCCTGATCCAGCAACTTGCGGAACATTTCAACACCAGTTACAACTGACTTCTTGTCTTCACCCAAACCGAGGATTTCAACTTCGTCACCCACATGGATAACACCAGCTTCGATACGACCAGTAGCTACAGTACCACGACCTGTGATTGAGAATACGTCTTCAACCGGCATCAAGAACGGTTTATCAACATCACGCGGAGGCAGAGGAATCCAAGTGTCGCAAGCTTCCATCAGCTCCATAACCTTCTCTTCCCACTTTTCAACGCCATTCAATGCACCAAGAGCAGAACCCTGAATGAACGGAGTGTTGTCACCGTCGAATTCGTAAGCTGAAAGCAGTTCACGCATTTCCATTTCAACGAGTTCCAACATTTCAGCGTCGTCTACCATATCACACTTGTTCATGAATACAACCAGTCTCGGTACGTTTACCTGACGAGCCAGCAAGATGTGCTCACGAGTCTGAGGCATCGGACCATCAGTAGCAGCAACTACGATAATAGCACCGTCCATCTGAGCAGCACCAGTTACCATGTTCTTTACGTAGTCGGCGTGACCCGGGCAGTCTACGTGAGCGTAGTGACGGTTAGCTGTTTCATACTCTACGTGAGAAGTGTTGATAGTGATACCTCTTTCCTTTTCTTCAGGAGCGTTGTCGATAGAATCGAAAGAACGCAATTCAGAAAGACCTCTCTTTGCCAACACTGTAGTGATAGCAGCTGTCAACGTGGTTTTACCGTGGTCAACGTGACCAATTGTACCAATGTTTACATGCGGTTTGGTACGTTCGAATTTCTCTTTAGCCATAGCTTTACTTGTTATTTATTTGATTAATAATCAGCTTTTACATCTTTGTGAGCTGTTACCGGGACTTGAACCCGGGACCTCTTCCTTACCAAGGAAGTGCTCTACCGCTGAGCTATAACAGCAAGGAGAATAAGAGTTGTGGGCAAAGATGGATTCGAACCACCGAAGGCGTAAGCCAGCAGATTTACAGTCTGCCCCATTTGGCCACTCTGGTATTTGCCCCTACATTATAAAAAGAACTCTTTTCCTTACTAAACCATCGCAGAGTAAACTTTACCCGGACGATTTCCGTTTTCATATCATCTCCACTTCGTGAAGAAAGACTCATTTCACTCATCCTTGAGCGAGCCTCTTGTCGGATTCGAACCAACGACCCCGAGATTACAAATCACGTGCTCTGGCCAACTGAGCTAAAGAGGCAAGCTAAAAAATGCAACCGTAACGTTCATAGTGTGAGCGAAACGGCTGCAAATTTAGGCATTTATTTTTTACCCGCAAAATTTTAGCGGAAAATTATTTGCTCCGTTGCTTTTCCTTGTATTTAACCAGCTGTTTTTCCAAAGCTTCCAGACATAAATCCACTGCTTCTTCAAACGTATCACAAACCTTGTTTGCATAAAACTCGCCATTGGGAACCAATACTTTCACTCCGGCTTCTTTATTTTCGGCTGTTTCTGGTTTTACTACCTTTAATGACACCTCTACTTTCTTTATATCGTCGTAAAATTTCTCCAACTTAGCAACTTTCTTTTGAACGAAAGACTGCAATTGCTCTGACGCATCAAAGTGAATCGATTGAATTCTTACTTCCATACTTACCTCCTTTTTACTTTAGGCTCGGGGATGAGCCTGATTATACACTTTTTTAAGCTCTTCAAAAGTAGTATGCGTATAAACTTCCGTTGTCGCCAGGCTCTCGTGTCCGAGAAGCTCTTTTATCGAGCCTAAATCAGCACCATTGTTCAGCATAGCCGTTGCAAAGGTGTGCCTCAGCACGTGGGGACTTCTTTTTTTTACAGTCACTACCTTCGAAAGGTTTCGTTTCACAAGGCATGCTACGATACTGCGGTAAAGCCTCTTTCCATTCTTCCGGACAAAAAAAGCATCCGAGCGAACCGGAACAGCTTCATTCCGCACATTGACATATTCCCGCATCGAGCGTCCCAGCTCCTCATCGAAAGGTATAAGACGTTGCTTATTCCGTTTTCCCGTCACTTTAACGAGAGAAGCCGAAAAATCGACATCCTTATCATCCAACCCTATCAATTCTGAAAGTCGCATGCCGGTAGCATAAAACATTTCAATAATCATATGGTCGCGACACCCTTCAAAACCTTCACCAAAGTCCATATCATCCAGCAACCTATTCATCTCACTTTCTCTCAGAAATACCGGAAGCGGCTTTTTCTTCTTGGGCCCCGTCACTTTCCGCAACGGATCTACCGCAACCCCGCCTCTTCCCAAAAGGAATTTATAGTATGTCCGGATAGAACTCAGCTTTCGGTTTATCGTATTAGAAGCAAGTCCTTTGTCCATCAAGGAAGCGATCCATTCACGAACAAGTTCCGCATCTACATCCGATGGAGTCAAGTCTCCCAACATTTCTTCTCCAAACCTCTGCAGTTCAAGAATATCTGCCCGATAGTACTCAACCGTACCTTTGGAATAGTTCCGTTCGTGCAGAAGATAGTCAAGAAAAGAATCTGTCAACAACATATCGCTACATATCTAAAATCATGCAACGAATGTATGAAAAAGAATTCAATAATTCAAAGGAATTTACGAATTATTAATCTTCTACTTGCTGAAGTTGTTGAACGTAAACAGCACGCTCCTTCTTAAGTCTTTTAGTCACAGACGGTTTATCGAACTGTTGTCTGCGTCTCAATTCCTTAACTGTGCCAGTCTTTTCAAACTTTCTTTTGAATTTCTTCAGCGCTTTTTCAATGTTTTCGCCTTCTTTTACAGGTACTACAATCATTTTCTTTTAATTAAATGTTAATGGTTTAAAAATCTCACGATCAAATTGAGCGGCAAAATTACACATACTTTCTTTATTCACAAAACTTTCTGCAAAAAAATTGCCAATGATTCCTAATTATCAAACGAATGGGCAAAGGGAAAGATGTTTTTATTGAGCCAATCCGCTAAAATCCGTGAAGCATGGCAAATTTTTAAAAGAGAATGTGTAACTTTGAAAGCAGAGAATGGAGAAATTATAAACTCATTTACACACCTACTTAATTACATTTATAAAAATATGGCTCAGACAATCAATCAACGTATAGATGTTCTACGGACATTGTTAAAAAGAGAAGGCATAGACGCTTTCATTATTCCCAGTACCGACCCGCACCTAAGCGAGTACGTAGCACCGTACTGGAAATCAAGAGAATGGATATCAGGTTTTACCGGTTCGGCAGGCACGGTGGTGATTACCGCCGACAAGGCTGGACTGTGGACAGATTCCCGCTATTTTCTCCAAGCCGAGCAGCAGTTGGAAGGCAGCGGCATCGACTTATACAAGGAAATGTTGCCCGAAACGCCCAGTATCCTCGATTTCCTGCGGGAGAACCTTACAGCGAATTCAGTTGTGGGTATAGATGGAAAGGTGTTTTCCACCACACAGGTCATAGCCTTGCAAGAGAATTTGGCAAAAAACGACATCACCGTAAAGAGCATTACCGACCCGATGAATGAGATATGGACAGACCGCCCTCCCATGCCCGAAGCACCCGCCTTTATCCACGAGATGAAATACGCCGGGAAAAGCTGTCCGGACAAACTGGCTGATATCCGCCGGGAAATGAAGAAAAGCGAAGCAGACGTATTATTGGTGTCGGCATTGGACGAGATAGCATGGACACTCAACATACGCGGCAACGATGTGCATTGCAACCCCGTAGTAGTGAGCTACCTGATAATCAACGAACAAGAAACACACTTTTTCATCCGGCCCGAGAAAGTAACGGAAGAGCTTTCAGCCTATCTGGAAGAAGCCGGCGTCACCATCCATGCTTATGAGGACACCGAATCCTTTGTAACAAGAATACCGGACGGCAGCATCATGCTTGACATGGGAAAGACGAATTATGCCGTTTATTCCGCCCTCCCCCCATCCTGCCGGATACTTGACGAGCGCTCACCGATAGCCTTGCTGAAAGCGGTCCGCAACGACCGGGAAATAGCCGGCATCCACGCAGCCATGCAACGCGACGGAGTGGCACTGGTGAAATTTCTGAAATGGCTGGAGGAGACCGTTCCCGCAGGCAACGAGACAGAAATCAGCATAGACAAGAAACTGCACGAATTCCGTGCCGCACAGCCACTCTACATGGGGGAAAGCTTCGACACCATTGCCGGGTACAAGGAACATGGAGCCATTGTACACTACGAAGCCACTCCGGAAACGGACGTGCCACTGAAGCCCGAAGGGTTCCTGCTGCTGGATTCGGGTGCGCAATACCTGGACGGCACCACCGACATCACCCGCACCATCGCGCTGGGGGAACTGACCGAAGAAGAGAAGACGGACTACACCTTGATACTGAAAGGACATATTGACCTCGCCATGGCTGTCTTCCCGGAAGGTACGCGAGGAGCGCAACTGGATGTACTGGCCCGCATGCCGATATGGCAACACCACATGAACTTCCTGCATGGTACCGGACACGGCGTAGGCCATTTCCTCAATGTGCACGAAGGTCCGCAAAGCATCCGCATGAACGAGAATCCGGTAACTTTACAAGCGGGGATGGTAACGTCCAACGAACCGGGTGTTTACAAGACAGGCAGCCACGGAATACGGACGGAAAATCTGATATTGACCATCCCTGCCGGAGAAGGCATGTTCGGCAACTATCTGAAGTTCGAGACAATCACCCTCTGCCTATCTGCAAGAAAGGCATCATCAAAGAGATGCTGACGGGGGAGGAAATAGAATGGCTGGACGAATACCACCGGAATGTTTATGAGAAGCTATCACCCGACTTGAACAAAGAGGAGCGGGAATGGTTGAAAGAAGCATGTAAAACTTTGGAACAATCATCAAATTATTGAGGTAATCACTAAATCATTGAGACAACCATTAAATCAGCAGCAAGAATGGCATTAATAAAATCAGTAAGAGGATTCACTCCCGAATTCGGAGAGAACTGTTTCCTGGCAGACAATGCAGCCATTATCGGAGACGTAAAAATGGGACGGGACTGCAGCATCTGGTTCAGCACCGTAATTCGCGGTGACGTAAATTCTATCCGCATCGGAGACGGGGTAAACATCCAGGACGGAAGCGTACTGCATACTTTATATGAAAAATCGACCATAGAAATAGGGAACCATGTTTCCGTAGGACATAATGTGACCATCCACGGAGCTACCATCAAGGATTATGCCTTGGTGGGAATGGGGTCTACCATCCTTGACCATGCAGTGGTGGGAGAAGGAGCTATCGTAGCCGCCGGTTCTTTAGTTCTGAGCAACACCGTGATAGAGCCCGGAAGCATTTGGGGAGGGGTGCCTGCCAAGTTCATTAAGAAAGTTGATCCGGAACAGGCCAAGGAACTGAACCAGAAGATTGCACACAATTACCTGATGTATTCCAACTGGTATAAATAAAAAAAGGTGTCAAAGCCCTCTTAACGTTTTCTTTTAGGCGCGAATTACGCGGATTTCACGGATTTAGTTTATTGAATCCGCATTATTCCGCATAATCCGCGCCTAATATATTATAACATTATGAAAGTGCTCGTGCGCTTTTGACACGCTCCTCATTTTTATTAGAAGTTTATCATACTCAGAATCTTATCCGTAGCTCCCGCATTGCCGGTCACATAATTGCCGGCATTCGTCCCCGCCTCATGCAGAAAAGCCTCATCCGTCAGCATGCGGTCAAGCAACGTTTTCAATTCTTCATAATCCTTGATGGAGAAAGCGCCTTTTGCTTCCAACAGCTGGATGGCCTCCTGGAACTTCTGATACTTAGGCCCGAAAATAACGGGAATACCATAAACGGCAGCCTCCAACGTATTATGGATACCGACTCCGAATCCGCCACCGATATAGGCTATCTCACCATAACGGTAAATGGACGAAAGCAGCCCGAAGCAGTCGATAATCAGGCAGTCGGCCTTACGGACATTCTTCTCGTCGGCACGGGTATAGCGCACGTAGGGGCGTTTCAGTTTACGGATAATCTCTACCAGATGGTTCTCGTCGATAACGTGCGGAGCGATAATCAACTTCACCTCCGGATGCTGGTTGAAGTATTCAATAAACAAATCCTCGTCCGGCTGCCAGGAGCTTCCTGCCACGAAAGTCATCGTGTTGTTCTTGAAAAGCTCCACCAAAGGCAGATGTTTGGCCTCCTCACGAATCTGCAGCACACGGTCAAAACGGGTATCCCCCACCACCGTGACACGGCTGATGCCTATCTTCGCCAGATAGCGTTTGGAGCGTTCATTCTGTACAAACAAATGGTCGAAGTCGCGCAGCACATGTCTGTACGTACCGCCATACCACTTGAAGAATACTTGTCCGCGGCGGAAATGGAAGAAATGCTGTACACCGGAATACGGCGCTTGTGCAGTTCGTCCAGATAGTTCTTCCAGAACTCGTACTTGATGAAGAATGCCATGCAGGGATTCACGATATCCAGGAACTTCTTCACATTGCGGGGCTTGTCGAAAGGCAGGTAACAGACAACGTCTGCCCCCCTATAATTCTTGCGGACCTCATAACCCGAAGGCGAGAAGAAAGTCAGCAGAATACCGTAATCCGGATATTTGGCACGAATTTTCTCAATCAACGGTCGTCCCTGCTCGAACTCTCCCAAAGAAGCGGCATGGAACCATATATAGCGCACGTCCTTCTCCAACTGCTGCCGGAGGAGTTCATAGACCACCCAGTGTCCCTTCATCATCTTTCGGGGCTTACGGCTAAATGGAGCAGCCAGATGCACCAGAATATCGTAGATGGCTATTGCCAAGTCATATAGCATACTATATGGATTAAGGATGAAGAAGATTTATTCACTTTAAAGCATCAACAGCACGCTGTATACGGGCCAATGTCTCTTCCTTGCCAATCAGCTCGGTAATGTCGAACATGTGCGGGCCTTTACACTCGCCCACCACTGACAAGCGGAAGGCATTCATCACATTTCCCATGTGATAGCCATGCTCAGTAATCCAACCAATCACAATATCTTCGGAAGGCTTAGAGGAGAAATCCCCGATGCCGCGCAGCACATCCATCAATTCGGTCATGATGCGGGGAGTATCTTCCGACCAACGCTTCTTCACATCCTTTGCCGCATATTCCGTGGGGGCTACGAAGAAGAAACGGGTCTGGTCCCACAGTTCCTTTACGAAGTTGACGCGTCCCTTCACCAGTGAAACCACTTTCATAAGGAACTCGTCGCTATAGTTGGAAGCGTCTATGCCATTGGATTCCAACACCGGTCTGAAAAGACAAGCTATCTCCGCATCCGGTTTCATCATAATGTACTCATGGTTGAACCAGATACCTTTCTTATAGTCGAATTTGGCACCCGACTTGCTGCAATGGCTCAAATCAAACAATTTCACCAATTCATCCATAGACATCAGTTCCTGGTCATTGCCCGGATTCCAGCCCAGCAGAGCCAGGAAATTAATGACCGCTTCGGGCAGATAACCAGATTCGCGGTAACCTGAAGAGACATCTCCCGACTTGGGGTCATGCCACTCCAACGGGAAAACCGGGAAGCCCAAACGATCGCCGTCACGCTTACTCAATTTGCCGTTACCCTCGGGCTTCAACAACAAGGGCAAATGGGCAAAGGCAGGCATGGTATCCTCCCACCCAAAAGCACGGTAGAGCAATACATGCAGCGGTGCCGAAGGCAACCATTCCTCACCGCGTATCACATGGGACACTTCCATCAAATGGTCGTCCACAATATTGGCCAGATGGTAAGTAGGAAGTTCATCTGCCGATTTATAAAGAACCTTGTCATCAAGAATGGAAGAGTTTATCACTACTTCCCCACGAATCAGGTCGTTCACATGCACATCTTCGTTCGGCTCTATCTTGAAACGCACCACGTACTGCTTGCCGGCAGCAATCAGCGCGTCTACCTCTTCTTTAGGAAGGGTCAGTGAATTGCGCATCTGCATGCGGGTAGAAGCATCGTACTGGAAATTCGCAATCTCCGCACGCTTCGCCTCCAGCTCCTCAGGAGTATCGAAAGCGATGTAGGCCTTTCCGGCCTCCAGCAGAATCTGAACATACTTCTTGTATATTTCCCGACGTTCCGACTGACGGTACGGACCATGGTCTCCACCGAAACTCACGCCCTCGTCAAACGGGATGCCCAACCACTTGAAAGACTCCAGGATATATTCTTCCGCACCCGGCACAAACCGATTGGAATCAGTATCTTCAATACGAAATATCAAATCTCCTCCATGCTGACGCGCAAAGAGATAATTGTATAAAGCTGTACGCACACCGCCGATGTGCAACGCCCCCGTAGGACTCGGGGCAAAACGGACTCTGACCTTTCTTTCTGTCATAATCTACCTTACTTATGAATATTTTAGACGGCAAAATTAAACCTTTTTTTCCACACTAATGTTTTTTTTTGTACTTTTCGCAAAAATTTCAGCCGATATGAGTTATTTCAATACCAAAAAAGAGTTCTCACTCAGAGATTTGCTATACAGAGCACTGATATTCATCGGCACTGTGGGGATTATTGTCTATTTTCTGCCACGTGACGGTAAATTCAACTACCAGTTCGACATTGACAAGCCCTGGAAGTACGGACAGCTCATGGCCACCTTCGACTTCCCCATCTATAAGGCCGACGAAGTGGTGAAACGCGAGCAAGACAGTATCCTCGCCGCCTTCCAGCCGTATTTCCAGCTGGACAAAAGCATTGAGAAAAGTGTGCTCGCCAAGTTGAAGGCAGACTATCAGACCCACCTGCGCGGCCTGCTTCCCTCCACCGACTACATCCGCTTTCTGGAAAGGAAACTCTCTGAAGTATATCGCGCCGGCATCGTTTCCACCGAAGAGCTGAACCAACTGCATAAGGACAGCACAACCGCCATCATGGTCATTAACGACAAACTGGCCAACCAGCAGGACATCAACAAGGTATATTCGGTGAAGGATGCCTATAACTATATACTCACGGCCGATACCGCCCACTACCGCCCGGACATTCTACGGCAATGCTCACTGAACGAATATCTGTTCCCTAATCTGACCTATGACGAGCAGAGGACCGAAACCGCCAAGAAGGAGATGCTCGACAACTATTCATGGGCCAACGGCATCGTGCTGAGCGGACAGAAAATCATCGACCGCGGCGAGATTGTCAGCCAGGAGACATACAACATCCTTGAGAGTCTACGGAAAGAATCCATCAAACGCAGTGAGTCCATCGGGCAAAAACGGTTGATGCTGGCGGGGCAGATACTGTTTGTCAGTATCTTCATGCTGTGTTTCATGCTCTACCTCGACTTGTTCCGTAAAGATTACTACAAGCGCAAGGGCAGCCTTTCCCTGCTCTTCGTCCTCATCATGTTCTATTGCGTGGTGACGGCCATCATGGTTGCCAACAACATATTCAATGTCTATATCATCCGTATGCCATGCTGCCGGTCATCATCCGGGTGTTCCTCGACTCACGCACGGCCTTCATCGCACAAGTCGCCACCATACTGATATGCTCCATCTGTCTGCGCTATCCGCATGAATTCATTCTTCTGCAACTCTCAGCGGGACTGGTTGCCATCTTCAGTCTGAGGGAACTTTCACAACGGTCGCAACTGTTCCGGACAGCCTTCCTCGTCATATTGACCTACGCTGCCGTCTACTTTGCTTTCGAGCTGATTACAGAAAACGACTTGACAAAAATCAACGGAAGCATGTACACCTATTTCGTCATCAACGGAGTGTTGCTGCTGTTCACTTATCCCCTGCTCTTCCTGGTGGAAAAGACGTTCGGCTTTACCTCCAATGTCACCCTGGTCGAATTGTCCAACATCAACAACAGCCTGCTGCGCCGCATGTCCGAGACAGTTCCCGGCACCTTCCAGCATTCCATGCAGGTTGCCAACCTTGCGGCGGAAGCGGCCAACCGTATCGGAGCCAAAAGCCAGCTGGTACGTACCGGAGCGCTGTATCATGACATCGGCAAGATGGAGAATCCGGTGTTCTTCACCGAGAACCAGTCGGGCGGAGTCAACCCGCACAAGAATCTGGGCTATGAGCAAAGTGCCCAAGTCGTCATCAGCCATGTGACGGACGGGCTGAAACTGGCCGAGAAGAACAATCTCCCCAAAGTAATCAAGGATTTCATCACCACTCACCATGGCCGTGGGAAAACGAAGTATTTCTATATCTCCTGGAAAAACGAGCACCCCGGTGAAGACCCTAACGAGGAGGCATTCACCTACCCCGGTCCCAACCCGTTCACCAAAGAGCAGGCTATCCTGATGATGGCCGATTCGGTGGAGGCCGCTTCACGCAGTCTGCCCGAATATACGGAAGAGAGCATCAGCAACCTGGTAGACAAGATTATCGATTCGCAAGTGGCAGAAGGCTATTTCAAGGCATGCCCCATCACCTTCAAGGATATTGCCACCGTGAAGAACGTATTCAAGGAGAAGCTGAAGACTATATACCATACCCGCATCAGTTATCCCGAACTTAAAAAATAAGAACTATGGAAGTGACCAGTAAAGAACAGAAAAGAGCCGAACAACTGCTGCAAAGCCAGCACATCGGACTGCACCAAATCAAGAGCTTCAGTTTCATGAAGCGTTACCACCAGGTTCCCCGCAAAAGCAACCTGGCTGCGAAAGACAAATACGGTCCGGGCATACTGACTTTACATCTGAAGGAAGGGAAAGAAAAAACAATCTATCTGCCTCCTTTCCGTCACCCTTCCTCGGTCATCCGCTACCTGGTCTCCCAAGAAATCCCCTTCGACAACTACGCGCCGAGGGAACGGACAGTCGCAGAGGTTCCCACAGAAACATACCAGCGTCCGTCACTCTATATGTTCTGGTTCTTTGTCTTATTCCTGATGTTCCTTATATTGGGATATTATTCCATCAATGGCAACGTATGGTGGGGCTTCATCCCGGCTATCATTTCGTTTGCATTAAGTCTTTTTTTCATCAGCATGCTGATGACCCGCTTCTGCTACCTGACGTTGGACAATAACGGCCTCATCATACATAGCGTAGGCAGGACCATCCGCTATCCGTACCAGAACCTGAGAAAAGTAAACTTCGACTTTGCCCGCGAACAGAATTTCACGCACGTCATGGAATTGCTGGACAACGATTACCGCTACCGTCTGTTCTATATCGGAAGGGTTTCGAGGAAGAAGCTGAATGAGATTGCCGAACGCCTGCAACAAGCCGGAGTGGATGCCACTTGCAGCCTGAATGATAACAAGCGGTTCTTCCAGGATACGTATATCAGCCACTAACACTATTCAATAGTCCCGCACAAGCATCTTCCAGAATGTCCAGCACATACTCAAAACCTTCGGAACCGCCATAATAGGGGTCCGGTACATGGTCGGCATGGGTAAACTTTGTACAGTATTCCGTCATGCGGTGTATCTTGCTCCATTCGGCAGTTGAAGGGGCACGGTCTTTCAGGTCGTCGATGTTGCGGTCGTCCATGCCGATAATCAAGTCGAAATTGTAAAAATCTTCGGTACGTACGGGTCGCGAAAGATGCGTCAGATTGTATCCACGGCGGGCAGCATGGGCACGCATCCGGCTGTCCGGCAGTTCGCCCTGGTGATAGGACAGAATGCCTGCAGAATCGATTAAAAACTCATCCGCACGTCCGGCTTCTTCCACCAAACGCTTCATGACTCCCTCTGCTGAGGAGGAACGGCAAATATTGCCGAGGCAAACGAAAAGAATCTTCTTAGGCAATACCATTTTAAGTTATAAGTTATAAATCATAAATTGTCAACTGCCAATTATCAATTGTCACATCGGGTCTACATCATAATACACTATCAACGACTTGAAGCGGTCTTCCGCCACCATCTCTTTTTGCACCTGGACGAGCAGCTCGCGGGCACGTGCCATGGGGGCATTGGTCTCTATCTTCAAGACAATCTTTCGGATGAACAAGGTTTGTACGCGTGCTACGGGCGGCTTGTCCGGTCCCAGTACCCGGTTGCCAAAGACGGTGCGGAGCTTGGCGGCCATAGTCTGTGCCATGAGGTCGAGCAGGGTCTCGTTCCGGTTCTTCAGGTAGACGTACACCAGGCGGTAGTAGGGCGGGTAGTGGAACATCTGGCGTTCGGCAAGCTGCCCGCCTACCATGGCTTCGTAGTCGTTGGCAATGACTTGCGGGATGATGGGATGGTCGATGCTTTTGGTCTGCAGTATCACCCTGCCGCGCTTGTTCTTCCGTCCGGCGCGTCCGCAACCTGCGCCATCAGCTGGAAGGCACGCTCGTAGGCGCGGAAATCGGGATAGTTCAGCATGGTATCGGCATTGAGGATGCCTACAATGCTGACGTGGTCGAAGTCCAGACCCTTGGACACCATTTGCGTGCCTATCAAGATGTCCGTCTTGCCTTGTTGGAAATCGGAGATGATGCGCTCGTAGGCGGTACGGGTGCGGGTGGTGTCCAAGTCCATACGGGTTACGCGGGTGTCGGGGAAGAGGGCTTTGATGTCATCTTCTATTTTCTCCGTGCCGAAGCCGCGGTTGCGCAGGTCAGTGCCCTCGCAGGCGGGGCAGATACGGGGCAATTGATAGGTGTAGCCACAGTAGTGGCAGGTCAGTTGGTTCAGTCCCTTATGGTAGGTGAGGCTGACGTCGCAGTTCTTGCATTTGGGTACCCAGCCGCAGGTGTTGCACTCTACCATGGGGGCAAAGCCGCGGCGGTTCTGAAAGAGAATGACTTGTTCTTTTTGTTCCAGCGCTTCGCGGATGTATTGCAGTAGCAGCGGGGAGAACGGACCGTTCATCATCTTCTTGCGGTGCAGTTCCTTGATATCTACGGGGATAATCTCCGGCAGTTGTATCTCTTTATAGCGTTCTTTCAGTTCCACGAGGCCATACTTACCGGTAGTGGCATTGTGCCAAGTCTCTACGGAAGGGGTGGCCGTGCCCAGCAGAGTTTTGGCACCGTACATGGAGGCGAGTACAATGGCTGCATTGCGGGCATGATAGCGGGGGGCAGGGTCTTGCTGCTTGTAGGTGTTTTCGTGCTCCTCGTCCACAATCACCAGGCCGAGGTGGCGGAAAGGAAGAAAGACGGAGGAGCGGACGCCGAGAATAATGTCATAGTCTGCTTCCGACAGCTGCTTCTGCCAGATTTCCACCCGTTCGGCATCGGGGAACTTGGAGTGATAGATGCCCAGTCGGGAGCCGAATACGCGTTGCAGGCGCTCTGTGATTTGTGCAGTGAGAGCTATTTCGGGCAGGAGATAGAGCACTTGCTTTCCTTGCCGGATGGTTTCCTCTATCAGATGAATATAGACTTCGGTCTTACCGCTTGCCGTGACGCCATGTAGCAGGCAGACGTTCTTGCTTTGGAAATTCTCTAAGATGGAATGATAGGCGCGTTGCTGGTGCTCGTTCAGCGGGTTGACGGGGATGACTTCTTTGAGGAGCGCTTTATCTATACGACCAATCTCCTGCTGGTAGACTTCGAATACACCACGGTCCACAAGACCGTTGAATACGGCAGGGGTGGCGGAGGTGCGTTGCAGTAGTTCGGCTTTGGAGACATCTTTCACCTCCCGTCCGCCGAGGTAACCGGAGAGTTCCAGGTATTTCATCAGCAGGTCCAGTTGCTTGGGGGCACGGCGCTGCAACTCGTCGAAGAAGATGTGCAGGCGGTGTTCGTTGCAGGCGGCAGCGGTGAGGCGCACTCGGGTTTCGGTCTTGGGCTTATAGGTGCGGCGTAGTTCTTCTTTGACAAAGATGGCCTCTTTGTCGAGTAGTGACTTGATGACAGATAGTATGTTCTTGATGCCGGTCTCCTTCTCCAGTTTCGTCACGCATTGCTCCGGGTCGGCAGAGAGCATATCCAGTATTTTCTGTTCCTTCTCCGGCAGGCGGACATCGGACTCGAAATCGGGGTTGTACTCTACAACGGTTTCGCTTTCCAGCTTCAAGCCGGAGGGCAGGGCGGCCTTGTAGACGTCTCCTTGCGTGCAGAGATAGTAATCGGAGAGCCATTCCCAGAACTTGAACTGCCGCGGGAGCAGTATGGGGCGGGCATCCAGCAAGGCTGACACTTCCTTTACTTCGTATTCGGTGGGAGCACAATAGTGCACGTTGCGCACGATGGCTGTATAATATTTCTTCCGCCCGAATGGTACTACCACCCGGCAACCGGTCTGCACCTCATCCGCCCACTTGTCGGGCAGGGAGTAGGTAAAGCAGCTGTGCAAAGGCAAAGGCAATATGACGTCGGCAAACTTTTTCATCGTGGGGACAAAGATACGACTTTTTATGAGACAAGAAGAAAAGACAAAAGAGAAGGACAGTGAACATATAAATTTACTACACCAAAAGGCTGTATCGTCAGTCTAAAACAAAAAGACGATACAGCCCTACCAATAAGTAGCTTTTCATGCTACCAAACTAAAATGCCTAATCTTCACCATCGCGAAAATTAAGAGTCTATCTTCACAGACAGATTCCATTATACAATTAGCTTATTTTGAGATGAATATTAATATTTCTCTATATTTTCACCAACTATTCCCGGAACTTCACTTTTGTACCCAAAACATCATGACGCATTTCACGTTCACTATAGTAAAGTTTTCCATTATTTAAATAATAGTATTCCTGATAGCCTCCAAACTCAATATTGGCATACTCCCAATGATCTTCAGTTTTGCAAAATTTCCACGTGCCCTCATACATCACTGAATCAGAGAAAGTGATAAGGGTTGTCGAATCTGCACGAAGCTCAAATTTCACACCATTTTCCGTAGTAAATACACCAACAAAAGAATGAATTGATTTTGCTTTACTACCGCAAGCATATAAAAAAACAGAAACTATTACCAATATAATCCAAATCATTCGTTTCATTTTTCCTGTTTCTTATAGAAAAGAAAGAGAATGTCCCCAAAGAAACACTCTCTTTCATCAGTTATCAATCTTTATAATTATCTTTGAGAAGGAGTACCAGAATTCTTCTTGACTACAACCTCAAATGTCATAGTAAATGTCTTCCACTTGTAACCGAACTTAACAGGAATAAACAATTTGTAATCCCAGTTAACCGGAGTACCACTGTAGTTATTGTAGGTCAGAGTTTCGTCTGCAGCATTGTAAACAACTTTAGTGTTAGAAGGCAGAGGACCGTCTGTTACGCCATCAGTCGGAACCAAATTGCCATCAACCAATTTCAGATTAGACTTAATTTGACCTGTCAACCATTCACCTGGAACTACTTCGTAGAACTCCCACAACGCTCTCTGAAGTGCAGTAGCATTAGCTGAGTTGGAAACTACATAATTCTTGCCCGACGCATCAGCATTCCAAGATATATAAGTGAAAGCACCTTTGACATCAATTGTACTGCCACCTACAGTAGCATCAGTGAAATTGTCTGTTGTGCCAGTAGTCACCGTCAATGGTTCAATGATGAATGCATCATATTCCTTAATCGTTGTAGTGTGGGCAACAGAAAGAACAGGATATGCAGAGCAAGCATCACCGTAGCACAAATCAGCAACCAACTTAATAGGTACATACTTGCCAATAAGAGCCTTGGCAGCTTCTGTCGGTGTATCACCAGTACGAGGTGCATGGGTCGGGTTGACTTCTTCCAACTTGATGTTGTAGGTCATTTCAGAAGCATTCAACTTATTCGGTTCAAAGTTTACAATTTCAGCAGCTTTCTTGCCGTCAATATACAAAATAGTTCCATCAGCACTTACTGTAGCTGTTTTCTTTACGACACTAGTTCCGTTGAAATATTCATATACATAAGCAGAATTAGCAGCTTCCAGTTTGTCCTTATCGAATACAAAACGTGCACCTTCTTCTGAATAAATGCCGGCTTTTGTACCCAGATGTCCAGAAACAGCAGTCGGTAGAATCCAGAGTAGAAGAATTTCTTATTTGTACGCAATGCATCAGAGTACCAGATAGCACCACCAGCACCGGTTGTCGGCTTAACTCCCAGATCATCCAAATAACCGTTCAATAAGTCTGTGTAAATATTACACGTCGGATTGTTCTTGGTGTTAGTGCCCCAAGCCGGATTAGATTCTTCTGTATCGTAAACAATCGGGTTCACATTAAAGGTTGTCCATTTATTGTCATTCTTCCAGTAACGGCCATCATACCCCCAGAGATTGAATACCGGCTTATAGATAGTACGTGTCAAAGTAATCTTCAAAGTAGGATATGCGCCAGTCGGGTCAGTATAATAGCAAACCTTGCTAAATACCATCTTCTCCTGCTTGTTCCAATTCGGATACTTAGTTACAATATCCTTGTGGGTCAATGTCCAAATGATATTGTAAGAGTCTACGCCTGATTCAGAGTTTTCGATGATGTCAGCTTTTCCCTGGCCTTCACCGCTTGCACCATCAAATTTAGTGTAAACAGCGTGGAATTCTTGCTTAGTCATGCCGCCCTCTTTTGCCTTGTCATAAATATCCTCGTTCATTTCCTGAGTACCGATACGCCCCATATAATTATTGCAGTAATAGATGGAATCGGTAAAGATATGAGACAAATTTCTTTCACCAGCTTCTTTTACCCATTTAACTTTGATATAACGAATAGCAACCAAAGCATTGTTGACCGTATCTACCAATTCTGCACGAACGATAGGTTCACGGCCTACTGCCGTAGCCGAAACACCTTCGATAGTGTAAACTTTAGAAGACATCATGCCATTCTCGTGGGAGTCTAGTTTGGCAAACTTCTGTTGGTCGGTCTTGTTGGTATTACCTTCAGCACCCCCCAAAGTATTATAAGGTGCTGTCGGAATATAGAAACGGAAGGCCAAACCATAGTCCTTATAATTTTTCAAATCAGCATGCTCGGAATGGTCTGTCTTAGCTTTATCAGCATCAGTCACACAAACCTTCACTAGTTTCTTCAAATCAAGGGGTTGGTCATAAGCTTGCTTTACATCAATCAGTTCACCCGCTTCTGATTCATACAAACATACTGAGTCATGATAATGAACATAGAATTCTCCATTGGCATCCGTTTGAGTTTCATCGGCAAATTTACCAATGATAGCCTTAGTAAAGTTTGTCCTGCTATTTGCTAAATAAGGAACCTTGATTTCTTCATGGAGACGTACATATTCAGAGTTCACATACACTTTAGTACCATCTTTTTCATAAGCCTCCTTCTCAGCGTCTGTATAGTTTTCTACTGCGATGGGAGCTTTCAAAGAAGCCATATAAAAAGTTTCCTTACCAGCTGCATGACCACCTTCAGCAGCAATGGAACCTTTGACTGTCTTCTTGAATTTAACAGTCAGTACGTTCTTGTTTATATCATAAGCAACCGGTTTAACTGGACTATCTGAAGTTACATCAACACCGGCAGCTTTAGTCATAATGTTTTCAGACTTGATACAATCAAATGAAGGCAATTCAATATCTTGCGTACGAACGCCTACACTCGGACTTACATGGAAATAAGCTTCATTATAGTCAGTCGAAATAGAATTGGCTGCAGTAGCAGCATTTGCATGATCAAGCACCGGAGTTGTAGCATGATTTTGCGAATCATGTTTAGTCAGTGCCAGATACTTTTGCGGAGTATACTGCAATGTAGTCAATGTGATAGCAGCAATACCGTTAATGTGAGTTGTTGGAATTACAGCCAGGCTAGTCAAACGATGTCCGATCAACGCCATAACTTCTGCGCTCACAGCATCAACTTTTGCAGCTAAAGCTTTCAGTTTTTCGTCAGTAACGAAATCTGCAGTAAGTTCTTTCTTCAAATCTGCAATTTTCTGGTTCACAGCATCCAAGGAAGCCATCTTGTTGATTTGAGTTTGCAAGGATGCGTCTGCATCTTCCAAAGTTTTTTTTAAAGCAGCCAGTTCACTGGCACTAACGCCACCGCCTTGTTCAGCTTTGTCCAACGCTTCTTGAGCTTTGTTTTTCGCTTCTTCAGCTGCCGTTTTTGCAGCTGTAGCAGCAGTCTTAGCTTCAGCAACAGAAGACTCCAATGCGGTTACCTTGGAGTTTAATTCTTCAAGTGAAGCCTTTTTGTCCAATTGTCCTTGTAAGTCCTTGATATCATCATCATAGTCTTTACAAGACGTGAACATTCCTGCAGAGCCAACCATCAAGGCACTGAACAGGATTACACTTAGAAACTTTTTGTTCATAATTGAAAAACTTTAAATTTATAAATTTAAAAAATAAAAAGTAAATAATCTCTCATACCATATTCCTTTCCCATACTTTTTTGTTATATGCTTTCCGTTACTTCGCAGGTAACGGAAATACGCATTCACAATTTACCGGAAGAGAGAAGGGTAATTATAAAGTGTACAATATGTTAGAAATATTTCCGCCTTTTAAAGAACAAAAGCAATTTACATACTTGTTATTCAACAAATTAAAAAGGCAACACAACATTTCGAAAAGGCAATAATTCCCCTTTCCCTCAAGATACTTCTCAAGAGAAAAGGGATAGTTTATACAATCTATTTCATCAATAAAACCTAATTATCTATTCAGCAGTCCCATCTCCTTTTACAAAAGAAATTACTTTTTCATTCGCCTCATCTATTTTCCTGTCATGAAAAGGTTTCAAATAAGTCTCTGTAACATTGATGGAGGAATGTCCCATAGCTTCTGATATGATGCCAGGATGAATTTCGCAGTAATATGCCATCGTTGCCCAAGTATGCCGGGCTGTGTAGGTACTAAGATGAGAATCTAAGTTCAAATTTCTTTTCAATGACAACAGCCGGTAATTGAAGCATCGCAAAGCTGACTGATATTCACGGTAAGCAGCTTCAGATCCTTCTTTGCTATGCAGAATAGGAAATAAATAAGGTGAGTTTTGATTTTTATCAGCTATCATATGCACCAACTGCATGGCTTCGGGAGAAAGTACCACCCTCATAGCACGCCCCGTTTTCCGGCGACGATAGGACAATACGTTACCCTGCAAATCTTTTTTATGCAAATAAGCCAAATCCACGAACGGCAGACCACGCACCAAAAACATAAAAACAAACAGCAATTTTGTCCGTTGAATCCCTGACAAAGAATTTGTTTTGGACAAAATCATTTCTGCATCTCGAACTAAATCCCCCATATCAGAAACCTCTAAAGCTCTTTTACTATCAGCCTTTGTTCCTGTGTATACATGTTCAAACAGTCTAGGGGTATAACGGACATATCTTAGATCTACGGCTTGATTATAGGCCGAACGGACAGTTTTCATATAGGTGGAAATGGTATTCCAGCTGCAATCCCGTTGTCGCAAATGCATTTCAAAATGTTTTAGGAGTACGGAATTCAATTTACGCAATGGTAAGTCCTTATGGTTATTAAATGTAGAAAACACATTCAATACCGCTTGGTAAATATGAGCTGTTCCCCATCTTCCATTCTCTCGTAATTCTCCAATAATACTTGACAGCATTTCTTGTAATGTAACCTCTTTCATCATACAATAATTTATATTAGCAACGTTGGTATACTTTGTACTAATAAGGATAGCAAGCTATCTTCATTAACAAATAATATATTAAATACCGTTTTTTCGATTAATTATAAAAAAACAGCATTATTATTTGCTCGTTTATAGAAAAACGCTTATGTTTGCACAGAAAAATCCTCCGTTACCTGCGAAGTAACGGAGGATTTTTTTGTTTCAAAGCAAAGGATATCTTTCTTTTTAATTTTACTATGCCGATACTATAAATGATTCGCCGATACTGCTCGACAAGGAAGCCATCTTCATAAAGAAAGGACCGCCCAAGCCACACAACTGCCCCATTACATAATAGCTCACTTGCCGCTACAGATGTAATTGGAACCCTAATATATAAATGACAAACCGAATTATGAAATAGTAATCAAAACTATGTAAATAAAATATATGCCCGAAAGACATTCGCAAAAAAGTTCCGAGACATTAAGAGAAAAGTTGTTTCTTATCAAAAGAAAAGTTGACGAGAATTAAGCAAAAAAATTATCCCCAGGTTGCGGACGTCTATCCCAAGCCTTGGGACGGACATCCGCAACTTGGGGATATGTATCCGCAAGCTGCGAACAAAGTTCGGCAGTACTTTAGAAGAGATACGCCGCAGACACCTGCCAAGTCTTATTCTTGGCACCGAAAGCCTTACCCGCCTCCTCCCACGTAAATGAGTCGCCCATCGGGAGCTGATAGGTCACGCCAACCTGGAGATGCTTCAACAGCTTCACACCGGCACCCAGATTAAGTGCCACTTGAGCCTTCTTGCGGTCTACGTAGTCTTTCTTCTTAAAATCGAAGAAGAAATCGGGACCGGCAGCCACATAGATGCCCAGCAGGCTACCCAGTCCGATGGTATATTTCAGGTTTACGGGTACTTCGGCTCCTGTCTGCTTCACATCGCCCTTGCCACGCTGGGAGAACAGTAAAGCACCGTCGATACCCAAGCCTACAATGGGAATGGTAAACTCAGCCATCGGACCAATAAAGAAACCGGTAGAATTATCCTTGTTTCCCTTGTATCCGCCATCCCAATCTATTTTTGTCATATTCACCCCACCCTTAACACCCCACTTCAATAGTTGGGCCTGAGCAGGCATAGCCATAAACATACAGCATACAGCTATCATGAAAGCACTAAAAATCTTTTTCATAATCAATTGTGTTTAATATTACGGGACAAATATATGCAAAATCTTCCTAAAGAAACAACATATGTCAGCATTTGTTCATTTAGAGCCTGTTTAAATTTTTTTGAAATAATTTCTTATGAGCATTTTCTAAGCTTGTTTCCGGTCTTTTTTTCCTTTCACATTCGTCACATAGCCCGCTAGGGGCTCCTCATGCGAAAGAAGAAAAATCCTCAAAAACAACTCTTAGAAAAAAGCTCCAAGAAAATTTAGACAAGCTCTTACAGTCCCATTTAACTCCCGGTTTGCCCAAGGCAGAAAGTAGTACAAATAAAAAAAACATGAAAAAATGAACAACTAACCGCAAAACTCATTACATTTACAGCGCGAATCAAGGAGAGATGCCAGAGTGATCGAATGGACCGGACTCGAAATCCGGCGAACGGCTTATGCTGTTCCGTGGGTTTGAATCCCACTCTCTCCGCTCAGAATCAAAGTTGTACTCCCAGCCAGACTTTTTTTAGTCAAGAAGCGCCCATCCCTATGATAGAAATAAGAAAGACACTACCCACAGAAATAGAAGTCCTTATGGACCTCTTTGAGCAAGCAAAGCGTATCATGCGGAAAGACGGGAATATGCTACAATGGACGGGCAATTATCCCTCCAGGGAAATCGTCATGGCAGACATCAAGCAAGGAAACAGTTACGTATGCATCGACGATACCGGAGCAATTATCGGAACCTTCGCCTTTATCCGTGGAAACGACCCCACATATACACATATCTATGAAGGAGAATGGCTGGAAGACACACAGCCTTACGGCGTCATCCACCGCCTGGCAAGCACAGAAACCAGTAAAGGAGTGGCCAATGCCTGCCTGCAATGGTGCTACGAGCAAATCCCCAACCTGCGTGCAGATACCCACCGCGACAACCGCATCCTGCAACACGTACTGAAGAAACACGGTTTCCGGTATTGCGGCATCATCTTTCTGGCCAATGGGGACGAACGGCTGGCATTCCAGAAAATAGAACGATAGCTTACGTAAACTTCACCTTCAAGTCGTCCACTCCCATTCCCGTAAAATAATCTTCGATAAAGTCCCAGCGCTGTTCATCCGTCAGCTTATCCGTTCCGAAGAAAAAGGAGAACAAATCTATCTGCTCCTGGAATATCTGCTCGTTGGTATCCAGAATCAGATTGCGGTAATCATCGCCAAGCGCAAGTTCCTGCAGAGTTTCGGGGTCATTGAAACGGACAAATACGCAAGGCGTACCGCCCCCCTCCACACTGAAGGAAAGACAATCGAGCATAGAAAGCAGATTAAGCAGCATATTCAAGTCCGAGAAAGGAGTGCAATAAAACAGCAGGCGGTCTCCCTTACTGCCCACTATACGTTGGCTAAACAGTTTTTGATAGCGCGACAAAAGCAAATCAAAGCCTTTGGTCACCGTAAAAGAGAGTTCATTAGAATCCTTCTTTTTCACGCTGCTGATATAGCTCACACTGCGGCCTTCCTCCGTGCGGCTCTCCAGCAGGGAACCGATAAAGCGTTTGGCAGAGCGCACGTCCATGTCATGCTCGGCAAAGACAGCCCGCAGTTCTTCTTCATCAAAACGTCCTTTCGACTTTATCAATGCCGTTTTCAGCATCATTGTCAGGCTCTTGAACAAGGCATCCATCCGCTCACGGATGACGGCGGCATCTTCCTTCAACAGCACCTCATGCTTGCCTACGGACACGGCGCGGGCTCCCTCCCACAACGTTCCATTATTCAGCTTCTGTTTGAATTCCTTGTAGCCAAGCTCAGGGAAACGCTCTTCCCAAAGCGCTTCCAGACGTGCGACGTAAACCCCGTCCTCCCCTTCTACCTTTGTCAGATAGCTATGGAATTCACGGGCAAAGACATCACCCGTCTTGTCCTGGACATATCCTTCGGTCAACAGATTCTTGGGGCTGATTTCAAGCAGATGCCTGCCATAACGCTGCATCAAATCGTCTTCCAGCCAAAGCAAGGCGGTCTTGATGAGCTGTCCCAACTCTGCTTCATACTCCAGCTTGTTCTTTGTACGCGGCAGTTTCACCACAAACTCGAAATCGGACAAAGACACCATGATTTCCGGCTTTTCCCCTTTCATGCGGTACACCTCCATGAGCTTTCTCAGAATAAGCACCAGCTGTTCCTGGGCAATATTCCCCGTCTGATGCAGACGCTTCATATAATAGAAGTCACGCTCATGGTAGTCGGTAGCGGCAATACCCTGTATCTCCGTATCACGCGCGGCACGCCCTATCTCCTGAATATAGTCGACAAACGTACTGGATGGCGCCACATGATATACACGGTCTATATCACTGATGTCCACTCCCATACCAAAAGCTTTCGTAGCCACAATCAGTTTCTTGGTTCCTTCCTTGAACTCCTGCACAATGGCAGCTTTCTGTTCCTTGTCCTTCTTGCCATAATAGGAAGCCACCAGACACCAGTCTGCCGGCTTCACCCACGTTTTAAGACGCATGTCAATGCCACCTGCAAAAGGATAATAGAGCAATGTCTTATGACCGTCCAGGAAGTCCTCCACCCGCGCAGCCACCACACGCTGCTTTGCCTTGTCGTAGGTCTCTCCTTCCTCCATCTCCATCTGGCGGATGTCGAAGCCGATATTCCGGCGCTTCACCGTGCCCACATAGAGCACGCAAGGCTCCATCTGCAAGGAACGGATAGTCTCGAATATCATGTCATTACCCCCTTTGGGATTCCAGACAGCCGTAGCAGTCAATGCAAACAACGGGAAATTATAGCCGAGGGTCTGTTTCAAAGCAGTCAGGTAGCGCCCCAAGAACCAGTAGTCCACGCGGAACTCCTTGCCCCACGTAGTGACCGTATGCGCCTCATCGACCACCACCAGACCTATGCGGCGTTCGCCTACAAAATGCTTGATGTCGTAAGAGAGAAGCAATTCCGGCGAGAGATAGAACAAATCAATCTCCCCCTCACGCACCTGCCGGTAAACCTCCATCTTCTGTTCCGGCGATAAATCGGACGAGGCGTATGCCACACGCGTATACCCCAATTCTTGCAGACTTTCCACCTGGTCTACAATCAACGCCTTCAAAGGGGAGACCACGATGGTAAGCAAATTATATTCTTTCCCCAGATAGATGGCAGGAAGCTGGAACAACAAGGATTTTCCGGAACCGGTAGGGGCAGTCAACAATATATTGTCTATCTGTGTTTCACCTTTCCAAGCCTTTTCGGCCTCCAGTATAACGTTCTCTATCAGCTGTCCCTGCGAAATGCAGAGTTTCTCTTTTCCCTTGGACAAGTCATCGTAAATTTCAAGATTACGAAACTGTTCGTAGCCGTAAGTCTCCTTTAAAATCGTGTTTACGGTTTCGCGGCAGTTTTCAGGCAGATGCCTTTCCTTCAAATCCGGTAACCGACGTGTTGTTGCTTCTTGTACATTCATTATTATTGTAGTGTGGGGGGATTAAAAAGAAAAGAAGTAATTCTTCAACCATAGTTATCGGTTTTGGAATTACTTCTCCCTATGTTTCAAAATATTACCAGAGATACCGGTAAGTTTTTTCTTTTAAAGCGTATCAATATTCCTCCTCGTTGAAAAAAAAGTCCTCTTTGCTGGGATAATCGGGCCAAATATCTTCTATGCTTTCATAAATCTCGCCTTCATCTTCCATTTCCTGCAGATTCTCAATCACTTCAAGCGGAGCACCCGAACGCATGGCATAATCTATCAATTCATCCTTAGTTGCCGGCCAAGGAGCATCTTCCAATTTAGATGCTAATTCCAATGTCCAATACATAGTCTCTAGTATTAAAATTGTGAATATTAAGTCCTATTTCTATTTTTCGGCAAAAGTATAACAATTTATTTCACTTGCAACTATTATTCCAAAATATTTCACCTTTTTTGTCGTCTTGATTCATTTTACGGGAAAGGACGAACAAATAATCAGACAAGCGGTTCACGTAAGCCAGTAATTCCGAAGCGATTTCCACTTGTTCGGCCAGAGCAAGAATCCGACGCTCTGCACGGCGGCAAACCGTACGGCAAACGTGGCAGACTGCCGCACCGCGACTTCCGCCGGGAAGAATAAAGGCTGAAAGAGGAGGCAAAAGAGTATCCAAACGGTCTATCTCCCGCTCCACCATTTCCACCTGCTCCGGGCTGATGATACTGGCTTCTTTCAGCTCCATTTTCTCCCGGTCTGTGGCCAGATGAGAGCCTACGGCAAAAAGTCTGTCTTGCACTTGCTGCAGAAAATCTTTATCCTTCCCGTCAGGCAGGTACGTGATGAGAAGACCCAGATTGGAATTCAGCTCATCCACCGTACCGTACGCCTCGAGGCGGATATGCGTTTTGGGTACACGGGTTCCGCCTACAAGGGAGGTGGTTCCTTTATCTCCGGTTTTGGTGTATATCTTCATAATGCTGCATTTTAACATTTGGTTCACCACAGAGGACACAGAGGCGCACAGAGTTTAATCATCTGCAGAAGCCGATACCTGTTTTCAATCAAGAAAATAAAAATTCTGCGCGCCTCTGTGCCCTCTGTGGTGAATAAACGCCTAAAGATAGTCAAAAGTTGACAATATAGTCTTGTTTTATCTTTGTTTTATCGAAGAATATGATACCAAGGTCATAAAGGTCGAACGTAATGCCTGCCCGCCCGTCCTGCTTCATACGTTTCCAGAGGGCAGACATCTGCGGAGTGTAACGGATACCCTCAATCACAAAAACAGACTTCCCCCTGGTGCGGGCGGAACAGATGCGGAAGACCTCCTCTACAAAACCGGGACGGCGATAGTCGTGCAAATAGAGGAAGTCAACGGGAACGCCACTCTCCAGAAAGAGCCCGGAAAGGTCGGAAGCCGAGGTATAATCCGCCCCCTCCTTCCCCGCTTTCAGATAGAGCAGAAGCGGCAAGCGTACCGGCATCTACGATGGTCTCCGGCTGGGTATAGTTTACCAGACGGAACAGAAGACGTTTTACTTTCTTCGATTCGTACTTCCAACGTTTATCTTTCTCCAACTCCAGTTGCTGCTGTGCCTTGGCCAGCTCTTCATATTTATAATAAGCCGTACTTTCGTAAATTACATGCGTAATCAGGTTAAAGGCAAAAGGAGAATGTACACCGTAGCCGCAACGGTGCCGGAAACGGTACAGCCAGATAAAAGGCCGTTTTAGAGTAAGCAAAATACGATTCATTATTTTAATGTGCTAATGTACCTTTGAAAGTCACCCCTTCACCCGAAGAATAATTCTCCGTAACAGTCAGGAGTACCTTGTTATCCTCAAAGCGGAGCGCAAGCCCAAGAGCGCTTATCCAGTTGACATAATGTACTTTCAGCTGCAAAGCATCAGGTGACGCCCACGCATAACTGCCTGCCACCTGGAAAGGGCCTTCTATACCTTAAAACGCCCCTTTGCAGCAACCGAATACGGAGGATAGCCATCAATTGCCGCTTTCGACCATTGCTTATAGCCAAACGGAAGACTGTATGTCTTTCCATCTTTCTCCACCACAGTCATCACCACTTCTTGCTGCTTGAATTGCAGTTCTATGGATTGCCATCCGTATTTGTTCTCTCCGAGCAGGATGCGCTTGCCCGCATACTTCCGCGAAAGAGAGGAAGCTGCCTTTCCCTGCACCAACGGCAGTTGATAAGAACGCTGCGTCTTCTGCAGGCGCTTGTAATCCTTGCCGGGCACTAATGCCTGTTCCCCGACCTCCGGCAACAAGCGGTTCCAGACCAGACGACGCTGCCGGCGGCCATCTATCAACGTACATTCGGTAATGACCACTACCATATCCTTGTCCGGAACAATCAGAATGTATTGCCCCAAAGCCCCGTCAGCACGTACAGCACCCGGATATTCGCAAAGCCACATCTGATAGCCATAATCCCCTATCTGTCTGGTCATCATCTGCTCCACCCAGGAAGCAGGAAGCAACTGTTTGCCTTCCCAAACACCGCGATTCAGCAGCAGCAATCCGAATTTTGCCAACGACTCACTCTGGATATGCAGCCCCCAGCCACCGGTATTGATACCTTCGGGGCTTAGTTCCCACGCAACGTCCGTGATATGCATCGGAATGAAAAGCTTCTGTTTCAAATAATCCAGCAAGGTCATGCCCGTCACCTTCTGCACAATGGCAGAAAGCATATAGCTGCAAATAGAATCATATTCAAACTTCTTACCCGGAGTCTTCACCGGTTTGGCAAGGAAGGTACGTATCCAGTCGGGAGTGAGATTGCGCATATTCCAGTCGGGAGTGATACCCGACGTCATGGTAAGCAGGTCGCGGACAGTCATGTCTGCCAGATTAGCGGAAACCGAATCCGGAAGAAGTTCCGGGAAGAAGGTACCGACGCGGTCTGTCAAACGCAGGCGGTTGTCTGCAATGGCAAGTCCTACGGCAGCCCCGACAAAGGTTTTGGAACAGGAATACATGGTATGGCGATATTCCGGCGCGAACGGAGCCGGATAGATTTCTCCGATGACCTTGCCGTGACGCAGCACCACTACGCTGTGGATGTCTGTTTTCGGCAATGCCATCAGGGAATCAAACAAGGCAGTGACAGCCTTGGAAGGGACTCCTTCTGCCTCGGGTGTGGAACGTGGCAACTCATTGACTTGTGCATGAACCGTCAACGCTCCCAGCAAGCCGAGAAACAAGAAGAAGAAGAAACGGACTCTATTTTTCATAATCATCTAAGATATTTGTTCTACATGCGCTGCAAATGTACGGCATTCGGGCGCGAAAGACAAATAACTTGATAATTTTGTCGGAAGGGAACGTTCTTATAAGAAATGTATGGTCGCCGCCTCTCCCTTGTTCAAATCCAACGGGAATACCGTTTTTTTGTAAGTATGCGTACGTCCTCCTATCTTCACCTGGGCACGGACGGCGCCTGCGGGCATCTTCAGGGTAAATTTACCCGGAACAAGAGCGGTAACAACAGCCCTCGTGGCCCGTCCATCCTTCCAGTCAAGGTCTATGGAAGCCCCGCCACGCACGCGCATTCCACGGAAGCTACCGGTAGTCCAGCTATCCGGCAGGGCAGGAAGCAGATGGATAAAACCCTCATGGCTTTGCAACAGCATTTCTCCGACTCCCGCCGCACCACCATAGTTGCCATCAATCTGGAAAGGTGGATGCGAACAGAACAAATTGGGGAAAGTGCCGCTACCATGCCCTCCCGTCGCAGCATCGACGGCAGGATGCAGCAAGCTCTTGAAGAGTTTCCAAGCACGGTTCCCGTCTCCCAAACGAGCCCAGAAGTTTATCTTCCAGGCACGGCTCCAACCGGTGCCCCCGTCTCCACGACGGTTCAAGGTCATCCGGCAGGCTTCGGCAAGCTCGGGGGTAGCGTCCGGCGAAATCAGGTTTCCCGGATGCAGGCCGTAAAGGTGGGAAACGTGGCGATGGTGCACATCCACTTCCTTATAATCCTCCAGCCATTCCTGCAAATATCCTTCCTTACTGATTTGCATGGGTGGGAATCTCTTCAGGTCCGCCTCAAGCTTTGCCACATAGTCTGCATCACAATCCAGCAGGCGGGCGGCGGCAATGACATTGGTATAAAGCTCGGTGAGCAGTTGCACATCCATAGTGGGCCCCATACAGATGCTGACGGGAGTCACGCTGTCACCCGGCACATAGAAACTGTTTTCCGGAGAAGAAGTGGGGGCAGTTACCAGCCAGCCATGCCGTGGCTCCTGCACGGTGGTGGAACTAAAGAACCGGGCGGCACCTTTCAAGACGGGATAGATGCGGCGCAAATAATCCTTGTCCTGCGTATACAGATAGTGTTCCCACAAATGGGCACACAACCAAGCGCCACCGGTATTGGTAGCTCCCCAGGAGGGGTGTTCGCCGGGAGCGGTATAATTCCATACGTTGGTCATCATGTGGAGCACCCAGCCATCTGCCTCATCGCCATAGAAAGTACGCGCACTTGCCTCTCCCGAAGGATAAGGCGCTCCATCAGCGTCGTCAGCGGCTGATAGAGTTCGGAGAGGCCGGCTTGTTCCAAAGGCCAGTGTTCATCTGGATATTGATGTTCGTATGATAGTCCCCGTTCCAGGGAGTCGATACTCCATTTGCCCAGAGTCCCTGCAGATTGGGAGGCAGACTGCCGGGACGGGTACTGCTGATGAGCAGATAGCGCCCGTAGTTATAGTATAGAGCAGCCAATGCCGGTGACTCCTGCTGTGTGAAGCGGAGGATGCGCTCGTTCGTCGGGAGCGTATCATCCGGCGTGGCAGGAAGCGTCAAGGAAACACGGTCGTAGAGGGAACGGTGGGCAGCGACATGGCTGGAAAATGAAGAATGAAGAGTGAAGAATGGAGAATGATGGGAAACGGGGGCGGTGAACTGGCGGAGCAGACTGTCGCAGACTTCCGCATAGCGCTCGCCCGGGAAGTCGGTACCGGCAGCAGCATAGGAGGTAGCGGCAGAAAGTATCAGCCAGGCTTCCTGCCCGTTCTTCAAGCGGATGCCGTTTTCCGGGCTGACAGACGATTCACCGCCGTTCTGTACGAGTTGCATGGCCACACGGTATTTCATACCGTCCAAACCGGGCTTACCGCTTTCCAACATGCCGTCCATCAAAAGGGTGTTCCCTTGGGCAGTCACCGAGCTATGTTCCGCACGGCTCAAGCGGGCAGAGAAATTCAGAGTCCCTTCACGTCCGGCAACCAGATGAATCAGCATGACATCACGGTCACGGGAGACGAAATACTCACGACGGTAATCGACATCTTCCAGCCTGAAAGCAGTATATGCCACCGCATCGCGCAAGTTGAGCCAACGGCGATAGTTGCTTAATGGAGAATTGAGAATGGAGAATGAAGAATTGTAGGTAAAGTCTATATCCAAATCGCCCAATACCTGATAGGTTCCATATCTCCCGTCAGTCTCCTGTTTCTTCGGAACGAAACTGCTGTACATCAGCTCCTGCGCTTCGCGGTTCTTTCCCTCAAACAACAGTTGCCGGATGGCAGGCAGACTCTTCGAGGCATCCGGATTGCTATAATCCGCCTCCATGCCGCTCCATAAGGATATCTCATTCAGCACAATGTGCTCACGGAGAATGCCTCCGTCGGGCATCATACCCAAGCGTCCGTTGCCCAAAGGAAGGGTCTCCTCCCAGATAGCAGCGGGCGACGTATAGTACAACTGATGATTACAACTGTCGGCAGGTGCACCGGCTGCACGAAGCAGCAACGGAGCCGCAAGCACAAATAGAGTGGCAAGTGTCTTCATGAGGCTATTTCATTTCGAACGGAACTACACCACGGACATCGGTAGACGAAGCGCAAACGTATGCCTTGAACTTACCCGGTTCGTACTTCCAAGCTGCGGAAGCCTCATCGTAAAACTTCAAATCATCCGGAGTAAGGGTGAAAGTCACGTTCTTCTCCTCACCCGGCGCCAAAGCAACCTTTGCAAAATGTTTCAACTCCTTTACAGGACGGAGCACACTGCATTTATCATCGCCTACATAAAGCTGTACAATCTCTTTTCCGGCAACGCTACCCGTATTCTTCACGGCAACTGTCACCGTCAGCGTACCGTCGGCAGCCATGGTCTTGGCAGAAGCCACCGGTTTGCCGTATGTAAAGGTAGTATAGCTCAAACCATGACCGAAGGGGAAGAGGGCCGGAATCTTCTTGGTGTCGTGCCAACGATAGCCCACCAGAATATCCTCCTTATACTCCTGCTTGATGCTGTCACCCGGATAACTGAGTTCATCAAAAGCATGTGCACCGCAATCCGTCAACCGGGCAGGGAAAGAGAAGGGCAACTTTCCGCTCGGGTTCACCGCACCACTCAGAACGTCAGCCAAAGACTTGCCACCCATGGAGCCCAAATACCAGCCTTGCACAATGGCAGGAACCCGGAATACCCACGGCATTTCCACCGCATTACCACTGAGAAGCACCAGAACCAGGTTCTTGTTTACACCCAACAAAGCCTCAATCAGTTCATCCTGCCCGAAAGGCAAGCCGTATTCCAGACGGTCGCCACCTTCACAATCCTGAAAGTGGTTCTTGTTCAATCCGCCTACCAGTACCACCAAGTCTGCCTTTTTCGCCATCTCCACGGCTTCTGCACGGAGTGAGTCTACCACATTCTGCGGGATTTCATCTGCACGACCGTACATCGGACGACCGGCGGCATAACCTTTTGCATAGGCTACCTTATCGCCATAAGCGGCACGCAAGCCATCCAGCGGAGATACCATATCCTTCACTTTCAGTTCGGAAGAGCCTCCTCCCTGATTCAGCAAGCGTACGGCATTATCGCCCACCACCAGGATATTCTGATACTTGGCTGCATCAATCGGCAGCAACGGGGCACCTTTCTTTACCACCGGAGCATTCTTCAACAGCACAATGCCCTCATTGCCTATCTCGCGGGCAGCGGCATAATGCTCTTCCGTAGCTACCGAGCCATAGGGTTTCTGACGGTTCATCGCCGTACGGAATATCAGACGGAGAATGCGGGAAGCCTTGTCGTCTATCGTAGACATCGGCACTTTGCCATCCTTCAACATCCGGAGGTAAGGATTGGCAAGGTAATAATCGTTATAGGTAAATGCACTTTCGGATGTCAGACCGTTGGTGTAAGAGCCCATCTCGATATCCAGACCGTTGACGGCAGCTTCATAGGTGTCGTGGGCACCGCCCCAGTCGGTAATGACACAGCCGTCGAACTTCCAGTCGCCTTTCAGAATTTTGTTTAAGGCAAAATCATTATGGCAGGCGTGCTGGCCGCGAATCTTATTATAAGCACCCATAATGCTCCAAGCACCACCCTCTTCTACTGCAGCCTTGAATGCCGGCAGATAGATTTCATACAGAGCACGGTCGCTAAGATTCACATCGATATGTCCGCGCCACAGTTCCTGGTTGTTCAGCGCATAGTGCTTGACACAAGCTGCCACTCCGTTCTTCTGCAACTCCTGGATGTAAGGTACGCACATCACACTGGCCAGATAAGGGTCCTCGCCCATATATTCAAAATTACGCCCGTTCATCGGAGTACGGTAGATGTTGACGCCGGGCCCCAGCAACACATCCTTTTCACGATAGCGCGCTTCCTCACCGATGGCCTTGCCATACTTGGCAGACATGTCCGGATTCCAGGTAGCGGCCAGACAAGTCAAAGCCGGGAAAGCGGTAATGCTGTCATTGGTCCAGTTGGCATATCCCCAGTCGTTCCAGTTAATTTCGGCACGGACACCGTGAGGGCCGTCGCTCATCCAAAGCTCGGGAATGCCGAGTCGCGGAACCCCCGCACTGCTGAATTTACTCTGCGCATGGCAAAGGGCTACCTTCTCTTCCAGCGTCATCCGGCTGAGGGCATCCTTTACACGTGCTTCAATAGGTTGTGCATCGTCCATATAGACCGGTGTCTGTGCAGACACGATGCTGATGGAGCATGCCAATAATAGGGCGGCTAAAAATTTATTCTTCATAATGCTTATCAGGTTTAGTTCACCACAGAGGACACAGAGGCGCACAGAGTTCTTTCTTTTATAGTCGAACAGAATTGGTTTGCGAAAAAATACGGAGTAACTTACTTCTCCTCCTCC
>NZ_BAKJ01000035.1 GCF_000614125.1 Bacteroides rodentium JCM 16496
ACTCTTCATACCGAAGAACAGGCTGAATATTTTTCCAAAAAAACATGCCACAATTTGCTCTTTTCGTAAATAAGTCGTTACTTTGCACAAATTTTAAAGAGACTATGCAATCGCAGGAAATGAGAAGCAAATATAACCTCCGTTCGAATGAATTTCATTCGGGAGCCGTCGGTTTCTCTTTTTTCGAGAAAGATATTTTTAGTTCTTTGGTAATGCGTTAATCCTTTGTTGGGTGACGCATTTTTTTTGTGAAATAGCTACAACTCGTAGTTCGTAGCTTGTAACTCGTAACTTAATAGACAACAAGAGAATATGGAAAAGAATTTAAAGAAAGTGCTTGTCTTGGGCTCTGGTGCGCTCAAGATTGGTCAGGCCGGAGAGTTTGACTATTCCGGTTCGCAGGCGCTGAAGGCGTTGCGCGAAGAAGGTATCGGTTCTGTTTTGGTAAACCCGAACATTGCTACTATCCAGACATCGGAAGGTATCGCCGATCAAGTCTATTTCCTGCCGGTGACTCCCTATTTTGTGGAAGAAATCATCAAGAAAGAACGTCCCGACGGCATTTTGCTGGCATTCGGCGGACAGACGGCACTGAACTGCGGTACGGAACTCTACCAGAATGGAATTCTTCAGAAATATGGCGTGCGCGTATTGGGTACCTCCGTTGAGGCGATTATGTACACCGAAGACCGCGACCTCTTTGTAAAGAAACTGGACGAAATTCCGATGAAGACTCCGAAGAGCCACGCTGTGGAGAGCATGGAAGACGCACTGAAGGCAGCCCGCGAAATCGGCTACCCGGTGATGGTGCGCTCGGCTTACGCCCTGGGTGGACTGGGAAGCGGTATTTGTCCGGACGAAGAAGCCTTCATTAAATTGGCCGAAAGCTCTTTCACTTTTTCCAAGCAGATTCTGGTAGAAGAGTCGCTGAAAGGCTGGAAAGAAATTGAATTCGAGGTAATCCGCGATGCCAACGACCACTGCTTCACCGTGGCAAGCATGGAGAACTTCGACCCGCTGGGCATCCATACGGGTGAGTCCATCGTAGTGGCTCCCACTTGCTCGCTGACCGACGAGCAGGTGAAGATGCTGCAGGAACTCTCCACCAAATGTATCCGCCACCTGGGCATCGTGGGCGAGTGTAACATCCAGTATGCGTTCAACGCCGAGACAAACGACTATCGCGTCATCGAGGTGAACGCACGTTTGTCCCGTTCCTCCGCTTTGGCTTCCAAGGCTACCGGTTATCCGCTGGCATTCGTGGCTGCCAAGATTGCGCTGGGCTATACGCTCGACCAGATTGGCGAGATGGGAACTCCCAACTCTGCATACGCCGCTCCGCAGCTTGACTACCTGATTTGCAAGATTCCGCGTTGGGACTTGACGAAGTTCGTAGGCGTCAGCCGCGAAATCGGTTCGAGCATGAAGTCCGTGGGCGAAATCATGTCCATCGGTCGCTCTTTCGAAGAAATCATCCAGAAAGGTCTGCGCATGATTGGTCAGGGAATGCACGGCTTTGTGGGTAATGAGGGCGTGGAATTCGAGGACCTGGATTATGAACTGTCTCACCCCACCGACTTGCGTGTCTTTGCCATTGCCGAGGCTTTGGAGAAGGGATATACCATCGACCGTATCTTCGAGCTAACCAAGATTGATCCCTGGTTCTTGGGCAAGCTGAAGAACATCGTAGACTACAAGCAGAAACTTTCTCAATATAATAAGGTAGAAGACATCCCCGCCGACGTGCTGCGCGAAGCAAAAGTGCTTGGCTTCTCCGACTTCCAGATTGCCCGTTTCGTACTGAATCCGCAAGGCAATATGGAGAAGGAAAACCTTGCCGTACGTGCCCGTCGTAAGGAATTGGGCATCCTGCCTGCCGTGAAGCGCATCAATACGGTGGCTTCCGAACATCCGGAACTGACGAACTACCTCTACATGACGTACGCCGTTCAGGGTTACGATGTGAACTATTACAAGAATGAAAAATCAGTGGTTGTACTTGGCTCGGGCGCTTACCGCATCGGTTCGTCCGTAGAGTTTGACTGGTGTTCGGTGAACGCCATCCAGACTGCCCGCAAGTTGGGCTACAAGTCCATCATGATTAACTATAACCCCGAAACCGTTTCTACGGACTACGACATGTGCGACCGTCTGTACTTCGATGAACTCTCCTTCGAACGCGTGCTCGATGTTATCGACTTGGAACAGCCGCGCGGTGTCATCGTTTCAGTGGGTGGACAGATTCCGAACAACCTGGCTATGAAGCTTCACCGCCAGTCAGTTCCCGTACTGGGTACTTCTCCCATCTCCATCGACCGTGCAGAAAACCGTAACAAGTTCTCCGCTATGCTTGACCAGCTGGGCATCGACCAGCCGGCTTGGCAGGAACTCACCAGCTTGGAAGATGTGAAAGGCTTTGTAGAGAAGGTGGGCTATCCGGTACTGGTGCGTCCGTCTTACGTGCTCTCCGGTGCTGCGATGAACGTATGCTACGACGAAGAGGAGTTGGAGAACTTCTTGAAGATGGCTGCCGAAGTATCCAAGGAATATCCGGTTGTTGTATCCCAGTTCTTGCAGAACACCAAGGAAATCGAGTTCGACGCTGTTGCCCAAAACGGTGAAGTGGTGGAATACGCCATCTCCGAGCACGTAGAGTTTGCCGGTGTACACTCCGGTGACGCTACGCTGGTATTCCCGGCACAGAAGATTTACTTTGCAACGGCACGCCGCATTAAGAAAATCAGCCGCCAGATTGCAAAGGAACTCAATATCTCCGGTCCTTTCAACATCCAGTTCCTGGCTCGCAACAACGAGGTGAAGGTTATCGAGTGTAACCTCCGTGCATCGCGCAGCTTCCCGTTCGTATCGAAGGTGCTGAAGCGCAACTTCATCGAGACTGCTACCCGCATCATGCTCGACGCTCCTTATACACAACCGGACAAGTCGGCATTCGACATCGACCGCATCGGTGTAAAGGCAAGCCAGTTCTCCTTCTCCCGTCTGCACAAGGCAGACCCGGTGTTGGGTGTAGACATGTCGTCTACCGGTGAGGTGGGCTGCATTGGCGACGACTTCTCCGAAGCTTTGCTGAATGCCATGATTGCTACCGGATTCAGAATCCCCCGTGCCGAAAAGGGCGTGATGTTCTCCTCCGGAGCCATGAAGTCCAAGGTAGATTTGCTGGATGCCAGCCGCATGCTCTTTGCCAAAGGCTATAAGATTTATGCTACGGCAGGTACAGCCGCTTTCCTCAACGCTCACGGCGTGACGACGGAAGCCGTTTACTGGCCGGATGAACGTCCGGATGCGGAAAATAATGTGATGACGATGATTGCCGACCATGCTTTCGACCTGATTGTCAACATTCCGAAGAACCATACGAAACGTGAGTTGACCAATGGCTACAAGATTCGTCGCGGCGCCATCGACCACAATATCCCGTTGATTACCAATGCCCGCCTGGCAAGTGCCTTTATCGAGGCATTCTGCGAAATGAATCTGGAAGGTATCCAGATTAAGAGCTGGCAGGAGTACAAATAATTTGTTTGCTCTGTAAACGATTGCAGGAGCGGAAGGCCGAAAGGTTTTCCGCTCTTTTGGTATACTGGGTTTATTCCCCTATCTTTGTTCGGAGTTATAGTCGAACAGAATTGGTTTGCGAAAAAATACGGGGTAACTTACTTCTCCTCCTCCGGGGAGGAGGAGTACCCGTAGGGGGAGGTGGTAGCGATACACACTGTACTGTTTTTCATAGCTTTATGCTCCCTACCACCCCGCCCGTTGGGCACCCCTCCTCCCGGAGGAGGGGAATTAAGATACTCTCTCTATTCGCTTTTCTTTTCGCAAACCATTTCTGTTCTACTATAAATCCCTATTATGAATCAAAAGAAGAAATAATATGAATGAAGTAGAAAAAATGCGTAGCTCCCAGTTGGCAGATATGTCCGTTCCGGAGATACAAATGAAGTTCGAGCATGCCAAGCGCTTGCTGGCAAAGATGCGTGTGATGAGTACTTACGATGAGGATTACCGGAGCTTGTTGGAGGAACTGGTGCCGGGTATTCCCGCTACTTCCATCATCTGCCCGCCCTTCCATTGCGACCACGGGGATGGTATCCGGCTGGGTGAGCATGTCTTTGTCAATGCCAATTGTACTTTCCTGGACGGGGGATATATCACGATTGGTGCCCATACGTTGGTCGGTCCATGCGTACAGATATACACTCCCCATCATCCGATGGATTATATCGAGCGTCGTACGGAAAAGGAATATGCCTATCCGGTGACGATAGGAGAGGATTGCTGGATTGGCGGCGGTGCCATATTGTGTCCGGGCGTCACCATCGGCGACCGTTGTATCATCGGGGCGGGTAGTGTGGTGACGAAAGATATTCCATCCGATAGCATAGCCGTTGGCAATCCGGCAAAGGTTATCCGGAAAAATGAGGCAAAAAAGTGAACGTGCTAAATGCTTGAAAAACAGAGTGTGTCGCTAAATGACTAAAAAAATATCGAAAAATATTATGCAAAAGTTTTGGTAATGTCAAAATAAGCTGTACCTTTGCATCGCTTTTGAAACGGAAGTGTACGGGCGTTTAGCTCAGCTGGTTCAGAGCATCTGCCTTACAAGCAGAGGGTCGGCGGTTCGAATCCGTCAACGCCCACACAAAATCCAAGCACTTTCGTTCATCAAAAGGGCGTTTAGCTCAGCTGGTTCAGAGCATCTGCCTTACAAGCAGAGGGTCGGCGGTTCGAATCCGTCAACGCCCACTGGAAATTTTCATTCGAAAGTGGTCTTGCAAGTGATTGCAAGACCACTTTTTTTATCCATTAACTTCCTTTTCTTAAAATCTTTATCCTTTATGTCTTGTTACTCAGAAAAAAGCAGTAATTTTGCAGTCCGATAATTATCATCATAAATACGACGTATGAAACTTGATTTACTTACCGCAATCTCTCCGATTGACGGTCGATACAGAGGCAAAACAGATGTTTTGGCTGTCTATTTTTCAGAATTTGCACTGATTAAATACCGTGTACAAGTTGAAGTAGAATACTTTATCACGCTGTGTGAGTTGCCTTTGCCGCAGCTGAAAGGGGTGGATAAGGGTGTTTTCGAAACCTTGAGAAACATTTACCGTAACTTTTCCGAAGCCGACGCGCAACGCATTAAGGACATTGAGAGCGTGACGAACCATGATGTGAAGGCTGTGGAGTATTTCTTGAAAGAAGAGTTTGACAAGTTGGGTGGTATGGACGACTATAAGGAGTTCATCCATTTCGGCCTGACTTCACAAGATATCAATAATACGTCTGTTCCTTTGTCTATAAAGGAGGCGTTGGAGCAGGTGTACTATCCTCAAATAGAGGAACTGATAGCGCAGCTCCGTGCTTATGCGGAAGAGTGGGCCGCTATCCCCATGCTTGCCAAGACACACGGACAACCGGCTTCGCCTACCCGTTTGGGCAAGGAGGTAATGGTGTTTGTCTACCGTCTGGAACGCCAGCTGGCAACGCTGAAGGCTTGCCCGGTGACAGCAAAGTTCGGTGGCGCTACGGGTAATTACAATGCCCATCATGTGGCTTATCCGGAATATGACTGGAAGGCATTCGGCAATAAGTTCGTTTCCGAAAAGCTTGGCTTGGAACGCGAGGAGTATACTACCCAGATATCCAATTACGATAATCTGTCTGCCATCTTTGATGCCATGAAGCGCATCAATACGGTGATGATTGATATGAACCGTGACTTCTGGCAATATATCTCTATGGAATACTTCAAGCAGAAGATTAAAGCCGGTGAGGTGGGCTCCAGCGCGATGCCGCACAAGGTGAACCCGATTGACTTTGAAAATGCGGAAGGAAACCTGGGCATGGCGAATGCTATTCTTGAGCACTTGGCGGTAAAACTGCCGGTTTCCCGTTTGCAGCGTGACTTGACTGACTCTACCGTGCTCCGCAATGTGGGTATGCCGTTCGGGCATATCATTATTGCCATACAAAGTTCTTTGAAGGGTTTGCGTAAGTTGCTGTTAAACGAACCGGCCATTTACCGTGACCTGGACAATTGCTGGAGTGTGGTGGCCGAGGCTATCCAGACCATTCTGCGCCGCGAGGCCTATCCGCATCCCTATGAAGCGTTGAAAGCGTTGACCCGTACCAATCAGGCCATTACGGAAGCGTCCATCAAGGAATTTATAGAAGGACTGAATGTGAGTGAAGAGATAAAGAAAGAATTGCGGGTGATTACTCCCCATACTTATACGGGAATTTAAGCAACCTCAGAAGTGTGCCGGAGGAATTTCAACTTTTTAGTCCGGCAATTGTTATAGAAACATATAAAATTCAAGGTATAATAGAGACAATGAATGGCCGTGAGGCCAAGGTTTAATTTTATTCGAATAAAAAACAATGAGTACAGAAAACGAAACTTGGCGTGATGCTTCTTCCGCAGAGGAGAACTCAGGTGCCGGCCGCGATGGTAACCAATTTAACAAGGAAGGTGGCTACAGCGTCCGTCTTACAACCGTGATAATGGCGACCGTCCTTATCGTCCCAGATTTAATAGTGAAAACGGCGACCGCCCGCAGCGTCCTTATAACAGTGACCGCCCTTATCGCCCGCGCTTTAATCCTGGTGCGGACAATGGTGACCGTCCGCAGCGTCCTCGTTACAATAACGATAATGGCGACCGTCCCTATCGTCCGCGCTATAACAGCGAAGGCGGCGACCGTCCGCAACGTCCTTATGGAAACAATTCGGGTGACCGTCCTTACCGTCCGCGCTACAACAGCGAAGGTGGCGACCGTCCGCAACGCCCTTATAATAGTGACCGTCCGCAGCGCCCTCGCTACAATAATGAGGGTGGTGACCGTCCGCAACGTCCTTATAACAGTGACCGCTCCTACAGCAGCGACCGTTCTTATAATACGGACCGTCCCTATCGTCCGCGCTACAACAGCGAAGATGGCGACCGTCCGCAGCGTCCTCGCTACAATAATGAGGGTGGTGACCGTCCTTATCGTCCACGCTTCAATTCGGGTGGTGGAAGACCTGGCGGATACGGCAACAGAGACAGCTATAGCCGTCCAGTCCGTCGTTCGGCCGATTATGACCCCAATGCTAAGTACAGCAAGAAGAAACAGATAGAATATAAGGAGCAGTTTGTGGACCCGAACGAGCCTATCCGTCTGAATAAATTCCTCGCCAATGCCGGTGTTTGCTCCCGTCGCGAGGCTGATGAATTCATCACTGCCGGAGTTGTTTCAGTAAACGGAGAGGTGGTGACGGAATTGGGAACCAAGATTAAGCGTGGCGATGAAGTGAAGTTCCACGACCAGACGGTCAGCATCGAACGTAAGATTTACGTCCTGCTGAACAAGCCGAAAGATACAGTGACTACTTCGGATGATCCCCAGGCACGTCGCACGGTGATGGATTTGGTGAAGGGCGCATGTGACGAACGTATCTATCCGGTAGGTCGTCTGGACCGCAATACTACAGGTGTATTGCTGCTGACAAACGATGGTGACCTGGCCTCCAAGCTGACGCATCCCAAGTATCTGAAGAAGAAGATATATCATGTGCATTTGGACAAGAACCTGACAAAAGCCGATATGGAGCAGATTGCAGCCGGCATTCAACTGGATGACGGGGAAATCCATGCAGATGCCATCAGCTATACGGATGACTTCAAGAAGGATGATGTCGGTATTGAAATCCACTCCGGCAAGAACCGTATCGTGCGTCGTATCTTCGAATCGCTGGGATACAAGGTGATGAAACTGGACCGTGTGTATTTTGCCGGTTTAACCAAGAAAGGCTTGCGCCGCGGCGAATGGCGTTACCTCACGGAACAAGAGGTGAACTTCCTGCGCATGGGTTCTTTTGAGTAATATATATAATAAGGTATAATAACTGTTTTATGGAAAAGATTAGTAGAACAAAGATTGTTGACCTGCTGAAGCGTGAAGATTTTGGCGCTATGGTCAACGTGAAGGGCTGGGTTCGTACCCGCAGAGGTAGTAAGCAAGTAAACTTTATCGCGCTGAATGACGGTTCTACAATAAATAATGTGCAGATTGTAGTAGACTTGGGTAACTTCGATGAGGAGATGCTGAAAGAGATTACTACCGGTGCTTGTTTGAGTGTAAACGGTGTGCTGACGGAATCTGTCGGTTCCGGTCAGAAAGCCGAAGTGCAGGCCCGCGAAATCGAAGTGCTGGGAACATGCGATAACACGTATCCGTTGCAGAAGAAAGGCCATTCCATGGAGTTCCTCCGTGAGATAGCCCATCTGCGTCCCCGTACCAATACGTTCGGGGCTGTGTTCCGTATTCGTCACAATATGGCGATTGCCATCCACAAGTTCTTCCATGACAGAGGATTCTTCTATTTTCATACTCCGATTATCACGGCTTCCGACTGCGAAGGCGCAGGCCAGATGTTCCAGGTGACTACGAAGAACCTCTACGACCTGAAGAAAGACGAGAACGGTTCCATTATTTACGATGATGACTTCTTCGGAAAGCAGGCCAGTCTGACTGTTTCCGGACAGTTGGAAGGCGAACTTGCCGCTACTGCATTGGGGGCCATCTATACATTCGGTCCTACGTTCCGTGCCGAGAATTCCAATACTCCCCGCCACTTGGCAGAGTTCTGGATGATTGAGCCGGAAGTGGCGTTCAATGATATTACGGACAATATGGACCTGGCGGAAGACTTCATCAAGTATTGTGTGCAGTGGGCTTTGGACAACTGTGCCGACGATGTGAAGTTCCTCAATGACATGTTTGATAAGGGCTTGATTGAACGTCTGCAAGGTGTCTTGAAAGAAAGCTTCGTGCGCCTGCCTTATACGGAAGGTATCAAGATACTGGAAGAGGCTGTTGCCAAAGGGCATAAGTTTGAATTCCCGGTGTACTGGGGAGTTGACTTGGCTTCCGAACACGAGCGTTATCTGGTGGAAGACCACTTCAAGCGTCCGGTTATCCTGACTGACTATCCGAAGGAAATCAAAGCGTTCTATATGAAGCAGAACGAAGACGGCAAGACCGTGCGTGCCATGGATGTGCTCTTCCCGAAGATTGGAGAAATCATTGGCGGTTCCGAACGTGAATCGGATTACAACAAGCTGATGACGCGCATTGATGAACTTCACATCCCGATGAAGGATATGTGGTGGTATCTCGATACCCGCAAGTTCGGTACGTGTCCCCACTCCGGATTCGGTTTGGGCTTTGAGCGTCTGTTGCTGTTCGTGACGGGCATGACGAATATCCGTGATGTGATACCGTTCCCGCGTACGCCGCGCAACGCCGAGTTCTAATTCCCGGAGGCGTATAAACCGGATAAAAATCATCCGCACAAACATTCTGTTGTTTGTGCGGTTTTTTTATACCCAAAAATGTTATAATCTCAAAATAAATCTTTATATTTGTGTCTAACGGAACGACATAACGTTAACCAACATCATACGAATATGAAACGGAACTATTTCTTTACCATGCTGGCAGCGGTGCTGCTTGCGGTAGCGGGAGCCAATGCGCAGGAGAGCGCAGAGTTTAGGCCTGCGGAACTGGCAGGAATTTGGCAGTTATGTCATTATGTGTCCGAAATCCCGGATGTTCCCGGGATATTGAAACCGAGTAATACCTTTAAAGTGCTGAGTGATGACGGTCGCATTGTCAACTTTACAATGATTCCTGGCAAGGATGCCATCATCACGGGGTATGGGACTTATCAGCAGCTGACGGATAATTCCTATAAGGAAAGTATTGAGAAAAACATCCATCTGCCCATGTTGGACCACAAAGACAATATATTGGAGTTTGAAATAGGGGACGACGGGGTAATGTACCTGAAGTATTTTATAGCTAAGGACTTGAATGGGAATGAACTGAATACATGGTTCCATGAAACATGGAAGCGGGTGGGCATGCCCGCGAAATTCCCCGAGGACCTTGTCCGTTGATATTTCTTTCTCTTTCCCGTTTCTTTCTCAATGCAGCTTTGAAGGTCTTCTATGACGGCATTGGCCGATGAAGGCCGCATCATAAAGAGTTGTTCTGCGGAGATTCTTCCGTTTCTCCGCAGGATAACTTTGTTTGTTGTATATCAGCCAAGTGGCTCTCTAAAAAAAAGTGGAAAACTTTTGCCAGTTCTAAGAAAAACCGTACCTTTGCAAGCCGATTATTATCTCAAAAGGATAAGCATTTAATTCATAGCGAGTTAATCTTCCATTGTCCGGGATGACTGGCTTGCGGTGAAGAAAAACATTTTAGTAGTAACATTTTAAAAAACAATTAAGAGTGGATACTTTAAGTTACAAGACCATTTCTGCAAACAAAGCTACAGTGACTAAAGAATGGGTCATTGTTGACGCTACAGACCAGGTTTTAGGTCGTCTGGGCGCAAAAGTTGCGAAACTGTTGAGAGGAAAGTATAAACCTAACTTTACCCCTCACGTAGATTGTGGCGATAATGTAATCATTATCAACGCTGACAAAGTAAAATTAACCGGTAACAAGTGGAATGACAAGGTATATCTGTCATATACAGGTTATCCCGGCGGTCAAAGAGAAATCACTCCTGCCCGCTTGCAGGCAAAACCGAACGGTGATGACAAGTTACTGAGAAAAGTAGTAAAGGGTATGTTGCCTAAGAACAAGTTGGGCGCACAATTGCTGGGCAATATGTATGTATATGCCGGCAGCGAGCACAAACACGATGCTCAGAACCCGAAAATGATTGATATTAACGTACTTAAATAAGAGATAATGGAAGTAGTAAATGCATTAGGCAGACGTAAAAGTGCAATTGCACGTATTTTCGTAAGCGAAGGTACCGGAAAGATTACTATTAATAAGAGAGACCTCGCAGAGTACTTTCCATCAAGCATTCTTCAGTATGTAGTTAAACAGCCGTTGAACAAGCTGGGTGTTGCTGAAAAGTACGACATCAAAGTGAACCTCTGCGGTGGCGGTTTCACCGGCCAGTCTCAGGCTTTGCGTTTGGCAATTGCCCGCGCACTGGTGAAAATCAATGCTGAGGACAAGGCTGCTCTCCGTTCTGAAGGCTTCATGACTCGTGATCCTCGTTCTGTTGAACGTAAGAAACCGGGACAACCGAAAGCACGTCGTAGATTCCAGTTCAGTAAACGTTAAGAGTTGGAGAACGGTTGGGGCGGACAAGTTGCTTAATTCTCGACTTTCACCTCTCAACTCTCAACTGAAAAGGCGTTTAGTATCTAAACTACCGGGACTCTTCAGATTCAGACTACCCGGCGGTTGGTTTAGAAGAAACAAAAAAGAAAGTAAACGATTAATTTAAAAGAAAATGTCTAGAACAAATTTTGATACATTATTGGAAGCCGGTTGCCACTTCGGTCACTTGAAAAGAAAGTGGAACCCTGCAATGGCTCCTTACATCTTCATGGAGCGCAATGGTATTCATATCATTGACCTCAACAAGACGGTTGCTAAAATTGACGAAGCTGCTGAAGCTTTGAAGCAAATCGCTAAATCAGGAAAGAAAGTCCTGTTTGTTGCTACTAAAAAACAAGCTAAGCAGGTGGTTGCCGACAAGGCTGCATCTGTAAATATGCCTTATGTAATCGAGCGTTGGCCGGGTGGTATGTTGACTAACTTCCCGACTATCCGTAAGGCTGTCAAGAAGATGGCTACCATCGACAAGCTGACAAGCGACGGTACCTATTCAAACCTCTCCAAGAGAGAAATCCTTCAGATTTCACGTCAACGTGCAAAGTTGGACAAGACTTTGGGCTCTATCGCTGACCTGACTCGTCTGCCGTCTGCTCTGTTCGTTATCGACGTAATGAAGGAAAACATCGCAGTTCGTGAAGCTAACCGTCTGGGTATTCCCGTATTCGGTATCGTTGATACAAACTCCGATCCTACGAACATCGATTTCGTAATCCCGGCAAATGATGACGCTACTAAGTCAGTAGAAGTGATTCTTGATGCTTGCTGCGCTGCTATGCAGGAAGGTCTGGAAGAACGTAAGGCTGAAAAGGTAGACATGGAAGCCGCTGGCGAAGCTCCTGCCAACAAAGGCAAGAAGAAAGCTACAAAAGCAAGACTCGATAAGTCCGACGAGGAAGCAATCAATGCCGCTAAGGCTGCTGCTTTCATCAAGGAAGACGAAGAGGCTTAATTATATAAGAAGTAGTTAGTAGCAAGTAGTTGAGTAGTAAGTAGAGGAATGCTCTGCTTACGTAAGTTGGCAAATGGAGTTTCTTCTACTTACTACTTGACTACTGATTACTAACTACTTTTTTCATTATTAACAATTAAAATAAAAAGATATTATGGCTGTAAGTATGGCTGATATAACCAAGCTCCGCAAGATGACCGGTGCTGGTATGATGGATTGCAAGAATGCTTTGACTGAAGCTGAAGGCGATTTCGACAAGGCAATGGAAATTATCCGTAAGAAGGGACAAGCTGTTGCAGCTAAGCGTTCAGACCGCGAGGCTTCTGAAGGCTGTGTGCTGGCTAAGACTACGGGTGACTTTGCCGTTATCATGCTCTGAAGTGCGAAACTGACTTCGTGGCTCAGAATGCTGATTTCGTGAAACTGACTCAGGATATTCTGGAGCTTGCTGTAGCTAACAAGTGCAAGACCCTGGACGAAGTAAAAGCTCTGCCGATGGGCAACGGTACTGTACAGGATGCTGTAACAGACCGTAGCGGTATTACTGGCGAGAAGATGGAGTTGGATGGTTACATGACTGTAGAAGGCGCAAGCACTGTAGTTTATAACCACATGAACAGGAACGGCCTCTGCACTATCGTTGCTTTCAACAAGGCTGTTGAAGAAGGACTGGCTAAGCAGGTTGCCATGCAGATTGCTGCCATGAACCCGATTGCAGTAGACGAAGACGGCGTATCCGAAGAAATCAAGCAGAAGGAAATAGATGTTGCTATTGAAAAGACAAAAGCTGAACAAGTACAGAAGGCTGTTGAGGCTGCTTTGAAGAAGGCAGGCATCAACCCGGCTCACGTGGACAGCGAAGACCACATGGAAAGCAACATGACCAAAGGCTGGATTACTGCTGAAGATGTAGCAAAGGCAAAGGAAATCATTGCTACTGTTTCTGCAGAGAAAGCTGCAAATCTGCCCGAGCAGATGATTCAGAATATTGCTAAGGGGCGTCTTGGCAAGTTCTTGAAGGAAGTTTGCTTGTTGAACCAGGAAGACATCATGGACGGCAAGAAGACAGTTAGAGAAGTATTGAAGGAGGCTGATCCTGAATTGAAGGTTGTTGACTTCAAACGCTTTACTTTGCGTGCTGAATAATCTGTTATCCGTCAGGATAATCCAAAATATAGCCACATAGGATGATTTTAATATTATCTTGTGTGGCTTTTTTTGTGTTATTTACTTTAGATAAGACTTATTGTTGAATTGACTTTCTTTGTTTTTCGTCTAAGAAACTTCTACTTTTTATTTGCTTCTATTTTCATATTTTATATATTTGCCTATGTAATCCTATAAAAAAAAGGCAAATGTACGCATATATTAAACACTTTGTAATTTTGTTTTCTTTTCTATTCATCCCTGTAGGTATGGGGTATGGGCAGCAACCGACGCGGGAAAGATTGTTGAAATTATTTTATAAAGCGCATACGGCCCAAAAAGGAAATGACCAGCAAGCGGCTATTGCCACTTATAAGGAGATACTGAAGCTCTCTCCGGGATTACCGGATCCTTATCTGCAATTAGGAAATCTTTATGCTACTATGGTGGAAGATGCGGATGCATTGAAGAAGGCATGTATCTGCTATTCTACCTATTTGGACTTGAAGCCGGAAACGGCAAATGCTTCTGCCTTGAAGGATAAGATGGGGGAACTGACTCGGAAAGTTGCTGAATTGGAAAAGGAACATGCTACGGTAGAGGTGCAGCAAGAAGTAAAGCCCGTCCCTATACTGGCAGACAGTGTGGCCGTTGCGGTACGGCTGAAAGAGGAAAAAAATGATTCGGTGCTGCAAGTGGCGGTTGATACTGTACCGTTTGTGCCGTTGGTGTCTCCTGCTTTATCTGTTTCTCCCGTGGATGAAGGTATGTTGGGGCGTTGGGCATCGGCTGAGATGGGCGATAACGGGCGCGAAATGTGGATTATGGATGTGATGAAACGGCAGGGCAATGAAATGTGGATGCGTTTCAATGCCCACTCTTATGCAAAAAATAATCCTTTGTTGGCAGCCATGCACGACTGGGAGGCGCGTGGCTTGATGGATGGGGACACATTGGTCTTTACATTTAAGATAGAGAAGAAAAAAGAGAAAAAGGAGAAGAAACGTGGACTATTGAGTGAGTTTGGAACGGTAGTAAGTGAAATGTTCGATGTGAATTGGAAGAATCTGACCGGGAAAAGTGAGGCTGCGGTAACCGATACGGTAGCAAAAGTTTTGCCCGGAGACGATAACCTGCCCGTTGACAGTATTCCCGATTCGTTGCGAGTTTTGCGTGAACCGTTGATATTGCATATCTATGAGTTCCGTTTAAAGCGCATGGGTAGCATGTTGTGCGGAACCTTGCGAAATAAAGTGGTGGAAAAAACTTTCCATGAGAAGGTATTGGCTGATGAGAAGAAGGTTTGTGAATTTTTCTCGGCTCCTACCGAATATACAGGTTTTAGCTATACCCCGGTTTCGGATGAACTGAAAGCTTCGCGAAAGGAGTTTCGTGAGTTGTTGAACTTGAAAATTCAGGAATCTGCGGGAAATACTTCTGCCTTGAACGATTTGGGTTGTATGTATGCTGCCGGAATAGGTACCCGCCGGAATATGAAGATGGCGGTTGCCTATCTGATGGAAGCATCCATGAAAAACAATCTTTTTGGGATGTTGAACATGGCTCAACTCTATAGAGAGGGCCTGGGAGTGGACAAGGATGTGGAGAAAGCACGTGAACTTTATCATCGTGCCTACGATGCCGGTTATACGGATGCAATGGTTTTGTGCGGAGACACCTATCTGGAGGGAACTGCTGACACAGAGCCCGATTATAAGAATGCATTGGTTTGCTACCAGAAGGCGGTGTTCAGGCGTTGCCCATACGCTTCTTACCGTTTGGGCTGGCTGTATCATGAGGCTTGGGGGTGGAACCGGATTCGGCTAAGGCATGGAACTATTATCAACAGGCCTTTGCCATGCAATATCCGGACGCAATGGCCGATGTGGGAGTTTTCTACCGGGATGGCATTATGGTGGCGAAGGACTATGCCAAGGCTTTGGAATGCTTGAACAAAGCGATAGCCAAAGGCAATGCCCGCGCCATGTATGAACTGTCTCAAATGTATCTGCGAGGGCAAGGCGTGGAACCCGATTTCAAACTTTCCAAAGAGTGGCTTTATAAATCCATGGAGGCCGACGACCGTATAATAGAAGGCTTCAATACTGTCAAGTCAAAAATAAACGCAGTGCTTCATTCTAAGCAATAAAACAGAAGATGCATAGAATATTAATCATATTGTTTACGTTTTGTTTCCTCTTCTCTTTGCGCTTGTGCGGTGCTTGTCCGGAAGAGCAGGTGGAGTTTGCCAACCGCAAGTTGAAACAATTGGCGGGACAACTGCCCATATCTGTTTTTCCGGAAAAGGATACCATTATGGAAGTCCCCCAAGTTGTGAAAGGGAAATCTCTGGTCTTTGAGTTGAATGACAAGAAGGTGGTTTGCCACATTGGAGTTTCCTTGTTCAGCAATGAAACCAAGCAGATGCTGGATAAAGGCATTTGTAATTTCCTGGAACGTTACTTCCTGGAATTGCTGTTGCAGAAAGACCAAGTAGGAGTGAAACGCAAGCTGGAAGAATATCATGTGTCTTTACTGGTAAATGGAAAGGATTTCACCAAGGGGCGTTTCCGTTCTGTGGCAGAGGTGTTGCAACTAATGTGTATGCCGGTGAATTTTGCATTGCGCCGCATGGACAGGCAGGCAGAGGCCGTCTGGATATTTAATGATTATCATTTGTGTATGCAGTTCCCTTTGTATCGCGAATTGATTGACGGAACCGACAAGAAAGAATCCGACGAGGAACTGTATAACCTGCTGCAGGTGGCTGTGCTCAGTCCGGTGGACTTGATGGATGAACAAGTGGCCCGTGAGAATCTGCAGCCGGAAACGGGCGATGTCTATATCCGCAAGGGGGAGACCTTTTTGATTAAGCCCATGTCATCCGACCGGTATTATGTGGAAGAGGGCGGCAGCTTTGTGCCGTTGTTCCGGAAACAGTATCCGGAATACTCCATGAACAACCTTTTCTTGACTTATAGAAACGGGGATGGTAAGACTCTACAGATAACTCATCGCAAGTATGGGCATTTCACGCCGGAAATCTCGATTCCTCTGCCCAACTTCCTGGCTTGTTTCAAAGATGATTTCTTGACTGCATGTCACACGGGTTATAACAAGAATGGAGAATTGGAAACGATGGTTGTGTTCAATCATAAGACATTGAACTATATTCATCTCTTGCGGGTGCATACCACGAAGGAGCGGTTGTTCTCAAGCCATCCGGTATTAAAGGCCGACTTCTATTCGAATATACCACAACATTATATAAACAGTTTATTGAAATGATGAGAACGAAACTTTTGTTGTTTTCCCTGTTGTTTCCATTGCTGGCCTATGCACAGCTGGAAGAAACGCAAGTCGTGATAACGGATGGCGTGAACAACGCGTTGCTGAAAGGAACCATTGAGAAGAATATTTCTCATTTCCTGATAGCGTGTAATGAAGCCGTGATGAATGGTGACAAACCGAAAACGAAGGCATTGACCGATGATGCCCGTAAGGCATTGAATGCAATGTGGAAGATGAGTCCGATGTCTTGCCCCGTGTCGAAGATTGAAGAAATCTGCCTTGAAACTCCCGACGGATATCAAGTGCGTAACATTCCGGTGTCCATGATGGCGGCCGAAGACAGCATAAGGAGCCAGGAACTGGTATTCAGCCTGACGCGGAATGGGGAGATTGACAACATCTCCATTGCCATTGAAGCCAATAAGTATAAGGAGATTATGGCCGAGCATGAGTCTGTGGAAGATTTGTTCCGCAGGCAGGTCATCGTGGATTTTGTGGAAAACTACCGTACGTCCTACAACCGGAAAGATTTGAAATACATCGAATCAGTCTTTAGTGACAATGCTTTGATTATTACCGGTAAGGTGGTTCGCGAGAAGCCGAAGTCTGACTTTGCGATGCGTTCCCTCAGTCCGGAAAAGATTGTCTATCAGAAGAAGACGAAGGGCGAATACATTGCCAGCCTCAAAAAGGTGTTTGCTTCAAACAGTTACCTTAATGTTGTGTTCGATGAGGTAGAGGTGATTCAGCATCCTAAGTTGACCGACATCTACGGGGTCACACTGAAGCAGGAATGGAATTCAAGCCGTTATCGTGATGTGGGTTTTGTCTTTCTGATGATTGACTTCCAGGACGAGCTTCATCCGCTGATTCAGGTACGTACCTGGCAACCGGAGAAGTTGAATAACAAGGTGCTGGCGCGGGATGAAGTGTTTAATTTGGGCGATTTTGACATTGTCCGTTCATTGGTAAACGATTAAATAAAGAGAATATGAGAAAGAGAATGTTTTTTCTGACCGCTTTGCTATTAATGGCAACGGCGGCGGCTTTTGCCCAGCGCAGTCTGGAAATAAAGGATGTCGGTGCAGGCATGAATGTGTTTTCCGGTAAAGATACGGAAGCGGGTATTGTGATTTCGTGCCCGGGCAATATTGAACTCTCCTTTGAGTCATCGCATGACAAGGTGGTGGATGTTTACAACAAGGAAGTGAAGGGAGAGGAGATATACTATTACTTGCGCTTCAATACCGGCAAGAAATACCGGGGACGTAAACTCACAATCCGTACCAAGGACTATGCTCCGCTGACCATTACGGCAGAATTGGAGCCGAAGGAGCTGAAGCAATACCAGCTGTTGGACCCTGATGTGGAGTTCGTATATGGATGTTACTACGAGTACCGCAAACGTGGAACGGACTTTTTCCAGAAGGGTATGTATAGCGAGGCAAAAGAGCAATACAGCATTGCTAAGGAGTGTTCCGATTGTCCGGCAGATGCCAATCTGGACGAACTGATAGCGAACATAGATTCCATCTCGCTGTTCCAGAAGCAGGCCGAGGATGCCGCTGCCGTACTCGACTATCGTTCCGCATTCGATTTGTACAGCAAGATTCTTGTCTTGAACCCTTCGGACATCAATGCCTCCAACAAGCGTATGGAGTGTGAACAGATGTACGGGACGGATTGTAAGAAGTACTTCGACATGGCCGAAGTCTACAAGGAAGACGGTGAATACCAGAAAGCTTTGGAATTATATCAGAAGGTGATAGACGCCAACTGTACCAATGCGTTGCTTGCCAGCGAGCAGGCCAAGCGCATCCGTATCTTGTTGCAGAACCGCAAGCAGCGCTCGCATGTGTTTACGTTTGAATATGGTGGGGGTAATTCGCCTTTGGGAATCAGTTACGGTTCTTACAAGAACCGTAAAGTGGGGCATTATTTCACTTTAAGCCTGCACCCGGATATATTCTACACCATGCGTAATGACTATGACAAGTGCGAGAAGGCCGAGGCTTCCATTGTTCCATTGGGATGGACGTTCAATCCGGTCCCCAAGCATCCTTATGGTTGGATATTTATCGGCCTTGGATATACCGGTGTGCTCCGTTACGAAACATCCGAAGGTGAAATCTATGTGCCGGGCAGCTATGTTGAGGATGATGAAGAACTTGATGGAAACAATGGGGAAAAGCAGATGGACGAGCCCGAGTTGAAGGTTTATAGTGCTATTTCTCCCGAAATCGGTGTGGTGGCGAAGGTTTGGCGTTTTGCCGTCCGCTATACCTTCCAGTATAGGTTCCCGTTGGGCAAGAAGTATGAGGACCGCATCAGCAAGACACGCCATTCTATCGGTGTGGGTTTCTGCTTCTAAGGAGGCGTCACTGTTTGTTTGAAATATATCTGTGGGGGTGTGCCGGGACTTGGGCGCATCCCCGTTCTTTTGAGAAGTTGCTGCAAAGCCCTGCATCCCTTTTGCAGTGTCACTGCAACCCTTTTGCAGCGGCACTGCAACACCTTTGCAGTAGCACTGCAATGCCTTTGCAGCGGCACTGCAAAAGGGATGCAGTATTTGTGCAGTGTCATTGCAGGAGTGCTGCACTTCTGTTGCAGTGTCGCTTATTGAAGCTTTATGTGGCTGATTATCCCTTGTCTGATGCTTTCCATGCGCTTTTCCGTCTGTTGCAGGTGTTTTGTCCCCCCGTCTTTATACAGTTCTTTGTACTTGCATTTGCCTATTTTGTATTTGAGTTCTCCGGCTTTTCCGGACAGGTTGACGCCGAAGTCGATGGGGAAGGGCGATTTAAGCATCGTCAAGTGGTAGTTGTAAGTGAAGTCCGTGCTGTGTGTGCCGCCGATGACAGCCTGGTATCTGTCCCATTGCATGAGGAAAGGGATTACTTCTATTTGCCCATCCTGCAGAATGAGGTTGGCGGACAGGTTGTCTATCAGGTTGCGCTTCTTGTTCTTGAATCTGAACTTGCGGGCTATTTCATCGAAAGTGGCGTTGTCCATCAAGACCAGTTTCTGGCCGCCGAGCGAGCAGGCGGCTTTGGTTGTGGACAATATGGGCATCATTTGGTTGTCTAATGTCCCTTCGGCGGTCAGACGGCAATCTATCAGCCATCCATGTCCTTGGTGAGGGGCATCAGGGTTGCCACGGCAGGAACCACTATGTGCATCTGGCCCACCAGCACATCTTTCAGGTCGAGGTCGAAGCTGGCTGTCACCTTTTCCTGCTTCCGGCTGTCGTATAGCAGGCTGAGGTCGCTTTGCCGAGGTTGGTGCGTGTGGACAGTTGCGAATAGGCCTGCCGGTCCTTGATAAGCATGTTACCGCGTACTTGTTGCAGCTCTATCTCGTGGTAGTTCATGTTCTCGATGTCCAGTTGCACGTCGAGCTGTATATCTTTCGGGAGGTATACGAGGCGTTCCGGCACTTTGGCGTGTGCCTTGGGCGTTAATTTCTGTTCCAGGTTGTCCAGCGTGAGGGACGAGACGGTGGTTGTCTTCGGTTCTCTCGCCAGGGCCTCTCCGTACAGGAAGGCTTGTTTCAGTTCATCGTAGTTGATGGTGTTCGACAATATTTGGAGCGTCCCTTCCAGTTTCGGCTCTTCTCCCTTGGGGGCGGGGTTGGTGTGCAGCATACCGGATATGATGCAGTCCGACTTCCCGGCTTGCATCTGTAGCCGGTTCAGTACCAGTTGGTGGTTCTGGAAGCCGAGCCGGGCTTGCTTCAGGTTTACCATCAGCGGGAAGTAGGCGCTGTACACTTGCGACCCGTTGAAACTCAACATGCCTTTGAGGTCCCATTTAGAGGCGCTTCCGGCGGTCCTTGCTTTGGGACGCAGCTCGGTGATGAACTCGCCGCCTTCCAGCACGATGGCGTTCTGCCGGTGTGAGTCGAGGTATTTCAGCTTATCGGCTTTCAGCATTAAGGCTCCTTCGTACCGTTTTTTGCCGGTGGGCGAGGGCTTTGTGCCGGCATGCAGTTCCAGTCCTTCGGCAGAAGCCCAGTTGTCTTTGTCCAGCTTTGCCTGCAGAACTGCGCAGTTCAGGTGGGCCGTAACGGGGACTAAGGCAGAGGTGTCTTTGGACAAGGCTGTGTTGGAGCGCAGGTGCAACCGCGACAAGTTGAGGTAAACGGACTGGGCGTATGCTATTTTCAGTGAGTCAATGTCGGCTGTCCCGCTCAGCACTTCCGACTGGGCGATGAAGTCGCTTTTGTTTTTCTTGTAGCCGATGTCCATGCTCATGCCCGAGATGAACGCGTCTAAATGGTATTCGGGGCTTCGGGCTTCGATGTGTTTCGCCTGCAGCCTGCCGTCTGCCCATATCCGGTTCAAGTTCCCTTCCCGGAGGTCTTTCAGGTTGAAAGCGAAGGAGAGGTCCGAAGTCATTTGTCCCCGCAGGGCTGCTAACCGGGGAGAGATGAATTCGCGCCCGATGCGGTCGAAGTCGATATGCCCTTTCAGGTCTCCCGTGATGAAGGGGGTGCTTTGCAGATTGGTTATCCGGTTTTCCATTTGGATGGAACTGCCCAGCCCCTTCACCTTGACGTTGTGGAGCACGATGAAGCAAGAGTCGGGCCGGGTCTCTTGGTAACTCATCTCCAGGTTGAGGCTGATGGTGTCTATGCCCTGCTCGATGCCGTTTTTACGGAAACTTCCTTGGCTGATGAATCCTTCCACTTTGATGTCGGGCAGGGCATCTTTCAGGTTTCCCTTGATTTCTCCCTTCAGAGCGGTGCTTCCTGTGACGGAATATGATTTCTTCTCCGGCAGATATTTCTCCGGCATGAACTCCAGAAGCTCTTGCAGGCTGGAGGCTAAAAGGCTGAAGCGCATATCCAGGAATGGATTCTCTCCTTTGCCGAGGTTGTGCAGGGAACCTTCTGCTTCAAACGGGAAGTGGTTGATGAAGAAGCGGGTGTCGCTCAAGGTTATGTCGTTGAAGTGCTCGGTAGCGTCGCAATGCCCTTGGAGGGAGAATGCAATCTCTTGTTCCAGGAAGTTGGCCTTTCCCCTGCTGCACAGTGAAGCGCAGGTGGCTTCGATGTCGAAAGACGGTTGTGCGGTAGCCAGGTCTCCTTTGATGACCGCCGACAGTCGGTCGGCCTCGGTTTCAAGTCCTTTCTTCCGGTGCCTGAGGTGCAGATGTGCGTCCGATATATTTATTTGTCTGATGTCGAACGAGATTTGCTTTTCCTTTTTCTCCTTCTTTGTGGTTTTCAGGATGGGCGATAGCTGTTGACCGAGTTCCATAATCATGTCCGGCTCGTCGATGAAGATGTTTTCGATGCACAACGTTTGTTCTTTCAGCAATTTAAGGAGCTGGATGTTTCCGAAGACTTTTCCGAATTCCACGCTGATAACGTCCGTGACGGAATCGGTGGGCGTCTTCACGGGAATGCGCACCTTTCCTTCACGGATACTCAAACTGATGGAAGGCCATGAGTCCAGATAGTCCAGTTCTATCTTTTGGCATTCAAACTGAATATGGGTACGTTCATTAACCTCCCGCATCAACAGTGAAGTCAGTTTCTCCGGGGTGAGGATGAAATAGTGTAAAACAATAAATGCGATAAAAGGAATCGACATACATACCAGAAGAATGGTTGTAATGGTGATGATAACTGTTTTTAACCGTTTCATAGAATTGGACTTATTCAGTTTGGAATGTTGTTGCCGCTATTTGGTCTGCGTATATCCTTCTGCTTTCAGCAGTTCGACCACTCTCTGCCTGAAGTCGCCTTGCACGATGATTTCCCCGTCTTTGGCGCTTCCGCCTACTCCGCATTTGCTTTTCAGCAGTTTGCCCAGTTCTTTCAGGTCATTGTCGGTGCCCACGAAGCCGGTGACAAGGGTGACGACTTTGCCGCCCCGGTTCTTGCGGTCCAACTGCACGCGCAGGTGTTGTTGTGCAGGGGGGAGGGTAGCCTGCTCTTCGTCATTGTCCATCTCATAGTTGTAGTCGGGGTTGGTAGAATAGACTACGTTCAACCGTTCTTTCCAATCATTATTCTTCATTGTTTCTTTCTTTTAGATTTCCCAAAAGTACGATATTGTGTGGAATTATGCAATCTTTTAAGCAGATTGGTGAGGCCTCGGAATCTATTAGTCTGTACTTTAGTCCGGTTCTTTTGTAGAAATTATGTTAAGCTTTTGTTGCATCCGTGTTACTGATTAGAAAAAAAGCACTACTTTTGCCAATCGCAATATTGAGAACTTAAATAAGAAACTATGAGCAGTCCGTTACAGAAAAAAGAAACCATGAAGGTGCCGGAACCTACCTTGCGCCGGCTTCCGTGGTACCTTTCCAATGTAAAGTTGCTGAAACAAAAGGGGGAACGATTCGTGTCATCCACCCAGATTTCCAAGGAAATCAATATTGATGCTTCACAAATTGCCAAAGACCTTTCGTATGTCAATATCTCGGGGCGTACGCGTGTGGGCTATGAAGTGGACACGCTGATAGCTGTACTGGAGGATTTCCTGGGATTTACCAATATACACAAAGCCTTTCTGTTCGGTGTAGGAAGCTTGGGAGGTGCCTTGCTGCGCGATTCGGGTCTGAGCCATTTCGGCCTGGAGATAGTGGCTGCCTTCGATGTGAAACCCGAACTGGTGGGTACGACACTGAGCGGCATCCCCATCTATCACTCGGACGAGTTCAAGCAGAAGATGCAGGAGTACGATGTCAATATAGGCGTGCTGACGGTCCCTATCGAAATAGCCCAGCAGATAACGGATTCCATGGTAGAGGGCGGCATCAAAGCCGTATGGAACTTCACCCCGTTCCGTATCCGTGTTCCCGAGAACATTGTGGTGCAGAACACTTCCCTGTATGCCCATCTGGCCGTGATGTTTAACAGACTGAACTTTAACGAAATCAAGTAATGAAGATTATTGCTGTAGGAATGAACTATGCTCTGCACAACAAAGAGCTGGGGCATACACACGAGAATAAGGAACCGGTTATTTTCTTGAAACCCGATTCGGCCATTCTGAAAGATGGCAAGCCTTTCTTTATCCCCGATTTTTCCAACGAGGTGCATTATGAGACGGAAGTGGTGGTACGCATCTGCCGTTTGGGCAAGAATATTGCTCCGCGCTTTGCCCATCGCTATTACGATGCGGTGACGGTAGGCATCGACTTCACGGCACGCGACTTGCAACGCAAGTTCCGCGAGGCAGGCAATCCCTGGGAACTCTGCAAAGGTTTCGACAATTCGGCAGCCATCGGTACCTTCATCCCGTTGGAGCAGGTGGGTGGAGACGTGCAGAATCTGGACTTCCGCTTGACGATTGATGATAAGGAGGTGCAACGCGGCCATACAGCGGACATGTTGTTCCGGGTAGATGATATCATTGCCTACGTCAGCCGCTTCATGACCTTGAAAATCGGTGACTTGCTGTTCACAGGTACACCCGCGGGAGTAGGTCCCGTCAGCATCGGACAGCACTTGCAGGGCTATCTTGGGGAAGAGAAAGTGCTCGACTTCAATATCCGGTAATTATCTTCGTCTTGTTTTTTCTTGTTACCTCGCTTTTTTTCCGTACTTTCGTGTCAACTTAAAGAAGTAACGATATGAAGATACGTGTAGGTTTCGGCTTTGATGTCCACCAACTGGTGGCAGGGCGCGAACTTTGGCTGGGCGGCATCCGCCTGGAACATGAAAAGGGATTGTTGGGACATTCGGATGCAGACGTGCTCATCCATGCCATCTGTGACGCATTGCTGGGAGCGGCGAATATGCGCGACATCGGCTATCATTTTCCCGATACTGTCGGTGAGTTCAAGAATATAGACAGCAAGATTTTGTTAAAGAAAACAATAGAACTGATAGCTACCAAAGGCTATTCGGTGGGTAATATTGATGCTACCATCTGCGCTGAGCGGCCTAAGTTGAAGTCCCATATTCCCGAAATGCAACGTACGCTTGCCGCGGTGATGGGAATAGACGAGGATGACATCTCCATCAAGGCCACCACCACGGAGAAACTCGGCTTTACGGGCAGGGAGGAAGGTATATCCGCCTATGCCACTGTATTGATAGTGAAGGAATGACATGAAATAATATCAACTCAATTTAATCATCCACTTATATGAAGAAAATCTCCTTGACCTTTTGTCTGGCACTTTTATCCTCCTTGTTCTGCCCGGCACAAGTATCGCCTTTGCAGTTCAACAAGAACGGAGAGTTTAAAATCGTCCAGTTTACAGACATCCACTTCAAGTATGGTAATCCGGCTTCAGACATTGCTTTGAAGCGTATTGGCGAGGTGCTTGATGCCGAGCGCCCCGATTTAGTAGTCTTTACCGGCGATGTGGTCTATGCCGCACCTGCCGATACGGCCATGCGCAAGGTGCTTTCCTATGCTACGGACCGTAAGATTCCTTTTGTCGTAACCTTTGGTAACCACGATAACGAGCAGGGAAAAACACGTGCCGAACTTTATGATGTTATCCGTTCCATGCCTTTCAATATCCAACCCGACCGTGGCGGAGTAGAATCTCCCGACTATGTCCTCACACTGAAATCCTCGGACGGCAAGAAGGATGCAGCCCTGCTTTACTGTCTGGATTCCCATTCCTACTCCAAACTACCCGACGTAAAAGGGTACGACTGGCTCACTTTCGACCAGGTGAACTGGTACCGCCAGCAGAGTGCCGCTTATAAAGCAAAGAATGGTGGGCAACCTTTGCCTGCACTGGCATTCTTCCATATCCCTCTGCCGGAATATAACGAAGCCGCTTCTGACGAGAACGCCATACTGATAGGTACCCGCATGGAAAAGGCTTGCGCTCCGGAACTGAATACGGGCATGTTCACTGCCATGAAAGAGGCCGGTGATGTGATGGGTATGTTTGTCGGGCACGACCATGACAACGACTATGCCGTGATGTGGAAAGGAATCCTTCTGGCCTACGGCCGCTTCACAGGTGGCAATACTGAGTACAACCATTTGTCCAACGGTGCACGTGTCATTGTGATGAAGGAAGGTGCCCGTACTTTCACCACTTGGATTCGTCTGAAAGGTGGCGAAATCATTGATAAGACGGTCTACCCCGACAGCTATGTGAAGGACGACTGGCGCAAACGCCCGTTGGTGACGGAATGAGGGTGAACTTAAAAAGAACGATATGGACAAGATAAGAACCGGATTAGCCGCTTACGGAATGTCGGGACGTGTTTTCCATGCTCCCTTCATCTCCACCAACCCTCATTTTGAATTGACTGCCGTTACGGAGCGCAGTAAGGAACTCTCCCGGGAGAAGTATCCCGACGCTTGTATTGTGCGGAGTTTTGAGGAACTTATCGGACTGGAGGGGTTGGATTTGGTTGTCATCAACACACCGGACAGCACTCATTATGAGTATGCCCGCCGCGCCCTCGAAGCTGGCAAACATGTGGTTGTGGAGAAGCCTTTCACTACCACCGTGGCAGAAGCTGAGGAGCTTGTGGCACTTGCCGCAAGCCGGGGACTGACCTTGAGCGTTTACCAGAATCGCCGGTGGGACGGCGATTTTCTGACAGTCAAGGAAATACTGTCCAAAGGCCTGCTGGGACATCTGGTGGAGTTTGAATCCACCTTCCCCCGTTATCGTAATTTTATCAAGCCGAATACTTGGAAGGAAACCGGACAAGATGGCGGTGGCTTGACCTATAACCTGGGCGCCCACGTCATAGATCAGGCTGTGCAGCTATTCGGTATGCCCGAAGCCGTCTTTGCAGATATTGCCACGTTGCGCAAGGACAGCAAGGTAGACGACTACTTCATCATCCATTTGCTACGCCCCTCAAAGGCACCCGAAGTAAAGATAACGCTGAAATCCAGCTATCTGATGTGTGCGAGCGAACCCCGTTTCGTCCTCCACGGCAGGGAAGGTTCTTACGTGAAATATGGTTTCGACCCGCAGGAAGCCGCCTTGACCGAGGGCGTATTGCCCGGCACTCCACACTGGGGCGAGGAGGACAAATCCTCTTGGGGACTGCTTCATAAGGAAAAGGACGGTAGAACCGTGCATGAACCTTATCCAAGCCTTCCCGGTGATTATGCAGCTTTTTACGAGAATATCTATCGGCATATCCGCCACGGCGAACCTTTGCAGAGCGATGCCCGCGAGGTGGTCGGAGTCATCCGCTTGATAGAGGCAGCCTGGGAAAGCAGCCGTATGCAGCGTGTGGTTCGTATCTGATAGAAAATCCTTTACCCGGTAGGGACGTGCAGCTTCACATGTGTCAACCGGGTGTATTTCGTACTTCCTATTATATAGGTACGCGCGATGCGAGCCGATGCTATCTCTATTACTTCTCCCACCTGGTAGGCATGTTCCACGGCGGGCAGCCGGCATGATTTCCGGCTTGCCGTGCGTGCATTCAGCCGGATGCTGACGAAGTTGCCGATGGAGTCTTTCAGCTTCAGCACCTGGCGCACATAGAAATAAGGAGTGGTCCCTTTGAGCTGTGTCTTGTAGGGGTTGTCCTCCAGTTGCACGCTGAGTACGGTCAGTGTCAGGTTCTCCACTTTTTCGCCTTCCTTCCCCAGAAAATGTCCGCCGGTGGTCTGGTACGTTTTTCTCCGTTGTATGTCGAGATGGACCGAATGGTAAATCCTGGCAATCTGTACAAAACGTTCCTGCTTGGGAATGCGTGGTTGGAATTTGAAAGCTATCCACGTAAGATAGGCAGGGTTTATACGGAGGATTTCGTGTAGGAAGTGCCCGTGGTATTTGCCTACGGAGATGATGTCGTCCCCTTTGCTCTGCATTCTTTTGGCATTATACTCCACAAGCAGCAGACTGCGCGGCGAGTAGAAGCATAGTGTGCTTGCCATCCGTAGCGTTTCGTGAATGTCGGTGGAAAGGTCGCAAATGTAGAAGATGGACTGTCTTCCGGGCAGTGGAGAGTAAATCCATAAAGTATATTGGAGATGCTCCGGTCGGGGCAGTACGACAAGATAGGCGCCCACTTCCTTATAAGAGGCTCTCCCTTGATTGTATGCATTCAGCTTACTATACAATAAGTCTTGTTCAGTCTGCGGTATGCCGGGTATGATTGGATTTGCCATAGCTCGGAATAATTTATTCCAAATATACCTTTTTGGAATGAAAAAAGCAAGGGGAAGCCAGGAAATATCAGAAGCGTACCATCAATTCCAATACCACCTTGTCTTGTTCCGACTCTTTCGCTATGCTGTTTTTGGCATAGAAGTATTTCTCGTAGTTCAGCCGGAGGTCTGTGCGGAATGCCTTGCTGAGGCTGAAGGTGATGCCGCCCGTCAGGCGTTGGCGTTTGTAGTCGGTCACCGTCAGTCTGCCGGTTTCCTCGTCGGCGGTTTTGGCGTCGCTCTGGTCGGTCATCATGTCGTAGCGCAGCAGGAAAGACATTTTGTTGAATACTTTCTGTAGCGGCAGGTCGTAGTTGATGAAGGTGTTGACGGCGTGTACATCTTTGAAAGCGTTGTCGGAATATTGCTTGTACAAGTATTCGCCTTCGATATGGAAACGGCCGGCTTCGTAGTAAGCGCCGATGTCATAGGACTGCATGCGCACTTCTTCCGGTTGGATGCTCTGCACGCTCAGTGTCAGGTTCAGTCCTTTGGTGAAGAGAAACCGGGCTTTGGCGGAGTAGTTCACTTCCTTGTGCCATTCTTTCTGGTTGGTCAGTCCGGAACCGTTGAAAAGTCCTCCTTCCACGGTGATAGGTACATCGGTAGGCAGGGCATATCCTACTGTGAATCCCACGTCCCGTACATTGCCCACTTGCTTGGCGATGAACGAGCGGTTGGGGAAGTATTGCTGGTGCGGCGAGCGGTGGGCGTCGATGGTGAAGGGGACGCGCATTTGTCCGGCGGTGACTGTCAGTCCTTTTGTCGGGAAAAGCCGGGTGTAGGCATCTAGCATCTTGATTTGACCTTCGTCGGAGAGGTCTATCTCGGCTTTGTAGGCTACGCTGGGCAATACGTTGCCCGTCACGCTGACGCGGGCATTGCGTACTTCGAAACGTCCTGCACCCATGGTGGTCTGATATTCGTATTTGGCGCGGATGGTTCCGTGGACTTCCGGCAGGTAGTCTTTGGTTTCCATCTTCTCCTTTTCAATCTTTTTTCCGTCCTCGTTGATGGAGGGCGTTTGGGCAATTGCGGCCAGCGGCAGCAGGGCAATCAGTACTGTCAATGCACTTTTTTCATAATCTGTTGTTGTCGAATGATTTGTCGGCGACAAAGTTCGGACATGCGTGTTGTGTTTTTGTGTCATATATGTTGCATTGTTGTTACAAAAAACTGTTGAAGGGAAGAACTGCGATGGGTGCCGTTTTAATCTTTTTATGGCTTGATTTAGTTTCTTGTTTTTATTAAAACGTTGGTTGTTAGGAATGTATGTACACTACCACAAATGTTTCAGACTGAAATATCAATGAAATATTCTTATCTTTGAAAGAAATATCAAGAACGTTTGTTTTAGAACCCTGATGCTTATGAAAAGACAGTTGTTTTTAGCAGGAATAAGTTTGATGCTGGGCGGCATGCCGATGCTTGCTCAAGATATATCTCCGGTGAATTCTGTTTCTTACGAATGGAAGAGCGTACCGATAGTGGGAGGAGGCTTTGTGGACGGTATCGTTTTTCACCCAGAAGCTCCTGGTGTCCGTTATTGCCGCACCGATATGGGAGGAGCCTACCGGTGGGACGCTGCTTCCAACCGGTGGACGCCCTTGCTGGACTGGATAAGTCTGGATGAAAGCAATCTGCAAGGAGTGGAGAGCATTGCCATCGACCCGCAGAATCCGCAGAACGTGTATATTGCCTGCGGTACGTATACCGGCAGCTCCAATGGCGCCATACTTTGTTCTTATGATGGCGGCAGAACCTTTACCCGTGTCGATGTGCCCTTTACGATGGGCGGCAACGAGAACGGGCGTGGTAATGGGGAACGGATGATGGTGGACCCGCAGAATGGGAATATCATTTATATGGGAACCCGTTTGCATGGTTTGTGGCGTAGTACGGATAAGGGGCGGAGCTGGACACGGGTGGTGTCTTTCCCGGATGTCTCCGAGAAGTTCAACCCTGCCGACCGTGCTGCATGGGGGAACCGCGGCAGTGGCATTGTCTGTATAGTCTACGATGTACAAGGTACTCGCGATGGGCGTGGCACCCGTGACATTTATGTGGCAGTTTCATTGATGGGCAGGGAAAATCTGTTCGTGAGCCACGACTATGGTGAAAGCTGGCAGCCGGTCGGGGGACAGCCGGTGCAGTATCGCCCCACACATATGGTCTTGACCGGTGACGGACAATTAGTATTGACGTACGGAGATACTCCCGGTCCGAGTCAGATGGGGGACGGTGGAGTTTGGAAGTACGATATACGTAAAGACAAATGGACGGACATTTCGCCCGTCAGACTGTCCGGTGGCAGGAAGGCGGGATTTGGCTATGCAGCCGTATCAGTGGATGCCCGTAATCCGAAACATCTGATTGCCAGTACACACAGCTTGGGAGGCAAACACGGTTATAAGAGTGATGAGATGTTCCGTACGACCGACGGTGGCAAAAGCTGGAAACCGATTTTCAAGACGGGATATGAGTATGATTATTCTAAAGCTCCCTATACAAAAGTAGCCCCCCTGCATTGGATGTTCGACATTGAGATAGACCCTGCCGACGCTGAACATGCCATATTTACCACCGGTTTCGGCGGTTGGGAAACTTTCAACCTATCGGCCGTGGAACGTGGGGAACCGGTGAAATGGAGTATCATGTCTGCCGGTATCGAAGAGACCGTGCCCCTCGAACTCTATGCTCCCGAAAAAGGGGCGCGCCTGATTTCCGGTATCGGTGATTATGGTGGCTTTACGCATTTCGACCTCAATCGGCCCGCCCCGTTGGGCAGCCATGCCAATCCTCATTTCGGAAATACGAATGGAGTGACGGGCGCCTGGCTGAAGCAGGATTTGATAGTCAGAGTTGGTACACTGTTCGGCCATCAGCCGGGTGCAAAGACTATTTCATATTCGGAAGATGGGGGCAGGCACTGGACTATGTGTGCCACCGTTCCAACGGAAAAGTCTCGTAATGGGCATATCGCCGTGGCAGCAGACGGCTCTTCTTGGATTTGGACACCCGACCGCTCGGAGGCTTATCTGACCCGTGATAAGGGGACTTCCTGGCAATCTTGCCGTGGTTTGCCAAAGAATATCCGCGTCATTGCAGACAAGGTGAACCCCCAACGTTTTTATGCTGTAGATGCTGTGGCCGAAATATTGTATAGCAGCGAGGATGGTGGGGCGACTTTTCATGCCGATACATTGAGTTTAACTGTTAAACGGTTCCAACGGGGTAATACTGGTGCCGCCGTACGAAGGGGAGATCCGCGTGGAGGGCAAGACCGTATCTACGCTACTCCCGGTCATGAAAAAGATTTGTGGATTGCAGCTTATGATGGTTTGTACCACTCTGCCGCTTCAGAAAAATTTGATTTCCGTGTTTTGGATAAGGTACGTACCATCTATGCTTTTGGTTTCGGCAAGGCAAAGCCGGGTAATGATTATCCTGCCATCTATCTGATAGGCGTAGTCAACGGGCAATATGGTTTTTTCCGTTCTGACGATGCGGCGAACTCTTGGGTACGTATCAACGATGATGCCCATCAATATGGCCTGGTATTGCATATCTGCGGTGACATGCAGGAATATGGGCGGGTTTATATAGGGACACATGGCCGGGGAATTGTGACGGGAGTACCTGCGTCATAACTTTTCCATGCTGCCTTCCTAATCTTTCCGTATCTACTTCTCATCCAGTCCGTACATCTTCCGCTTCTATAGGAGCGGGGATGATACGGACTTTTAGTCTTTTATAATAGCTGTATAGAAACACGGCTCTTTCATTTAAAGGATTTATCTGTCTACAACTCGGCTTGACAGTTAAAGTCTATATTTGTGTGGTTGCATCCGCAAGTGTGTTTGCTTTATTCCTTGCTCCTTTATTTATTCTTGAGTATGAATTGAGCAAACTAAGCTTCACATCCTTCACCTTTATAAAAAAAACGTCTGGCTGACAACGGTTTATGGTGGAGTATGTTTGAGTGGGAAATAGACAGGATGACTGATGCTGAAGTTGAGGTTGGAAACTGCAGACCTCAACTTGGCGGCTGCAAACCTCAACTTGACGGCTGCAAACCTCAACTTGGTCATGTTGAAATTGTATATATTCCATGTGCTGGATATATAGATGCAGCACGCCGAATATATAGATGCGACAAGCAGTCCGGTAACAGTTTCGCCGGGAACCCCGATGAATAGAGCGATACGCGAAAAGATGGAACAAGTGAAAGAATGTGTGTCAAAACGGTCGATGGCACACAGATGAGCTGATTTAACAGATGACTACAGATTATATACTTCTGATTGACAGGCAAATATATCTGTGGTTATATGTCTGTTCTGTGTCATCTGTGTGCTTTCACGCATTTTTGACACCCTCGTGGTATAGAAACTTACTTTTTTAAGCAAAATATAATTCGTTCATTAATATTTTATATATTTGCATTTCAATTTTCCCATCATTTTTTAATAAATGTTGGTTAATGTTTTATGATGGTATTGCATAACCTTAAATGAAAACCTAATGGTACACTTATATAGATATATCGTTTTTATAATCGGCCTTTGCACTACCCAATTGGTTTCCGCATATGGACTAAGATTTCGTGGTGCAACCAGTCCTATCGACGAAAGAACATCCTATGATGTATTCGCTCACAGCTGCCCCTCTTTCAGAGACTATTTTGACTTGGAATTTAATATGGCTCTGTATTCTACAGAAAGTGTCGGCTATGTGTTGCGGGTGAAGGGGGATGACGAAGGACAGATTTTCAATCTTTTCTTTGATTTTCGTGGCGATGACATCTTGTTCCGTCTGAACCAGGAGGGGAAGTGTGTGTTGATAGCCTTGCCAGTCAGTAAGGCCGGGGCTATGAAATCCCATTGGTTTAAGGTGAAGATAGCTTTCAATCTGAAGCAGGATGAGATTACTCTTAAAATTCACGATCAAGAAAAGGTATGCAAGGGGGTGTTGCTCTCTGATGAATTCAGTCCGAAAATCGTGTTCGGTAAGAGCGATCACATTATTGATGTTCCGGAGATAGCTGTTGATAAGTTGGTTGTGAATGCCGATTATACTTACACGTTCCCTTTGGATGAGGCGGACGGAGAATCGGTCTGTAACCAAGAGGGTACTCTTTATGGCAAAGTAGAGAATCCGATATGGTTGATTAACGAGGCCTATCACTGGAAGAAAGAGGGTGGCTTTGCGTCGGCTTCGGAAGCCGGCTCTTGTTACAATGCCGACAGAAATGAGATTTATTATTTCAATCGTGATTCGTTGTTCGTCTACAATATGGAGACGGGAAGTACTTCTGCCAAGCTTTTGCCGAACGGTGTCCTGTGAAACTGTTTCTTGTCGGCAGTTTTTTCGATAGTGGCAGTGAGAGGCTCTATGTTTACGAGGTGTATACGGAGAATGGGGAGGTAGAGCCTATGATAGCAAGCTTGGACTTGAATACGTTGAGTTGGAAAGTGGAGAGCTACAGCAGGCTTAGTATGCAACTGCATCATCACTGTTCCTATTATGATGCAATTCGTAAGCGTTACACCATCTTCGGTGGCTTCGGCAATATGCATTACAGCAATAAGTTCTATCAGTTCAATGCGGAGGATGTGTGTTGGGACACACTGGGTTCCCTATCCGGCGATTTCCTTTGTCCGCGCTATTTCTCTTCGACCGGTTATTTGGACAGCAATCACTCCGTCTACATTTTCGGAGGTATGGGCAACGAGTCGGGCGACCAGGTGATAGGCCGTCGTTATTTTCACGACCTTTATAAGGTGGATTTGCAAGAAATGCGTGTACAGAAGCTTTGGGACATTTCAGAAGGACAGCCTAATATGGTTCCTGCACAGGATATGGTTATACTGAATGACTCTTGTTTCTATGTCTTGCGTTATCCAGAGAGTGTGTCCAACTCATTTTTGCATCTCTATCGCTTTTCTGTAAAAGATGGCAGTTGTCATATATTGGGTGATTCCATTCCCATTTACTCCGACAAAATCATGACGAACGCTCGTCTTTATTACAACGAGCGTCAAAGCAGGCTTTTTGTGACTGTGCAGGAAACAAGCGATGACGTGTCTTCCAAATTTTCTGTCTATTCGCTACTATTCCCACCAGTTTCTCTTGAAAAATATACTGCAAATAACAGTGGAGGGAATGCTTCATATGTGTGGCTGGTACTGGGGGGCGTGGTTATGGCTGTAGTTGGCGGGGGTGCGTGGATAGTGTGCAAGTGGCGCCGAAACTCCGGCAAGGGTGAGGATGGCAAAGCTGTGGAACAGGACAAGGAACAGCTTCCTGCAGTCTCTGATGCAAAGGCGGAGAAGATGGCGGTAGATATGGGAACTGCCAATTCGATGTATTTATTCGGTGACTTCTCCGTTTTCGACCGAAACGGGCGCAATATCTCCTATATGTTTTCTTTGCGTATCAAGCAGATATTCTGTCTCATTTTGCGTTATAGCGATGCCGACGGAATTTCTTCTAAACAGCTGAGCGACTTGATATGGCCCGATAAACCAAAAGACAAAGTGAAAAACTCGCGTGGAGTAGCTATCAATCACTTGCGCAAAATTCTAAAAGAATTGGATGGCATAGAACTGGTTTACGAAAAAGGATGCTTTCGTTTTACGCTGTCCCCTGTTTTTTATTGCGACTACTTGCGTTTTGTGGCAATAGTTGCTGAAAACCGGACAGAGGAATGTCGGCAAGAGTTTTTGCGTATTGTAGGGCGCGGCAAGTTTGTAGGCTTTATGGACGACCCGTTATTCGATGGTTTTAAGCAAGATGTGGAGTGCCGTTTGGAGGTGCTTGTCTTGCAGCTGATGAAGGAGGCTTTCGAGGCGCAGGATTATTCGGAAGCTGTGAGCTTGGCCGAAGCGGAATTCAATATCGATCCGGTGAACGAGACGGCCTTGTCTTGTTGCCTCAAGTCTCTTTTCATACTCAAGCATGAAAATGCTGCCATTGCTACTTACCAGAGATTTGTAGCGGAATACAAAAAACACACGGGGGAAGATTATCCTAATCCTTTCAGTCTTTACTGGAGTTAGTACCTTGGCACGTTGCATCCGGTGTTTTCTTTTTTTTGCTTCCTTCAGCTTGTCTGATAACTCTCTTATTATGTTTTTTATACTTTCTGTGCGATTTTTGTGATTCGTACTTACAGTTGTTGTATGGTGTAAGCGGCGGTTCGTTTTCTGGATAGGTTCTTAGTAGAACTTATGCAATAATTGTTTGACTCATATCCTCACTTTCGAAACTTAAAGAGTTAAGTGAAGTCTGCTCTTCCTTTTGTGGGTTAAAATAGTTCGGATTAATGTTTTTTTTTATCCTGTTATACGCAAATTAACCCTAAAATTAACCCATGCGAAATCAAATTTGTGGTCGAGGGGGCGGTTTGCAATGCCCTGAGGCTGATGTGGGTGATTGGCATCGGCTCCTTTGTTATATTAACTTCTAAATAATAATTAAACTATGAAACAGGCAAAAAAACTAAGAGTCTTCGGACTGATGACCATGCTTATAAGTATGGTATTCATGGTAAGCTCCTGCTCGGATGACGACACGGATGGAGGGGCTTTATCCTACGGAAAAGTGACGGGTGTCGTCACTGACGATTTATCTTCTCCCCTTGAAGGGGTAACGGTTCAGGTCGATGGTTCCGGTATAACGGCTACACCGGACGGTCCTCAGGCTACGACAAATTCGCAGGGTGTATATACACTCGAAAATATTTCAATAGGTACACATATAATTACATTTACAAAAGCTGACTACCAGACGGTCAGCGTTACTGTCGTAGCAGGAAAATTCAACGAAGAACGAGTAGCCGAAGTCAGTCCTAAGATGGAGTATGCTGCTGCGAAGATTAAAGGAAAAGTGACCGATGCAGGAAAGGGAAATGCTCCGTTGGAAGGAGTGACGGTCAGCATCAGCTCCACACAGACTGCCACCACTGGAAGCGACGGCACGTTTGAAATTGGCAATTTGCCGTTGGCAGACTATACCGTAACCTTTACGAAAGATGGTTATGCTTCTATTGTGAAGAAAGTGGCTATGGCCGACTTTGTGGATGGTATTGCTACTACAGACGTGCGCATGGGTGGAACGGAAATCCTGCGCGGACTGACCCTCGATGACTTGAAAGCTGCCGAAAAATGGTATTATAACGAATACCGCGGCGGACGAAACGCAGAAAGTTATCCCCATTGGGATTGGGCTTGCAACTACATGTGTACGATGGACTTCCGCGGTGATTGGGAAGAGCAGAACGAGGGAACCACTCTCCGCATCCGCAACAATGAAGACGACCGCAAGAATCCTGCAGACTTGGAAATGTTCGATTCCTTTGTATTCGGAAGCAAACTGATTACAGAAGACAATTACATGATGACTCTGCAGATTCGTACGCACAATGCCGACGAAGCTGCTCCGGCATACTATGGCGTGCAGGTGGTAGACCTGACTGCAGCTGAACCGAAGGCTGAAATGGTGGGTGATGTCAGAACTTATGCTTCAGGAGACTACGGTTCTGTTCCGGTGGATTTGAGCAAATACATCGGTAAGGAAGTAATCATTGCCATCGGTACATTCCGTGCCCAGACAGGCGACTATTGGAAACAGTTGGTATTGCGCCGCATCGCTTTTGCTAAGGAAGTTGTTGAAGGATGGGGATGGTTGCCGGGAACAGCAGTCGAAGAACTGGACGGCTGGAAGATGACCCGGGAAATGGTACGCTCTACCATGCCGCAAGTGAAGTCACAGTTCACAGGTCTGAATCCTATTGAAGGAAATCGCGACAACTATGTAGACGCTTATCGCGCATGGCGCGAGGTAGACCACGTTTGTGCCGAGTGGTCGTATATGCACTTAGCAAAGATCCTGAGGTATTCCCTTCCGAAGGCTATCTGATAAAGACACGTGGTGGAAGCAATGTGAGCACCACCGTGCCCGAATCTTATTTCTATGCCAAGTTCTCCATTGCTTCCGGACGAAATAAGATGACATTGAAGACTCGCAACTTCAGCGGAACGAATGCTACCTTCTTTAAGGTGACGGCCATCCGCATGGATGGAACTGTCATGCACTTGGCACCTGCATCCAATACGGCTCAGTTTGCCGAAGCTGCCGCCGACGGTTGCTGGAAGTTTATCCATGAGGCTGGAGGAAAGGGTGATCCGGACGCGTATGCCGACTTTGTCTACGATTTGTCTCAGTTCAACGGAGAAGACGTGATGCTCACCATCGGTGTATTCAAGGGAGAAGAAAATGGCGATGAGAACAAACTGGTGCTGCGTGGCATAACAATGGAATGATAAACTAATTGTAGGAACAGAATGAAAAATTTATTTACTTTACTGATTTTACTTTTATGGACGTTAGTGGCTTGCAGCAACGACTCTGCCGTTGATGATGAGCCGGGTAACGGAGGAATAGATGTACCGGCAGGCAATCTGCCGGTGCAGAACACGGCGCGTGCCATAGAACTGATTGACAATGCTGTGGAGTGCTACTTTAGCGGAACGGGCATGGCTATGTCACGTTATTACAATCCTTATACCGGAAGCCGTTCCAGCGAGTTGGGCAGCGTGTGGATGTACACCAGCTCCATTGAGGCTGTGAACGCTGCAATGAAAGCCATGAAGACCGGGCAGGCAAGGGGAGAAACGGCTCTTTATGACTCTCACTTTAACCGTTACAAGGAGCTTCTGGCCCAGCTTTATGATAATCTGGAGTATTACGCAGGCACTTTTACACTGACCTCTTATACACAGACTAAGCAGTGGACGGTGTACGGTGTAAACCGTGGAAACGACAAGGGAGCTGCCCAGGTGGAAGGCATCCTCAATGTTTACGATGACCAGATGTGGCTGGTACGTGAATTGTTGGAATCCTATCATATCACCGGTGAGAAACGTTACCTGGAAAAGGCGGAATACCTGATGGAATACGTGCTCGACGGTTGGGACTGCACTCTTGATGAACAGGGCAATCCGTTGGGAGGCATCACGTGGGGACCCGGATACCTCACCAAGCATTCTTGCAGTAACGGTCCCATTGTCAGTCCTTTGGTGTGGCTCCACGAAATTTACAAAGGAAAGTCCGATGAAGTGACCTACGGCTATGTGGCTGCCGATAACAGTCGCAAGCTGCGCACGGAGAAAAAGTCCGACTATTATTTGAGTTTTGCCAAAGCCGTTTATGATTGGCAAAAGAAGTATTTATTGAGACCCGATGGAGTGTACGACGACATGATGGGCGGTTCTGATTCCCCCGACATAAAATACGTCACCATTGACGGTGAACGTTATCGGACTGGTTCCAAACTGCGCGACCGTGTAGGTCCGGCCATCACTTACAACAGCGGTACGATGCTTTCCGGTGCTGCCGACCTTTTCCGGGTTACGGGCGATGCTGCCTATCGGACGGATTTGGCAGAATTGACTGATAATAGCTTTGCTTACTTTGCCAAGCCCGATGCCACAAAACCGGGTTGCTATACATTCGATATCAGTGGATTCCGCAACTGGTTCAATGGTGTGCTGATGCGCGGATATGTGGATGTTTGCTCAGCCCATACTGCTGCTGTAAGCTGCATTGAGGCCTTCCAGAACAATCTGGATTATGCCTATGAGAATTATCAATACAAGCACATGCTTCCTACTAACTTGTTGGTGGGCTGGAATAAAGCTGAAAAGAGCAAGAACAGCGTGGAAGGAATGTTCACTTTTGCTTTTGCTGCCGAGTATGCAGTGTTGGCAAACTATGAATGGAGCAAAAAATAATTTTTAAAATAATAGACTATGAAGAATTTTAGCAAGATGCGACAAGGATTATCCTGCATGGTTATGGCGTTACTTCTGATGCTGATTCCAACAGGTGTTTCCGCGCAAAACTCTGTTTCCGTTTCGGGAATAGTTATGGACGATACCAACGAGCCTGTCATTGGTGCTGCAGTCATGGTGAAAGGTACCAATATTGGTGTCATTACCGACATTGACGGACACTATACCATCAGTGCTCCTGCAAACGGTATTCTCAGTTTCTCTTATGTAGGACTGAAAAACAAGGAAGAGAAAGTGAACGGGCGTACCACTATCAACATCATCATGGCGACCGATTCCAAGATGATAGACGAAGTGGTGGTGATAGGTTACGGAACACAGCGTCGAGGATCGGTGACGGGTGCCGTTTCTGCCGTAAAAGGTCAGGATATGATAAAGACCAAGAATGAAAATCCGCAGAACATGCTGACGGGACGTATTCCCGGTTTGCGTGTATGGCAGAAGAGCTCTGAACCCGGAACTTTCAATAACAGCTTCGATGTTCGCGGTATGGGAGCTCCATTGATTATCATTGATGGAATTCCTCGGAGCACGGAAGAATTCCAGCGTTTGAATGCAATGGATATTGATGACATTTCCGTATTGAAAGACGCTTCAGCCGCTATTTACGGTGTACGTGCCGCCAACGGTGTAGTGTTGGTGACTACTAAAAAAGGAGGAGCAGGAAAAACGGAATTTTCTTACAACGGTTCATACACTTTCCAGCAACCTTCACGTATGCCTGAGCTGTGTGACCCCTATGAATCCATGACACTGTTCAACGAAATGTCGATGAATAACATCAACGGCGGTTCATGGGTCTTCAGCGAAGAGAGTTTCGAAGCATTCCGCAACGGCACGCGCCGTACAACGGATTGGAACGACCTGATTATCTCTAACGTGGCTCCGCAAACGCAACACGATATCAGTATTTCCGGTGGTACCGAGAAGACGAAGTTCTACATCAGCATGGGCTACTTCTATCAAGAAGGTATCTTCCGTTCAGGAGACTTGAACTACAACAAGTTCAACCTGCGCTCTAACATTTCGACTGAAATTGCTAAAGGTATAAAATTCGAACTCGGTGTGAGCGGTATCTCCGACGAACGCAACACGCCTTACACCAGCTCACAAGACATCATCCGTAACTATTGGCGTCAAGGTGTTCTCTATCCTGCATACGCCGATCCCGAGGGAACGATGTTGAACTACAACGGTTTGGATATGGAACAGAACACTGTGGCTATGATGACGGCCGACATTTCCGGTTACAAGAAGTACAAGCAGAAATATTTCCAGTCCTCGGCTACTCTGACGGCAGACTTCGGCGAATACACTCCGGTGTTGAAGGGGTTGACTGCCAAAGCTATGTTCAGTTACGACTACCGTGCCGACAACAATGAGGCTTTCCGTAAAGAGTACTACCAGTATGCTTATGACGAGCAGACCGGTACCTATAACCAAAAAGTCTATAACGAAAGTTCGCCCAGTAACATGCGTCGTGAGTTTTATGACAAGTCGCAGATGTTGGGACAATTCACAGTGAACTACGACCGAACCTTTAATGATGTTCACCACGTGGGCGGTGTTGTCGGCTGGGAGGTGCAGAAGCGCAACGGTGACAACTTCTACGCTGTCCGCGACCTGGCATTCTCCATGCCTTACCTGCTGGCAGGTGTGACCGAAGGCCAGATTGGTGCCATGCAGACAGGTAATAACGACCTCTATGAACAGGCCAACGAAGCCTTGATAGGCCGTATCAATTACTCGTTTGCCGACCGTTACCTGTTGGAGGCACAGTTCCGTTACGACGGTTCCAGCAAGTTTGCCAAGGGACACCAATGGGGCTTCTTCCCCTCTGTATCGGCTGGATGGAGAATCTCCGAAGAGCCTTTCTTTAAGAGTATCGATGTCCTGAAGTTTGTCAATCAGTTGAAGCTGCGTGCCAGCTACGGTGTACTTGGTGATGACGGCGACTTGAATTATGACTGGGCTATGGGGTATACTTATCCTTCGGCCAGCGGCAACATGGCCAACGGCGACTACAACGGTTATTCGCCGGGCTACATCTTCGGTGGCAAATTTGTCAGCGCGGCCAGCCCGATGGCATTGCCTAACGAAAACATCACTTGGTTTAAGTCGAAGACATTCGACATCGGTTTCGACTTTGAAGGATGGGACGGTCTGCTGGGTGTTTCGTTCGACTATTTCAACCGTCTACGCACCGGTCGTTTCGCTCGCCGTACCGGTGCTTTGCCTACCGTGGTAGGTGCTACTGCTCCGCGTGAAAATCTGGACAGCGACCGCCAATTCGGTATGGAACTGGAGCTGACACATCGCAACAAGATTGGTGAAGTGAGCTACAACCTGAAGGGTATTGCTACCGTTACCCGTCAGAAATACATGACTGCTTCGGAGAAAGGACCTTGGGCCAACTCGTATGATCGCTGGCGCAACGACAATCTGACGAACCGTTACCAAGGTGTACAGTTTGGTTATACTTCTGCCGGTCGTTACACCAGTTGGAACGACATTTGGAATTACTACGGTTTCAAGGAACGCGACATCCTGCCGGGCGATTATAAATATGAAGACTGGAACGGTGACGGTGAGATTAACGGTCAGGACGAACATCCGTTTGCCTTTGACCAGACGCCGTGGTTGCAATTCAGCTTGAATGCCGGCCTGCAATGGAAAAACTTCGACTTTAATATGCTGTTGCAAGGTTCTGCACTGGGGTCTATGGAATACAAAGAGCCTCTGCATGAAATTTGGGGTAAGAATGGCGGTGGTGCATTGACACAGTTCCTCGACCGCTGGCATCCTGTAGACCCGAAAGCCGATCCCTATGATCCTTCTACCGTCTGGACTTCCGGTCACTATGCTTACACAGGCCGTTGGGCAAGAACCAATTCTGCTTTCAATCGCGTAAGCACTGCTTACCTTCGTCTGAAGAGCATCGAGTTGGGCTATACCTTCCCGAAATTGAAGCAGATTCCCAATGCCAGCCTGCGTGTCTATGCCAATGCTTACAACCTGCTGACTTTCACAGGCGTGAAGTTTGTTGACCCTGAGCATCCCGATGACGATTTGGGTCGTATGTATCCGTTGAACAAGACCTATACACTGGGAGTTTCCCTATCTTTCTAAGTAATCAATGATATAAACCTAAAAAATAGTAAATATGAAACATAAACTGATATCCGCGATGTTGTGCATGACTCTCGCCACTTCATGTGTCGATATGGATATTGCTCCCAAAAATATCGTGACTTCCGAGTCGTTGCTTTCCAACGAATCGGGTATGGACATCTACATGGCACGTCTATATAGTTATATGCCGTGGGAAGATTTCAAGTACTTGTCCCAATGGGGTTTTAACTTTAGTGGCTGGCTGAATGCCATAGGTATCGACGGTACCGGCGAAGCAATGAACCGCGATGGTATCTGCCGTGCGTTTACCGGTGAAGACTATGCTTATTGGAGCACTGATGGAAGTAAAGGAAACCCGTTCATGTTATTGCGTGATGCCAACTACCTGATTGAGAACCTGCCGAAGTATCAAGGTTCCTACGCTGAGATTACCTATAATCACTATTTGGGTGAAGCTTATTATGTGCGTGCCACGGTCTTCTACGCCATGGCTCGTCGTTTCGGTGGTATCCCTTTGGTAACAAAGGTCATCCAGTATCCCGGGGACGGCAATTTGGAAGTACCCCGTGCCAGTGAGGAAGAAACTTGGGATCAGGTTTTGGCAGACTATGACAAGGCCATCGAACTAATGATGCCCAATAGTCCCAAGAGCGGTTACAGCAACAAGTATATAGCATTGGCCTTCAAGTCGGAAGCCATGCTCTATGCAGGTAGCGTAGCCAAGTATAATGAAACGGTTACCGGTCGTCTGACCGGCTTGGGTGCCAAGACGGGCGTACGCGTGATTGGATTCGATGAAAACCGTTGGCAAGAGGCTTCCAAGAAGTATTTCACCGAAGCCTACAAAGCTGCTTCCGAGGTGATTAAAAGCGGTGTGTATTCACTTTACAAGAAGAAATGGGCTGCCAATGATCCGGAAGCACAATATCAGAATATGGTAGATATGTTTTCCGATCTCAGCAATAATCCTGAAAATATCTATGTGAAAGAGTATACTTATCCTACTAGCACTCACGCTTACGATTCTTACAACCTGCCGCTAACCTTCAAGCTCCGTTGAATTGCGGTGTCTGTCCGACAGCCGACTTTGTAGAGTTGTTCGACGGTTTCGACCGTTATCCTGACGGCACCCTGAAGGTGACAACTGGCAATTCTCCTGCCGAAGGTAACTACGTTATGTATGATAGCCCGATGGATTATTATAAAAATGCTGAGCCTCGTTTGCGTGCTTATGTCATCTTCCCCGGTGATGTATTCAAAGGTAAAGAAATTGATATTTATGCCGGTGTTTATACTGGTTCTGCGCCTGTCAAACCACTTCTTAGCGACTATTCGTATGGTTCGGCCACTACTAAGTACAATCATCTGAGTGCTTATAAAGAGAAACCCAAGACACTTTATCTCAGCCCGAAACCTAAAGACCAGCAGGAAATTGTGACCTTGCCTGATGGTTCTACGATGACGCTGCCGGTGAGAACGGTCCTTTCTATGAAGATGGTGGAAGTGCTATGACCGGTCTGTTGGCACGCAAATGGTTGAATCCTGACCCTGCATTTGTTCCCCGGGAAGGAAATAGTGCGCAACCCTTTATCCTGATGCGTTATGCCGAGGTGCTGCTGAATGCAGCCGAGGCTGCTGTGGAACTTTCGTTGGCTGGTGTATCTTCGCCGGATGGTACGGATATGCTGAGCGTAGCCACGAAAGCTGTCAATGACATCCGTGAACGTGCCGGTGCCCGGTTGTTGACAGCTGCGCTGGCCGGCACGACCGATAGCCGCGACATCGTCCGCAAGGAGCGCCGCAAAGAGTTGGCCTTCGAGCATAAGACCAAGTGGGACTTGCGCCGCTGGCGTGTGAACCACTATGAAGGTCGTGACGGATTCTGGGGCGAACAACGTGATAAGGACCGCTTCAGCAACACGACCCGCTATCGTTTCCGCGGTATTTATCCGTTCTACTCAACGGAGACCGGAAAGTGGTTCTTTGATGTTTGTTTCAACTATACGACTGCCGGTGACAAAGACTTTGGTTACACTCCGTTGGACTATTACTTCTCGATTCCGGGTGGTGAGGTTTCAAAGAGTCCTGTGATTGACCAGCAGCCTAATCGATAAAACTCAATAAATTAAAAACTTAAAACGTATGAAAAAGATAACATTCTATAGCTTATTCAGCGCCTTGTTTATGTTAACTTCGTGTAGCATGTTCGAAATAGACAACTATGAGGAACCTGCTGAAACAATCTGGGGCGAGGTGGTAGATGAAGCAACCGGCAAGCGTGTATTGACCGATCAGGGAAGTGAAGGCATCCGTGTCCGCCTGACTGAATTGAGCTGGGGCGACAACGTGCAACACAACCCGGATTTTTACTGCATGATGGACGGTACATTCCAGAACACGAAAATCTTCAAGGGCGAATATAACATCCGTATTGATGGCCCGTTCATTCCCTTGGTACGTGAGAATACAGACGGAACCCTGCTTCACGATGGGTCTGTCAATACCAAAATCAGTGGCACAACGAAAGTGAAGTTTGAAGTACAACCTTTCTTGAATGTAGAGATTGTTGGTAATCCTCAGGTGAGCAATGGCGTTGTCAAGGCGCAAGTACGCGTGACACGCGGCGTGTCTGACGACATCTTCCGTGAGAAAATTCAACCGATGGGCAACTGGAAGGATGAGTATCTGAATGTGACCGATATCCAACTCTTCGTCAGCTATTCGAATACGGTCGGTTACCGGGCGCGTGACGAACGCTGGTCAAGTAGCATCAACTATGACGGAAAGAGCTTTGAGGATTTGCTGGGTGAGGAAATCACCATCAAGTCCAATGGAAATATTCCTTCGGGTCGCAAGGTATTTATACGTGCAGCTGCGCGTATAAACTACGACACACCCGTAGGTAGCGGTACACGCCGCTGGAACTACAGCGAGCCGATGGAAGTACTTATTCCGTAGCCTGATGGTATGCAGCCGGGACTTTGCCACTATAGTGGCAAAGTCTTGCCTGTATGTGGGCAATCTTTTGCCACTGTAGTGGCAAGAGCAACGATTAATACCATAAACATAAGAAACCAATATGAAGCAAAAACATTTTTTGATAAGTTTGGCTGTCTTGGCAACAGGCATCTCCGTAGGTGCCCAGACCAGGGATAATGTCAAGACTACTTTTCAAACCTCACGCGAGTGGAAACCTTCCATTGACAATAGGCTGATGCGGTGATGGTGTATGGAGTAGGGGGGAATCCTTCGGACAAGTCGCGCAAACTATCTTTCGAGGAGCGGGTGAAGTCCTGGAAGAAGCGCGGATATATCATACACTTTATGACCGGCATTGCTTGGGGTGAATATCAGGACTATTTCACCGGACAATGGGACGGGAAATGGCATTTGGATGAGGGGCAGGTCACTCAGGCCGGAGACACGATATGGCACGGCCACATGGTGCCCTATATCGTGCCGTCGGAGAATTTTTTAAGTTATCTGAAGGAGAGACATGTGAAGAGGGTAATCGATGCCGGTGTGGACGCCATTTTCATGGAGGAACCGGAATTCTGGGCAAGAGCCGGTTACAGCGAGTCCTTTAAGAAGGAATGGAAAAAATATTATGGCTTTGACTGGAGACCGCAACATGAATCGCCGGAAAATACTTACTTGTCGAGCAAACTCAAGTATTATTTGTACTATCGTGCACTGAATGAAGTCTTCACCTTTGCCAAAGAATATGGTAAAAGCAAAGGGATGGACGTGAAGTGTTACGTTCCCACCCATTCGTTGGTGAACTATTCGCAATGGCAGATTGTCAGCCCGGAAGCAAGTCTTGCTTCACTTCCTTGTGTGGATGGTTACATCGCTCAGGTATGGACCGGAACCTCGCGCGAGCCGAATTTCTTTGACGGCCGCAAACGTGAGCGTGTGTTCGAGACTGCCTATCTGGAGTATGGTTCCATGGAGTCGATGACTGCTCCCACCGGTCGTAAGATGTTCTTCCTGACCGACCCTATTGAAGACTGGCCGCGTGACTGGGCAGACTATAAGAAGAACTACCAGGCCACTTTTACGGCACAATTGCTCTATCCCAATATAGCCGATTACGAAGTGATGCCTTGGCCGGAACGTATCTACGAAGGGCTGTACCGCACAAGTGCCGATAGTGATAGGAAAGAACGCATCCCTCGTTTCTATTCCACACAGATGCAAGTGATGATAAACGCTCTGAACCGTATGCCTCTGACCGATAAGAAGCTGACCGGAAGCAAAGGATTCAGCGTATTGATGGCAAATTCCTTGATGTTCCAGCGTTTTCCTACACACAATGGATATGAAGACCCGCAACTGGCCAATTTCTATGGTCAGGCGTTGCCTTTGCTTAAAAGAGGTGTACCCGTCAAAACTGTCCACATTGAAAACCTCGGCTATAAAGAAGCACTGGCTGACACAAAAGTGTTGCTGATGACTTATGCGAACATGAAACCGCTCGAGCCCGAAGCGCACAGTCACATTGCCAGTTGGGTGAAGAAGGGGGAGTGCTGATTTACAGTGGAACGGACAATGACCCTTTCCAGCATGTAAGAGAGTGGTGGAACACCGACGGTTACAACTATGCTACCCCTTCCGCACATCTTTTTGAGCAGATGGGACTTCCTGCCAGACCGGAACAGGGAGAATACAGCTACGGTAAGGGAACTGTATGTATTGTTCGTACCGACCCCAAAGATTACGTTTTGAATGAAGGCGGTGACAAAGATTTTTTGTATCTTGCGACCCGAATGTACGAGCAGAATGCGAAAGCGGGGAAATTGGAGTTCAAGAATAGCTTCTATCTGCAAAGGGGAGACTACGACTTGGCTGCTGTGCTTGAAGAGAGCGTGAGCGACGAGCCGTTTACTGTAGAAGGATGTTTGATTGACCTTTTCGACCCTAAATTACCGATATGTGCTTCCAAGCAGATAAATCCGGGCGAACAAGCCTTGCTGCTGAATGTAGAACGTGTAGCCGGTAAGAAGAAGCCTCAAGTGTTGGCTTCGGCAAGTCGTGAAGAACAGGAAGAACGCGGGAAAGGCTGGTATTCCTATGTGGCGAAAAGTCCTGCCGAGACTTCAAACATATCGCGGGTGCTGCTGCCCCGTTGTCCTAAGAGTGTGACGGTCGACGGCAAAGAAGTATGCGATGCCAAGCGTTGGCATGCAGCAAGTCATACCTATTTGATAGAGTTTGAGAATAACCCTGACGGAGTGTCGGTGAAATTTTGCTGGTAATCGTGGGTATTTCTAGTTTTTTAGAATGTAACAACATAAACAACTATATTATATAAACAATATGAAAAAACAACTTTTATACACCTTGTTGGCTTCATGCCTTTTTGCGTGCAGTGACAAGGATACTTCTTACGAAGTCGTAAAGAACGATTTGAGAGCACCTGCCTACCCGCTTGTCACCATCGACCCTTATGCCAGTGCATGGTCCATGAGTGATAACCTTTACGACAGCCCCGTGCGCCATTGGACGGGTAAAGATTTCCCCTTGATTGGCGTGGTAAAGGTAGACGGCGTTTCTTATCGTTTTATGGGAACCGAAGAACTGGAGATGAATGCCATTGTGCCCACCTCGCAGCAAGGCGACTGGACGGGGCGCTATATCACAGACAAGCCCGCTGGCGACTGGACATCTGCCGATTACGATGATTCCGGATGGAAGTCGGACCGTGGTGCCTTTGGTACCAAAGAAAATGAGCCTACAGCCAAGACGCAATGGGGAACCCGTAATATCTGGGTGCGCCGTACTGTAAATATCGACCGCGATTTGACCGGCATACCTGTTTATCTGGAATTCTCCAATGATGATGATGCCGTATTCTACATCAACGGAGTGAAGATACACAGTACCGGAACCACATGTAATAAGAACAAGGTAGTGAAACTTCCCGATGAGGCTTTGGCGGCTTTGAAACAAGGAGACAATATGATTGCTGCCGAGTGTATCAATCCCGTGGGTAACGGTCTGCTCGACTTCGGCCTGCAGATTCCGAAACATCTGGAAACCGTATTCGGCAAGACGGCAGAACAAATCTCAGCCGATGTGCAGCCCATGCAGACACACTACGCTTTTACTTGTGGTGATGTCGACTTGAAAGTCACCTTCACGGCACCTCTCTTCATGGAAGACTTGAAGCTACTGAGCCGTCCTGTGAATTACCTTACTTATAGTGTTGCCGCTCGCGACGGCAAGGAACACGAGGTGGAAGTGTATTTTGAGGCCTCGCCGCGCTGGGCGCTCGACCAACCTTACCAGCAATCTGCAAGCAAGGGATATGAAGCCGACGGACTGCTTTACCTGAAGAGTGGAAGTAAGGAGCAGAATATCCTGGCTAAGCAGGGCGATGACCTTCGCATTGACTGGGGGTATTTCTACATGGTTGCCGATAAGAAAAATACTGTATACAGTGTTGGCAACAGTACCGAACTGCGCAAAAACTTCGTGAACGGAACCATGAACTCGGCTTCGCTCGAGGGAGAGGATAGCAATGGAAACATGGCTTTGGTGCGTAGCTATGGCAAAGTGAAGAATGTTACCGACAAGATAATGCTGGGATATGACGACATCTATTCCATCCAGTACTTTGGTACCAACTTGCGTCCTTACTGGAACTCAAAAGGCGACCGCACCATTGAGGCGGAAATGCTGGCTGCCTACAATGAGTATGACAAATTGCTGGCACGTTGCTATGCTTTCGATAAAAAGTTGATGGAAGATGCCTCTGCAGCAGGAGGTAAGGAATATGCCGACCTCTGCGCGTTGGCCTATCGTCAATCCATTGCTGCCCACAAACTCGTGGAAGCTCCCAACGGTGACCTGTTGTGGCTGTCGAAAGAAAACAACAGCAACGGTTGTATCAATACCGTAGACCTGACCTACCCCTCGGCCCCCCTCTATCTGATTTATAATCCGGAATTGGAGAAGGGCATGATGAACGGTATCTTCTATTATAGTGAAAGCGGTAAATGGACCAAACCCTTCGCTGCTCATGATTTGGGTACTTATCCTCTTGCCAACGGACAGGTGTACGGAGCGATATGCCGGTGGAAGAGAGTGGAAATATGTTGATTCTTACAGCTGCCATTGCTGCCATAGAAGGCAATGCCGACTATGCAGCCAAACATTGGGAAGTGCTCACCACTTGGACAGACTATCTGGTGGAAAAAGGACTTGACCCTGAAAACCAACTCTGTACCGATGACTTCGCCGGACACTTTGCCCATAACACCAATCTCTCCATCAAAGCAATTTTAGGAGTAGCCTCTTATGGCCGGTTGGCTGAAATGCTCGGCAAGAAGGATGTGGCCGAAGCCTATACCATGAAAGCCCGCAAGATGGCAGCAGAATGGGAGCGCATGGCCAACGACGGCGACCATTACCGCCTGACATTCGACAAGCCGGGTACATGGAGCCAGAAGTACAACCTGGTTTGGGACAAACTGCTCGGATTGAACATCTTCGATAGCAAAATTGCGGAAATGGAGATACCTTATTACCTGACCAAGCAGAATATCTATGGTCTGCCACTCGACAATCGTGAGACTTATACCAAGACCGACTGGATTATGTGGACTGCCACAATGGCTCCTGACCGGGCTACTTTCCGTGAATTCATCGTCCCGGTGCATAAGTTCATGAACGAAACGATAGACCGCGTGCCGATGTCCGACTGGGTATTTACCGACAAGCCCAACTGGCGTGGTTTCAAGGCCCGCTCGGTAATAGGCGGATATTACATGAAAATGCTTGAAAGCAAGCTGATGCAGAATAAACAATGACAAAATCGATTAAACGCATGAAAAGACTCTTTGCATGGGGAACCGCCCTCCTTTTTGCAGGCGGTATGCAGGCGGCTTCGCTGCCGGTTGACGAGTCGGTTACACCGGTGGATTACGTCAGCACTTTGGTTGGCACGCAATCTAAGCATGCTCTTTCTACGGGCAACACTTATCCTGCCGTGGCAATGCCTTGGGGTATGAACTTCTGGACACCGCAGACCGGTACCATGGGGGATGGATGGGCCTATACCTATGATGCCGACAAGATGCGCGGCTTCAAGCAGACACATCAGCCCAGTCCGTGGATTAACGACTACGGACAGTTTGCCATTATGCCTGTCACCGGAAAGGTGGCTTTCGACCAGGACGAGCGTGCCAGTTGGTTTTCTCACAAAGCCGAGACTGCCACTCCTTATTATTATAAGGTCTATCTTGCCGACCATGATGTGACGGCAGAGTTTGCCCCTACCGAGCGTGCCGCTGCCTTCCGTTTCACTTACCCTGAAACGGAGGCGGCCTATGTGGTGGTCGATGCCATGGACAATGGCTCTTTTGTGAAGATTATTCCGGCTGAAAAGAAAATCATAGGCTACACCACCAAGAACAGTGGTGGTGTGCCTGAAAATTTCAAGAACTACTTTGTATTGCAGTTCGATAAGCCTTTTACTTATACTGCTGCCGTGAAGGACGGAAAGATTGACCCTCGTGTCACAGAGGCTGGTGCTAATCATGCCGGTGGTATCATCGGTTTCAGCACCCGTCGCGGTGAGCAGGTGAATGTGCGCGTGGCTTCTTCATTCATCAGCCCAGAACAGGCTGAACTGAACCTGAAGGAACTGGGTGACCGGACACTTGAAGAGGTGGCGAAAGCCGGGCGTGACGAATGGAACCGTGTGCTGGGCCGCATCGAGGTGCAGGACAACGACCTCGACCGTCTGCGTACCTTCTACTCTTGCTTATACCGTTCGGTTTTGTTCCCGCGCAGTTTCTATGAGATAGATGCGCAGGGTCAGGTGATGCACTATAGTCCCTACAATGGCGAGGTGCTGCCCGGATATATGTTTACCGATACCGGTTTCTGGGACACTTTCCGTTGTCTTTTCCCCTTCCTCAATCTGATGTACCCGTCCATGAATGCCAAGATGCAGGAAGGACTGGCAAATACATACAAGGAGAGCGGTTTCCTGCCCGAATGGGCCAGCCCGGGCCACCGTGGTTGCATGGTGGGTAATAATTCCGCCTCTGTGGTGGCAGATGCTTGGTTGAAAGGGTTGCGTGGCTACGACATCGAGACTTTATGGGAAGCTGTGAAGAGTGGTACGGAGAAAGTGCATCCCGAGGTTTCCTCTACCGGACGCCTGGGACATGAGTATTACAACAAGCTGGGTTATGTACCTTATAATGTAGGCATCAACGAGAATGCAGCCCGTACGCTGGAGTATGCCTATGACGATTGGTGTATCTACCAGCTGGGACTTTCGCTCGGCAAGTCGAAGAAAGAACTGGCTCCTTTTGCCAAACGTGCGCTGAACTACCGGAATCTTTTTGACCCTGCCCACAAGCTGATGCGTGGCAAGAATGAGGACGGAACATTCCAATCGCCTTTCAACCCCTTGAAGTGGGGTGACGCCTTTACCGAAGGAAACAGTTGGCACTATTCGTGGTCGGTTTTCCATGATCCGCAAGGACTCATTGACCTGATGGGGGGCAAGGACTCCTTCAACCAAATGATGGATTCCGTGTTTGTGTTGCCGCCAGTGTTCGACGAAAGCTATTATGGCAGTGTCATCCACGAAATCCGGGAGATGCAGATCATGAATATGGGCAACTACGCTCACGGCAACCAGCCCATACAGCACATGATTTACCTCTATAACTATTCCTCCCAGCCGTGGAAGGCACAGTACTGGCTGCGTGAGGTTATGGAGCGCATGTACAATGCCAATCCCGACGGTTATTGCGGTGATGAGGACAACGGCCAGACATCTGCCTGGTACGTGTTCTCAGCTCTGGGATTCTATCCCGTCTGTCCGGGTACAGACCAGTATGTGCTGGGTGCTCCTCTCTTCCGTTCTGTGCGTCTGCATTTGGAAAATGGCAAGACTGTGACGATTGAAGCTCCTGAGAATAGTCGTGCCAACCGCTACGTGCAGAAACTCACAGTGGACGGCGTTGACTATACACGCAACTATCTGACACATGGGCAACTGATGAACGGCTCCTCACTGCGCTTCACTATGGACGATGTGCCCAACAAACAGCGCGGGGCAGGAGAGGAGGATGCTCCTTACTCCTTCTCGAAAACACTTAAAAAGAAAAAGTGAACCCAAAGCCAAAACCATAGCAATTAATGATGAGGGTGTGCCGAATGTCTGACGGAGTGATAGCTGAAAAACGTTTTGACACACCCTTTCTCTCTTAAGATAAATCACTGTTTGAAAACCCTA
>NZ_BAKJ01000034.1 GCF_000614125.1 Bacteroides rodentium JCM 16496
AAGATTTAATGAATATCCCTACATAAGAATAGAACTATCCACTGTATTCAGGTGTGAGCGGGTGTAATCCGTTACCCTAAATCACTAGTGTCCCATTAAAATTGGGACACTAGTGACTGCAAATATAAAAATGTTATAACGAATTAGCAAAATAATTTGCAGATTTAATTTTTATGTTTATATTTGCATCGTGAGAATACGATAAGTACTACTGATTCAAGAGGTAACCTAAAAGTATAATACTATTATATAGCAAAAACGTTACACAAATATATGTCGTCACTAAAAAAAATATCGCTGAAGGATATTGCTGAAGCTGCAGGCGTTTCAACAGCATTGGTTTCGTTCGTTTTGAATGGGAAGAAGAAAGAGTATCGCGTGGGAGAAGAGACTGCCCAACGCATATTGAAAATTGCCAATGAAATGAACTACCAGCCTAATCTTGCGGCCAAAAGTCTCCGTAGTGGCAAAACAAAAACAATAGGATTAGTGGTTTCTGATATTTCCAACCCATTTTTTTCTCAATTGGCACGTGTATTGGAAGATGAAGCAACCAAACGAGGATATACTGTACTTTTTGGAAGTTCAGATGAGGATAAGGATAAGATGAATCGTGTTGTCAGTAATCTTATTAATAAAGGTGTAGATGGACTCATCATTGTTCCTTGTGATAATTCCGAGAAATCCATTGCTTCATTGGTGAACAATAATATTCCTATCGTTCTATTTGACCGCTATTTTCCTGAACTTAATGTCAGTTATGTAGCGTTGAATAACTTCAATGCCTCCTATATATCTACCAAACATCTTTTGAATGCAGGCTATAACGCTCCTTGTATGGTGGCTTATGATGTCAACCTTATCCATATGAAAGAGCGTATCCGTGGCTATAAAAAGGCTATGGATGAGGTTGGTAAGAGAAATTTGGCTAACGTGGTCTTTTTGAAGCAGGATGCTCCCAGAAAGTCCGCAGATCGTTTATTGCCTAAAATGATTGATAGCGGTGTAGACGCTTTTCTTTTTGCTACCAACATGATTTCATTGGCTTGTTTATATACAATAAAAGACATGGGAGAGGGAATTATTGGTAAAATAGGTTTAGTGGGTTTTGATGGTAATCCGGTATTTGACTTTTTTGACGCCCCTATATCCTATATTCAGCAGCCTATAGATGTTTTAGTACAGAAAGCACTTGAAATACTGATAGATATCATTATTAACGGTAATACAGTGCAGTCTGTGCTTGCCGAAGGAGAATTTATTGAAATGGCTCCTTAGGAGAGCTGTTTTTTTTACATGATAGCTTAATCGATTTAGTTAATTTTTATATTAATCTCAATAACATCAGTTGAACCATGAGAAATTCAAGATTAATCGGTGGAAAGCCGAAAATTGGTATCAGACCTATTATTGATGGTCGTCGTGGAGGTATTCGTGAGTCATTGGAAGATATGACTATGGCTATGGCCCATAAAGTAGCCGAACTTTATTCTTCTGTTTTACGTCATAGTGACGGCACTTCCGTAGAGTGCGTCATTGCAGATACAACTATTGGAGGAGTAGCTGAAGCTGCTATGGCGGCTGAGAAATTCCGTAATAGTGGAGTAGGTGTTGTACTCTCTGTAACTCCTTGCTGGTGTTACGGATTCGAAACTATTGATATGGACGGAGAAATGCCAAAAGCCATTTGGGGCTTTAATGGTACAGAACGTCCGGGTGCGGTTTATTTGGCTTCAGCATTGGCAAGTCATACACAGAAGGGATTGCCTACTTTTGGCATTTACGGACGTGATGTACAGGAGGTGACCAATATGGAGATACCGGAAGATGTACAGGAAAAATTGTTGCGCTTTGCCCGTGCAGGTATAGCTGTGGCTACAATGAAGGGGAAATCCTATCTTTCAATCGGTAGTGTATCTATGGGCATTGCAGGCTCTATTCCTAATCCTGATTTCTTCCAGGAGTATTTGGGCATGCGTAATGAGTATGTGGATGCCAGTGAAATAGAACGTCGTGTTCAGTTGGGTATTTATGACCATGAAGAGTTTGCACGTGCCATGGCATGGACAGAAAAGTATTGCAAGAGTAATGAAGGGACAGACTTTAATCCGGAACATCTGGTATATTCCCGTGAAGAGAAAGATGCCCGTTGGGAATATGTGGTAAAAATGACCCTTATTTTCCGTGATATGATGATTGGTAATCCCAAATTGGCTGAAATGGGCTTCAAGGAAGAGTCAATGGGACACAATGCGATTGCTGCAGGTTTCCAGGGACAGCGTCAGTGGACGGATTATAAGCCTGACGGTGATTTTTCAGAAGCTATTCTGAATACTTCTTTTGATTGGAACGGTATCCGTGAAGCATTTACTTTCGCTACGGAAAATGATACGTTGAATTGTACTTCAATGCTCTTTAATCATCTATTGACCAATACTGCACAGATATTTGCGGATGTGCGTACTTACTGGAGTCCGAATGCCATAGAACGGGTAACGGGTAAGAAATTGGAAGGTAAGGCGGCAAACGGTTTCATTCACCTCATCAACTCCGGCTCTTGTACGCTTGATGGAACAGGTTGTCAGACACGTGACAATAAACCGGTAATGAAGCCTTTCTGGGAAATTACGGAAGAAGAAGTGGAAGCTTGTCTTTCTGCAACTAAATGGCATCCGGCCAGTCGCGAATATATGCGTGGCGGTGGTTATTCTTCCCAGTTCTTGACTCGTGGTGAAATGCCGGTAACAATGTGCCGTTTGAATCTCGTAAAAGGTCAAGGTCCGGTATTGCAGATTACCGAAGGCTGGACAGTAAATTTGGATAAGGATGTTTTCAAGGCTATCAATGAGCGTACTGACCGTACATGGCCTTCCACTTTCTTCGCTCCACGTCTGACAGGTAAGGGGTATTTCCGTGATGTATATACCGTTATGAATAACTGGGGGGCTAATCATGGCGCTATCAGTTATGGTCATATCGGTGCTGACTTGATTACTCTGGCTTCCATGCTTCGTATTCCAGTATGCATGCACAATGTTTCTGAGGAAGATATTTTCCGTCCCAGTGCATGGACCGCTTTTGGCGAGGATATGGAAGGCAGTGACTATAGAGCTTGCAAGAATTATGGACCTCTCTATAAATAAAGGAAACAAGCGTTATGTTGAAATCAACCAAACTGAAAAACACTCTGCTGGTAGGTGCAACTGCAATATTTGTATCATGCGGCGGACAAAAAGAGATCAAGATGGGAAGTTATGCTTATGATGCTCAGTTCTTAAAGGACCACGGCATTGAATATACTGAATTGGTATCTGCTGATGGGAATTCTAAAGTGATGGTTATTCCTGCATGGCAAGGCCGTGTAATGACTACTTCTGCTTCCGGCGATGAAGGTGATAGTTACGGCTGGATTAATTATCGTTTCATAAATGAAGGCAAAGTTAGTTCTCAATTTAATCCGGTAGGAGGTGAGGAACGCTTCTGGCTTGGTCCGGAAGGTGGTCCGTTCTCACTTTATTTTAAGGAAGGACAAGAACAGGTTTATGATAATTGGATAGTTCCTCCGGTACTTGATACTGAAGCTTTTGACATAAAGTCGCAAGACAACAGTAGTATCCGTTTTGTGAAAGATACTCGTTTGACAAATGCTTCCGGTACTACTTTTGATATGAATATTGACCGTACTGTATCGTTGATGGATGCCGGTGAAGTGGCTGCCGATTTTAATATCCAGCTTACAAATGATATGAAAATTGTAGCTTACAAGAGTGAGAATAAGATTACCAATACAGGTGACAAGGCGTGGACAAAAGAGGGTGGTCTTGTATCTGTATGGATGCTCGGTTGTTTTAATCCTACACCGACCACTACTGTATTCATCCCTTATAAGCAAGATGCGGAAGGAACAATCGTGAATGATGAATATTTCGGTAAGATACCGGCGGATAGGCTGATAAAGGAAAATGGTATTATCTATTTCAAGATTGACGGACTCTATCGTTCCAAACTGGGATTGCCGGCCTCACGAGCAACGGATATTTGCGGAAGTTATGATTCATCAAAAGGCGTACTCACAATCTTGTGGTGTAGTCTTCCCGAAACTTCTTCAGTCTACGTAAATGGCCAATGGGGACCTCAGAAAGATCCGTTTGCTGGCGATGTAATCAACTCTTATAATGACGGTCCGGTAGAAGACGGTTCTATAATGGGACCTTTCTATGAAATTGAAACATCTTCTCCTGGTGCGGAGCTGGCTCCAGGTACATCATTGGTTCATACGCAAAAGGTGATTCATATACAGGGTAAGGATGAACAACTGGCTCCTATCGTGCAAGATTTATTTGGAGCAGATTTGAATGTAATAAAAACAAAGTTTCAATAGGGTAACTATATAATGGAGAATTCGTATGGAATCAAATAAAATAATACCGAAAGGAATCCTCTTCCCATTCATTCTGCTCACTACTCTTTTCTTTGCTTGGGCTGTGCCGAATAATCTAACAGATACTATGCTTGCAGCTTTTAAGCGCATTATGAGTATGAGTGATTCAAAAACAGCTTGGATACAGGTGGTGTGCTATTTGTTGGGATATGGATGTTGTGCTGTTCCCGGTGCCTTGTTTATTAAGAAATACACTTATAAATCAGGTGTGATGCTGGGGCTTGGTCTATATGCATTTGGGGCTTTACTATTCTATCCTGCCATGCTTTGCTCGGGAGTGAATGTTGATTTCAGCTTCTTTATGTATCTGCTGGCAATCTTTGTTCTCTTTGCCGGACTTTCAGTTCTGGAAACGTCTACTAATTCTTATGTATTGGCAATCGGTCCTGAAAGTACCGCGACACGCCGTTTGAATCTGTCTCAGGCTTTCAATCCGTTCGGAGCGATTACGGGAGTGGTGATCAGTCAGATTTTCATTCTCTCACAACTGAATGGAATGACGGCGACAGAGCGTGCCCAACTTCCGGCTGAGGAGTTGGCCGCCATCCAAGGGCAGGAATTGAATGCTGTCACTACTGCCTATGTAGTTCTTGGAGTGGTAATGTTGGTGCTCTTACTTGCTATTCGGCTTACCAAAATGCCTAATCTTAGTGAAAAAGGTGAAAAAATAGAGTTTGGTGCCACTATTCGTCGTCTTATAAAGAATAAGAATTATGTATGGGGTGTAATAGCACAATTTTTCAATATTGGTGCACAGATAGCCGTATGGTCATTCGTGATTCGTTATGCTATGGTACAGCTGAATTTTGATGGTGTATTGGCTTCTTTAGGAGATTCTGCTTCTGCAGATGCTGTTGTAAATGCATTACGGGGAGTAGAACCGGTAGCTGCTGCATTCTATAATTGTTGTGAATGGCTTGGATTGAATGATTTGCTGCCACGTACAGCAGAACAAGCTGCAGCTACTTACTATATCATGTCACTTATTCTCTTTGTAGTAATGAGATTCGTATGTACTGCCATGATGAAATATGTGAAAGCTTATAAACTTTTGATAGGGCTTGCGCTCTTGGCTGTCATGTGTTGTTTGGGTGCAATGTTTGGCGAAGGTAGTTTCGGAGTTTATTGCTTGATGGGTATTTCCGGTTGTATGTCATTGATGTTCCCGACTATTTATGGTTTTGGACTTACTGGGCTTGGAGAAGATACCAAGATTGGAGGTTCATTTATGGTAATGGCTATTGCTGGTGCTGCCGTTCTGACCCAAATCCAGGGTATTGTCTCCGACCAAACGGGTAGTATTATGGCTGCATATGTTGTACCTGCCGTTGCTTTTGCTGTGATTGCCTATTATGGGTTCTTCATTGCTAGAAAACAGAAAAATGGTGGTTATATTTAGAAAACTTATAATTTAAAACAAAATATCATGAAAAAAGTATTTTTATTCTTAACAACTTTAATAAGCTTGTCTGCTCTATCTATTGATGGTTCGGCGCAAACTGATAGAGGCGAATTAGGAAGTTTGACCACTGTCAAAGACGGATTGCGTAGCCGTCGTATAAGCAGTGCCGATAAAACGGGAAATAACGGTGACTGTGTAGGACAGTTTAAGCCGGGAGAAAAATGGAGCGTGGAAATTCCTGGAACAGGTGTCATCAACCACATTTGGTTTACCATCGCTCCGACAAGCATCATGAGAAACGATCTTATATTCCGTATTTATTGGGATGGAAACAAGTATCCCTCTGTAGAAGCTCCTATTGCAGCTTTTTTCGGAAACGGTTGGGACGAGAAATATGAGTTCATCTCTCTGCCATTGGCAGTTGGTCCAAGAGATGGTACGGGGCTTGCTTGCTATTTTCAAATGCCTTTCGAGAAGGGCGCACGTCTGGAGATTGAGAACCAGAGTGATGAACCCTTGACCCATCTCTACTATTATGTGGACTACACCGAGATGGATAAGTTACCTGCTAATTCAGGACGTTTTCACGCTTGGTTCAATCACGAGACAACTGACGCTCTTCCCGAAGGCGAAACCGAGTGGGGGTTGGTAGGCACTCCGGGTTGCAATGTAGATGGTGCCAACAACTATCTGTTTGCTGATATTAAAGGTAAAGGACATTTTGTAGGAATCAACTACTATATTCACTGTCCGTCGCCTATGTGGTATGGCGAAGGCGATGACTTGATTATCATCGATGGTGAATCGAAGAAAGCCTTGAGAGGCACGGGAACGGAAGATTTCTTTAACACTTCTTGGTGTCCGGCAAGCATCTTTACTCATCCCTACTACGGTTATGCCCGTGTGAACCGTGATAACGGTTGGTTAGGAAGAACGCACGCTTACCGTTTTTTTATTGCCGATCCCATCTACTTCAGCACCTCTTTCAAAGGTTCTATTGAGCATGGACATAACAACAACTTGACCCTTGATCTCAGCAGTGTTGCTTACTGGTATCAGTCCGAGGCTCATGAGTTACCTGCTGCTCCGACTAAAGCCGACAGAGCACCGAAACCATTTATCCGTGATCAAGATATGCATCGTTGGAGACATGAGTGGAGAAAGAACTTCGGCAATGGCTCTAAATTGTGGGGTAATGAAAGAAAATAAAGTGAATTAAACGAGTGTTATGAAAACTATGTTTTTTGTTTAAAATTAACACTATAATATTTAATCGTAACAACTCTGCTATACAAACTTGCTATCATTCAATGTGTTGCTTCTTGTAATATGCTTCGTTTTGAGTCTTTTTAGACCAAATTTATTAGAGCTCTTAACGAATAAATATTGATAATCAATGAATTAAGGCATCATAGATCGTTGAGTAGTTACACTTAATTTTAACTCTAATGAAAAACAGGAATATGCTACAAAAGTGGCTCATCATTCTTTTCTTAGGCTTGATAACCCAAGCGGTTTCCGCACAGAACATCAATGTGCAAGGTGTTATTACCGACGAAACTGGGGAAACAATGATTGGCGTATCAGTATTGGTTAAAGGAACATCAACCGGAGTCGTTACCGATATAGACGGTCATTTCTCGCTTTCTGTTCCGAAAAACAGTGTTTTGTTGATTTCTTATATTGGATATAAGAGTAAGGAAATCTCCGTAAACGGAGCTAAAAGACTGAACATAGAGATGGAGCCGGAGGCCCAAAATCTGGACGAAGTCGTTATCGTAGCTTATGGACAACAGAAGAAAGTCTCGGTTACAGGATCTATGTCAAGTATCAACAACGAAGCGCTGCTGAAGTCGCCGTCGGCATCTTTGGGTAACGCCATTTCCGGTAAGTTGCCGGGGCTTTCTACGGTACAGTATTCTGGTCTTCCCGGTGCTGACGACCCTGTGATTTTGATTCGAGGCCAATCCTCATTCAATGGTTCATCTCCTTTGATATTGGTGGACGGTGTAGAACGTTCGTTCACGCAGATTGACCCGAATGAGGTTGCAGACATCACCGTGTTGAAGGATGCTTCCGCTACCGCTGTGTATGGTGTGCGTGGTGCTAACGGTGTCATATTGGTAACCACCAAGCGTGGTGAAATAGGTAGAACTAAAGTGTCTGCATCTACTTCATGGGGTGTGCAGAGTGTAACCAACTTTATTGATATGGCGAACTCTTATACTTATGCTACCGCTTATAATAATGCCCGTGTTTCAGATGGTAATCAACCGGCCTTTCAGCCTGCTATTATCGAACACTTTAAGAATCACGATAACCCGCTTCTCTATCCGGACATCGATTGGATAGACTATGTGATGAAAGACCATGCCTTGCAGAGCCAGCATAACGTATCCGTATCGGGTGGTAATCAGGTGGCGCGCTATTTCGTGTCAGCAGGTTTCCTCGATCAGGATGGTTTGTTCCGTACTTTCGACAAGGATTCCAACACTAATTTCTCATACAAACGTTACAACTACCGTGCTAACTTGGACCTTTCTTTGGGTAAATACCATGAACTTTCCATCAACCTCGGTGGCCGTGTTGAGAACAAAACCAGTCTTGCGAGTTCGGAAGAACGTATCTTTGTCTATTTGATGGATGCGCAGCCTTTCTCTGGTGCTGGTATCATAGATGGCAGATGGGTACTCGCTAATAGAGATCTTATCGACCCGACAGGTCTTGAAAATATCGTGAGTGGTATCGACGGTTTGGACACGTTTTATGGTCAGGGTTATAAATCTTCCTCTACCAATGTGTTGAACGCCGATATTATCTACAAATTGAACATGGAGTTCCTGACCAAGGGATTGGATTTCCGTGTAAAGGCTTCTTACAACTCTTCTTATGGGCAAACAAAGGATCGTACATGTGGCAAGCCTGCCTCTTTCCGCCCTTATCTCACAGAGGATGGTGAAGTCGTTTACCAGCGTTCCGGTGACTATTGGAATCCGGGATACAATGAGTCTTCATGGTCCAACCGTGATTGGTATGCTGAGGCAAGTTTCAACTACAACCGCACATTTGGCTACCACAACGTAGGTGCTTTGTTACTGTATAACCAGTCCAAAACCTACTACCCTGGTTCTTATACAGCTATCCCCTACGGTTATGTAGGTTTGGTTGCACGTGCCACTTACGACTACGGTCACCGCTATATGATCGATGCCAACATGGGTTATAACGGTTCCGAGAACTTTGCCGAAGGCAAGCGTTTCGGTTTCTTCCCCTCTGTATCTGTCGGTTGGGGCATTTCTGAAGAAAAATTTTGGAAACCCATCAAGTCAGTGGTTTCTTATATGAAGTTACGTGCATCTGTCGGTACCGTAGGTAACGATAACTGCCAAGGCCGTCGTTTCCTCTATCTGCCTTCTGCATGGGGTATTTGGAACGGATATTTTTCCAGCATGCAAGACTATCAGGGTTATAACTTCGGTACTACGAACAATACTTTCTTGAACGTGGCACGTGAGATGTCTTCTTCTTCACCTGATGTGACTTGGGAAACTGCAGTGAAGTATAACGTAGGTTTCGATGCCAAGTTCTATAATGACAAAATCGGGTTGAATGTTGACCTGTTTAAGGAGAACCGTAAGGACATCCTGATTTCCAACGTGAATATGATTCAGTCGCCTACAGCTGTCCGTCCTTCTTATATCAACTACGGTCGCGTGAAGAATCACGGTTACGAGGTGACTTTGTCCTACTCCGACAAGATTGGCAAGGACTTTTCCTTCACCATTTCTCCGTCGGTATCTTATGCCAAGAATAAAGTTATTGAATGTTCTGAGTTGAAACGTAAAGACAAGTTGGTGAAAGCCGACAGTTATATGGGGCGTAAATTAGGTTTGACCGAAGACCAAGTGGTTTCTCCGGACTGGACCTATTCAACCGGTCATGCCATTGGAGCCCGTCGTGGATATGTTTTCTTCGGCCTTTACGAAGAAGGTGTAACAGAAGAGGCTTACCGTAAGACTTATGGAACGGATATCCCTCAACAGCTGGTTCCTGATTTGAAGAACGGTGATGCTGTTTATGTTGACTTGGATGGTGACGGTTTGATTTTGGAAGAGTACGACCAGATATATTCTGAAATTACGGATAATCCGAAATATGTATTCTCTTTGAACTTTGATTTCCGTTATAAGAATTTCGACTTTACCATGTTGTGGACGGGAGCTGATCAGGTTAATCGTATTCTGCAAGGTCCTTACCGTAACCCCTTCGGTGAATCTCATCGTTCAGCTTTGATGCAGTGGGTGTATGATAACTCTTGGTCAGAGGATAACCCTGATGGACATCTACCGCGTCTTACCTTTACCAATGAGAAGCAGAACCGTGCCAACTCCGACCTTTGGTATCAGGATGCCCGTTACATCCGTCTGAAAAACCTGGAGATTGGTTATACGCTGAGAAACAAACCTTGGTTGCCGAAAACCACGAATATGCGTTTCTTCCTGAACGGTACTAATTTGTTGACTTTTACTCCGTTTGATGCCAACGACCCCGAAAATACGGGTGGTGGTTCCGGATTCAGATACCCGTTGATGCGTGTTGTTAATTTAGGCTTGAAAGTTAACTTCTAAATAAATGTATATGAAAAAAATAAATTCAATAAAAATCATACTGCTATTGGCAATCATCTCTTTCGTGGGTGTAGGCTGTGTGGACGAAATTAAGTTCGGGAACGCATTTTTGGAGAAAGCTCCGGGAGAAGACGTGAACGAAGATGTTATCTTCTCCAAGAAGGTATATACTGACTATTTGTTGTGGCAGTGCTACGAGGGACTTTTCACTCCGTTTAAGAATTGTTATGCAGGTAATGGACAATTTGAGACCTTGTCTGACATCATGCACTCTGAAGAGGGATGGGACTCCATGGGACGTTTTCATTATACAGGAGTTTTGTCTGCCGCTAACGCTAACCCGGGTTGGTTGGTTGCTCGTGCAGCTTACATTACAGCGGGGGGAATGGAGAATATGAATAATACAGCTTTCCGTTGTATCTGGACCGGCATACGCGACTGTTGTTTGATGTTGGATAACGTTGATCGCGTGCCCGATATGACCGATGCGGAAAAGGCACGTTACAAAGCCGAAGTGAAAGTGATTATGGCAAGCAAGTACTTTGACGGTATCCACAATTTTGGTGGTCTTCCTATTGTTGACCATGCACTTGGCGCAGACGAGGTTTTGGAAAAACCACGTTCTACCATTGAGGAAACCGTAGCATTTGCCGTGCGTTTGCTGGATGAAGCCATCGCCGAACCTGAATTGCCCTGGAATATTCCCGCATCAGAATTGGCTACTTGGGCAGGACGTGTTACCAAGGCTTCGGCATTGGGTGTTAAGGCAAAATTGTTGAACTATGTAGCAAGTCCCATCTTCAATAGCGATTCTCCGTATTGTGTAGAAGAGCCCCAGGAGCTGTCAGAGCCCTCCAGGTGTGGTATGGTAATTACGACGTGAAGCGTTGGGAAGCTGTGGTAGAAACATGCGAGGAATTCTTCCGTATGAATGCCGCTAACGGTAACTATTATCAGTTGGAAGAGGCTGTTACTTCCGATGAAGCCGGCTATCGTGCCGCTTTCCGCAAGGCATACCGTGCCCGTGGTAACAGAGAGTCTCTGCTTGAGGTACATGACCGTGTATATATGTTGGAGTGGGATAATCAGCCCGGCGGTTTCTGGCATGATGGTGGTATCGCTCCTACTTTGGAGTGGATGGAAATGTTCCCGTGGGCTGATGGTAAGAACTACGACGGACAGAAATATTACAATCAGAGACCTGCGCAGAAGGATATCTTCGAAAACCGTGATCCCCGTTTGTATGAAACTATCGTTGTACAAAAGCGTGACTATAAACATCAGATTTATGGCGAGGATAACCCCATACAATTGTGGGAAGGTGGCGAATTTTTGACTTCCGGCGCCAGATGGAATTGTAAGCCTTGGGGATTGCCCCTTTATAAATTTGTATTGGACTTGGGTGATGCTATGCATGGTGGTGCAGGTCTTATTGATAGAGAGCCTTTCCAAACCTCTTATATCCGTTTGGCTGAGCTTTATCTGATTTATGCTGAGGCATTGACTGAGACCGGTAACAACGTAAAGGCATTGGAGCAAATCAATAAGGTAAGAGCCCGTGTCGGTTTAGGCAAACTCGAAGTAATGAATCCCGAATTGGACTTGACTACCAATAAGGAAAACCTGATTAAGGAAATCATGCGTGAACGTGCTTGTGAATTAGGGTTTGAGTATGAAAATCGCTTACACGACATGAATCGCCGTGTCATGGAAAAAGACTTTAAGAAACGTCTGCATGGAATCCACATTTATCGTTTGGATGATAACAATGAATTGGTATTGAAGAAATGGACTAAAGACGACGGTGAACCTTTTCCGACAAAATTCTTATATGTGCCATACGACCTGAATGAGGGTGATGCTACGGCTGTAGGTTATACTATCATAAAAGATGGAAAGGAATCGACGATAGAATCGCCTACGGGGATGACAGCAAATCCGCGTTTTATTTGGGATACTCCCGACCGCTGGTCCAACAAGTGGTTGCTCGTTCCGCTGCCACCTGATGAAATTAATAAGAACTATGGTTTGACACAAAACCCGGGATGGTATTAAAATCTTAATTCTAAAATAGCAAACAATGAATAGAAAACATAAAACACTAAAGTGGAGTATAGCTTTGGTATCGTCTATGCTCACTTTAAATTTGTCAGCGCAAAGTTCGCTTATAGACTATCAGGCTGATAAGGTTGATTTAGGAATGGGTGTTGAGCAGAGCAAGATGTTGACTACCGCTTCTGTGGAGGTGATTAGTGGCGATGAGTTGCAAAAAACGGCTGCTATCTCTTTGAAAGAGGCTCTTTATGGAAAATTGTTGGGACTTACGGTGCTGCGTCCGGGTGGAACGGTTAGTGACTACGGTTCCGGAGCAACATTCAATATTCGTGGTAAGCAGACAACGACCGAGAATGGTGTATTGGTGCTGGTAGACGGTATTGAGCGTTCTATCGAATATTTGACTGTTGACGAGGTAGAATCGGTTACGGTGTTGAAGGATGCTGCCGCTGTGGCTCTCTTGGGCTATCAGGGCGTGAACGGTGCAATCTTGGTGAAAACCAAACGTGGTGTGGAAGGACGTCAGATTTCCGTATCTTACGACCATAAGTTTACGTTCAATCCAAGGGTGGCAGACTTTGTAGATGCTCCTACTTACGCTAATGCTTTGAACCAGGCGCGTGCCAACGATGGTTTGACACCGATGTACAACGATTATGAGTTGCAGGCTTTTGCTGACGGTACTCATCCTTATTACTACCCGAATGTTGACTGGAAGAAAGAGGTATTCAAAGATTATGGTTCGGAAGACCAATTCAACCTGTCCATGAAGGGCGGTAACCAGAAGCTGAAATATTTCTCTATGTTGGATTATACTGGCAGCCGAGGCTTGTTGGATGAGACAGAACAGGAACTATATAATTCACAGATGAGATTCTCTAAAGCTAATATCCGTACTAATTTGGACGTACAGTTTACTCCGACAACCAAGTTCGTCTTGAATGCGTTGGGGAGTTTCGTCGAGACTAAACGTCCTTACGGTGTGACCGAAAACGGCTTGACCGACCTGCTCTATCGTACTCCGGCTTCCGCATTTCCGGTAATGAACGATCCGGGAGGTAGTTTGGCAGGTATTTGGGGAGGTAATACCACTTACGGTGCTAACAATGTAGTCGCACAGGTTCGGGCTTCTGGTTTTACGAAAACCCACTCCCGTTCTTTTCAAGGAGACTTCTCGCTGATTCAGAACCTGGATTTTATTACGAAGGGACTGAGTGCATCGGCACGTTTGGGTTACAATAACTTCTCTCAGATTTATGAGACCAATGAGTTGGGGTTTATGTATGGTTACGAACGTTTCCGCTTCGACGAGGCCGGCCAACCGACTGAGTTGATAAAATACTCTGCCGGTGACAAGACCAACAACTTGGAATTCAACCATTGGACCAACCAGCACAACCGTTCTTCTTTCTTGGAAGTTTCGGCTGACTATCACACATCGTTCCGTGACGATGATAACTTCTCTGCCTCGTTGATGTGGCATCAGAAGCACTCCTCCTCTAACGGCCAGTATCTGACTTACAACCGGATGAATGTGATGGCTTATCTGCACTACGATTTGAAGCAAAAATATATAGCTGACTTGGTATTGGCGATGAACGGTTCTAACCGCTCCTATCCGGAGAAGTGGTCGTTCTCTCCTACCTTGTCTTTGGGTTATGTATTTGCCAACAAGGAGGACAACCGGATATTGAACTTCGGTAAATTGCGTTTCTCTGCAGGTATCCAACACACCGATTATGTGCATTCAGGGATTATGGCTGGAAAACTATAACGGCAGTGCAGGCAATTATCTGACAGGTTCAGGCGATGGCCTAGGACAGTGGGGTACGTCTCTTGGTTATCAGCCCACCAAGCACTTTAACCTGGAAACGGCCTATAAATTCAATTGGGGTGCCGACCTGCGCTTGTTCAAACAGGTGGACGTGAACTTTGACACTTATTATCAATTGCGTGACGATATCCTATTGGCGGGTGACGGTTTGAATTCATCCGTATTCGGTAGACCTTCTGCTTATCTAAATTGGGGACGCGTAGCGAGCTATGGTGTAGAACTGGGTGTAAACTGGGTTAAGCAGGTGGATAAAGATTTCTCTTTCAATGTGGGTTCTAACGTGACTTGGGGACGTAATAAACAGAAACGTACCATTGAGAACGTGGCTTATGACTATTTATCTGCTGTTGGTGGTCGTGTAAATCAAGCATGGGGCTTGGAAGTTGTAGGTTTCTTCGAGGATGAAGCAGACATCGCCTCTTCACCGCAACAGAACTTCGACAATTGCCGTCCGGGTGACTTCAAGTATAAGGATCAGAACGGCGATAATGTCATCGATGAAAATGACGTGGTGAAAATGGGTTACGATACCAGCGTGCCGGAACTGAACTTTTCATTGGGTCTGGGCTTCCGTTACAAGAACTTTGGTGTGAACGCCATGTTCCAGGGTGCAGGCATGTATACCGCATACTTGGGTACGGTGGGTGTATGGACTCCGATTATTGACGGTGCCAACCTTTCGAAAGAGTATTATGACAACTGCTGGGGTAGAAGCGAGAATCCTACTTATCCGCGTCTGACTTCACGCACCAACCTTAACAACTATCGTGGTAACGATGTTTGGTACAAAAATGTGAACTTCTTTAAACTGAGAAACTGCGAGGTATATTACATGTTACCCGAAAACTGGATTTCTAAAGTGAAGATGTCACAGTGCAAAGTGTTTGTCAAAGGAGAGAACCTAATGACCTTGTCTAACCTGAAGGCGATGGATCCCGAGAACATCGGTACCTATTTCCCGACCTTGATGGGGGTTAACTTAGGAGTTTCTGTAAAGTTTTAACGGATAAATAAAAACAAATATGAATCGATTTAAAAATATATTTTGTGCAGTAGTACTTTCCGCATTTGCTGTGAGTTGTGTTGATTTGGACTATACCGAGGTGACTACAGCCGATGAGGAGTGGATATATAACAGCCCTTTATACGGTATCCAGAAATTGGTGTACAATATTTATGCACGTGTGCCCAACGGTCTCGAGAAAAACTACGAGGGCGGCAGAGGAGCTACGCTGGCGGCTGCCACCGATGAGGCAGAGTGCGCATTGTCTTATTCTTCAGTTCACCGTTTCCACAACGGTGGATGGAATCCTAACAATCCCTTCTCATTTACGTGGAGCAACTCGTATGCGGCTATCGCTGAAGCGAACATCTTTCACGAGAAGCGTGATAAAATCAATTTGGACGAATATAAGAACAACCTGGACTTCGAAGCCATGAAGAAGAAGTTCAAGCTGTTTGAGTATGAGGTCCGTTTTTTGCGTGCTTATTTTTACTTTGAACTGGTCCGTGCCTACGGTGACGTGCCTTTTACGTTGAAAGCGTTGACGGTGGAAGAAGCGAATAGAATAGAACGTACTTCAGCCATTACCATCATGGATTGGATTGCAGAAGAGTTGGACGCCATCGCTGAATATTTGCCTATCTCTTTCGTGGATGAGTTGAATCCGGAACAAGGCCGTGCAACCCGTATGATGTGCTTGGCGCTGAAAGCCCGTACATTGCTTTATAAGGCTTCTCCTTTGTTTAACAAAGAGAATAATAAAGAGTGGTGGCTGGATGCCGTCAGAGCTAATGGGGAGGTTTTACTCCGTGCGCAAGAGTGGGGCATTGGCTTGGACAACTACTCTAAAATCTGGGGGCCTCGTAACGGTGACGGTATCGAGATGATTTGGGCCATTAAGCGTGGTACCAGCAGCTATTGGGAATCGTACAACTATCCCATTGGTGTGGAGAACGGTAACAGTGGTATGTGTCCTACCCAAACTTTGGTCGACAATTATGAGTATAACGATGGTAGCAACCAGACCTTTGGCAAGCGTTACTCTAACGCTGTGATTAATATTACGCAGGAAGACCCCTATGCCGGCTTGGATCCCCGCTTCTTTATGACGGTAGTGAAGAACGGTGATATTTGGCCGAATTACAATCCTAATCCTATCGAAACCTTTATAGGTGGATTGAACGCTGCGCCGATTCATAACTCCACTCCGACCGGCTATTATCTGCGGAAGTATTGCGATCCTAACGTGAGTTTAGCAACGAATAATCCCACTACCTCTCCTCATGCTTGGGTCGCGATGCGTTTGGGTGAGTTCTATCTGAACTATGCGGAGGCTATGTTCCAATACTATGGTGATGCTGAAGCAAAGGGTGAAGGAAATTTCTCTGCGAACGATGCCATCAACCAGTTGCGCGACCGTGCCGATGTGATGATGCCTCATTGGAGTGGAACTCCGGCTAACTGGTTCGAACGCTACAAACGCGAGCGTATGGTGGAGATGGCATTCGAGGACCAACGCTTCTGGGACATACGTCGTTGGAAATGCGGTTCGGAACTGGCTGAAATCTCCATTGCCGAATTGCAGAAAAACGCTGCAGGTGACATTATCCTGACACGTAAGCAAGAGCAAAGACGTTGGGAAGATAAGTATTATCTTTTCCCGATTCCTTTCAGTGAGTATAACAAGAACAATAATTTGGGACAGAACCCGGGTTGGAACTAATAAAGCATAGATTATATGAAACAAATTATAAATAAATTGGCTATTCTCTTTTTGGTATTGGCGTCCTTTTGTGCTTGCTCGGATGACAACGAAGAGCAGAACGCAAGATTGTCTGTGGTGGACTTCTATCCCTCGATTGTGATGGAAGGGACTAACCTGACTGTAGTTGGTACAGATGTGAAATCGGCAAAAGAGGTGGTTTTCCCTGGTGGCGTTACAGCTACCGATATTACTATAAAGGACGAATATTCGTTCGAAGTTGTTGTGCCTGCCGGAGTATCGGAAACAGCAGCCCCCTTGATCGTGAGAGGTGAGGGTGAGGAAGCTTCCAGCCGTCAAACCATACGTCGTGCTAAACCGGTGTTTAATTCTTTCCTGTTTACCGATCAGAAAGGTGCTGCCATCAATACTAAGATGTCTATTTTGGGTAAGGACTTGTTGCTTGTCGATGCCGTGGCTTTTATAGTGAATGGAGAAAAATGCGTGGTAGATAACGAGTATTTGCTACGTAAATCGAACGATGAGATCAAATTCTTGATTCCTGCCGATTTCAAGAAGGGAGATGTAGCGTCTCTGCAACTCATCTTCAAGAATGGCGAGACGATGGACTTGGACGAAACGATTGACATCGTGATACCCTGGCAAAACCCGTTCGCATTGTGCGACCCGATTACGGATAAAACTTTCATGATTACCGATTTCGAGCATGAAGATCCGGCAAACGGTATAAGTGATATAAAGGCAAAAGGATTTGTGGCTGTGTTTGAAGAACAAACAGAGGCTGACTTCTACTGGAGCAATACCTATATTTATTCGGAAGAAGATACAGAAAGCGCCGGTCCCGATATATTCATTTGCCATGTGCATGGCAACCGTCCTGATGGTGATGTGAAGTTGAATGATTATGAGCTTAAACTTGACGTGAGAATTGACGAAGGTACGTTTGGCGCTTCTTTGTGGGAGGGTCACGTTGATTTAGGATGGGAATGGTGTTGGTCGGTAACCTCTTCCCCGAAACGACCGACGGAAAATGGATAACCGTTAAGCGCAAGGTCAAAGACTTTGGTAAAGGTGAAAAATTTGATAGCTGGCCTATGGGACAGTGGGCATTAAGCGGTCTGCTTGGTCCTTCTCTTCCTGCAGGAGTCAGCATTGATAACTTCCGTTTGGATCCGCTTTCTGAAGATTAATTGTTGCAACATTTATTCATGTCGAATTTGTAGAAAGAGGAGAGTATGAAATAATGATTATAAAATGACAATGGAGATGAATCTCTTTTATCTCCGTTGTTGTTTTTATGTTATTAAGAAAATTAATATAGAACTGTGGAATTGAATAAAAAACATGTTATCGGTCTTGATTTTGGTACGGATTCTTGTCGCGCGTTGATAGTGGACGCATCCAATGGCCATGAAATGGCTACAGGGATAAGTTTTTATCCCCGTTGGAAGGCCGGCCTTTACTGTGATGCACATAATAACCGCTATCGCCAGCATCCTTTGGACTACATTGAATCCATGACAGAGGCTGTACATATTGCTTTGTCTTATTTGAATGAAGAGGAGATTGCTTCTATCTGTGGATTGTGTTTTGATACTACCGGTAGTACTCCCGCTTTAACCGATAATACGGGAATGCCGTTAGCCTTACGTCCGGAGTTTGCTGAAGAGCCGGACGCCATGTTTGTTCTTTGGAAAGACCATACTGCTGTTCGTGAAGCTGAACAGATCAATGCACTGGTAAAGGAACTAAAATTGGACTATCTTCTTTATGAGGGTGGAACTTATTCCTCCGAATGGGTATGGTCAAAGACTTTACATATCATCAACACAAACGTCGCTATAAAAAATGCTGCTTATGCTTGGGTAGAACATTGTGACTGGATGACTGGACTAGTAACGGGCAACACTATTCCGGAAAAAATTTTCCGTAGTCGTTGTGCCGCCGGTCATAAGGCAATGTGGCATGCCAGTTGGGGACTTCCTTCCGGTGACTTTCTTGGCGTGCTTAATCCGACATTGAAGGAAATGCTTCCTCATCTGTTTACTGAAACTCACACCAGCGACACCAAGGCGGGGGAACTGACACCCGAGTGGGCGGACAGGCTTGGACTTCCCCAGGGCATAGCCGTAGCTGTAGGGGCGTTGGATGCTCATATGGGAGCTGTTGGTGCATCTGTTGCTCCAGGGGTATTGACACGCATAATGGGAACATCTACTTGTGACATTATGGTTGCCGGCAAAGATAAGGTCGGTGAACGTTGCATTAAGGGTATCTGTGGGCAAGTGGACGGTTCGGTACTTCCGGGGTTTATCGGACTCGAAGCCGGACAGTCTGCTTTCGGTGACATCTATGCTTGGTTCAGGAAGATGCTGGCATGGACATTGAAGGATATTCCAGAGGGGGAGGCAAGGCAGAAAGTTTTGGAGGGTATGCTGCTGGAACTCACTCGCGAAGCTCAAGCAATGGACCTTTCTGTAGAAAAAGTTGTCGCTTTGGATTGGATGAACGGTCGCCGTACCCCCGATGCTGACCAGAACGTGAAGGGTATTATTGCAGGACTCACGCTAGGAACCAGCGCCCCGGAAATATTCCGTGCGCTGGTGGAAGCCACCGCCTTTGGCTCTCGTCGTATTGTTGAACACATGAAAGGACAAGGGCTGCGCATTGATTCGGTCAATGCCATCGGAGGTATCAGCAAGAAGGCGCCTTTCGTGATGCAGGCACTGGCAGATGTGTTGAACATGCCTATTCGTGTGGTCCGCTCGGAACAGACCTGCGCCTTGGGAGCGGCCATGTTCGCGGCAGTTGCCGCAGGGGTGTACAAGGATATCAATGAGGCGACAAGGCACATGGGGTCGGACATCGATGTTGAATACCGGCCGGATGAAAAAAGGGCTCTCATCTACGAGGCGCTATACAAGAAATATCTTGAACTGGCAAAACTTGCTGAGACCATTAACTAAGTATACAAGCCATTAATCTATTTAAAACATGAAACTCAAAATTTTAATTTTAAGCTTTATCTGTAGTTTGTCCTTTATAGGAGCATCCGGACAAGATAATCAATTTGATGGACTGAACATGAATATGGGCAATCTGTTTAGGTTATCTAATGCCAAATCTCGATCAATCAGTCCTGAAAACTTTACCGGTGAGAAAGGTAAAGGAGGAATGGCAGTTCCTGGCGATAGAGGAAAACGTAATGTAGCCAATGCAGCTTATGCCGCAAGGGATCTGGGACAGGGTTGGAAAGTTAATCCATATATTATCATCAATCCTAAGGAAACTATTACCATTGCTGAAATAGAAGGACCGGGAGCTATACAGCATATATGGATGACTCCAACCGGGAATTGGCGATTCTCAATTATACGCTTTTATTGGGATGATGAAAAGGAACCTTCAGTGGAATGTCCTGTAGGTGATTTCTTTTGTATGGGTTGGGGAGTATATGCCCCTCTTTCCTCTTTGGCCGTCTGTGTCAACCCTGGCAGTGCTTTCAACTGCTATTGGACCATGCCCTTCAGAAAAAAGTGTAAAATTACCATTGAGAATATAAATGACGAAGCGTCAATGAATTTGTATTATCAAGTTGATTATACATTGACTGAAGTTCCTGAAGATGCTGCTTATTTCCATGCTCAGTGGAGAAGGAGTAATCCTAACATGGCTTCTGACCATACTATAGTTGATGGTATTAAAGGGCAAGGGCAATATGTAGGTACTTATATTGCATGGGGAGTAAACAACAATGGATGGTGGGGAGAAGGAGAAATCAAATTCTTTATGGATGGCGACAAGAAATTCCCGACAATCTGTGGTACAGGTGCTGAAGATTATTTCTGTGGGTCATACAATTTTGATCGTGGAGGTCAATATAAAGAATTCTGTACTCCTTATGCCGGGCTTCACCAGGTAATCAGGCCGGATGGTACCTATAAATCCCAGCAGCGTTTTGGGCTATACCGCTGGCATGTTACTGATCCTATCAGATTTGAAAAAGATTTGAAAGTCACTATACAAGATTTGGGCTGGCGCGCGGGAGGCCGCTATTTGCCGCAGAAATCGGATATTTCATCTGTCGCGTTTTGGTATCAGGCGGAACCTCATAGCAAATTCCCGGAACTTGCTCCTTGGGAAACACTTGAAGTAAATTAAAAAAGATACAATTATGAAATCAATAATTTGTATATTTTTATCGTTGTCCTTTTTATGGGGGTGCTCATCGTCGAATGCCAAGAAACAATACAGCCTGGAAATGAAGGAATTTCCTGCGGATTATTCTTCGTTGATAGAGTCGGTCAGTATAGACGGATTGGGAAATGCAGAGTTCTCATCTGAAATAACTGAGATTGGTACGAATATGGTTAAGGTAAATATCCGTTTTGACACGAAGGGTGCGACCGTCCAGCAAGATGATTGGCAGGTACAGGTAAAGCCCTCTTTCAAACCCACCTTCAATTGGGCGCCGCACCTTACTCCTACAGATAAACATATTATTGACCAGCATGTTTTTCGCTCGCCCGCACTTATTGTGACAGACCGGCAAAGAGGTCTCGTGATCATCCCTGATTTAGATATATTGTCAAAATCGGGTAAGAACAGGTGGTACATGGACATGGATGCGGAAAACAACGTTCTTACATTAGGGATGTCTGTGAGTAGAGTGTCTGACCATGTACTGTATGAACGCCAGCCCGGAGCAGTGTATGATGGCGATGTTGAGTATGGTTTCTATGTAATTAAGTATACTGAACAGCGGGAGTTGGAGAATCCATTCCGTTTGCCGTTGCAGTTCATGTGGAATAGGTGGGGTCATGACAAACAGACAAAGTTGTCGCCTGCCGACCTGGACCCTTATGTTGATTATACATACAACTGGGCGTTCAATACTTGGGCGAAAAGTGTCTGGCAGGAATTTACACTGGCAGGAAAGAAGGTTGGTGCTCCTGTATTTATCGTAAACACAACACAAAGTCCGAACTATCCGGGTGAAGTGAACGAGCGTGAATTCAGGTCAATATGGAACCAAGCCTGGTTCAGTTCTTTACGGTCTGCAAGTGGCTTGTTCAGGTATGCCAGACGGAGATCGGATGAATCATTGATGGCCAAAGCCAACCTTACAAAGGAACTGGCGTTGTCGTTTCCTATGAAAGAAGGTTTTTTTTATGGTCTTATTGGGACTGATATGTACGAACTGGAGTTGGACGGCAAGAAATATAACCGCTCAAAAGGTTGGGACAACTATTTTTGGGGTAATTCAAATAGAAACCCATATACGTGGGATGCGAAGCAGTCTCCTTTTCATATCTTGGATATGAGTTGGACAGCCTTGTTGATGCTCCGGTGGTATGAGGAACTCGAAAAGGATGCACGCTTGTTGACCTACGCTGAAACTTATGGGAAGGCGCTATTGAAAGTGCAATATGACAATGGATATTTCCCGGGTTGGCTGGATTTGGATACTCTGAAGCCTACCGAGTATTTGAATGATTCACCGGAATCTTCCATGTCAGTCACTTTCTTACTCAAGCTTTATGAAATAACCGGTAAGAAAGAGTATATGTCCGCTGCCTTAAAGGGGATGGATGCTGTTAAAGGTGTGATTTCGGAAGGTCGCTGGGAGGACTTCGAGACTTATTGGTCATGTTGCCGGATAGGTACTCCTGATTTTGTTGGTAAAAAGATTCCAAGAAACAATATGTACAAGCAATGTAATTTCTCCATGTTCTGGACTGCAGAGGCATTGCTTGAAAGCTATCGTATGACCAACGATCCTGAATACCTCAAATTGGGGCAGCGTGTATTGGATGAACTGTTGATGACTCAAGCCTCCTGGCAGCCTCCTTATATTTATGTCAATGGCATAGGAGGTTTTGGGGTTATGAATACCGACGGTGAATGGAATGACTCCAGAGGCAGTTTGTTTTCGGAGCTTATTTTGCGCTATGGCAAACTACTGAATATCCCCGAGTATAAGGAAAGAGGCCTTTGTGCTTTGAAAACGGCTTTTGAGATGATGTATTGTCCTCAAAATCCTAAAGCAAAACAACAATGGGAAAAAGTCTGGCCATTTTTCAATGAAAAAGATTATGGTTTTACAATGGAAAATTATGGTCATGGTGGTAGTACTTCGCCGGAAGGAGAAGGAATGGGTGAATTTACGATATATGATTGGGGAAACGGTGCGGCTTCTGAGGCCTATAATCGTATATTGGATAAATTTGGAACAAAAGTGTTTGAGTGATTTTATTGTTGTAATGAATATTGAATACAGAATAAAAGTGGTTTTATAATTTAAAATATAATATTAGGTATGAATATAAGGCTAAAAAGATTGTTTTCTTTTATGATAATCTTCTTTATAGGTAGCTCTATGCTTGCAGGAGAAGGACTTGAGAATATAAAAAGTAGAGCAGTTGATACACTGATGACTGATGAAACAGCAGTATTGTTATATAATATACTTCAGAATCAAGGCAAAGGGACAATGCTTGGACAGCACGATGGTGTATGGATGGAAGAAGGGCAAAAGATAACCGGACATATCCATAAATTATCAGATAGATTACCCGCTGTTGCCAGCTATGATTTCATGTTTATAACCAACGTCAATAATGCAGAAGGTTCTTGGTATAGAATAAGAGAGCATGAGATACGGGAACGGATAATTGCTGCCAATCGTGAAGGGATCTTGATTACGATGTGTTGGCATTACAACGACCCGTATACACAAAAAACATTTTATACAAAAGAGTTGCCAACAGAGGAACTTAAAACGATGTCATTCAAGTCAATACTTCCGGGCGGTCAAAATCATGAACGTTATAAAAAGGATTTGCGGAAAGTTGCAGAATTTTCATCATCTCTTCGTGACGATGATGGTAAATTAATTCCTTTTATATTTCGTCCCTTTCATGAATTTGACGGGGAATGGTTCTGGTGGGGCCCCTATAGTGAACCGGAAGAATTCAAGGATTTGTGGAGATTTACAGTACATTATCTGAGAGATATTCTGAATGTCCATAATATGCTTTATGCTTTTTCTCCTGATATAAAATTTGATTCTCGTGAGGACTATCTATTGCGTTATCCTGGTGATGAGTATGTTGATATATTAGGTTTTGATGATTATGAAGACTTTAAATATGATAAAAAAAGGACGAATGAGGCTCGGAAGCGGATTCGTATTGTCGGAGCTTTGGCAAATGAGAAGAAGAAGCCTTGTGCATTGACTGAAGTGGGATATTTTATTAAAAAGGATAATCCGCAAAAAGTAGACATTAAACGAATGGAATATTTATTAGAAACCATTTCTGATATGTACGAATATCTTTCTTATGCTGTATTTTGGGGAAATGGTGGAGGTGTATATTGTGTACCCACACAAGGTGATGCCGGGGAAGAAGAGTTTAAATCATTTCTAAAGCAACCATTTATTCTATTGAATGATAATAAGTAAAACAATAAAGTTATGAAAAAGAAATTATTAGCTGTGTTTTTGTTCTCTGCTACAACCATGTTATGTGCACAGACCTTACAGACTTCCAACAAGTATTTTGAAGTTGGAAACTTCAAAGAAGTACACAATCCAGCATGGGGGGTAACTGATGATCCATGGTGTATCAATGACCATACTTTCATTTACGATAAAAAAAAGAAAAGATGGCATGTGATCGGTATAACACATGCCCGAAAAATGGATTATATAAAAGATCCTGGGCTCAATCTGCTTCATATTTCGGCAGATAGCCTGTTTCAAACTCCGTGGGTAATTCACCCTCATGCACTGACTGCTGATTTTAAGAAATATAAGGAATCAGTTCTTTGGGCTCCTTATTGTGTACATCATAGGGGGAAATATTACATGTATGTGTGTGCCGGAGCGCAAGGAGGTGCACATGTCCATGATTCATACCAAATGAATCTTTATATATCCAAAAATCTGAGGAACTGGGAAAGATATAAACAAAATCCGTTGTTTGTGGATGGATTTGATGCACGTGATCCGATGATTATCAGGGATGGTAGCCAATGGATAATGTACTATACTGCAAACTCTACACCAATGGGGGGGAATCATGTTATTGCAGCTTATGTTAGTAAGGATTTACTTCATTGGTCAGATAGGAAAATTGTTTTTGTCCATTCTCGAAAAGGAACTTTTGGAGGGCCTACCGAGTCTCCTTTCGTGGTGAGACGTGGTGATAGATATTATATGTTTTTGTGTGATGGAGGGCATACAGATGTATATGTTAGTAATGATCCGCTACAGTTTGAACAAGCTAACTTGATAGCGGAAATAAATGATTGCCGTGCTTCTGAACTGATTAGGGATAAAGCGGGCAACTACTATATCAGTAGTGCCGGATGGTTCAATGGAACATACGGGTTAAAAATAGCTCCGTTTATTTGGAAAGACGGATTGGAAAATGAAACGAGCAGTTTAAATCTTTAAATATGTAGTAGTATGAGAAAGTTATTTTTGATTCTATCCGTTTTTATCGGATTTTTATTTATGAATATTGATTGTCAAGCTCAAGAAGTGGGAGGAGAACTCGGTAACTTGGCCGCAATTAAAAAAGGTTTTCGTAATCGTAGAATAAGTAGTACTGATAAAAATGGTAATAATGGTGATTGGATAGATTCTATAAAGCCTGGTGATAAGTGGAGTGTGGATATTTCGGGCACAGGAATTATTAATCATATATGGTTTACGATTTCTCCAATGAATATAATGAGAAATGACCTTATATTCAGGATTTATTGGGATGGAAAATCTGAACCTTCTGTGGAGGCGCCTCTTGCTGCTTTCTTCGGTAATGGTTGGGATGAATATTATGAATTCACTTCTCTTCCATTGGCTGTAGGCCCTCAAAGAGGAACTGGGCTTGTCTCTTATTTTCAGATGCCTTTTGCCAATGGAGCTCGCTTGGAAATAGAAAACCAGAGTAATGAAACGATTTCCCGTCTTTATTTTTATGTAGATTATGTGGAAATGAAAAAATTACCAGATGATTTAGGCCGTTTTCACGCATGGTACAATCATGAGTTGACGGATGCATTACCCGAGGGCGAAACTGAATGGGGCTTAGTAGGAGCACAGACTAATAATGTAGACGGTGCCGGCAACTATTTGTTTGCAGATATTAAAGGTGAAGGGCATTTTGTAGGAATTAATTATTATATGCACTCTCCTTCACCAATGTGGTATGGTGAAGGAGATGATATGATTTTTATTGATGGTGAAGAGAAAGCATCATTACTGGGAACGGGTACGGAGGATTTCTTCAATACTTCATGGTGTCCTAATAGTATTTTTGCCCATCCCTATTATGGATATGCTAGGGTGAATAGAGATAATGGCTGGTTGGGAAGGACGCATGTTTACCGCTTCTTTATTGCCGATCCTATTTACTTTAATACATCGTTCAAAGGTACTATTGAACACGGGCATAACAACAATCTGACTTTGGATATCAGCAGTGTGGCTTACTGGTATCAGTCTGAAGCGGGTGTGTTGCCTCCTGCCCCGACTAAAGCTGATAGGGCTCCTAAAGCATTCATCCGCGACCAGGACATGCATCGTTGGAGACATGAGTGGAGAAAGAATTTCGGTAATGGCTCCAAGTTATGGGGAAATGAAATAAAAAGGGAAAACAAGTGATTTCCTATTTCATCGTACTAGGTTGCTCTATATCTGCTTTATTTGTACAGATGGCTCAGTAGTGAGAGTGATTCTCTCTTATAATTGCTCTCACTACATACTCCTGCTATGATAAGATTGCTAGCCGTAGGGTAAAAATGGTAAGAATGTGATGGTGAACATGTTAATTAAATGTAATAAATATGATGAATAAGTTTTTTTCTCTTTTTTGCAGCTTTGCTATTCACTATGCAGAGCTTTGCACAAAGTGATTATTATAAATGGGAGTTACAGAATCTTTCGGATATTTCCAGGTTAGCGGAATATCATGTTGGAAAAATGCAACAGCTGTCCAGCTATGACAGAAGTGGAGGTAACAATGATGGTTTTTCTGGTAAATATTCTTATATCCGTAAAGAAGGTAACGATTTGGTATTGGCTGATATTAAGGGGGCGGGGATAATTAATCGGATATGGACCCCGACACCTAGTAATGATACCATTCAGTTCTATTTTGACGGAGAGAAAATTCCTAGAATAAGCATGCCTTTTATTGATCTCTTTTCAGGAAAGACATATCCGTTTGTAGCTCCTTTATGTGGAAATGAAATAGGAGGTTATTATTGTTATTTGCCCATTCCTTATGAAAAATCCCTTAAAATTATATATAAAGGAGAAACAATGAAATTTCAACAGATTCAGTATCGTGAATTAACTCATAAGGAAAAAGTACAAAGTTTTTCTTGGGAATATTTTAACAGTAACCCTATATTGCCCGAAATCAACCAAGCTTGGAAGCATGTGTCTCTTTCCTCTCTATATAATGGTGAAATCAAGATACAGAAAATAAATTTCACTATAAAGGGGGGAAAAGAACAACAGATATTTGATTTACAGCGCGGAGGTAGGATTGTAGGAATAGAATTGGATAGTGATTATAATCTGCAAAATAAGAGTGATAGACTGTTATTCAAAGCTAAATGGGACAATGAAAAGGAGAATGCAATTGATGTACCTTTTCAAAGTTTTTTTGGTTATGTTTTAGGAAAACCATCAATGAAATCCATGTTGCTTGGAGCCACTCAGACTATGTGTTATTCTTATTTGCCAATGCCATTTGACAATCAGGCAAATCTGTCTGTAGAATATAACAGTGATAATAGCGAAGAGGAAATAACTATTTCAGGGCGAATTTATTATACAGAGAAACAAAGGGATAAGCGAAAAGAAGGAAAGTTGTATACACAATCACGGAGAGAATATTTGCCTAAGTCTGGTGTACCTTATACTATTGCTGATATTCAAGGAAAAGGGCATTATATAGGGACAATACTTATTGCACAAGGTTGAATGAAGGTATGACTGAATATTGGGAAAGTGATGATTGTTCATTCATTGATGGTGAAATGAGAATGCATGGGACTGGTTCCGAAGACTATTTTAATGGAGGGTGGTATGCTGTGACCGATCGATGGGACAGAGGGATTAGTTTACCTATACATGGTTCTTTGTTGTATGACATAAAAACGGCTCGTACTGGTGGGTATCGTTTCTACTTATCGGACAAGATCAATTTTAGTTCTTCTTATGTACTGACTATTGAACATGGTCCTGAAGGAAATAAACTGGATGTGGACTATACTTCGGTCGGATTATTCTATTCGGATAAGCCACAATTTAGGAATCAGTATTTAACCCATGTTGTCAATGAAGTTCCGCGCAGGGATATATTGTTACCTCAGGATATGACGATGCGTCTTTATTGGTTCACTCAGGCTTCATTCAACGGCAGCTCGATGATTATTTCATCAAAACGTGAAGACCATTGGACCACTAATATAGATTTTGAGGCAGTGCCAATGGTACAATTTGATCTCACCGGAATGGATAATGGAAAATACAAGGTAACTATTGTTCATAGTGGTACTAATGGAGCCAGACCATTTTCTGTATGGCAGCGCACTAATCAGGTTTCCGGATGGATATCAGGCAATAATAATGTCCAAACTACTTCTTATGCAGGTGAAATAGAAATATCAGACCAAATTAAGACCTTAACTCTAAGAAAAAAGAAAATGGATAACACTGAATTACAAATAGATTATCTCATCTTTGAAAAAATGAAATAATGAACATAACGAAATTATACTTAAAATTGATTTTGGTGATTGTGATTCTATGCTCATGCACTCATACATCTTCTGTAGAGGATAAGTTCCTATATATGAGTAAAGTCGACTTGGAGGATAAAATAAAAGGAGGATGGGCTGGGCAAACCATTGGGGTAACTTTTGGAGGCTCCACAGAGTTTAAATACAATGGTACCTATATTCAGGATTACCAACAGCTGTCTTGGAGTGATGATCGAATAAAGAATACGATGCTTTCATGGCCTGATTTGTATGATGACCTTTATATGGATCTTACTTTTGTGGAAATATTTGAACGCTTGGGACTTGAAGCTCCAATAGATTCGTTTGCTTATGCATTTGCCAATGCCGATTATATGTTGTGGCATGCTAACCAGGCAGCCCGTTACAACATTCTAAATGGTGTTCTTCCACCCTTATCTGGACATTGGTTGAATAACCCTCATGCAGATGATATTGACTATCAGATTGAAGCCGATTTTGCAGGCCTAATGTCGCCCGGAATGCCCAATGCAGCTTCCGATATTAGCGATAAGATAGGACATATTATGTGCTATGGTGACGGTTGGTATGGTGGAGTGTATGTAGGGGCAATGTATAGCCTTGCTTTTGTATATAATGATATTTATACCATTGTGACAGAAGCCCTGAAAACGATACCTGAGCAGAGTACATTTCATCAATGTATATCCGATGTTATAAGATGGTATAAGGAATACCCTGAGGACTGGCATCAGACATGGTTTGAGATACAAAAAAAATGGTCGGAAGACCTTGCTTGTCCTGAAGGGGTATTTGTGCCTTTCAATATAGATGCGAAAGTTAATGCAGCTTATGTGGTAATGGGATTGCTTTATGGAAATGGAGATTTTACTGAAACTCTTGAAATAAGTACTCGTGCAGGGCAGGACTCAGATTGTAATCCGTCAACAGCCGGCGGTATTCTAGCTACTATGATAGGATATGACAAAATTCCTGCATATTGGAAAAATAGCCTTTCTGAAGCAGAACAAATGGAGTTTAAGTATACGAATATGTCGTTGGAAAAAATTTATGTAACCAGTTTTAAACATGCTTTATTAATGATTGAACGGAACGGTGGAATTATAAAAGAAGACAGCATTGGCATTCTGGTTCAAGATCCGGAAAAGGTACGGTTTGAACAAAGTTTTTCAGATTTGCGGCCCAAAAAGAAAGAGACATTCTGGCATCCTGTAGACGCGGAAATCTCTTTTGAATTCGAGGGTACAGGATTTGCCTGGCGGGGTGAGGCTGCCAAGAATTCCAAGGAAATGGACGAGTATATCTTTGAAGTGACTTTTTATATAGATAATAAGGAGGTCGAACGTTGTGTTCTCCCTACTTCCTATAAACTTCGCAAACATGACTTACTTTGGAAGTATAATTTGCCTGCCGGGAAGCATAAAGTAAAAATGGTCATCAATAATCCCCATCCGGATTACAAGGTATATTCATGGGACTATATAATTTTCTAAAAAAATGTGTAAATTTAAAATGATGTTTGTGTTATGAAAAAGTATTGTTTGAATCTATTGTTATTTTTCCCCGTACTGTTGTTCGGACAATTAAGAAATAATGATGTTTACAAATTACCTGAAATGGGCAAAGACAATATCCGTGAGAATATCAATATTCCTGGGTTTGACGGCTATGAAGTCTTGAAATGTGATTTTCATATTCATACTGTTTTTTCGGATGGAAAAGTGTGGCCAGATATAAGGATAAATGAAGCTTGGCAACAAGGATTGGATGCCATAGCCATTACCGACCATATTGAATATCGACCTTTTAAAGATAAAGTGTTTGGAGATTTGAATGAAAGTTATAATATTGCGAAGGAGCATGCCGACCATTTGGGGTTTATAGTTATCAAAGGGGCTGAGATTACGCGTAATAAACCGATAGGACATCTCAATGCTTTGTTTATCAATGATGCCAACAAACTTGATTTGGAAGATCCTATTGATGCCTTGTATGAAGCTAAAAGACAAGGAGCATTTGTCATGTGGAACCATCCAGGGTGGCCTGATGATAAGAGCACTTTATATCCGGTTCACGAACAATTGCTCAAGGATAACTTGATAGACGGAGTTGAGACATTTAATTTCTTGGAGTATTATCCTCTTGCTTTTGATTATGCCAATGAATATAATTTAGCTTATATGGGTAATTCCGATATTCACCACCTCATCACGGAAACTTATGGAGGTGAGAAATTGGCACGTCCTATAACATTGGTTTTTTCTTCTGAAAGGTCGGAAAAAGGGATAAAGGAAGCTTTGTTTGCCAAGCGTACTGCTGTATTGTTCAATGGTTCCTTGGCTGGTAAAGACAATATACTTAGAAGACTTTTTAAGGCTTCAATACATGTCCGAAAAATAGAAAATAATAGTGGCTATACAGAATTGAGCAATACTTCGGATTTAAGTTTCATTCTTCTGATAAACAATTGTCGATATTGTTTATTTCCTAATAAAACTTTACGTATGAAATTACCGGAAACAGGGAAAGTGATAGTGGAGAATTGTCATACAGGGAAGGATTCCAAATTGGAATTTATCCTACCACTACAGTAATAACCAATGCACTTGTGAAACACTTGTTATTATCTATTTTATTTTTACTGGCAAGCAGTGTAGTACATGCACAAATGACGATGCATGACATTACCTATGACTCGCTTTACTGTTATAAAAAAAGAGTGGAACGTCTATGTGTCAGAGCTTATATCAAACTTACAGAATATAGCAACCAAATGCTGCAATTATCCTTTGGTGAAACTCCGCTTGTACCTGTCAAAGTGGCTAAGAATGGAATCGCAGAAGTATGGTTGCCATTGATAGGAGAAGAAGAGACTCTTTTAGCGTTTACTGGTAAACGGAAAAAATTGGTCATTCATCAACAATACACTCCTTTGATACCCTCTGACTGGGGACATTTTAAAAATGGTACCATTCATATCATATCCTCTTCCCATCAGGATATAGCGTGGGTTAATTCTGCTGAGATATGTCGTCATGGACGTATTCATCAAATAATTGAACCTGCAATGAAAATGATAGATGATGACCCTGATTATGCTTTTGGTATGGAACAAACGCTTAACTTGATGGAGTATTTGGAGGAATATCCAGAGAAAAAGGAGAAAGTGATGGAGAATTACCATAACGGGCGTTTTGTATGGGGAGCGACATTCAATCAGTCATATGAAGGTCTGGAATCAGGAGAACAGTTGATTCGTCAGGCATATTATGGGCGTAAGTGGATTAAGGAGAATTTACCTGGCTGTGATGATGTCACTGCATACAATGTCGATATTCCAGGACGCTCCATGCAGGCTCCCCAGATTTTTGCCAAAAGTGGAATTAAGAATCTGTTTATCTCCCGTATGCGCGAAGGTTTGTACAATTGGTATAGTCCTGACGGGTCAAAAATATTAACATACACTCCTTCTAATTACGGATGGGCTGTATTATATTGGCAGTTCTTTAATAAGGACGCTATTACAGCTTTCCATAAACTGCATCATCGTGCTGTGTTATGGAGTGATTATTATAAACGGCATAATATTCCTCCTCATTATGCCGTTGTAATTAGTTATGATGCGGAAAAACCTGTTAACTATAAAAAAGTAATTGATGATTGGAATAGAATTGTTTCCATGGCAGAAGTTCCGTTACCTCATCTTCAGCATTCTACTGCTGAAAGTTTCCTGAATATGGTTAATGCATCCGATACTGATTTCGAAAAAGTGGTTGGCGAACGTCCAAACTTATGGCTGTATATACATGGACCGGCTCATTACCAGGCTATCAAAGCGAAACGTGAAGCTGGGGTTGTATTGCCTGCCGCTGAGATTTTTACTACGATTGATAAACTTCTGGAAGATAGCCTGCAAACTTATCCGACTGAACAATTTGATAGTGCATGGATATCTTCTATCTATCCGGATCATGGGTGGGGTGGCAAATTTGGAGAAGAAACGGATAGTATATTCCGAAATAGATTAGAACAAGCCCGTGATATGGGAACTACCATATTAAATAAAACACTAACCTCTCTTGCATGTAAAATAGATGCAAGGCAAAATGTAATTGTGGTATTCAATGACCTACCTTGGAAACGTTCTGGTATTGCATCTATAATAATTGATTCTGCAGAGACTCGTCAATGTATCGTAAAAGATAGTAAGGGAAGAATTGTTCCATCTCAAGTGCAAAAAGATAAAATCTACTTTGAAATCAAGGATATTCCTTCCATAGGTTATCAGACTTATTATCTTTCACGAGGAGAGCAATGTAGGGTTTTACCTGAAAATATTCAGCAATCTGCCAATTATTACGAAAATGAGTTTTATAGAATATCGTTTGGTAATGGGGGAATACAGAGCTTGATAGATAAACAACTTCGCAAAGAAATATTGAATACTATACGGTATAAGGGTGGTGATGTGCTGAACCTTGAATATAAGGGTAATGGTGCAGGTGAATTTACTCAGATTACTGGCTTTACTCCTGGAGATTTGAAAGCGCTTAGTGGTAATCAGACGGTCTGGAGTGTTACAGATACAGGTCCGTTATTTACTGTCTTTCGTAATGAACAAACCGTAAAGGAAGGATTGGTTATACAAGAAATTCGTATTTTCCATAACGATAAAAAGATAGATTTCGATGTGGAAATTGATTATGACGGCACACATAACCGTCAGTTACGTATTGCTTTTCCACTGAATATGGCACAAGCGGCGATCAACTATGAAGTACCAATGGCTATTCTTCAGGTCGGTAAGGATGAGATGCGAGGAGCAGCCGGTGGATGGTCTTGGTGGGGAGCTTATACACAGGAACCCAAAGAAATACATCCGCGTGAGATTCAAAATTTTATTTCTGCAAACGGTTCGGACTATGGGGTTACATTGTCATCTGAGGTTGCGGTTGCTGACTGGATTGATCCTGCTGTAGAAGGCTCTGATTTTCCAGTATTGCAAGGTGTATTGCTTTCGTCTCATAAAAGCTGTCATGGATTAGGCAATTGGTATCATCAAACAGGTAAGCATCATTTTTCCTTTTCTTTATTGTCTCATCGGCAGGGATGGAAAAATGGATATCAATTTGGCATTGAAGGAAACCATCCGTTTCTGACAGCTATAAAAACAAACAAGAGAGGATTATTGCCGGATAGTAATAGTTTTATAACTACCTCAAATCCTTTTGTTGCTGTCAGTATTATGAAGAAGGCAGACAATGATAATGGAGTTATTTTGCGACTTACCGAAATGGAAGGGAAAGATACGGAAGTAAAGATAACGTTGCCTTTTGAAGTAAAGAAAGTCATCAAAACCAATATGATTGAAGAAGAAATGGAAGAAGTTGATACAAATGGAAAAAATATTAAGTTATTCTTGGGACATCATGCAATAGAAACGTTCAAGCTGATATTTTAATATTGTTGTTTTTATACCTCAAATTTATAATATCAGAAAAATGATATCTATTATTTCAAAATTAATAATTTAACATATAAATATGTGCAAAAGATACAGGGTACTTTTCTATCTGCTCTTTTCCTTCACATTTTTCCATTGCCAAGTATGGGGACAGTATCGGTGGGAGGGGATGGAAGTTGCTCAACCGCCGATAATTCAAGCTCCGTCAGATAGCATCATGTGGAAGGATTTCAAAAAGTCTCTTTGGGAATGGAGAAAACTGGTCCGTCAGAACATAGGATATAATACTTCCTTTTATGATAGGGCAGATTTCCAATGGGTAAGATCTGCATTTAAATGTTGTTTTTTGATGATGTATGATCAGAGTTTTTACGATCGAAATTCTAATCGTTACACAATTGACAAGATTTTGGACGAAGGGCAACAGAGATTTGGAGGATATGATATTGTTGTATTATGGCACGCGTATCCTCGTATTGGACTTGATTGGAGGAATCAATTTGATTTTTATCGGGAAATGCCTGGTGGGTTAGATGCTTTGAAGGAGGTTGCGGATGAATTTCACAAACGGAACATAAAGGTTTATATTAATTATAACCCTTGGGATGTGGGAACACATAGGGAAAAAGATGTTGAAGCATTGACTTCTATTGTAAAGACCATAGGTGCTGATGGTATTTTTTTAGATACTATGGAATGTGGTCCTATACAATTGCGGAAAGAATTGGATGCGGCTCGAAGTGGAGTCGTACTTGAGAGTGAATTGGCTCTTCCTATTGAAGAAATCTTTTCGCACCATATGTCTTGGGCACAATGGTTTCAGGATTCTTATGTGCCAGGAATACTGCGTAATAAATGGATCGAGCCCCGTCATATTCAACATGGCATTAGTCGTTGGTCAGACGATAAGTCAAAAGAATTGCAGACTGCTTGGATGAATGGTAGTGGCATGATGATTTGGGAGAATGTTTTTGGCCAGTGGGTAGGGTGGTCCCCTCGTGATTGCTACATATTAAAGACAATGTCAGGAATTCAGCGTTATTTCTATAAAATATTTACTTCTGATAGATGGGAACCATTGGTGACAAATGTATTGGCAACAGATGTTTATGCAAACTTGTGGTATGATGATAATTGTCGTTTATGGACATTGGCGAATAGGGCTTATATACAAAAAGACGGGCCTTTGTTGTGTGTAGACCCGGATGAAGATTGGACCTATTACGATTTGGTGTCCGGAAATGAGGTCTTTCCTGATGCTTTAGGTGTGATTAAGGGACAGGTGATTCCTCGTGGTATTGGTTGTATTGTCGCATTTAGAAAGACCAACGTGCCTGAGGATTTTGCGGATTTACTTTCTTTACAAGCACTTACAGCTAAAGAAAAGACATATGATATCCAGCCTGAGCAGTTGAAGGCTGTTTTAAAGCAGGTGGCTTCAACAAAGTTATATGAGAAAGTACCTCAGGGAATGGTTTTAATAGATGATTATGAAGGGGAATTGTCTGTAGTTTTTAGTTGTAGGGAAGTTGGCTATTATAGTTCTTTAGAACGTGACTTCATTAATAGGGGACCTACCGTCCTTCATCAAAAGATAACTTTATCTCGTAATGTTCAGGTTGAACATGTTGCAATAGATGAAACTCCTGTCACTAATGTTCAGTACAAGCAGTTTTTAGAGGAAACAGGATATAAGCCTCGTTGTCCTGAAAATTTCTTGCGCCATTGGACTGATGGAAAAATTCCTATAGGTATGGAAGAACATCCTGTTGTATATGTTGATTTAGACGATGCGAGAGCATATGCAAAATGGGCTGGTAAACGGCTACCTCGTGAGGAAGAATGGCAGTTGGCTGCTGCAGGTAAGGAGAAAAATAAATATCCGTGGGGGAATGAGATGCAGCCGGGATGTTGTAATGAAAATATTGATGGTCGGACTACTCCTGTTAAATCTTATCCTAAAGGAAAATCTGTGTGTGGGGCATGGGACATGTGCTCTAATGTTTGGGAATTGACGGAAAGTGAATATAATGATGGACGTAATCGTTTTTGTATACTGAAAGGAGGTAGCTGTTATAAAGCGCAAGGATCTGACTGGTATTTTGATGGTGGCGTTCAAACAACAGATTTTGCAGCTAAACAATTATTGCTATATCCGGGAATTGACCGTTGTGGTACAGTTGGTTTTCGCTGTGTTGTAGATATTAATCAATGAAATAATGTTCCTATAGAATGATATAATAATCCTTTTATTTTGATTATGATTGTTTTAGGAGTATTTCAAGAATTTGCGCACTTATGGAAGAGTATGAGAGAAAACTAGATCTGATGTTGTGTTTTTGGGGGAATGTGATACTATATGCTGATTACTAATAGTGAGAGATATTATTTGTGCAATTAAAATATTTTTCTAAATTCAAATTCATCATAGGGGAGACGTGTCTGTGAAGATATGGCTTCCCGCTTTTTATAGATGAAGAAGATAGAAGCAAGCGTTCGGTGTATGTACGGTTCAAGTCTGTTCTTTCGGAAAAAGCCTGGTTGAATGAGAAGAAAGGAGAGGCCATTGAAGCTGTCATGTTTTCTCCTTTTATACCGCTTGTCAAGGATGTAGTCTTTTTGTCCCTTCCCACGTATTTTATAGCAATATGACTGTTGCATTCATTCTTTTCCTTATTTTTGCAATATATAATAAACGCATTATGATAAAGTTATTGTTGGTAGAAGACGATGCAAGCTTGAGATATATAGTTCAGGGCGGGTTGGAAGATATGATAGGCGGTTATGAAGTGATTGCTGCCGCCAATGGCGAGGAGGGCTTGAAACAGTGGAAAGAACAACATCCTGATGTGATAGTATCTGATATAGAAATGCCCGTTATGAACGGTTACGAGATGGTGAAGCGTATCCGCGAGACAGATGGGGAAACTCCGATTCTGTTCTCCTCTGCCCTGATATCTCCTAAAGATGTGGTAAAAGGTTATGAAATCGGTGCCAATAACTATATAAAGAAACCGTTCATTCCCGAAGAACTGGATGCACATGTCCACGCCTTATTGAAGCTTTCCAAAGGCGAAAAATCGAAAGACACGAGTCAATGCTACAAGATAGGCAAGGAATATGTGTTGGATGCCACACATGCCACTTTGAAACATGCTTCGGGTGTAAACAAGACTTTGACTGTGCGCGAGACAGGTTTGTTGCAGATGCTTTGTGAGAAGCGGGGAGACGTTATCCGCCGGGAAGCTGTCTTGGATAAATTCTGGAATACGGAAGATGATTACTTTGCTTCCCGCAGCCTGGATGTATTTGTGACGAAACTTCGGAAACTTCTTTCGGAAGACGAGTCGGTAACCATTAAAACAGTGAAAGGAGTAGGATTGATACTGATAGAAAATTAATAATGTATCCTTCTATATTGCAATAATTTAGCAGTAGATGTACAGTTCTTCTGGTTTATTTTCGTTATTTTTGTATAGCAGTATTATATGAATATAAAGAAGGAGGGTATATGCGTATAAAACAGAAAGTCAGTATCTCTTGTCTTGGTGTCCGTTTGGGAATCTGCCTGCTGTTGGCTTTTGTGCCGCAATTGCTTTTTGCGCAGGAAGACAGTGTACGTTTCATTCGTGACAGTATACGGCTACAGCCGGAATTCAATGAATCTCTATTCTCTCCTTTTGAGCTTCCTTCTGAAAACTCTGCCCCTTTTCCCATGTTTCATCCGGAACACTCCTATTCCCTGCCCGATTTTTCACTGAAAGAGTCTCTCCGTTTGCCTTATCAGACCAATCCTTCCCTGCTGTTTCGGGGAGATTACAGCGCAAGCGGTGTATTAAGACAGTTTCCTCACGGCATGTTGTTCGGTTCCGGTGGGCAGACCAGCGTACCGGGTATCGGACGTTTCAACAATGCTTCCCTGGGATATCAGCACGCCTTTAACCAAAGGCTGACGCTCCAGCTTGGCGTAGATGCCATGAAGATAAATATGATTCATTCCACCGGGCAGGCTTTCAGTACTTCGGGAGCTTTGCGGTATCAGGCTTCGGACCGTGTAGCTTTTAAGGTTTTCGGTTCGTATGCCATAGGAAATACTTACGGGATGGATACCCACCGCTACGGTGCCACCATGTCTTTGGATATGTCCGAACGTTTTGGTATGGAAGTCGGGGTACAACGTTATTACGATGCTTATCGCGGTCGTTGGGAGACGGTTCCCGTTGTGATTCCTTATTATAATTTCGACAAGTTTAAACTGGGTCTGGATGTAGGTGGAATCTTGTATGAGATTCTGCGCAACACCGTCCTTGATAATAGAGGGGGCAGTGGCGGAGCGACTATTGTCCCACCACGTTTTCAGATGCCGCCATTACGATAAAATAAGTATGAATCTACTTGTCATTCCCTCATCCATTTAGTGGGATAGCCTAATGCTGATTTGATTGCTTCCATTTCAGCACTGTGCCACATTTCATGCTTGAAACACCAGGATAAGGCTTCGTATTTATTGTTGGCTATAGGATGTTTGAAAGGAATCGGTTCTATTGCTTCCGGTAGAATACTGTCATCCAATTGGGATAGACTGTGGATGCAAATCTCATGAACAGCATCAAGTTGTGTTTTTAGTTTTGCAGGGACAATCAGATTTTCCTCTATGGAACGATGAAGGGTTCCCATCCCATTGAATAGTTTTATATAACCAATGATTGGAATCGTTTTCCAGACAACCTCATTTCTACCGGTAATGCAACTGATAGCATGAAAATTCTGGCTGATCATCAAATGCCCTACTTGCCATGCAAAGTTTGAATCGGTACCTTCTGGTATGGTGTACCATAAATTCTCCGGTAGTTCCGATATTAGACGGTTTACAAAGTTACGTGATTCGATAATTTGTTCTTTTAGAAAATTAATCTTGCTCATAATTCTTTTTGTTTAGAGTTATATATAGTAGTTAGTGAGCAAGCCTTCTTTTCTGTGACAACTTAGGATATAAACTTTTTCCAGTAATTTTTTCTTGGTAATTCTTTTTCCAGTTTTTGATAGATATCCACAAGTCGGATAATTTTTTGCAGAGAGGTGTATTCTTTCTCTAAATCGAGTGAAGTAACTTGTTTGCATATCCGGCATTTACATGTTCCCTGCGGGTTATATAGTGGACAAGTGTCATTCATGAAAGACGTTATCCTACTGACGGAACGAGAGGATATTTGCCTGATGTTCTCTTCCGTCATTTCCATGATTTTACTGATTTGCTTATATGGAAGTCCGAGGGTTATCCTAAAGGTGAATATCATTCGGGCATCATTGTTCAAACAGTGATTTTGGGCTGTCAGACACCAGTCGCACCGTTCCTTTATCCAATCCCGTTCATTTTTGTCTGTGTTGCTATATTCAATCTCAGAGAGATTACGGAAAGCTCTGAGTTCAGACATTGTTGCCGTTCTTTCATTCCGGGCATACCGAAGGATGGTACGTTTGCATATCGTATAAATCCATGTAGATAGTTCGGATTCTCCGTTAAATGATTCTATGCTTTTTATGATTTCATACCAAGCTTCCTGAACAGCTTCTTTAGCTACTTCTTTATTCTGTATCATACGGTGGGATATGGAAGATACCAAGGTGCCATATTGCTTCACGATGTCGTTTAAATTAGGTTTCATTGCTGACTTTTTTATTGCTGCAAATGTAGAAAAACCTTCATGATATTCCGTTTATTTTTTGTTTTGCTGTTCGTTTTTGTGCGGACAGTTGTCCGAAAATGGACATTACTATAAAATGGTTATTCTTTGATAATCAGCGATTTAATTCTTTGGCACGCAGATTGACTATATATAGGCGAAGGCTGTTACGAAACAACAACCTCTTCAGAGAAAGAAGTAATAACAATAAAAAATAACGATTATGAAAGCAACAGTATTTTCAAAAGCAGTGGTAATGATGGCAGTGGTAATGGCAAGTGTAATGAACTTTTCTGCAAGTGCGGCAACTCCTGCCGATTATGTGAAAAACGAGGAGATGACCGGCGAACTGATGACCGCCAAGACTATCTTCCGCAATGAGGACGGACACCTTTTCCGTCACCTCCGCTACACTTACACTTATGACAGTGAGAACCGTGTGACGAGCAAGGAAGCTTTCAAGTGGGATAGCGTAAAGGAAGCCTGGGTGCCTTATTTCAAGCTGGATGTTGAATACACCGGCAGTGAAGTTGAATTGAACTATGCTCGTTGGAACAGTAGAAATAATGCTTACGACAGCTATACGCAAACTACCGTTTACGAACTGAATGACAGCAATGCGGCTTTGATGTTGGCAAGTACCAAATAAAGGATAATATATCAAATACAAAAGAGCCAAGTATCGTGAGGTGACACACCTTTGATACTTGGCTCTTTTTCGTTGAGGAAATGTATTATTGTTTCCCTGTTATCAGTCCGACAGCATAATTCAGCACTGTATCTTCATCCTTCATGAAATCTGCTACGGTTTGGGATACTTGATGATGGGGCGGTATGCCTATACCTTCCATGGGGAAACCTTTAGAAGAGACGTCCGGCTGGCGGGTAGGGATACGGAAATAGGTCCGCTGTTTGGTGCAGAAAGGACGGGGACCATTGCCGGTATCCCCTCCGGTGCTTCGCCGATGAGGGTGACATTGCCGCTTTCCTTCATGTCGAGTGTGAAGCTCTCGGCAGCAGAGAACGTATGAGTATCTGTCAGAAGATAGATTTTACCCTTATAGGCGTCGGCTTCGGGTTGCATGATGTGGCTTTTATCGACACAATGCGGTTGCTCCTCCCGGATGAAGTATTTGCAGATATCCCGTCCATTGCCACTGCTGCCCCCTCCGTTCCTGCGGACATCTATGATGAGGTAGGGAAAGTCCTTGACTTTGGGATAGGCTGCCTTGAAATCTTCCATTACCGGGGGCATCATGGTGTTGATGGCAAGGTAGGCAATGCTATCATTCAATACCTTTGTTTCTACGGTTTCCTTCTTTTCTTCAGGAAAGTAGTCGCCTCGCCTTAGTGGCAGAGTGACTGCAAGTGTATCACTTCCTCTCAGCAGCGTGTAATTTCTGATTGTGTCCGTAAAACTACGAAAAGCATCACGGGCTGTGCGGAATCGCCTATCAATGGCAGTAGATGCTTCAGTATATTTCTCGTTCTGTTCAATCCATTGTTTATAGGGCACTCCGTCAATGGCTATAATCCGGTCTTTGTCCTTAAAGCCGTATTGTGTCAGATGGTTGTTGGGCTTATCTATGAACAAGGAGTCTTGTATGAGAGCGGGAGACTGATTGGCCGTATACATCTTATAGCAGGTGATGGCGTGACCGCATTGTAGTGCAGAGATGTATTCCTGCACTATCAGCCCGTAGTCTGTACCGGTTTGTGCCTGGCGAACGCGGGCGTCACAAGCTTGATACAATGAATCCATATTCAGATGTTTGGCTTGGTATAGTGAGTAATTCTCCATGACGGTCTGATGTATTTCTTTGAAATCTTCTTCAAACTGCGAGGAACTTAAGGGTAGTTCCGCGAGGTAGAAGTTTTCTACATCAATCTGCTTATCATTATAGAAATAGTTGACGTAAACATATAAACCACACCAAATGACTGCCAATACAGCCATTACGATGACTATTACTTTTGAAATTTTTTTCATAATCTTCATGTTCTATAGAGTTTAGTCGATATTTGCTTTTTGGCAAAGGTAGTAATAATTTTCGTTAATCTTATTTTTCTAACTCCTTATTTGCCAACAATGGTAACATGGAGGTAACTAACTGAGTCTCAAGTGCCTTCTTGTGTAGTATCTGGTAGTTGGCTAACTTTGCAACCGTAAATCAAAACATAGTAAGGAGAAGTGATTATGAAGAACTATCAGAAAGTAAATGTGCCCGCAGGCGAGGCACGTGTCGAGCTGCACGATTCATTGAATCTGACCGGTGCAGAAGTATCCGTCAGCAATCTGCCGGCTGGCGCAGGAGTACCTTTTGTGCATTCGCACAAGCAAAATGAAGAAATTTATGCCGTCCTCTCCGGACGCGGTACCATGGTGATTGACGGAGAAGCCGTAGAGCTGCAAGCCGGTGACTGGCTTCGCGTGGCTCCGGCAGGAGAACGCCAACTGTCGGCTGCGTCAGACAGCGCTATCAGTGTGATTTGTATTCAGGTGAAAGCCGGTTCGTTAGAGAGATTTACGATGGAGGATGGTGTGGTGAAGTAAGAGAAAGTCACATCGGTGGAATTAAAATGATAGGGGATGGGCTGTGGTGCAGTCCATCTCCTATTGTGTAATATTATAGCTCTTAAGCCACTTTTTGCCAGACTTTGTGTAAGTCCATGCGTATAGTCCACCAACGATGATGATGCCAACTGTGAATATGAATCCTAATGCTTCCATTATTTTAATATTTTATTAGCCAATAATGCTGATATAACTGATAATATAATACCTGTACAAATAGAATACCAATTATTTTCATCTGAAATATTCGAGTATAAAGGTATTACAACTCCGATAACAAGTCCTGCAAAAGTTACAAAGATTAATCCGAAAACCAAAGGATAGGACATAAATGTTTAGCTTTGTGGCAAGTATAGCGTAAATTCGCTATATTCCCCTTCCCTGCTTTCCACCGACACCTTTCCTCCGTGTGCCTGCATCACTTGATAGACGTAGTTCAGCCCCAGTCCGAAGCCTGCAATCCGTCCTCCCTTGCCGCTTCTGACGGAGGAGGCACGTTCAAACTTATTGAAAATGTTTGGCAGGTCCTTTGCCGGTATTCCTATGCCGTTGTCGCGTACACTGATGAAACGGTAGTCGCCCTCTTCCCAAGATGCGATGCGGATAGTGACGTCTTGGCGGGAGTATTTCAAGGCATTGTCTATCAAGTTGCTGATGGCTTCTTGCAGGTACTCTTTGTCTGCCATGACGGTGTCTGTCTCGAATTCCGTCTCAAAGCGGATGGGCTTTGTGGCTATGGTCTTGAATTTCTCAATCATTTCCTCTATGAGCGGCTGTATGGGTACGGGAGCTTTCACCATTTTCATTTTCTCGTGTTCCAGTTTGGAGATGGTGAGTACTTTGTTGGTGAGTGCCAGCAGGTGTTCGGACTCTTTGGCGATGATGCCGTGGAAGTTCTTCCTTATTTCGGGCTTTGCATCCAGCTTTCCGCTGCTTAGTGTGTGGTTGCTCATGATGATGGAGCTGAGCGGGGTCTTCATGTCATGAATCATGGCGTAGGAGAAGTCCTCGCGGAGCTGGGAGATTTTGTTTTGGCGGCGGATGATTTTAATCAAATAGATGATGCAGGAAATTACAAAGACAAGGATAAACACAGTGGCGATAATAAGCAAGCCCATACGTGCCAGAAACGTCTTATAAGGATGGCTTATGATGAGCCGCACCACTTGGGTATAGTCTGCACGTATCGGAAAGTCCTTAGCCTTGATTGTCAGCCAGTTCGGTTCTATTTGAGTTCCACATTTATCCAATATCTTCCCGGTATGCAAATTCATCAAATGGATGGAATAATTATCTTCTATCCCATTCTCTTTCAATAATACGGAGGTGATGGAATCCAATCTTTCCAATGACATGGGGTAGCCTTTATCAGACAAACGCTCATAAAAATAGGTCATTGACGGGATAGTGTCATTAGTCGGTCCACCCATTATCGCCGTTCCTTTAGGCGTTTGTCCAAAACGAATTCTTCCTTCTTCTTGCAGTGCTTTTTCGATAATGGCATAACTTTCCTTTTGGATATTGTTTCTGATAAGCGTATAAGTATTATACAGCCATATAGACTGTAAAGCTAATGCGCCTATCAGCCCTAAGAACGTCAGCAGGCTTATAGATATGAACTTGCCGTTCCCTTTCATTCCAACTTTCTCTTTATGGTTTTCCACCCTGCTTTGATTATCAAAACTTTGGCAAAGGTACGCTTTTTCTTCTAATTCCCGGACTTCTTCTTCCAATCTTTCGTTAACCTAACATTAACGTAGCGATAACCTAAAAGATTTTTGCCTCCCCCTATCTTTGCCATGTCGAAAGGGAACAACTCCCCAAAAGACAAGAACTTGAAACAAAATGTATAACTTAAAAAATAAAAACATTATGAAGACTTTAGTAATTTCAGCAATCGTCGCAATGACCTCTTTAGTAAATGTAGTAAGCGCAACAGCCGTTAACCGTACAGGCAACTTTGCCTACAATACCGAAACCAACGACGGTCGTGTGGAAACACAAACCGTATTCAAAGTGGAGAATCAGAAATTCCTGCACCGCCACCTGAAGTACAATTATATCTACGACAACTCCGGCCGCATCTCTCAAAAAGAAGTGCTGAAATGGAACGAAGCTACGCAAAGCTTTGAGAAGCATCACAGCCTTAACTTCTTCTATACAGATGACGTCACCGTAGAATATGCCCTCTGGAACAAGCAAACCAATGCCTACACCGATATCAAGCAGAAAGCCGTCTATCGGCAGACCGACAGCAGTGTCCTGCGCTACCTCAGCTACGAATGGGACGAAAAGAACAATGACTGGAGCTTGACGACAGACCATTACATGACGAATGAGTCTGTGCAGCTATTGGCAGAGAAATGAGAACGGATTTGAATAAGTATATGTTGAAATTTAGTTTATATCGTAATAGTATCTGAATTCCCCTCCTCCGGGGAGGAGGGGTGCCCAAGGGGCGGGGTGGTAGTGAGCATAAAGCCATGTAAACAATGCTTTACTCGCCTTTGTGTATCGCTACCACCTCCCCCTACGGTACTCACCCCCTCCACCTCCCCCGTTATCGGGGGAGAGCAACCTCCCCGGAGGAGGAGAATGAAGATACTATTGTAATATAAACTAATATTCAAGAATTACTTAAAAAGAAGGATGATGCCATGCTTTTCGGACATCAATTTTTGATACTTACCAATTTATTTTTACTCTATTTCGACTTTTTATTTGTACTTTTGCACCGGATTTCTTAATCAATAGTGCTCGAAATTCGGTTCTCATCTTTTTTATATTCCCTGATGAGGCAGTTTGTAGCGCATTGTGGCAGATGTTGTGCTGTCCGGACTCTTATGGTTCATTATTAGTATTTCCGAGGGAATGAACAGAGGTTAACGGCTTATAGTTAACGGTTAGAGGAAAAGAATAATGAACAACAATACATCTATTTTTATTTCATGAACAAACTTATGGTTTATTCTGCTCTGGCTGTCGCCTGATGGCCGGAGAGGTTTGTCTTGTGCCTATATATGCACAAGACAGGGCTGTGCAGGCGATGACGCTCACGGCACTTTACAATCTTGCTGACCGGCAGAGTCGGAAGGTGAGGGTGAGTGAGGTGGCTTTGCAGGCAGCCAATGAAGGGGTGGCAGCAGCCAAATCGGCTTTGCTGCCGAGTGTGGATTTGAGCCTTCAGGGCAGTTATACGGGCAATGCCTTCATGCTGTCGCGAGGCTTTTCGACCGATGGAACGACCGATTACATCGTGCCGGGTGTGGGGGCTATCCCCGTGGCAAACGGCAAGCAGGACACACCCCATTGGGGAAACAGCTTCACGGCTCAGGTGACGCAGGTAGTGTATGCCGGCGGCGCTATCCGTTCGGGCATCCGCATGGCGGAATTGGGCAAGGAGATGGCAGAACTCGATGTGGAGAAGAACCGCCAGGAAGTGCGCTTCTTGTTGACGGGTTACTATCTTGATCTCTACAAGTTGGGCAATCAGATAGAAGTGGTGCGCCGGAATATCGCACTTACGCGGAAGGAGATTGGCCAAATGAAAGCCCGCCGTGAGCAGGGTACTGTTTTGCAGAACGACATCACCCGCTATGAATTCCAGTTGCAGAGTCTTGAGCTCACACTGGCAAAGCTCACCGATGCTTCTGCCATCATCAACCATCAACTGGTCGCGACGCTTCATTTGCCGGAGCAGACGGTTATAGTTCCCGATAAGAATGAGCTCGACACAGAAATAGACGCACTTTCGGCAATCGCCGTTCAGGACACATGGCAGCAGACGGCAACGGACAATAATCTTGGTATCCGCCAGGCGACGGTTGCCACAAATCTTGCAGAGCAGAAGGTGAAGCAGGCAAAGGCGGAGTCATTGCCTTCGGTGGCTGTCGTGGCAGAGAATCATCTCTCCGGCCTTATACACAAGACCTCATCCCGAAGGATTGCAATGTAAACGTGTGGTTTGTCGGGGTGGGCGTAAAGTTCAGCTTGGCAGCCTTTGGAAGAACAAACACCACATCCGCCAGGCACGTGCCGAGCACCGGCAGTCCTGGGAAGCGCTTGCCTTGGCCCGTGAGGGTGTGGAGAATGCCGTACAGGCAAACTACACCAACCTCCTTACGTCATACACCGAGGTGAAGACACAGCAGAAGCAGGTGGAACTTGCCAATCAGAACTACTCCGTGGTGCAGAACCGTTATCAGAACGACCTTGCACTCCTTACCGACATGGTGGATGCCTCCAACATGAAACTCTCCGCCGAAATGGCGCTGGTCAATGCCCGCATCGGCATGCTTTATAATTTCTATACACTCAAATACGTAACAAATACTTTATAACAATGGAAAAGAACAAGATACACATCTATTTATACAATGCGCTCATCGTGCTTTGCCTCCTGGGTGGGGCCGTTTATGTGGTGAGTCAGTTTATGCACTTCGGCAGTGGAGAGTTTACCGACAATGCCCGTGTACGCCAGAACGTCGTGCCTCAGAGCAGCCGTGTGCAAGGCTTCATCCGTGAGGTACGGTTCGCGGATTTCCAGCAGGTAAGGAAGGGCGATACGCTTGCCATCATCGAGGATGCCGAATTTCGCTTGCGTCTGGCCCAGGCCGAGACCGACCTTATCCGTGCCGAACATGGTTCGCAGGGAACGGCAAGCAGCATCGTTACCACCAAGACGGGCATGACCGTTACCGAAGCCGGCATCGAATCCGCACGTGTACAGATGGAGAATGCCATGCGTGAGGATGCCCGTTTCCAGAAGCTCCTCAGCCAGGATGCTGTTACCCGTCAACAGTATGATAAAGTACATACGGGCTATCTGAGCGCCCAGGCAGCCTACGAGCAGGCGGTCCGTTCGCGCCGGATGCAGTCGGCTGTCGTGGCCGAACAGGGGCATCACCTTTCCGCTTCGGAGCAGGGCATCGAACTGGCCCGTCGTACCGTCGACCTCGCCCGTCTCAACCTCTCCTATTGCTACATCATTGCCACTTGCAACGGTACCGTTGGCACGAAGGATATTCACGTAGGCCAGCTTGTCAATCCGGGCCAGACACTGGTGAGTATCGTTGACAATGGCGAACGTTGGATAGAGGCGAACTACAAGGAAAGCCAGTTGCCCCACATCAAGGTGGGCAGCAAGGCCGAGATTACAGCCGATGCCGTTCCCGGTATACGATATACGGGTACGGTGGAACGTATCTCCGATGCTACCGGCAGTGCCTTCTCGCTTATTCCCATCGACAATGCCACGGGCAATTTCGTGAAGGTAGAACAGCGCGTCACGGTACGCATCAGGCTCGATGAGAATGCCGATGTCGCCAGGCTCAAGGGCGGTTATAATGTGGAATGTATCGTTGAGGAGTAATGGGACAACTGACTGAATTCTTTATGAAGAGCGCCGGCGGCCCTCCACCCCACATGGGCTTTTCCATGCCTATGATGAAGGGGTGGGTGCCTCGCCCTGTACAGCCGTGGCTGTATGTGCTGACCGCCTTTTGCTTCCAGTTCGGCGGCGGTGTCTATCTCGGTGCGTTGGATGGCATCCGTGGCACTACCAATTTCATGATTGAGGACGTGCTCTTCCTGCTTTATGCCACCCTCGCGGGCATGGCTGTCTATTTTCCCATGCTTTTCCGCATGAAGTTCCGCTTCACCAACAAGCAGCTGCTTTGCGGTTCTGCCATCGTTCTTGCCGTATGCAACTGGCTGACGATGCATTGCCAGTCGGTTCCTGTGCTCACGGTGGTGTGCTTCGTAGCCGGAATGGCCAAGATACAAGGCACGTTCGAGTGCATGAGCAACATCCAGCTTTGGATTACCCCCCGACGCGATTTTGCCGTTTTCTTCCCCGTGCTCCACATCATCCTGCTCACTGCTATCGAGGGTAGCGGATGGCTTGCTGCCTGGTTCGGCCATCATTTCACATGGCAGATGATGCACGTCTTCACCATCGGCACCATGTCGTTCGTATTGCTCACGCAGGCCGTCTTCTGCCGCCCGTTTTGTCCCATGCCCCGGCGCATGTCGCTCAAGGGTATTGATTTTCAGGGCGCATTGCTCATTTGCGGGCTGATGCTCGTGGTGTCGTACATGGTGGTGTACGGCGACTATCTTATGTGGTTCGACACCCTGCGCATGCGCCTTCTGCTCGGTGCCGCCATCGTGCTTTCCGGCATCCTGCTCTATCGCTTGCGCTACTACCGTTACCCCTACATCGAAGTAAAGCTTTTCACGTACCGCAACGTTGTCCCCATCCTCATCGTCACCTTCTTTGCCGAACTCGCTTTCGGTGCCGAACATACGATGGAGGAGATACTCTACAGCGAGGTCGTCCGGCTGGAGGAGCTGGCCAAAGAGTCGCAGTATATGTGGGCGCTTCCCGGCATGTACCTCGGCATCCTGCTCGACCTCTATTGGCTGAAAGTCAGGAAGTGGAAGGTGTGGAAGCTCTTCGGCATTGCCTTCATCGGCATTGCGCTCTATGGCATGCTGATGTACTTCACGCTGGATATGAACGCCAGTATCGAACAGTACCGCCTTGCCATCTTCTTGCGAGGATTTGCTTATGCCGTGCTTGCCCCGGCATTGATGTGGTCTTTGGAGGAATCGGTGCCCAGTCTTGAGCAGTTCTTCATGGGCTTGTTCGTGTTCAACATCCTCCACATGTATCTGGCAGGAGCGGCGGGCTATGGCATTTATACCACCATCTTCTCGCACTTTCTGAACGACGACATGATGAGCTACGGACAGCAACTCACGCTCACGCACTTGGATATGGCGCACTTCAACTTCGGCGAGTACGTTGGCCACGACTTCCTGCACTCCATGATGATGGTGGCAATGAAGCAGGTCTATGGCTATGTTATCTGGTTCGCTTTAGGCCTTGCCGCCCTCTTCCTGCTGTGCGACATTCCCGCTGTCCGTACAAATATCCGCAAAGTTCCCCGCTGGCCGGTTTATGCCATCGAGTATCTTGCGAGAAGAAAGTAAAGGGGGGCTGTCCGAAAACTACGGTATAGCTTTCTTCCTGATTTTTGTTGACAAACCAATGACTCGTGCTGATTTCCGGTTTCTCCGGCACCGGGGAAGGCGTGGTTCCCCGGTGCCGGAGGTGGGGTTCCCCGGTGCCGAACCCCTCGCTCCCCGGTGCCGGAGAAGCACCCCCTTCAAAAGGTGTTCTGAGTGGGGTGAAGGCATCGCCGGAGTCGTGTGATAAGATGTTTACAGATTGCTGCATTTTTGCGATCCAATGGCTCTATTTGCTATGAATCAGCATATTGACTTGATTGAGCTTCATGCGCAATGCCCCGATATTAATTTTTAGACTGCGAAACACTATTTAACCTTCATGGAGTTAATCCTTTGATAGTCAGTTGCCGATTTTCCTCTTTGTTTACAAAAAAACTCCAGAAACCGTCCGGTTGACAAGAAACGGGAAAAAGCTTATTTTTTTTCTGTTACCTTTGCATCGTGATCACAAAACAAAAACATTCTTGCCGACTGACGAGCCCTGCAGGAATACGAAAAAACACGATTTTTATTCTATTTATTTTAAAAACTAAAACATTATGGCAATATTATTTCGCAAACACGAACGTTTGAGCAAGTTGGCAGACCAGAACTCTCCAAAGAAGGTATATCCTACGATTACCTATAAATACAGCAATCCGGCAAAACTGAAAGAGGTGGCAAAGGAAATCAGCGCCATGTCCGGTGTGAGTGAGGGTAATTCCTACAGCGTGCTGAAAGATTTCCGCACTTATCTGAAGAAAACATTGTTGACAGGCCGTATCGTGAACATTGACGGGTTGGGACACTTCTACCTGGCTGCGCAGAGTAAAGGCACCGACAAGGCAGAAGACTTCACCAGCAGCGATATTACGGCTCTGCGCATCTGTTTCCGTGCAAACAGCGACATCCGCATCACGGCATCCGGCACTACCCGTACCGAGGGACTTGTGCTGAAGGATGTGGACCGCATCAACGGGAATGGCGGCAATGCTTCCGGTGACGGTGGCGGCTCCGGCAGCGACGGTGACCAGGGCGAAAACCCCTTGGGTTAGCAGTCTGCCGGGCTGAGCAAATGCTGAAAATATAGAGACTGTTGGGCCTCTTTTCTGCACAATGTGTGGAAGGGAGGCCTTCTTTTCTCCAAAAAGAACCGGATTGTCTTTCTTGGACAAACAATAATAAATATCTTTGGAGCATTATTCACCGATTTAATTACTAAAGTTTCCCTCCCTTTTTTAGGGTGGGAAACTTTAGTAATAATTTATAATTTAGTATCATTTTAGCATCACTATTTTGTTTGTGTAACAAGAGGATAGAATTTTGGATTATATTCCATGCATATCAGGAATGACCCTACAAGTGCATACTTCAAGTAATCGTTTTTTTTGCGTTTCGCAAAAATTGTACACGGATTATATGGCTATTCCAAATAGTTTTACTACCTTTGCAATATTAGAACCTGCCAACCTCTTTACAATGCTCAAATCGGCGGGTCGTTTTTTTATTATACCTATATGAAAACAAGTTTCACCAAGCCATATTCCTCTCCTGAACAAATCGTTCAAATACTCAAATCACGTGGTATGCTTATAAAAGATGGGCATAAGGTGGGAAATTATCTGATGAACATTGGTTATCATCGTTTGTCTGCATACATCTACCCATTCTATAAAAGCCCCAAGAGTGAGCTGAAACTAAAAGAGGGGACAACTTTTGAGCAAGTTCTAACACTCTATCGCTTTGACAAGAAATTACGCATACTCCTTTTTAATGAAATAGAGAAAATAGAGGTTGCCATTCGCAGCGTATTGGCAAATATCGGATGCCAAGAATTGGAAGACAAGTTTTGGATAACAAAACCCGAATACTTTGCTAATGCGGATAAATTTAGTCAAACATTATCAATCATAGAAAAAGAACTGGCCTCGAGCAAGGAAGATTACATTGAAGACTTCCGTCAAAATTACACTGAGGATTATCCTCCGGCATGGATGATAACCGAAGTGTTGTCATTTGGCAATTTGAACTACATCTATTCAAACATAGCCAGCAATAAGCTGATGAAGCGCATTGCCAGCTATTTTGGATTGAAGCCTCAGGTTTTTACATCATGGCTGACGGTACTTGCCAACCTCCGCAATATGTGTTGCCACCATGCAAGAATATGGAATCGAGATTTTATGCTCAATCCTGCCGAACCACGTAAAACTTCAAATGCTTGGATAGATACCGCTCATATTGATAAGAAGCGTATGTTCTATCGTTTGTGTATAATCCGATATTTTCTTGCTTCGGTTTCTCCAGACAATAATTTTAATGAAAAAATTGCCAGTTTGCTTGCGGACTATCCATCTATAGATATTGCAGCAATGGGCTTTTGTAAAGAATGGGAAAAGGAAAATTTGTGGGAATAAAAGCTCCAAGAAAATTTAAAAAAGGAAATCAGCGCCATGTCCGGTGTGAGTGAGGGTAATAAGGCAGAAACTTCACCAGCAGCGATATTGCGGCTCTGCGCATTTGTTTCCGTGCAAACAGCGACATCCGCATCACGGCCTCAGGCACTACCCGCACCGAGGGACTTGTGCGGAAGGGAGGCCTTCTTTTCTCCAAAAAGAACCGGATTGTCTTTCTTGGACAAACAATAATAAATATCTTTGGAGCATTATTCACCGATTTAATAACATATCATTATGGGAGTCACAAACAAATCAACTGTGAAGATAGGTGCGGCAGGAGTCGCAGTCATTGGAATTATCGTATTGTTCTTGGTCATGTTTGCCGTGGAGCGTATTGATTCGGGACAGACGGGCATCATCGTCAATCTGGCCGGTAGTGAGCGCGGCGTGGACGATGCCAAAGTGGAGACCGGATGGGTCATCTACAACCGTTTTGCCAAGCAGCTCTTCGAATATCCTGCATTTGCGCAGATTGTGGACTACGAACCTTTCGACATTCAGGACAAGAAGGGAACCATCTTCAAGACAGACCCTACCATAGAATACTTCATCGAGCGGGAGGATGCCAAAGTAGTCTTCCTGCGCTATCGCAAGACTACCGAAGAACTGGAACAGAGCGTTATCCTGACAGAAGTGAAGAACGCTTATAAGGACGTGGCAGGACTCTATGAGACGGATTCGCTCATCAACCATCGTCCGGCTTTCGAGAAGGAGGTGGAGGCGTTGCTGAAGGAGCGTCTCAGTACCCGTGGCTTTACGTTTACCAACATACAGTCGTCCGTGAAGCCCAACGATGTGCTGCAAGCTGCCATTGACGAAAAAAATACTGCCGTGCAGAATGCCCTGAAGGTGGAGAATGAAAAGAAAGCCGCCATAGCCGAGGCAGAAAAGGTAGTGGCTGCCGCCAAGGGTAAGGCGGATGCCAACCGTATCCTTCAGCAAAGCATCACGCCGGAGCTGATTCAGCTGAAAGCCGTGGAGAAGTGGGACGGAAAGTTGCCGCTATCAACGAGTGGAAACACATTGCCGTTCTTGAAGTTGCAATGACAAGCTCCATGAGGACTCATTGGCAACTTGATTCTTTTATCTCTTTCTTTGCTAAGATTTATTGGTCCGATACTTGTTGAATTATCGTCCGACGGCTGTTGCAGATGAGGTGTGTCAAAACTGGTATTCACCACAGATTACACAGATTTGCACAGATAAGCATCTTTGATTATCAGTAGATTAAGCTCATTCTGTGTTAATCCGTGTAATCTGTGGTGAATTTTGACCCTCAATTAAGATACTCTCTTTATTCGTTTTTCTTTTCGCAAATCATTTCTGTTCTACTATAAATAGGGAATGTAGTAAATGGGAGGCTGGCAATATAGACTACCGATTGGGTGTTTCCCATTTCTTGGTTTCTTGGCAAGTAATGTTCAACGTCTGGTTTCCTGCTTGAATGCGGAAATCACCTTTTTCCAGTATCCATTTCCCGTCATATCCTACAAAGGCAAGGGAAGAAGCAGGCAGTTTCAGGGTGACGGTCTTCACTTCTCCCGGTTGCAGCGCTATCTTCTCAAAAGCTCGCAGGCGACGACTGTCGGGGGTCATTGAAGCTATGAGGTCACTGCTGAAAAGGAGAACGCTTTCTTTGCCGGCGCGGCTTCCTGTATTTTTCACGTCCACAGTGAAGATAAGCTCGTCATCGGCTGTGAAGTCTGCCTTGTTTACTTTCAGATTGCTATAGCTGAAGCTGGTATAGCTTAGTCCGTACCCAAAAGCCCATTGCACGGATACAACTGCGTCATAGTCGTAGGCCCCTTCCATTTTTTCCACTTCCTCGCTCACCTTGTAGTCGTAGTTGATGAGTGAGTTGATTTCTTTCGGATAGGTGAAGGGCAGCTTTCCACTGAAGTTCTCGTCACCGCTGAGCAGGTTGGCAAGGGCGTCTCCTCCGTAGTTTCCCGGCAGAATGATGTCTACTACGGCCTTTGCCATCGGCTCTATTTCATTGATGAGGCGGGGACGGCCTTCATTCAGTATAAGGATGACGGGTTTTCCCGTAGCAGACAGTGCTTTTACTAAATCGAGCTGATTGCGCGAGAGGGTCAGGTCAGTCAGGTTGCCGGGAGTTTCACAATAAGAATTCTCACCGATGCAAGCGATGATGTAATCGACTTCTGTGGCTGCTTTCACGGCTTTTTCGATTTCCGGCTTGTTTTCGGCCCAATAAGCCCCTTTTTCATTGTAGGTGACGCCCGGTTCGTAGAGAATATTCTCTTGGCCGAATTTGTTGGCAAGGGCTTCGAGGATAGTATTGTATTCATCAGTAAAATGGTTGGTCAGGTGTCCTTGCCAGGTATAAGACCATCCTCCGTTCAGACAGCGCATGGAGTTGGCATTCGGTCCTGTGACGAGCAGTCTCTTGCCTTTTGCCAGGGGCAGGATGTTATCCGTATTCTTGAGCAGTACCATGGTTTCTTCGGCAGCATGGAGGGCTGCTGTGGCATGTTCTTTTCCGCCGAATAGGGGGAAATCCTTGGTGTCGTAGGTCGGGGTGTCAAACAGTCCCAGACGGAATTTCATGCGTAGCACGCGCCGGGTGGCGTCATCAATGCGACTCATGGACACTTCGCCTTCGTGTACAAGCTCTTTCAGCAGTGTACAGAAATCCCACTCATAAGGTTCCATGGCCATGTCGATACCTGCGTTGATGGCGATTTTGATGGCTTCTTTCTTGTCGGCTGCCACTTTTTCGCGGCGCCAGAGGTTGTTGATGTCAGCCCAGTCCGTGACAAGTACTCCGTCCCAGTTCAGTTCTTCTTTCAGCCATTGGGTCAAGAGTTCGTAATTGGCGTGTACGGGCAATCCGTTGACAGAACACGAATTTGCCATGACGGATAATGCTCCTGCTTTTACACAAGCCAGGAAAGGGGCAAAGTGTTTTTCACGAAGGTCCTGCGCCGAGATGTATACCGGTGTACGGTCTTTTCCGGTGAAGGGGACGCTGTAGCCCATATAATGCTTTAGCGATACGGCAATATTTTGTTTGCCGATATGGTTCGGGTCTTCTCCTTGGAAGCCGAGTACGGCAGCCCGCCCCATTTCTGCATTGACGTAGCAGTCTTCGCCATAATTCTCCCATATGCGTGGCCAGCGGGGATCGCGTCCCAGGTCGATGGTGGGAGAATAAGTCCACGGGCAGCTGCCGGCTTTGGTTTCATAGGCAGTGATACGTGCGGCTTCACGGGCCAGGTTGCGGTTGAAGGAAGCAGCCACATTGATGTTTTGAGGAAAGAGCGTTCCACCCATTGTGTAGGTTGTCCCGTGATTTTGGTCCAGTCCATAGATGCAGGGTATGCCGATTTCTCTCATTGATTTCTCTTGTATTCCCGTGATGATTTCCTGCCATTTCTCTTTGGTCTGGGCGATGGTGCCGGGAGCATTCAGGATGGAGCCTATCTTGTATTTCCCGATGACTGTGTCCAGAAGGCATTGTCCAGTTGGAAATTGCCGTTCTGGTCGAACTTGCCGATAACATCGGATACCAATTCAGTCATTTGGCCTATTTTCTCTTCAAGGGTCATTCTTTTCAGTAGGGCTTCCACCTTCTGCTCTATTTTTTTGTCTTGTGGAATGGCTGGGGCAGTTGCTTGCTGCGCCATTGCTGGCAGGAGAAACATGCTTGCCAACAAGAAAGATTTTATTCTATTCATGGTAGTGTGTATTTGGGTTCAACAATCATTTGGATGTTTGGTATTCTTCTTCATCAGCCAGTGTTGTTTCAGCCACTCGCGTACCGGTTCGTCATACAGTTTGAGGCAAGCGTATGCAAGGGCAATGGAGAGTACAAAGACGGATACGGCAATGAACAAGTGCATTCCTGCCGGTGCGTCGGGGTTATTCCGTGCCCAGGCTATCTGCATGTATATCAGCGGGAAGTGTGTGATGTACAGCGGATAGGACAGTTCGCCCAGGAACTTGCAGAGGGCTACGGAACGCTTGCCCGTGACGTTGCTGCCTGCTCCCATAGCCACTATCAGCGGAAAGAGGGCGAGTACGCTTACGGCTTCGTAGACGCCGTTCATCCATTGGCTGGTCTCGCCTCCGATGCGCGGCATCACGAGGATAACCGTTACCAGCAGGGAACACCAGTAGAATCCTCTTTTCACCTTTACTAACTTGCCTATGCGAGACAGCAGCAGTCCCATGAAGAAGGGATAGAGCAGGCGCGAAATGCCTATATAGAGCTGGTCGGGCGTCAGGCTCCAGCCGCCGATGAGGGTGTAAGCGGCTTCTCCGCGCGATGAAAGCAGCCCGAAGGTATCTATGTTGAGCGTGACGTCGAGCGTAAGGCAGGCGGAGAGTCCGACGAATATGCAGTGCCAGTTTGGAGAAGCGGCGGATGAATAGGGCATAGAGCACATTGGCGATGTATTCCCACATCAGCGACCAGGTGGGGCCGTTCAACGCGTTTGTCTCCCACCAGCCCCGGATGTCCCATGAAGTGGGGGTGGGGAACATCAGGCAGCCCAGGAGTGTCATCAGCAGTACCTTCCACCACGGTGTTTGCATCACCATCGGGAAGGCGGAGCAGGCACTGAAGTAGAATAGGGAGGCGCCGAGGAGTGTACCCATAATCACCATGGGGTGCAGGCGTACCAAGCGTCGCTTGAAGAAGTCCCACGTGGTCATACGGTCCCAGCGGTCGTCGTAGGCATAACCGATGACGAAGCCGGAGAGTACGAAGAAGAAATCCACGGCCAAGTAACCGTGGTTCAAAATCTGGTGGGCAGGCCCTGCGGAATAGGTTTCGAAAAGATGGAAAGCTACCACAATCATTGCGGCTACGCCGCGAAGCCCGTCCAGTATTTCGTAACGCGGCTTGGATGCTAAATAAGTTGTTGTCTTCATTGGAATTATGTTTGTTATTAGATTAATATTCTTCTAAAATGCGGACGTGTCATGACTCACCACAGATTACACAGATTATTTTAGGAGCTCTGATAATCAAGAACTTTTATCGGTGTTAATCTGTGTAATCTGTGGTGAGTGTATATTTTGACACACGGATTCTCCGGCATAACTTTATTTCGCGGCCCTAAAGTC
>NZ_BAKJ01000033.1 GCF_000614125.1 Bacteroides rodentium JCM 16496
ACCTTTGTTAATAACGAGTTTTGTATCTCTTAAAATAACCAATAGAGTTAAGTAATTAACAAGATTTTTAACCTTGTATAATATATAACTAAGTTCCGTCTGGACTTGGTAAATAAATAGAAAAAAGAGAGATAATATAAAAATGTGAACCTTTAAATTAAGAAAACGCCTATGAGAAATTAAAGAAGCCTTCGGAAATAGTCTGACAATTCCGAACTATATGATTCCCTTACCCTAATTTTGAAAAACTGGTTTAATTAACAAAATCATCAATCACTTATGAATGAAGATCGCAAAAAACGAGGACTTGCCAATGGTAAGTTCTTTACGGCGGTGGCAATCTGTGCTCTGTTTTTAGGCAGTGGCAACGTGATGGCTGCCCAAACAGCATCCAACGACTCGCAAGGAGTACAAGAACAGATGCAATCTATCTCTGTGACTGTCACAGTTGTAGATACAAAAGGTGAACCTATTATTGGCGCCAATGTCATTGAGAAAGGTACGACCAATGGTGGTATTACGGATTTGGATGGAATTTCCAAATTAAATGTAAAGCCCGGTGCTATTCTGCAAGTATCATTTGTGGGATATACTACTCAAGAAGTCAAGGCAACTTCGGTAATGAAGGTTGTTTTGAAAGATGATACGGAATTGTTGGATGAAGTTGTCGTAGTAGGTTATGGTGCACAGAAAAAGGTGAACCTGACCGGTGCGGTGGCTTCCGTGGATGTGAACAAAACAATTGATAGCCGTCCTATCACGGATATAGGGCGTGCCTTGCAGGGGGCGGTACCGGGATTGACTATTACTACTAACTCCGGTGAGATAGGTGGTGCGCCTACTATCAAGATTCGTGGTAGTATCGGTTCTCCGAATGGTGACTCCAAACCCTTGATTCTGGTAGATAATGTGGAAGTAACGGATATTTCTATGGTGAATCCGGACGATATTGAAAGTATTTCTGTATTGAAGGATGCCGCTTCTGCTTCTATTTACGGTGCCCGTGGTGCATTTGGTGTATTGCTGATTACCACAAAATCAAGAAGTAAACATGAACGTCTCTCTGTGAAATATACCAATAACTTTGCATGGCGTACGCGACCAAGACACCCGAACAACTTCCGGGATGGCAGCAGGCTGATATAAACTTGCAAGGTGTAATCAATCAGACTAAGGGGTCTGCCGCATTTTATAACGTAGTGGGTAATATGCGTGTGGATGCTACACATGTGCAGAAAATGAAGGATTACTGGGATAAATATGGTTATGGTGACCAGTTTGGCCGTGAGATGGAATTGGGTCGTGACTTTGAGTTCCGCGATGGCGGTATGTTCTTTATCCGTACTTGGGACTGGTATGATGAATACATCAAGGACTGGGCTCCGCAGCAGAACCATAGCCTTTCTATCAACGGTGGCAACGGAAAGACTAATTACAATATCGCTTTGGGTTATCTGAGCCAGGATGGTATGATGAAAATCAATTCGGACAACTATAAGCGTTACAATGCCAATATCTCTTTGAACTCAGAATTGAACAAATATGTCTCTGTCCGTACAGGTGTCATGTTCACCCGTTCTGATTATGACAAGCCGTTCAACTATAACACTGATCTTTACGACCCGATGTACTATCTGTATCGTTGGCAGCCGATGATGCCTTACGGTACTTTTGAAGGTAAGGAGTTCCGTAACGCCTTGACCGAACAGAAAAGTGCTCCTATTACCACAAAAGAACGTGAGTATCTGCGTTTGACAGGTGGTGCAACTATCAAGCCTATCAAAGATTTAACACTGGATATAGATGTTGCTTATAGCACTGTGGAAAATCGCTATAAGAAGTATGGTACACCGAGCTTGACGAGCGGTTATGAAATCTTCACTGCCCGTCCGTCTGTTGAGGCATTACGTGATTCTTATGGCAGTTATCTATCTGCTGCTACTTATGATTATGTATATCAGGAAACCGGACGCACGGAGAATCTGACAGCCAACTTCGTGGCAACTTATGCCAAACGCTGGGAGATCATGATTTTAAGGCGATGGCAGGTTCCAGCCTTGAAAAGAGCGAATATGAATATTACTGGGCACAACGCAAAGGTCTGCTCGACCCTGCAAAACCGGAATTGAATCTGGCTACAGGTGACCAGACTACAAGCTCCTCGCATACCTGGTGGTCTGTAGCAGGCTTCTTCGGCCGTCTTAATTATTCTTATAAAGACCGATATATGCTGGAGCTGAACGGTCGTTATGACGGTTCCTCCCGTTTCCCTTCGGGCAACCGCTTCGGTTTCTTCCCCTCTATGTCTGCAGGTTACCGTATTTCTGAAGAACCGTTCATGCAGTCGTTGAAACCTTATTTGAGCACTTTGAAGATTCGCGGCTCTTGGGGTATGATTGGTAACCAGGATGTAGGTACCGACCGTTACATCTCCACTCTGTCCACTTCTGTTGACAGTTGGATTATCGATGGAAAGAAAGTACAGTCAACACAAAAACCGACTATTGTGTCTTCAACCCTTACGTGGGAGAAGGTTACTACACTTGACCTTGGCTTGGATGCCCGTTTCTTCAATGATGCTTTGGGAGTAACGTTTGATTGGTATAACCGTACTACTAGTGATATTTTGACTACTGCCAATCTGCCTGCCACATTGGGTGCTGACGCTCCATATGAAAATATGGGTACTATCCAGACCAAAGGATGGGAGCTTGCCATTGACTATCGCCATACCTTCAAGAATGGTCTGCACTTTGGCGTGACGGCTTCTGTTGCCGATGACAAGACTGAAGTAACCAAGTGGACGTATAATACAAAGATTCCTTCTTATGGAGCTACCGGATGGTGGGATAAGAGTGCTTATAAAGAAGGTATGGTTTTGGGAGATATCTGGGGTTTGCAGTTCGACCGTTTCCTGACGGAAGATGACTTTAATGCTGACGGTTCTTTGAAAGCCGGTTTGCCCGACCAGACTAAAGTATTCCCTGCCGGTTATCAGTTTGCTCCCGGTGATGTGCTTTATAAAGACCTCGACAACAATGGTGAAATCGTAAAACAGACCAATACAAATGACAAGGGTGACCTTAGTGTTATTGGTAACGCCCTGCCGCGTTTACAGTTTGGTTTGAACCTGGATGCTGCTTGGAAAGGCTTTGATATAAGCATGTTCTTCCAGGGGGTAGCCAAGAGAAAGCTTTGGGCGGCAGGTAACCAGGTATTGCCGGGCTTTACTACCGGTGAACCCTTCTACAAAGGTGCTGAGGATTATTGGACTCCCGAAAACACAGATGCTTTCTATCCCCGTCCGATGGATTACAAGCAGTCTGCTTCAGGTAACTATAGCGTGAATGACCGCTATTTGCTGAATATGGCTTATCTGCGTCTGAAGACATTTACTGTGGGATACTCTCTTCCCAAGGTTTGGTTGAGTAAATTCAAGGTGCAAGGTTTGCGTGTTTATTTCACAGGTGAAAACCTTTTCACCATCGACGGTGTGAAACCTGCTATTGACCCTGAAATAGGAATACGTACAGCCAATGATAAGAGTGATCAGCGTAACTTTGGCCGTAGCTATCCATATCAGAAGACAGTGTCGTTTGGTATTCAGCTTAGTTTATAATCTAATAGTAATTGCAGTTATGAAAAAGAAAAATTTATTATACATCGTTTGTGCATTGGCAATGAGCTCGCTCTGCGGTTGCGACGATTTTCTGGATAAAGACCCGCAGGACAAGCAGACCAATGACACTTATTGGCAGACTGAAACTTCTTTGCGTACTTATGCGCAAGACTTCTATTCTTCCTACTTTGCAGGATATGGTACCGACTATACTGTTTTTGCCGGTTATTTCTCTGGAGATGACTATACGGATGATTTTATCAATCTGAATAATGCAAATACAAACGGTTCGGGGTACATTTATTTCTCCACTTCTGCCACTACGGACTGGAATAGCCGGACGGGAACTTGGTCGGATAATTATGACATTATTTATAAAGCCAATGTCATGCTTGAGAAGATTCCCGGAATGGATATCTCGGATGAAGCCAAGAGACACTGGAAGGTATTGCACGTTATTTCCGGGCAATGGCCTACAGCACGCTGGCAAAGTATTATGGCGGTGTTCCTTACTACGATAAGGTGACAGACCCGGCAGACCCGGCTCTTTATAAAGACCGTGATTCTTATTTGTATGTAGCGCAGAAGATACAAGAGGATTTTCAATATGCATTGGATAATGTACGTACGAATGATACAAAACGCCAAGTCAACAAATATGTGGTTGGTGCGTATATGTCACGCGAAATGCTGTATCATGCCACATGGCTGAAGTATCACGGTACTACTGTAGGTCCTACTTCAGAGAAAGTGGCGGATGGTGATATTAAGAATTTGCTGCAAGGTGCCATTAATGGTGCAGAGGTAGTGATGAACTCCGGTGTATATTCAATAGGCGATACTTATAATGCTTTGTTTACTACGGACGATTTGGCTAACAATCCGGAAGTTATCTGGTATCGTGAATATACAAGCGGTTTGCAATGTAATGCTTTGATGTCCTACAATGGCCCGGAAGATCAGACTCAGGGAGGCGTTACGCAAGATGTAATCAACACTTATCTTTGCAGTGACGGTTTGCCGGTAGGTCAGTCTCCGCTGTATCAAGGTAAGGAAGATCCCAGTATTCAGAAGTCATTCCAAGACCGTGACCCGCGTTTGTATCAAACTATTGCCGATAGTCTCCGTATTATGAGCGCCATGGGTACAAATTATACCGAAGGTACATCACCAACGGGATATCCTACCAAAAAGTTTTTGAACGACGAGTGGTGGGTAGCTGGTTTGGATTATTGTACCGGTAGATTAAGTCCGGCTGATGCGCCGTGTATCCGCTATGCGGAAGTATTGCTGAACTATGTAGAGGCGCGTTATGAGATTGCCCAGGTGGGTGGTAATGCTTTCACTCAGAGCGACCTTGACAAGTCTATCAATGAGCTCCGTGACCGTCAGCTGACGAAGTGGGGAGATACTGAAGCCAAGACAATGCCGAAAGTTCAACTGAATGGCGGCAACTTGAGTGTGAATGGAGTTGTTATCAATGACCCTGCCCGTGACCCTGATGTCAATCCGGTTTTGTGGGAAATCCGTCGTGAACGTCGTATTGAGTTGATTATGGAAGGCCGTCGTGGTGAAGACCTCCGTCGTTGGGCCAAGTTTGAATACTTAAACTCAGAAGATGCAAATGGTTATCCTACCATGTCTTTCTTGGGTGCTTATGTCAATATGGCCGATTATCCGGAAATATCTTCAAAAGACGACTCCGGTAAGAGGGTGCTCTATCTGTTCGATCCGGAGAATCCGGGTAATGAGGATACCGAAAAAGGGTATATTTATTATCTTCGTGAAAAGGGATTGCGTACATTCAAGGCAGGTGAGTTGAACTCAGAACGCTACTACTTGCGTGCCATACCGGCTGCACAGCTGACTATTTATGAGAATAAGGGTCAAGTGCTGACTCAGAACCCAGGCTGGTAATACCATAAAGTGGATTATAAAAATAAGGGATGTCTTCATAAAACGAAGACATCCCTTATTTTTTATTCATTGTTCTCTTACAGTGCCTTTTCCTTAATCAGGTATTCTGCAATCTGCACCGCATTCAGTGCAGCGCCTTTTTTAATCTGGTCGCCCACAATCCAGAACGTCAATCCGTTCTCGTTGCTGAGATCCTTACGGATACGACCTACGTAAACCGGGTCTTTGCCGGCGAGGAACAACGGCATGGGGTATTCCTTTTCTGCCGGGTTGTCCATCAACACCAGTCCGTCGCCTTTGGCAAATGCTTCGCGGGCTTCTTCGATGGAGATAGGACGCTCGGTCTCTACCCAGATGCTTTCGGAGTGGGAGCGGAGAGCGGGAACACGTACGCAGGTAGCGCTGACCTTTACGTCAGAGTGCATAATCTTGCGGGTCTCGTTGTACATCTTCATCTCTTCCTTCGTATAGCCGTTTTCGGTGAACACGTCGATTTGCGGAATGAGGTTGAATGCCAGCTGGTAAGCGAATTTCTCAACGGTTACGGGTTCGCCTGCCAATACTTGGCGGTACTGCTCGTACAGCTCATCCATGGCAGCAGCGCCGGCACCACTGGCAGCCTGATAGGTAGAAACGTGTACGGTCTTTATATGGGAAAGCTGTTCGATGGCTTTCAGTGCCACTACCATTTGGATAGTAGTACAGTTAGGGTTGGCAATGATGCCGAGAGGACGTTCTTTGGCGTCGGCGGCATTCACTTCGGGCACTACCAAAGGTACATTGTCGTCCATGCGGTAAGCGCTGGAATTGTCAATCATCACTGCTCCGTACTTGGTAATGGTTTCGGCAAATTCTTTGGAGGTGCCTGCGCCTGCGGAAGTGAAAGCGATATCAACCCCTTTAAAGTCATCATTGTGTTGCAAGAGTTTCACCTCGATCTGTTTACCGCGGAAGGTATATTTGGTTCCGGCACTGCGTTTAGAACCGAACAATACTAACTCGTCCAACGGGAAATTTCTTTCATCGAGCACTCGCAGGAACTCTTGTCCCACGGCTCCGCTTGCTCCAACAATAGCTACTTTCATTTTTCTTTTGTTTTAAATTAATTATTAAGTTGATGGGCGAATGGCGTCCGGACAAGCCTGCTTGCCAACTCCATGTCATCTCCGTGTCATCTCCGTGTCTATAACTACGGAGTAGGTACGGACCGGATAGGGAGCAGACAGGGAGCGGGTAGGTAGGGAGACCGACCGTTTATCCCCTGCTATAACTCTTCTTTGATAGAATTGGTCGCAAATTTATAACAAAATGCTGTATAACACCGCATAAAGTGAAAAGTTTTTCGTTATTTTGCATTCAGAACCTAAAACTTATAGCCTATGGATTGGTTTGACTTCAGTTTGAAACTTCCCATTACAGACCCTACTTGGATATTCCTCCTTGTACTCCTCATTATATTGTTTGCCCCCATATTGTTGAACAAGCTCCGTATTCCGCACATTATCGGGATGATACTGGCGGGGCTTGTCATTGGGGAGCATGGTTTCAATATCCTGGTGCGCGACAGCAGTTTTGAGCTTTTCGGCAAAGTAGGCTTGTATTACATCATGTTCCTTGCCGGTCTGGAAATGAATATGGGAGACTTCAAACAGAACCGGGGCAAAGCGCTTGTTCTGGGGCTCCTGGCTTTTATTGTGCCCATAGGCATAGGCTTGGTGACGAATATGGCTTTGTTGAAGTACGGGGTGCTGACCTCTGTCCTACTGGCAAGTATGTATGCGTCGCATACGCTGGTGGCCTATCCCATTGTGATTCGTTACGGTGTGTCGCGGCATCGCAGTGTGAGCATTGCAGTGGGGGGGACAGCGGTTACGGATACACTCACTTTGCTGGTTTTGGCCGTTGTGGGTGGTATGTTCAAGGGGGAGTCGGACGGCTTCTTCTGGGTATGGCTTGTCATAAAGGTTATCTTCCTGGGTATTTTGATTGTATATCTGTTTCCACGCATAGGCCGTTGGTTCTTCCGGAGGTACGATGACAACGTGATGCAGTTCATCTTCGTGCTTGCCATGGTTTTCCTCGGAGCCGGATTGATGGAGTTTGTGGGGATGGAAGGTATTCTGGGGGCTTTCCTTGCCGGCCTGGTATTGAATCGGCTGATTCCGCATGTCTCTCCGTTGATGAACCATCTGGAATTTGTGGGCAACGCCTTGTTTATTCCCTATTTCCTGATAGGTGTGGGCATGCTGATTGATGTGCATGTGATTTTCGGTCATGGCGATGCTTTGAAAGTAGCGGCTGTAATGATTGTGGTGGCATTGGCAGGTAAATGGATTGCCTGCTGGCTGACGCAGAAAATATATAAGATGGGAGGGATTGAACGGGAGCTGATGTACGGATTGAGCAATGCACAAGCAGCGGCAACGCTGGCGGCTGTGTTGGTGGGGTACAACATCATTCTGCCTGGTGGGGAACGCTTGCTGAACGATGATGTTTTGAATGGTACCGTCCTGCTGATTCTTGTAACTTGCATTGTGAGCTCGTTCATTACGGAGCGTGCCGCACGGAAGATTGCCATGGAGGAGGCGCATCCGGAAGAAAACCGCTCCGTGGAAGTGGAGAAGATATTGATTCCGATAGCCAACCCCGATACGATTGAAGACTTGATAAATCTTTCTTTGGTGATACGCGACCCGAAGCAGCGGGATAATCTGTTGGCACTGAATGTCATCAACGACGATAGCAGCTCTGAAAGTGCCGAACTGCGCGGGAAACGCTATCTGGAAAAGGCTGCCATGATAACTGCCTCGGCAGATGTGCCGTTGAGGCAAATCACGCGTTACGACTTGAATATCGCTTCGGGCATTATCCATACGGCAAAAGAATATGCGGCAACGGATGTCATTATAGGTCTGCACCGTAAAGTCAATATTGTGGATTCATTCTTCGGTATGCTGACGGAGAATCTGCTGAAGGGCTTGCATCGCGAGGTGATGGTTTCCAAGTTCCTGATGCCCATTAACACAATCAGGCGGGTGATTGTGGCGGTACCTCCGAAAGCCGAGTATGAGGCGGGATTCCTGAAGTGGGTGGAACATTTCTGCCGGTTGGGGAGTACTTTGGGCTGCCGGGTGCATTTCTATGCCAATGAAGAGACTACCGCCCATCTTCAAGGGCTGGTGAAAGCCAAATATGGACAGACATTGACAGACTTTTCCCGCCTGGACGACTGGGGGGACTTACTGATATTGACCGGACAAGTGAACTTTGACCATCTGTTAGTGATTATCAGCGCCCGTCGCGGCTCCATCTCCTACGACAGCTCCTTTGAGAAGTTGCCGGCACAAATCAGCAAATACTTTGCAAACAACAGCCTGATAGTACTCTATCCCGACCAGCTGGGCGAGCCGCAGGATGCCGTCTCCTTCTCCAACCCGCGTGGCAACAATGAGTCGCAACATTACGAGAAGGTAGGCAAATGGTTCTATAAATGGTTCAAGAAGAATTAACGATTGTCAATTGATAATTGACAATTTGACAAAAATCTGTGTAAATCCGTGTAATCTGTGGTGAAAATTGAAAATGGAAGATTGGCAACAACGAACGCAACTTTTATTAGGAGATGAAAAAATGGAACGCCTGCGCCGGGCACATGTACTTGTCGTAGGACTGGGTGGCGTAGGTGCTTATGCGGCCGAGATGATATGTCGTGCCGGAGTGGGGCGGATGACGATTGTCGATGCCGATACCGTGCAGCCTACGAATATAAATCGCCAGTTGCCGGCTCTGCATTCCACCCTGGGGCAAAAGAAGGCGGAGATATTGGCATCACGTTTCAGAGACATAAATCCGGGGCTGGAACTGAGAGTGTTGCCCGTATTCCTGAAAGATGAGAACATACCGGAACTGCTGGATGATGCGGCTTATGACTTTGTGGTGGATGCCATTGATACGCTTGCTCCAAAATGCCACTTGATAGCGGAAAGCATGAAGCGGCATATCAAGATAGTGTCCAGCATGGGGGCAGGAGCAAAGAGTGACATTACGCAAGTGCGCTTTGCCGATATATGGGATACCTATCATTGCGGGTTGAGCAAGGCTGTGCGTAAGCGTCTGCAGAAAATGGGCATAAAGCGGAAACTTCCAGTTGTTTTCAGCACCGAACAGGCTGACCCGAATGCCGTTTTGCTGACGGACGACGAGATGAACAAGAAGTCCACTTGTGGAACAGTGAGCTACATGCCCGCAGTTTTTGGTTGCTATTTGGCCGAATATGTAATTAAAAGACTATAGTAATAGCACTTGAAAGAAAACTATCAAATAGTAAATTGTAAATAGTAAATAGTAAATTGTCAAATTGTAAATAGCCTAGTGATTCATTTAGAGAATATAACGAAGAGTTTCGGTAACCTGCAAGTGTTGCGGGGTATTGACCTGGAGATAGAGAAAGGGGAGATTGTCAGCATTGTAGGCCCCAGTGGAGCGGGTAAAACTACCTTGCTGCAAATCATGGGTACGTTGGATATGCCGGATGGCGGTTCGGTGGTTATTGACGGTACACAAGTCAACCGTATGAGGGAGAGGGAACTTTCCGCATTCCGCAACCGCCATATCGGCTTTGTGTTCCAGTTCCATCAACTGCTGCCGGAGTTTACAGCTTTGGAGAATGTTATGATACCGGCCTTCATTGCCGGAAGAGGACAGCAGGAAGCCAAGGAGGCGGCTACGGAAATTCTTGAATTCATGGGGCTTGCTGAACGGGCTTCCCACAAACCGAATGAGTTGTCGGGAGGTGAGAAGCAACGTGTGGCGGTGGCCCGTGCTCTCATTAATCATCCGGCAGTGGTGCTGGCAGATGAACCTTCCGGCAGCCTGGATACCCATAATAAGGAAGAACTGCATCAGCTCTTTTTTGATTTACGCAGCCGTTTCGGACAAACATTTGTTATCGTAACCCATGATGAAGGACTGGCGCAGCTCACCGACCGGACGATACATCTGATTGACGGGGAAATCAATAAAATGGTCTGAGCCTATTTCCCCGTGCTCATTACCCCCGAATCATTGTCACTGTTGTTCACCTTCCGCTGTGTCGTCTTGAAACTGCGACCGAACGAGAAGTTGTAGGAAAAGTTCACCAGGAACATGCGGGAGCTTTCTTTTATATAATTATTTGTCTTGTAGGAGGCGAACCTGTTCCAGTTTTCGCTTTGTACTTTATAGTTATCGGTGAAAGGATTGAATGCACCGACTCCCACCCGAAGATTCTTGTGCTTGTAATATACAGCTAACATCTGGATGTTTTCTCCTCCCGAGAGGGTTTCTCCCCAGAAATTGTTCCAATTGGTGTTTATTTGCCAGAACAGAGAGAACTGTTTGTAACTTAATGAGGCTTCTGCCTCACAGAACCAGTTGGTGTAGGTATGCGAGTAGTGGTTGCCATGGCTCATGTAATGGTTGACACCGCCCGTAAAGGAAAATTGCAGAATATCTCGGATGGGGCCTACGCGGAGCATGGCACGTCCGGAGAGTTTCTGCCAGTCCTTCTGATTGTCCCAAGTCTGCACTATTTTGTTGCCTTCTTGAATCTTCTCGTCCATAATGGCATTGGGACGATAGTCATAGGCTCCCCATAGATTGGTATAAAAGATGCCTTTTTTCCATTCGTAAGTCAGTTCCGTATGATAGCACATATATGATTTCAGATGCGGGTTGCCACGACGTATCTGGAATGAGTCCACTGCTTGCTCCACATCGCTGAGGTCGCCCAATGAAGGAGAAGCATTATAGATGTTTCCATTCCAGCGGAGGTAGGAGTTGTCTGACATGGCATAGTGCAGAACGATACTCGGGTTGAAACTGTAGTTCTCGGTAGATTTGTCCTTGCCGCTCTGATTATAGTAGAAACGAGTCATGGCCACTCCCAGCCGGTAGTTTAGTTTGCCTGTCTTTCCACGGTATTCTCCGAATATGTATGTGTTCCCTTGGTGCATATTGGTTTCATAATAATGCCCGTTTCTGTATTCATTGTTAGAGTAGGACTGTGTATGGTTCAAACCGAAGCTCAATGCGTTCCCCTTGGAATATTGCTTCTCATAAATGGCCTCGGCAATCAGGGAGTATTTGTTGCCTCGGATATTGTTGTCAATATCGGTCAATATGTTCCCCAGGGTGCTTTCTTGGTAGAGCCGCTGCGATTTTTCCCGATTATAGGTGCCTACTACATTGAATACCAGGGTTTGCTTGTTTTTCAGATTCTGTTGGTAGTACAAATCCAGTGAGGGACGTGTCCAGCTCTGGTCGGTACGGTCGGTCATGTCTACCACGTCTGTTTCATCATTGGCATTATAGAGAGTTCCTTTATAATCCCAGTGTGGCTGATTGTTTCCTCGAAGGCGGAAGGTGGCGCTGAAAAGGGAATTCTCAGAAGCCTGCAAACTATAATTTACGTTTAGGTTGTGCTGGTGCATGGTTGCCTTGCTGGGCTCTCCTTTCTCCAGGCGTCTGAGTGTAGTGCCGTCTGCCAGGTGGAATTCTTCTTCATTGTCGCGGTACATGCCGTTAAAATCCCGCGGTCCCATGTAGTAGGAGAAGCCGAATTCTGATTTTTTATGGTTTACTTTGCCGTACAGATTATAGTTTCCCCACATCGTGTTCAATCCTTGGGAAATGTCGGCACCGAAGTTTCCGCCCGTTTCGGGACGGCGCACTATGTAGTCCAAAACGACTTCGGCATTACCGTAGCGCAGTCCCGGATTGTCATGGTACTCTATACGTATAATGTCGGCAGGGCGAATGGCTTTTATCTCGTCTATTTCGGCTTTGACTCCATTGATGCGTAATTGCAGTTCTCCACCGCCGGACAATCCAATCTCATTGTTCATGGGGTTTACTAAAATGCGTGGCAGCATCAGTTCCTGCAATAGATTCACTCCGTTTGTGGACGTTTTCATTTGTCTTTCGGACGGAAAAACCAGTTTACGGTCGGCACGGCTGATTTGGCTGGAGCCGGTGATAGTCACTCCTTCCAGTGCGATAGAAGCACTGTCTAATACGATTGGTCCAAGGTCGGTATGGCGCTTTACTCCATTGAGGGTGATGTATCCGGTATTATACCCGATGCTGGAAAGAACAAGTCTGTAATCTCCGGCAGCCGTGTTCTTGAAGATGAATTCTCCTTCTGGACTTGTGGTCACACCGGCGACAAAAGTAGAGTCGATGGTCTGTAATACCACATTGACATACTCTATACTCTTGTCGGAAGCATCGCGGACGGTCCCTTTTATTTCTATTTTTTGAGCAAAAGCGTTTTGTGCCATACTGCCCAGCAGCATGGTTATAATCATTAATTTCTTCATATTGATACGATGATTCTAATCCTTATTGCAGTTGGCCTTCCTGCTTTTAGGGTGTTTCTGTTTGTTAGACGAAATGGCTGGTGAAAAGGTTGCATCAGACATTGAAAAATGTTGCATGATGCTATTATTCAAAGCAAACGTAATGGCTGATTTTTTCTAAATCGGTATCGGAGAATTCTTCGTAAAGTGCAAAAGGTTTCAGGCTGTGAAGGTCGCCTTTCTTTTTTCGGTATTCTACAAAGGCTTTTGCCTGGTAGAAGTTGATGTAAGGATGGTTGCGCAGCCTCTCTATGCTACTATGGTTCAGGTTGATGAGGCGGATGGCCCGGGTGTCGATGGAAAACCAAGACTGCAATTGGCTGGTGTTCAAATGGATTTCTTGTAGTTGCGTGATGTCGTAGAATCCTCCCAGGCGTTGCCGGTAACCGATGATTAGACGGGCAATGCCGCTACCGATGCCTGGTATTTTCTTCAGTTCTGTGGTGTCGGCGCGGTTCAGGTCGACAAGGGTCCCAGACGGATATTTTTCCGGTGCAATTCGGAAAGTAACGGCGCTGTCATTGCTTGCAGGAGAGTTGTACAATTGGACGGTTCTTGTTTCTGTGTCTTTCGGAGTGATGTGTATATAGGGTAGGAGTGCCTGATATTGTTTTTCTGTCATTCCATATATTTTCCGGAAATCTTCTGCCTCACGGAACTTCCCCCCTTTGCTACGGTAGCGGAGTATGTTCCGCGCCATCCATCCGGGCAGTCCCAGTCGGCAAAAAGTGACGGAGTCGGCAGTATTGGGATTGAAACGGGCCAGGGAGACGGTTGTCGGTTGTTTTTGGGAGGAAGAATTAAGTCTGTTGTCCCATTTTTGTTCCTTTTCTTGTATGGATGCGACGAACGATTCGTATTCTGCCATGGCAGTGGCCTGCTGCCGGATTGCTTCATCGGAGAGAGGGCGGTTCTCTCTTTGGTATATATAAATATACCCGGAGAGAAAGACGAGAATGATGCCGGTAATCAAAACCAGTATTCCGCGCCTTTCTCCCCGGGAGAAATAAAGGAATTCTTTAAAGGGGTTCTGCATGATGGCCTATTTCAGAAAACCCAGCTCATTGATAAAAATCAATGCAATTCCTATCGGGGCAATGTATTTCAGGATGAATATCAATAGCTTGTAGACGGATACTCTCAGAGTACCGTTGTTGCTGATTTCTTCCCATACAGTTTTCTTGTCCAGATACCAGCCTGTGAAGATGGCTATGAAGAAACCGCCTAATGGCAGCATTAGCTTGGCTGTTATAAAGTCGAACAAATCGAACATATTCAGCCCGAATAGGGTATAGCCTTGCCGATGCCGAGAGACAGTGAACAGAGTACGCCCAGGAAAATACAGCCGGTTGTTACGTATCTGGCAGCCTTGCTGCGTGAGAGCTTGAACTCTTCATGCAGATAGGCGGTTACCACTTCGTGCAGGGAAATGGTGGAAGTAAGTGCTGCCAATGCCAGTAGGATATAAAACATCAGAGACAGCAGTATTGCCAGCCAGGGAATATTGCCGAACGCTTGCTGAAAGACATTAGGCAGGGTGATGAATAGCAGACTGGGACCCGCATCCGGTTGGATACCCACAGAGAAGGCGGCAGGGAAGATGATGAATCCTGCCAAGATGGCTACCATGGTGTCGATAGCGGCCACGTTGAGTGCCGTTTTGGGCAGGTTCGTATCATTGCGGAAGTAAGAAGCGTATGTACAGAGGCATCCCATCCCAAGGCTCAGGGAGAAGAATGCCTGCCCCATGGCTCCAAGGAACACATTGCCGTCCACTTTGCTGAAGTCCGGTTTCAGCAGGAATTCAATGCCTGCTCCTGCTCCGGGCAGGGATATGGAGCAGATGGCAAGGATTATCAATAGGACAAACAGCATCGGCATCATGATTTTGGCTGATTTTTCAATACCTTTCTCCACTCCTTTGACGATGATGAAATGCGTAGCCAGCAGGAACAGCACCAGCCAGATGGCCGGACGCCAGGGGTTGCTGACAAAGTTGTTGAAGGATGCAATGAAATCAGCTGCCGACTTCCCGGCGAAACTGTTGGTAGCCGCTTCGCCGATAAACTCAAGCGTCCATCCTGCCACAACGGAGTAATATCCCAGAATAAGGAATCCTGCCAGTACGCCCATACGTCCTACCCAGCGCCAATGTGTGCCGGGTGCCAATTTTTGATAGGCTCCTGCCGTATTGGCACGCGAGCGCCTGCCAATGAGGAATTCTGCAATCATGATGGGGATGCCGAGAATGAGCACGCAAACCAGGTATATAAGGATAAATGCCGCACCTCCGTGATTTCCGGTCTCAAACGGGAAACGCCAGATATTGCCTAAACCGACTGCGGAGCCTGCCGAGGCAAGTATGACGCCTAATTTGCTTCCGAAGTTGGCTCTGTCACTTTTTGTCATAAAACGTAGATTTTTCTTTCAATTCGTTATTAATACCAGCTAAAACATGCAAATATAAAAAATGTTCTGTACTTTTGCGCACAGTTCGTTGATAATTTGATATATGCTATATTATATTAAGAAATATCCGGTGTCGCTTTTTATTATTCTGACGGTGATTTATCTTTCATTCTTCAAGCCGCCTTCTACAGAAATAAGCAAGATTCCCAATATAGACAAGGTGGTGCATATCTGTATGTATTTCGGTATGTCAGGAATGTTGTGGCTGGAGTTTCTTCGCGCTCACCGGAGAGACAACGCCCCTTTATGGCATGCATGGCAGGAGCGTTTGTCTGTCCCGTTTTGTTCAGCGGAATGGTGGAGTTGCTGCAAGAATACTGCACGACATACCGTGGCGGCGACTGGCTGGACTTTGCCGCCAATACCACGGGAGCGGTGCTTGCATCAATGGTCGGCTATTTCATTTTAAGGCCAAGGATGAAATAAGATTATAAGTATTCAACTGCGGAACTTAGCTTGATGCCGTTCGACCCTTTTATCAGAATTGTTTTCCCACAAGGTTTCTCTCTTTGCAGCTCTGCGATGAGTGCGGTTACATCGGGATAACTCCGGTAAGAGTGGCGTGTGGCGGCAAATAATTCCCCTACAAGAACTACGTCCTTAAATCCGCATTCTTCCAGATAGTCTGCAATCTTCTGGTGCTCGTCGGCACTGTCTTTACCCAACTCCCGCATATCTCCCAATATCAGCATTTTGTTTTCGGTCTGCATGTTCCGGAAATTGCTGATGGAAGCCATCATGCTTGTGGGATTGGCATTATAGGCATCGATAATCAATGTGTTGTCCGCTGTTTTTTTCAGTTGTGAACGGTTGTTTTGCGGGGTATATCCGGCCAGTGCCTTGTCTATTTTCTCCGGTTCTACACCGAAAAAATGTCCGATGGTGACAGCTGCCAGGGCATTGGGGAAGTTATATTCACCGATAAGCCGGGTTTGTACTTCGTGATATTTGCTTTCGTTGCCCGTTTTCCACTCGAAGGTGAGGTAAGGAGAATTTCCGGTGACGCGTCCGTTGGTGTACAGCCCGTCCTCACTGCCGTAGGCAATTTGGCGGAGTCCGTAGGCTATCTTTTTCAAGTAGGGGTTGTCGTTATGGATGAATATGGTAGCTTCTTTCCGCGTCCGCAGATAGTCGTACATCTCTCCTTTGGTCCTGATGACTCCTTCAAAAGAGCCGAATCCTTCCAGATGAGCTTTTCCTACGTTGGTAATGATGCCGTAGTCAGGTTCGGCTATCTCTACCAGTTCCTTGATGTCTCCCGGGTGGCTGGCACCCATTTCCACTACGGCAAGGTCGTGTTCAGGGCGCAGGCGGAGCAAGGTGAGGGGAACACCGATGTGATTGTTCAAATTCCCCAAGGTATAGAGCACGTTGTGAGTTTGCGAAAGTACGGTGGACATCAGCTCCTTGGTAGTGGTCTTTCCGTTTGTACCCGTAATGCCGATGACGGGTGTACGCATCTGCCGACGGTGGTAATTGGCTAGTTGTTGCAAGGTCTTCAAGCTGTTTTCCACCACGATATATCGTGTATCGCCTGCGGGGGCATAGGCTTCTTCGTCCACTATGGCATAGGCACTTCCACTTTCCAGCGCCCGGGCGGCAAAGGCATTTCCGTTGAACGACTCGCCTTTCAGCGCAATGAATAAAGAGCCCTGGGGGCAGTTACGGCTGTCAGTGGTGACACTGGTGCATGTTAGGAATATCTGATGTATAGCTGTTATATCCATAGCTTTATAATTAACTAAATTTCAACATCTACTTAAATCAATTTGTGTGAATCTGTGTAATCTGTGGTGAACCATCGTGCAAAGATATGGTTTTTAATCCTCTTCCTTTTCGGACACAAGCAAAAAACTTATCAGTTTTATGAGTTTATGTATTTTGAAACCACTTTTTTGTTTACATTTGCAGGTACTATATAGAACAGACTGCCTATGGAAATTACAACTGCCCGATATATAAATGTCAACGGTTCGCTGCTCGACCTCTCTCAACCCCGTGTCATGGGCATACTGAACGTCACCCCCGATTCCTTTTATGCCGGTAGCCGCATGCAGACAGAGTCGGAAATAGCACGCCGGGTGAAACAGATAGTTTCGGAGGGAGCGACCATTATTGACATAGGCGCTTACTCTTCCCGTCCCAATGCCGACAATGTCTCTGCCCGAGAGGAGATGGAACGGTTGCGTATGGGCCTGAAAATACTTTTTGAGATACAGCCGGATGCCGTGGTGTCGGTAGACACCTTCAGGGCGGATGTGGCAAGAATGTGTGTGGAGGAGTATGGTGTTGCCATCATCAATGATATTGCGGCCGGTGAGATGGATGTGGATATGTTCCATACTGTTGCGGCATTGAACGTACCTTATATTATGATGCACATGCAAGGCACTCCGCAAAGTATGCAGCAGCATCCTCATTACGACAATCTTCTGAAAGAGGTCTTCTTGTATTTTGCGCGCAAGGTGCAGCAATTACGTGACTTAGGTGTGAAAGACATCATTCTGGACCCCGGTTTCGGCTTTGGAAAGACAATGGAGCATAATTATGAATTGCTGTCCCATCTGGAAGAGTTCCGTATTTTTGAGTTGCCTTTGCTGGTAGGTGTTTCACGTAAATCGATGATATACCGCTTGTTGGACATTACTCCTCAGGAGGCGCTGAATGGTACTACGGTACTCGATACCATCTGTTTGCTGAAAGGTGCTGACATCCTCCGCGTACACGACGTGAAAGAAGCCGTGGAAACCGTACGGATTGTGCAAGCCATGAGAAAAGAATCACTAATCACTAATCATTAATCACTGACCGACGTGTTTTTTGAATTTGGCATAAAAGATTTCATAGATATTCTGCTGGTAGCTTTCCTGTTGTATTACACGTACAAGCTGATGAAAGCATCCGGTTCCATAAATGTGTTTACGGGTATCCTGGTGTTTATCCTGATATGGCTGGTGGTGTCGCAGGTGCTGGAGATGAAACTGTTAGGCTCCATCTTCGACAAGCTGGTCAGTGTGGGTGTGCTGGCGCTTATCATTTTGTTTCAGGAAGAGATACGGAGGTTCTTGCTGACGCTCGGCTCGCATCAGCATGCCAGTGCACTGGTGCGCTTCTTCACGGGAAACAAAAAGGAGAAACTGGAACATGAGGATATTATGCCGGTGGTAATGGCATGTATCAGCATGGGGAAGCAGAAGGTAGGTGCTCTGATTGTCATTGAACATAATCTGCCTTTGGATGATGTGGTGCGTACGGGAGAAATTATCAATGCCGATATAAACCAGCGTCTGATTGAGAATATTTTCTTTAAGAACAGTCCGTTGCACGATGGAGCGATGGTTATCAGTAAGAAACGTATCAAGCGGCGGGATGTATTCTGCCCGTTTCCCATAATCTGGACATTCCTAAGGAACTGGGGCTGAGGCATCGTGCTGCCATGGGAATTTCCCAGGTGTCTGACGCGCATGCTATCATTGTATCGGAGGAGACCGGAGGTATTTCAGTGGCTTACAAAGGACAATTCTATCTGCGCCTGAATGCTGAGGAATTGGAAAGTTTGTTAACAAAGGAGAGCTGAAGTGTGACAAAATCCCCTATTTTTACGTCATATAACTATGATATAAAACAAAAACAATATCTTATAACTAATAACTGAAAAGGATGGATAGACGAAATTTCTTACGGACGGGAAGTCTGGCGATGTTAGGTTGCTGGCAATACCCTCGTTGGCTATGCCTGCGTCAGTACGCGGAGCTTTGGGAGGAGCAGATAATCAGTCTGCCGTAGCTTCGGCAATGGCTCACTTCGGCGTGACGGAAGCTGACTTGAAGAAAGTGATGGCTGTCGCTCTGGAAAAAGGCGGCGATTATGCCGACCTCTATTTTGAGCACACGTTTAATAATAGTGTGGTGCTGATGGACGGTAAAGTAAACAATTGTGGAGCCAACATTGACTTCGGTATGGGTGTGCGCGTATTGGCAGGCGACCAGACTGGCTATGCTTATGTAGAAGGCGTGACCGTAGAAGAAATGCTGCGTGCTGCCCGTACGGCTGCCCGTATAGCTTCTTCGGGCAAGGCCGGAAAGCCTGTGGGGCTGACGGAAAAGACGATTGCCAAAAGCCGTTATGCCGTCACCGAACCTTGGGAAGACGTGAGCCTCAAGGCAAAGATTCCTTATCTGGAGAAACTGAACGAAAAGATTTTCTCTCTGGACAACCGGGTACGTAAGGTTCAGGCGTCTCTTATAGACAGCACTTCTCATGTGTTATTCTGTAACTCAGAGGGCGTGAGCTACTACGATTACCGCCCGATGGTCTCTTTCATGGCAGTCTGCATCATGGAAGAGAATGGAAAAATGGAGAACGGTTATGCCGGTCGTTCTTACCGCAAAGGTTTTGAATTCATGACGGACGACATTGTGGATACCCTTGCGCGTGAAGCTGTGGACAAGACCTCCATCTTGTTCAAGGCAGTGAAGCCCAAAGGCGGCGAAATGCCTGTCGTGATGGGAGCGGGCGGTTCGGGCATCTTGTTGCACGAAGCCATAGGACATGCTTTTGAGGCTGACTTCAACCGTAAGCGTACTTCCATCTTCTGCGATCTCTTGGGCAAGAAAGTCTGCAACGAACACATCAACGTGGTAGACGACGGTACCATCGCCTTCAACCGTGGAGCCGTGAACTTTGACGATGAGGGTGTGGAAGGCCAGAAGACCTATATTGTGAAAGAAGGTATCCTGACCAGCTATCTGCACGACCGCATCAGTGCCAAGCATTACGGGGTGGCTCCTACCGGAAACGGACGACGCGATACTTTCCGTAATACTCCTATCCCTCGTATGCGCGCCACTTATATGGAAGCCGGCAATATGAAGGAAGCGGACATCATCTCCACCGTGAAGAACGGTATTTATTGCGACGAGTTCACCAACGGACAGGTACAGATTGGTGCCGGAGACTTTACCTTCTTTGTGAAGTCGGGTTACCTTATTGAGGATGGCAAGCTGACGCAGCCCGTCAAGGATATAAATATCATCGGCAATGGTCCGAAGGCATTGGCCGACATCACGATGGTGGCAAGCAATGACAAGATTGACAACGGTACCTGGACTTGTGGCAAGGACGGCCAGTCTTGTCCCGTCACCTGCGGTATGCCGTCGGCATTGGTCAGCAAACTGACTGTGGGAGGAGAATGACGATTGGCAATTGTTGATAGACAATGATGAGTGAGGAAAAAAATTCAATTTTCACCTTTCAATTTTCAACTTAAAAAAAGAATGATTACAGACGACAATAAGAAATTGGCACAATGGGCTATGGAATATGCCTTGAAGAACGGTTGCCAGGCAGCCAAACTGGTGCTATATACAAATTCTAATTCTTCTTTTGAACTGCGTGACGGCAAAATGGACCGTTTGCAGCAGTCTACGGAGAATGGCTTGGGATTGAATCTTTATGTGGACGGACGTTTCGGCTCTTTCTCCACCAACCGGCTGGATAAGAAAGAATTGGAAACTCTTATCACGAACGGTATAGAGTCTACCCGCTATCTGGCGGTGGATGAGTCGCGTATGCTGGCCGACCCTGCGCGCTACTATAAAGGAGGCAAGCCCGACTTGCAGCTTTTTGACAAGAAACTCTATGAAGTCAATCCGGATGATAAAGTGGCGATTGCCCGTGCTGCCGCAGAAGAGGTGCTGGGCAAGGATGAGCGCATCATTTCGGTTGATTCTTCTTATAGTGATGGCGAGGGTTCTTCCTATCGCTTGATAAGCAACGGATTTGAAGGTGAGTCGAAGAGCACCTGGTTCTCTGTCTCAGCCAGTGTGTCCATTAAGGGAGAAGGCGAAGCTCGCCCTCAGGATTACTGGTACGACTCGGCTCTGTTCTATGATAAATTGACGAAGACAGGAATCGGTACCAAGGCACTGGAACGCGTATTGCGCAAGTTGGGGCAGAAGAAGGCAAAGTCGGGCAAATATACAATGGTGGTTGACCCTATGAATGTGGGAAACCTGCTCAGCCCGATGCTTAGTGCATTGTACGGCAGTGCACTGCAACAAAAGAACTCCTTCCTGATGGATAAGCTGGATGCGAAAGTGGCTTCCGATCTCTTCACGTTGCGTGACGAGCCGCATGCTATCGGTGCAAACGGTTCGCGCTATTTCGATAATGAGGGTGTGGCTACCGAACCCCGCACTGTCTTTGACAAAGGCGTGCTGAAAACTTATTTCATCGATACCTACAATGGTAAGAAGATGGATATAGCTCCTACTATCAGTACACCTTCACGTCTGATTCTGACACCGGGCGATAAGGACTTGAACGGATTGGTTGCAGATATTAAACAAGGCATCTTGGTTACGGGCTTCAATGGCGGTAACAGCAATAGCAGTACCGGTGACTTCTCTTATGGTATAGAGGGCTTCCTTATTGAAGACGGCAAGCTGACACAGCCCGTCAACGAAATGAATGTGACGGGTAACATGGTTACTTTATGGAATTCCTTGGTTGCTGTGGGCAATGACCCTCAACTGAACCGTTCATGGCAGATTCCTTCGTTGGTATTTGAGGGAGTCAACTTCAGCGGATTGTAATGCTAGTTCAACATCAGGCTCATATATGGGCTTGATGTTGCAAATATTTTTTCGGTGAGTTCACCGATTGTAAGTGCCAAGTGGCTGCCCGGCAGACGCTTGGCACTATTCATACATTTGCCATTGTTCAGGTAGTAGTAGCCGTTATTGGCACTGACCTGTTCATCGGTGAGATGAATGCTGAGTTCCTGTTCCGGATGGGCCGTAGCATAGAGTTGCAGCATGGTTTTGGCATTGATGATGCGTGCCATGCCCAAAAGTTGGCTTTCACCGGTAGCGGGAGGGGTGAGGAGCCGGATGGACGGAAGATTCAGGCGTTGGCAGATATGTTGAAGCAGCAAGGTTTTTGTTGCGGGAGTATCCGACACGATTTCTCCAATGCGCCAGTTGTCTTTCCCTATCGGATAGGCAATGGCCAAAGCCACGATTTCCTCCCCATTGTTCAAAGTGCCAACGAAGCCCTGCCCCAGTTGTAAATCGGCAATGATAACCTGGAAATCCTCTTCCGTATGCTGAATGCAGCAAGGGCGCTCCCGCAATTTCCGGTCGAGATATTCATATCTTTTTTCAGTATATTCGGCAGACATTTCCAGAGTAAGGTCCGTATCGGCTACCGGTGTGCCTGAAGAGATAAAGGTCTCTTCGACATAGCGGAATACGGGCGCATAACCGCTGCGGACATAGTAGTCGAACAGCCACGGCTCTGCCGGTATCAGGGTGGATAAGGCGACATTATTGTGTAGCATCCGTGCAAAGGCTTGTGATAACAGCTCGTGCATTACGCCCCGGTTACGGTAATCAGGGTGTGTACAAGCGCCGGATATATAGGCCGTATGAATATCTTTTCCTTCGAACGTCATAGGATAAGGCAACATCTGTAGGGCGGCAATCACTTCTTCGCCGCTTTGGATGGCAATATTGATATCATTGTTGTAGCGGAGCCGAAAATACAGTTCAGTAAATTCGTCGCTATCATTGAAACAGAGCTTCCATAAATTTTTTACCTTTTCCCGTATCATCAATCCCTTATCCTTTTAATCCCTAATCCCTAATCTTTACTCTCACCACTTGATGGCTTCTACCGGTTCCGACTTCAGGCATGCCACGTATTTTTCCAGAATAATGGCAGGCTGGTACGAAAGTTTGGCCTTGCGCAATCCTTCAATACCCAAATCCTCTTCACGGTTGAGGTAGACATATTGTTCGGGGATATGGTTGGCAAATTCATAGTTAATCATTGCGTACGCTCCGTCTATGCTGGTATCGGCCTTTTCCACATGTACCCCGAAGGTATCTTGGTTGATGGGCATGCCGAAAGTGAAGGCGGCAATTTTGCCGTCTACATGCAGGATACCTCCGGTCAATCCCAGCTCTTCAAAATTGTGGAGGGCGTAGACCAGTGCGCGACGTTCGTTGCCCGTTCCTTCATGCTGGTCGCAGTTGTTGGCCTTACACCATTCAGCTTCCAGGTCCAGACATTCCTGGATACGGTCGGGAGTGATGGGAGTATATTCGTAATTATAAGTGCGTTTGAATTTGTTGACATGATTCCGTTTGGCCTGGAATTTCTTTCCGGCAAGCGTGGCGAGGTCTGTACGCAGATAGAGGTAATCGGCATAGTCGCGGTCTGCTGTGAACTGGAATTTTCCGGGCATGAAGGCTTCCAGTTCCGAGCACATGCCCGAGCATATCCCCAGCAGGCAGAAAGGTTCCCCTTCCCGGTGTGCGTCTTCGACCAGTGCGTCCAGTACTTTTGTCAAATCTCCGTTGCCTATCGGCATCATGTACACCAGTTCATTGTTTGCCCAGAATTTCAATAGGAGGAAGCCGTCCATGATGGCAAACTTCGTGTTGTATAGAAAGCGCAACTGCACAGGTTGGAGAATGAGAGGTCACAATTCCGCTGCGGACTGTTCTGTGTATAGGAGGTAATAAGTTCTTTGTCTTGCAACTCGATATCTTTAAATGGAATCATACGTTGTTGTTTAATTGGTTATGATTATAGATAACAAAAATAGGAAGGTTTTGTTAGAGTAGCCCTAATAATCTCAGGATGGTTGGGGTCAACAATGCAGTGAAGATACCGTTCAGGGTCAGGCCGAGGCTGGCGAATGCACCGTATTTGCAGCTGATGTCCATGGCTGTGGAAGTTCCTACCGCGTGTGCGGCGGCTCCCAAGGAAAGGCCTTGTGCCATAGGACTGCCGATGTGGGTCAGTTTCATGGTCTTGAAGCCCAGTATTCCTCCCAGCAAGCCTACACAGACCACTACGGCGGCGGTAAGTGAGGGAATGCCGCCCAGCGATTTGGTTACTTCCATGGCTATCGGTGTAGTGACCGACTTGGGAGCCAGGGAGTAGATAATCTCGTCGGAAGCCCCCATCAGTTTAGCTATCAGTACGACAGAGATAACTCCCACAATGCAGCCGGCAAGCTGTGACAGCATGATGGGGAACAGCTGTTTCTTAATCGTTTCCAATTGGAGGTACAGGGGTACTCCTAGGGCCACAACAGCGGGTTTCAGCCAGAATTCTATCAGATGTCCCCCTTCATTGTAGGTTTCATAACTGATATGTGTCATCTTCAGGAAGACAATGAGGATGGCAATTGTCAGCAGGATAGGGTTCAGCAGCATGATGCCGGTCTTCTTTTGCAGGAGTTTGGCAAGAAAGAAGATGCCGAAGGTGATGGTAAGTAGGAAAAATTCGTTTTCTAAGAAGTTCATTTGATTTTACGTGTTAGTTGGTGAACCCATCCGGTGACTACAATCACCAGCAGGGTGCTGATTACGGAAGCGGTCACTATCGGCCAGAATTCGGCGGCGATGATGTCGAAATAGAGCATGAGAGCTACACCGGGCGGTACGAAGAAGAAGCCCAGGTTGGCAACCAGAAAGTCGGACATGCCCTGCACCCAGTGCAGTTTAATCCAACTCAATTTCAAGAATAGGGTGAGCAACAGCATACCGATGATGCTGGAAGGTAACTTGATACCCGTAAAGAAAACAATCAGTTCACCCAAAGCTAAGCATCCGAAAAGGATGGCGCATTGACGAATCATACTATTATTATAATACCTATTGTTACACGTTGAAAACGCTGCAAAGGTAGGTATTCTATGTATTGCTTGTTATCGTTGTATCCTGATTTTTTTCATATCGTTTGTAGAGTCGGGTGAGTTGTCCCTGCCGGACGGGTAATTGTTTGTTGCAGAGGGGTACGTGTGCGCACACACGAATATCAGGAATACCTAATGTTAAATATTATAATAATTATGGTCTGAACGGTAAAAAGACCGATGTTTGCAATGTAGATATTGCAAAATTGTGTACTTTTGCGGCGTGAATAACACATACTGCCGATTCTTAATAGACAATTAAAATATCATGCAAAGATTAATTAACGAAATTGTTGAGCGTGCCAAAGCAAACCGCCAACGAATTGTTCTTCCCGAGGGTACGGAAGAGCGTACACTGAAAGCTGCCAATCAAATCCTGACTGACGGAGTAGCCGACTTGATTATTCTTGGAAAACCTGCCGAGATAGAGGCTTGTGCCAAAGAGTGGGGGCTGGGAAATATAAACAAGGCTACCATTATCGACCCGGAAGACCATCCTAAGAAAGAAGAATATGCCCAGCTGCTTTGCGAGCTCCGCAAAAAGAAAGGCATGACCATCGAAGAGGCTCGCAAGCTGGTTGTCGATCCGCTTTATCTGGGCTGCCTGATTATAAAGAATGGCGATGCTGACGGCCAGTTGGCAGGTGCACGCAACACTACGGGTAATGTACTCCGCCCTGCTTTGCAGATTATCAAGACTTCCCCGGGCATCACTTGCGTTTCGGGTGCCATGCTGCTGCTGACACATGCTCCTGAATATGGAAAGAACGGTATCCTGGTGATGGGTGACGTGGCTGTGACTCCGGTGCCCGATGCTTCGCAGTTGGCACAGATTGCCGTATGTACGGCACGTACAGCCCAGGCAGTTGCCGGCCTTGACCCGAAAGTGGCATTGCTGAGCTTTTCTACCAAGGGCTCTGCCAAGCACGAAGTGGTGGATAAAGTGGTCGAGGCATTGAAGATTGCCAAGGAGATAGCTCCCGACATCGCCATCGACGGTGAGTTGCAGGCCGATGCAGCTTTGGTGCCGGAAGTAGGTGCAAGCAAGGCTCCGGGTTCTTCTATCGCCGGACATGCCAACGTACTGGTTGTCCCCAGTCTCGAAGTGGGCAACATCTCCTACAAACTGGTGCAACGTCTGGGACATGCCGATGCAGTAGGACCTATCCTGCAAGGTATCGCCCGTCCGGTGAACGACCTTTCACGCGGTTGCTCCATCGAGGATGTGTACCGCATGATCGCCATCACTGCCAACCAGGCCATTGCTGCCAAAAAGAATGCCGAATAACTTTTAAATCTGATATATAGTATGAAAATCTTAGTATTGAACTGCGGTAGCTCGTCCATCAAATACAAATTGTTTGATATGGACCGGAAAGAAGTTATCGCCCAGGGTGGTATCGAAAAAATAGGTTTGAAGGACTCTTTCCTGAAGTTCACCTTGCCCAGTGGCGAGAAGAAAGTTCTTGAGAAGGACATTCCAGAGCATACCGTAGGTGTGGAATTTATCCTGAACACCTTGACAAGCCCTGAATATGGAGCCATCAAGTCTTTGGACGAAATCAATGCCGTAGGTCACCGTATGGTGCATGGAGCGAAAAGTTCAGCGAGTCTGTACGGCTGACGCCGGAAGTGCTTGCCGCCTTCACTGCCTGCAACGACCTGGCTCCGCTCCACAATCCTGCCAACTTGAAGGGTGTAAATGCAATCTCTGCCATTCTGCCTGATGTTCCGCAGATTGGTGTGTTCGATACGGCTTTCCACCAGACCATGCCGAAGCACGCTTATATGTATGCCGTGCCTTACGAACTGTATGAGAAGTACGGCGTACGCCGTTACGGTTTCCACGGAACCTCACACCGCTATGTATCACAGCGCGTCTGCGAGTTCCTGGGTGTAGAGCCGGAAGGAAAGAAAATCATCACTTGCCACATCGGAAACGGCGGTTCCATTACTGCCATCAAGGACGGCAAGTGTGTAGACACCAGCATGGGCTTGACCCCGCTGGAAGGTCTGATGATGGGTACCCGTAGTGGTGATATCGATGCCGGTGCCGTTTCTTTCATCATGGAGAAAGAGGGTCTGGATGCCAACGGCATCTCCAACCTGCTGAACAAGAAGAGCGGTGTGCTGGGTATCTTCGGTGAATCCAGTGACATGCGCGACCTGGAAAATGCCGTAGCTGCCGGCAATCCGAAGGCTGTCCTGGCTGAAGAAATGTACTTCTACCGTATCAAGAAATATATCGGTGCCTATGCCGCTGCTTTGGGGGGTGTGGATATCGTTGTATTTACCGGTGGTGTTGGCGAAAATCAGGCAAGTGCCCGCTGGGGTGCATGCGAAGGCCTGGAATTCATGGGCATAAAGCTGGATGCGAGAAGAACAAAGTACGCGGTGAAGAAATGGTAATCTCTGCCGAAGATTCTCAGGTGAAAGTGGTGGTAATCCCTACTGACGAGGAACTGATGATTGCTTCGGACACGATGGATATTCTGAAGAAGTAATATCATTGCAATATCTCCCGGTTCCGGCTTCCCGGAGTCCGGATGTGGTTTCGCCCCTGCAAGTATGTAATGTATTTGTAGGGGCGAAATGTTTTCCGAATCCTTTAAAATACCTATCTTTGTTACTCGGTTAAAAATAATAAAGGCAATTTTTCGAATAACTTTAAATAAGAACTGCTTATGAAACGATTAATGTATGTGTTGTTCTTTGTACTGCTGACCAGCGGCATGGCCTATGCCCAGCAGGCGAAGTACGTGTTTTATTTCATCGGTGATGGAATGGGTGTGAACCAGGTGAACGGTACGGAGATGTATCTGGCCGAACAAGAAGGGCGCATCGGTGTAAAGCCTTTGCTGTTCACTTCTTTCCCGGTTGCCAGCATGGCGACAACCTTCTCTGCCACCAACTCTGTGACCGACTCTTCTGCTGCCGGAACAGCCCTGGCTACCGGTGCAAAGACCTACAACGGCGCCATCGGTATGGACGATAACAAGAGTGTTCTCCAGAGTGTGGCCGAGAGAGCCAAAAAGTCCGGTAAGAAAGTCGGGGTAACTACCAGCGTCAGCGTAGACCATGCTACTCCCGCCGCATTCTATGCCCACCAGCCGAACCGTAGTATGTATTACGAGATAGCCCTCGACCTGCCGAAAGCCGGTTTCGACTTCTATGCAGGCGGCGGCTTCTTGAAACCGACTACCACTGCCGACAAGAAAGAGGCTCCGAGCATCTTCCCTATCTTTGAAGAAGCCGGCTATACCGTTGCAAGAGGCCTTGACGAATACAAGTCGAAGTCTGCCCAGGCGGACAAGATGATTCTTATCCAGAAAGAGGGGGCTGCTCCTGATTGCCTTCCCTATGCCATCGACCGCCGGGAAGGTGACCTGACACTGGCCGAAATTACCGAGAGCGCCATCTCTTTCCTGACCAAAGGCAGTAACAAGGGGTTCTTCCTGATGGTTGAGGGTGGAAAGATTGACTGGGCCTGCCACGGAAACGACCCTGCCACAGTCTTTGAGGAAGTGGTGGATATGGACAACGCCATCAAGGTGGCTTACGAGTTCTATAAGAAGCATCCCAAAGAAACGCTGATTGTGGTAACTGCCGACCATGAAACCGGCGGTCTGGGTCTGGGTACCGGTAAGTACGAGCTTCAACTGAAAGCCCTTGCCAAGCAGAAGCAGTCTCAGGATATCCTTTCACGTTCCATCACGGACTTACGCAAGATGCGCAAGGTTATCAACTGGCCGGAAATGAAGGAGTTCCTGGGCGAGAAGATGGGCTTCTGGAAAGAGGTTCCGGTGAGCTGGGAACAGGAAAAAATGTTGCGTGACGCTTTTGAAGAGTCGTTCGTGAAGAAACACGTTGTGTTTGAAGAAAGCCTGTATGCCAAAACTGAGCCTTTGGCTGTTGTCGCCAAGAAGGTGATGAGCCAGATTGCCATGGTAGGCTGGACCAGCGGTGGCCATACAGCCGGATATGTGCCGGTATTCGCAGTAGGTGCAGGCTCCAAGCTGTTCGTGGGTAAGATGGACAACACGGAAATCCCGAAACGCATAGCCAAGGCTGGCGGATACAAATAATAAAAGGTCACCACAGATTACACGGATTCTCACAGATTGAAAGCTCTGATATCAAGTATAAGAGACTAATCTGTGAGAATCCGTGTAATCTGTGGTGACTATTCCTTAAGGTCCTTCTTTATAATTTCATCCATCTCCCGGATACGTTTCTTCCGTTCCTTGGCGGATTTTACTTTCTGGTCCTTGTATCCGGTATCTGTCCGTTCGGAGACCTCTTCGCTCCATTCCTCGAATTCATCCGTTGCCGGACGTCCGTGCGGGTCTATGTTCTCTTCGGCAATCGGGTCGTTTCTGTAAATCATATCATCCATGACGCTAATGTTTTTAATGTTATGATGTTACTACAACCATGCCGGGAAAAAGTTCCGGTAACCTTCACTTTTTCGTAATCATTTATAAGAATAAACGTTTTATAGCGCGGGCAGCAGGTACTTCCATATTAGATTCAGCTCTGCCTGCATGTCGGGGATGTTGGCGGTGACGGCAATGACGGCATCCTTGTCCGGCAACACCAGTATGTATTGTCCGTTGGCGCCATCGGCACGGTAGGCGTTGTGGCGGCAGCGCCACATCTGGTAGCCGTAGCCCTGCAGCCAGTCGCTTGTCTTGGCGCTCATCTTCGCTTTCTCCAGCATCTCCGGTTTCATGCCGGCGGGCAGTGAGGGCACTTGGCAGGCAGATGCCTCCTTTACCCATTCTTCGGGCAGAATCTGCTGTCCGTTCCAGTTTCCTTTCTGCAGGAACAGTTGTCCCATCTTGGCAAGGTCTTCCGTTTTGAGGTACAACCCCCAGCCTCCGGTATTGATGCCTTGCGGGCTTTCCTGCCACCGGGCGTTGACGATGCCAAGCGGGCGGAACAGACGGGGATAGAGATAATCCACTACCTTCTCACCCGTTACTTTCTGTACGATGGCCGAGAGCATGTAGGTTCCCAGGCTGTTGTAGGTGTAGAAGGTACCGGGCTTGTGCTCTACGGGGAAGGCAAGGAACTCCTGCACCCAATCGGCGTCCGCCTTTTTGCGTACCGTTCCGGTGGGGTCGGTGTCGTGCCCGCAGTTCATGGTCAGCAGGTCGCGTACGGTCATGGCTGCCAGATTTTCGCTGACGGTTGCCGGAAGCTTGTCGGGGAAGAAGGAGATGACCTTGTCCGTCAGCTTCAGCCTGCCTTCGGAGGCGGCAAGTCCCACGGCGGTGGCGGTGAATGTCTTGCTGACGGAGTTCAGGATGTGAGGCTCATCCTCTTTCCCTTCGCCCATCCATTCTTCGGCAATGACATTGCCGTGTTGCACAATCATGATACTGTGCAGGTCTTGCCCGGCTTTCTTTACGGCATCCAGGTATCTGTTCATGGCCTTGTCCAGCTTCGGAGTAGCGGCGGCGCGGGGCAGGCCCTTGGTCAGTTGGTTGATGGAAATCAGCTTTATGCCTTTGTCCTCGATGGCTTTCCGGACACGGGGGCTTGTCAGCAGGTCGGTCACTCCCTGGCGGTCCAGTGCCACGTCCTCATATCCGACGTGGAAGACGGTTTTCATTTCATCGTTGTCCAGTGCCGGGTGGTCTAAGAAAAGGTAGCGCTGGCCCGGTTGCAACTTCTCCAATGCCTTGATGAAGCTGGCCTCTTTTTCTTCGGCGGTTCTTTTGGGGCCGTCGTACCCGATGTAGGTAAACCGGTAGTCCTTGGAGGAGTCCATGCGGTCGATGGACGGCAGGTTGTATTCTTTGGCGAGCCGTTGCACTAGCTCGTTCACTTCTTTGCTGAAACCGGTGGAGAGCATGTGTCCGGACAGATGGCTGAGTTGCGGAATGCTTTTCAGCGTCGTCTCTATCTGCGCGCGGAACTCCTGCTCTATCTCCTTGATGTCCCATTTCTGCTCCATGATGGACTGTCCCGGATAGGCGGGGTTAGGGAACATCATCGGGTAGAAATAGCCGTTCTCGTCCGTCAGGCTGGGGCATTGGGTCAGCGGACGCCACTTCACGTTCTCCCACTCGCTGGTGATGACGAGGTGCAGGCCGACGTCCAGTCCCGGATTTTCTTTCAACATCTTGATGGCTTCCGGATACCAGGCTGCTACGGGCATCACTTCCACGCTGCGGGCAATACCCGAGCGGTAGGTCTGGATGCAGGCTTCGTTGACGGAATGCAGGGCGCCGAGATCGTCAATGCGGATGACAAGTGTCGGGGCGCCAGATTGTCCCCATACCGGCAATGCTCCTGCTGCGAGCAGGCATCCGGCAATCATGTTTTTCAGTCTTAAAGGTTTCATGGGTGGTAATGGTATGATGGTTAACAGTCTGGAAATGCAGGCTATAGCTTTGTCTCTCCCTCCACAAAATTCTCAAGGAAGAGGTTCTCGCCGTCGAAGACGGCGTACGAGAAGTAGTTTATCCAGTCGCCGAGGATGAGGATGCGGGCGGTACTGCTCAGCATCAGGTCCAGTTCGATGTGGCGGTGACCGTAGATGAAGTAGTTGATGTTGGGATGGCTTTTCAGGTATTCCTTGGTGTAGAGCACCAGGTATTCGTTATTTTCTCCCATGTATTCGGGTTCTTTCCCGTCTATGCGTTTCAAGCGGCTGTGCTTGGCCCAGTTCAGTCCCAGCTCCATGCTCCAGCGGGGGTGCAGGGCAGAGAACAGCGTCTGTAGGGTACGGCTGCGGAACATGGCGCGCAGCATCTTGAACTTCTTGTCCGGGTCGCCCAGCCCGTCGCCGTGGGCAAGGTAGAACTCTTTTCCGAAGATTTCGGTGGTCAGCGGTTTGCGGTGTATCATGACGCCGCACTCCTTGGTCAGATAGTCGCCACACCAAAGGTCATGGTTCCCCGTGAAAAAGTGGACTTCCACTCCCAGGTCGGTCAGTTCGGACAGCTTGCCCAGAAAGCGGGTGTAGCCTTTGGGCACTACGGTACGGAATTCGTACCAGAAGTCGAACATGTCTCCCAGCAGGTATACGGCCGATGCCTTGTGCTTGATGCTGTCCAAGAAGTTGACCAGCCTCCGTTCTTGGGTTCGTCCGTGTTCGATGGCTCGTGAGCCAGGTGAGCATCCGAGAGGAAATATACATTCTTCATATTGTCAATTATCAATTGTCAACTGTCAATTTTCCTAAAGGAATCCCAGCTCCAGTTTCGCTTCTTCGCTCATCATGTCCTTGTCCCACTCGGGTTCGAAGACGAGATTGATGGTGGCGGAGGTTACGCCGTCGATGGATTCCACCTTCTGGCGCACATCTTCCATGATGAAGTCGGCTGCCGGACAGTTGGGGGCAGTCAGCGTCATGTCGATGGAGGCTTCTCCCTGGTCGGAGACGTCTATTTTGTAAATCAGTCCCAGGTCGTATACGTTGACCGGTATTTCGGGGTCATATACGGTCTTGAGCATGGAGACAATTTTCTCTTCTATTTCAAATCTGGTCATATTCGTAGGGTTTTATATATAGGTTTTCAAAGAACAAAGCTATGGAATTTAATTGAAAATGCAAAGGAACGCCCTCCTTTTCATTACTTCGGGGAGGGTTTGACGGTGGGTGAACATGCTTCACCTTCTGGGGGGAACTCCCTTTACCCCTGGGGAAACTCCTTTTACAATACGCGGTAAAGGCCTTTACAATATGTGGTAAAGGGCGTTACAATATAGGGTAAAGGCGTTTACATGCTGCGGTAACGGCTTTTACATTAGCTGGTAAATAGCAGGTAAATACAATGTGTTGATAGTTAGTGCTATGACCGCTTTTGTCTTTCGTATAGTATGTCCGTAACTTGGATTGTTTATAGCAATCCTTCGTCGTTGAAGCTGTAATGGCTTCCGTCCGTGACGATGACGTGGTCGGTCAGGTGTATGTTCATGGTTTGGGCGGCTTTCCTCACGAGTTCCGTCAGCCGCCGGTCGTCGTTGCTGGGGTGCGGGTTGCCGGAGGGATGGTTGTGGATAAGGGCTATCTGTGTGGCGCGTTGCAGCAGGGCTTCGCGCAGGATGCTGCGCACGTCGGCGGTGGTCTGGTCGATGCCGCCGCGGCTGATGCGTACCTTGTCTATCACTTTGGCGGCGTGGTTCATAAGCAGTACCCAGAACTCTTCTGTGGCAAGGTCGCAGAGCAGGGGATGGAACAGCTCGTAGATGTCGGCGGAAGAGCGGATGGCAGTATGTCCGGAGCGTTCCTGCAGCTTGCGGCGTTTGCCCAGTTCCAGGGATGCCATGACGGTGATGCTTTTGGCGGGGCCCATGCCTTTGAATCGGGAGAAGTCCCGCACCTCCCATTTGCCCAGGCGGTTGAGGTCGTTGCCGCAGGCGGCGAGTATGCGCTGCATCAGTGTCACGGCGGTTTCTTCCGTATTGCCGGAGCCGATGAGGATGGCTAGCAGTTCGGCATCGCTCAAGGCTTCCGCCCCTTTCTGCATCATCTTTTCCCGCGGGCGGTCCTCTGCAGCCCACTGGTTGATATTCAGTTTCTCCATATCATCCCTAATCCTTAATCCCTAATCCCTATTTGTAAAAGTTCTTTTTGAACGCCTCGAACTCGTCCTTGCCAAGTATGCAGCGGTTCCACCAGGCGCGCAGGAATCCCGTCCCGTATCCGATGAGCTGGATGAAGGAGGCGGCAACGGAGTAGAGTCCGATACTGAGGCTACGGTTCCGGATAGTGGAGTCCATGCATACCAGAAGCGCATAAAGGGCGATGGGCAGCAGGCTGTACGGACAGACGGGCGCTCCCAGCAGGAATATGGCTACTCCCAGAGTAAATGCGGCCGGCAGCAGGTGGACGAGTTTCAGCGATTCCGGATACTTCTTGTACAGATTGATGCGGGCAATACCGGAATTGTGTACTTGCTTGAAGAACTTCCGGAAGTCTGTCCGTCGCTTGTGGTATACCCAGGCGCCGGGGAACAGCCGGCATGTATATCCTCCCTTGAAGATTCGGATGCTGAAGTCAATGTCCTCCCCGAAGCGCATCCGCGAGAATCCGCCCAGGGCTTGGTACACTTCCCGCCGCACACCCATGTTGAAGCTGCGCGGATAGAACTTGTCCATCTTCTTCTTCCCCCCACGGATACCGCCGGTGGTGAAGAAGGAGGTCATGGAGTAGTTGATGGCTTTCTGTATGTCTGTGAATGATTCGTGCGCGCGGTCGGGGCCTCCGAAGGCATCGGCGGTTTCGTGCTGCAGCTCTTCTTCCACAGCAAGGAAATAACCTTCGGGCAGGATGCAGTCCGAGTCCAGTATGATCAGGTATTCGCCCTTGCTTCGTTCCGCCCCGTAGTTACGGGTCTGCCCGGGGCCGGAGTTGGGCTTGTCATAGTAATGCACGTCCAATAGTTCTTGATACTTTTCTGTGACCGGCTTGCAGGGGATGGAGGAGCCGTCCTCCACCACAATCACTTCAAAATCCTTGAAACTTTGCTGCGTCAGGCTTTGCAGCAGTTCGTCCACCTCATCGGGGCGGTTGTATACGGGGATGATGACGGAGTATCTCATTGGGGTATGGCTCTATGTTTTGATTATCTCCGCAAAGATATATCATTTAAGCTTTGCAGATGAATAAATGGCAAGAAAAATCCCCGGATGCCAAGCGGCACCGGGGATGATATGAAAAGGGCATTGGATTTCCCAAAGAACTTATGCCTTTACACGGCTTACGTAAGAGCCGTCGCGCGTATCGATTTCGATAGTCTCTCCTTCGTTGATGAACAAAGGAACGCGGACCGTTGCACCGGATTCTACGGTAGCGGGCTTCAGTGTGTTGGTGGCAGTGTCGCCTTTCAGTCCCGGCTCCGTATAGGTAATCTTCTGCTGAACCTTGATGGGTACATCGGCATAGAGCACGGTTTCTGTAGAAGCGTCTGATACCACGTCTACTATCATTCCTTCGAGCAGGAAGTCAACGCCGTTGATGAGGTCGTGGGCGATAGGAATCTGGTCAAAAGTCTCCTGGTTCATGAATTGGTAGTTGTCACCGTCATGATAGAGGTATTGGTGGGGACGACGTTCTACACGTACGTCTTCCAGCTTCTCACCGATATTGAAACGGCGTTCCAAAACGTAGCCGTTCACCACGTCTTTCAGTTTGGTACGCATGAAGGTATTACCTTTTCCCGGCTTTACATGCAGGAAGTCGATACAGAAATACAGCTTGCCGTCCATACGGATGCAAGTTCCGATTTTAATGTCTTGGGCATTAATCATACTTATAGTCTTTAATATTATTATATTGGTATTTACTTCTTTAGTGCTGGTTTGCGGGTGCAAAAGTAATGGAAATCGGTAAAAAACACAAAAACTTTTGAGAGAAAATGAGTTATCTCTTGGTTTATTTGAAAAAAGTACCTATTTTTGCAGCCCGAATTCGTGAGAATAATAACATAAAACAAGATACAGTAATGAAAAGAACATTTCAACCCTCGAACAGAAAGAGAAAGAACAAACACGGTTTCCGTGAGAGAATGGCTACAGCAAACGGCCGCAGAGTATTGGCAGCACGTCGTGCTAAAGGCAGAAAGAAACTGACTGTTTCTGACGAATACAACGGAGTAAAGGCATAATAGGCCGTTCTCGTTCGTATTAAAGAAATAAGGGAGCTGCAAAAGACTGATTCTGGTCTTTTGCAGCTTTTCTTTTGGATTGTGCCCGGTTCTCCGGAAAAAACTATTGCCAACTCCGTGTACTATGTGGTGAAAATTGTATCTTTGCCCCAAATAATGCATTATCGACTATGACAATAAAAGATTTTTTCTCTTTCCGGCAGAACAGGTTCTTCTGGGCGAACATCCTTGCGATGGTCGTTGTGGTAGTGGGATTGTTGTTCGGGGTGCTGAAAGGACTGGATATATATACCCGCCACGGCGAGGCTGTGATAGTGCCTGATGTGAAGGGCATGGGAGTGGAGGAAGCCGAGAAAGTGTTCCGTAACCGCGGCTTGGTCTGCATCGTTTCGGATTCCAGTTATGTCAAGACTCTTCCTGCCGGCTGCATCCTCGAATATAATCCGGCAGCCGGACAAAAGGTAAAGGAAGGACGTACCATCTATCTTACAATCAATACGATTGAAGTCCCTCTGCACATAGTGCCCGATGTGGCGGACAACAGTTCGCTGCGGCAGGCGGAAGCGCGTATTCTGGCTTCGGGCTTCAAGCTGGCGAGATACAGTATATTCCGGGCGAGAAGGACTGGGTATATGGCGTGAAGTATAAGGGCCGTCAGCTTTCCATCGGCGAGAAAGTGCCCACCGGCGCAGTGCTGACACTGATAGTGGGAGATGGAGGCGCCTTGAAGGCAGACTCCTTGGGAGTGGATTCCGTGGGAGGTACCGTTGAACCCGTGTTGTCCGAAGACTCCGCAACAGACGAGTCCTGGTTCTGATAAACACCTGGCTCCAATCGTAAATTGTAAATTGTCAAATTGTAAATGCCGCGATGATAGAAGAATTGCCGGATGATATAGATAATGATGAGCTGGACGACGTAGAACCGGTGGGTGACGAGGCGCAACTCTATGAACACTTCCGTGTGGTGGTGGACAAGGGGCAGGAGATGATGCGGGTGGACAAGTATCTGTTCGACCGCCTGACGAACTCCTCGCGCAACCGCATCCAGAAGGCTGCCGATGCAGGCTTCGTGATGGCGAACGGCAAGGCTGTGAAAAGCAGCTATAAGGTGAAGCCGATGGATGTAATCACTGTGATGATGGACCGTCCACGCTATGAGAATGAAGTCATCCCCGAAGACATCCCCCTTGATATAGTATATGAGGACAAGTATCTGATGGTAGTGAACAAACCTGCCGGTCTGGTGGTGCACCCCGGTCATGGCAACTATCACGGTACGCTTGTCAACGCCATAGCCTGGCACATGAAGGATAATCCCGATTATGATGCCAATGACCCGCATGTGGGGCTGGTGCACCGCATCGACAAGGACACCTCCGGCCTGCTGGTGATAGCCAAGACTCCGGATGCCAAGACGAATCTCGCAGCCAGTTCTTCAACAAGACGACCAAACGCCGTTACCGGGCGCTGGTCTGGGGAAATGTGGAGCAGGATGAAGGGACCGTTGTCGGCAATATAGGCCGTAATCCCAGAGACCGCATGCAGATGACCGTCCTCCCCGACGACCAGGGAAAGCATGCCGTCACCCATTACCGGGTGCTTGAACGTTTGGGATACGTCACATTGGTGGAATGTATCCTTGAAACGGGACGTACCCATCAAATCCGTGTGCACATGAAGCACATCGGACACATACTTTTCAACGACGAACGTTACGGCGGACACGAAATCCTGAAAGGAACCCATTTCGCCAAATACAAACAATTTGTAAACAACTGCTTCGACACTTGTCCGCGGCAGGCATTGCATGCCATGACGCTGGGGTTTGTGCATCCCGTCACCGGAGAAGAAATGTACTTCACTTCGGAATTGCCCGATGACATGACCCGGCTGATAGACAAATGGAGAGGCTATATCAGTAACAGAGAATTAGAATGAAACGCACGATTGCTATTGTAGCCGGAGGAGATACCTCCGAATTCCACGTCTCCCTGCGTAGTGCACAGGGGATTTACTCCTTCATCGACAAGGAGAAGTATACCTTATATATTGTAGAAATGCACGGACTGGACTGGCATGTACAGCTGCCCGACGGCGCTAAGGCTCCGGTAGACCGCAATGACTTCAGCTTCATGCTGGATGGCGGGAAAGTGACATTCGACTTTGCCTATATCACTATCCACGGAACTCCGGGTGAGGACGGCCGTCTGCAGGGCTATTTCGATATGCTCCATATCCCTTATTCGTGTTGCGGAGTACTGGCAGCGTCGCTCACGTACGATAAGTTTGCCTGCAACCAGTATCTGAAAGGTTTCGGTGTGCGCATTGCCGAATCGTTGTTGCTGCGCGGCGGACAGTCGGTGACGGATGAAGATGTGATAGAGAAAATCGGTCTGCCTTGCTTCATCAAGCCCAGCTTGGGAGGTTCCAGCTTCGGCGTGACCAAGGTGACGGCGAAAGAGCAGATACAACCTGCCATAGCCAAGGCATTTGTGGAAGCGCAGGAAGTGCTGGTGGAGGCCTTTATGGACGGAACCGAGATTACCTGCGGCTGCTACAAAACAAAAGACAAGTCCGTAGTGTTCCCCATTACGGAGGTGGTGAGCCACAACGAGTACTTCGATTATGAAGCCAAGTATAATGGTGAGTCCGATGAGATTACTCCCGCCCGCATCTCGGACGATTTGACCCGCCGGGTGCAGACGCTGACTTCTGCCATTTATGATATACTCGGGGCCTACGGCATTATCCGTGTGGACTACATCATCACCGAAGGAGAAAAAATCAATCTGCTGGAGGTGAATACCACCCCCGGAATGACTGCCACCAGCTTTATTCCCCAGCAGGTTCGTGCTGCCGGAATGGAGATGAAGGATGTAATGACAGATATTATAGAAAATAGGTTTAATCATTAATCATTATGAATGCGAACGTAGAATTTGATGAAATCCGTCCTTATCATGATGAGGAACTTCCTCAAGTCTATGAGGAACTGATTGCCGATGCGGCGTTCCGGCAGGCAGTGGATACTGTGATGCCTGGTGTACCTTTTGAAGTCTGGTCGCAGAAAATGCGCGCGTGTAAAACCAAGCTGGAATTTCAGAAGACCTTCTGCTATGGGCTTCTGTGGAAGCTGGCGAAGGAGGCTACGGATGGATTGACTTTGGACCATACCGCGTTGCCGGCAGACAAGTCGGCGGCGTATACCTATATCTCCAACCATCGCGATATTATTCTCGATTCCGGCTTCTTGTCCATTCTTTTGGTAGACCAGGGTATGGATACGGTAGAGATAGCCATTGGCGACAACCTGCTTGTCTATCCGTGGATTAAGAAATTCGTGCGTGTCAACAAGTCCTTCATCGTGCAGCGTGCGTTGACCATGCGCCAGATGCTGGAGGCTTCCGCACGCATGTCCCGCTATATGCACCATACCATCAGTGAGAAGAAACAGTCTATCTGGATTGCACAACGCGAAGGGCGTGCCAAGGACTCCAACGACCGTACGCAGGACAGTGTGCTGAAGATGCTGGCAATGGGCGGTGAAGGCGACGTCATTGACCGCCTGATGGAAATGAATATAGCCCCGCTTGCCATTTCCTATGAGTACGACCCTTGCGACTTTCTGAAAGCGCAGGAGTTCCAACTGAAACGGGACATTGAAGGCTATAAGAAAACGACGGCTGACGACTTGCTGAATATGCAGACCGGACTGTTCGGCTATAAAGGGCGGGTACATTTCCAAGTGGCTGCCTGCATAAACGACGAGCTGGCGAAGATGGACCGCTCGCTTCCGAAGCCCGAACTCTTTGCACGCATGTCTGCATTGGTAGACAAACGCATTCATGCCGGTTATCGGATGTATCCCAATAATTATGTGGCGCACGACCTTCTCGAGGGGAAGGAGGATTTTTCCGACCATTACACTGCCGAGGATAAGCAGCGCTTCACGACCTATATAGAACAACAGTTGGAGCGTATCTCCATTCCTAACAAGGACGTGGACTTCCTGCGCGGAAAAATGCTGCTGATGTATGCCAATCCGTTGAAGAATTATCTGGCGGCTATAAAAGAATGAATACATGAAGAAGTACTGTGATTGGTGGCTTTTGCCATTGTTGGCCTGTCTGTTGGCTGGTTGTGGCGATGATGATTATCATTATCCTTCCGTGAAGCTGGAGTTCCTGACTGCCTTTTCGGGGGCTGACGGCTATCTGCAGTCTGTTGTGACAGATGAAGGGGAAACCTTGCCGGTAGTGGAGGACAAGACAAAGACGAACATAGAGGCAAACGCCTCGGTACGTGTCATCAGTAATTATGCTTCGGAGGTGACTGCCGATGGAACTGCCAGTGCGGTGCTGTATGCCTTGAGCGGTGTTCTTTCTGTCGCTCCCCAAACGGCCGACAAGTTCGAGGAGGGCGTCAAGACAGACCCTGCTGATGTGCTGGGTATCTGGATGGGACTCAACTATCTCAATATGACACTGATAGTCAAGGAGAATGGTGAGCATAAGTTCCATTTTATTGAGGATGAAGTGATTGTGGATACTGCTACCGGGTGTAGTGAAGTATATCTGACGCTGTATCATGACGCAAAGGAGGAGGTGGCTTCTTATACCCGGCGTGCCTACGCTTCCGTACCTTTGCGGCAGTATGCGGCAGAGGGTATACAGAAGGTTATGCTTCATTTCAGTGTGCACACTTATTCCGGTGACATCAAGACTTACGATTTTGTTTATAACCCTGATTAAAATGAAATATTCGATGAAAACATTGTTCGCGGGCCTTTGCCTTGTTTTTACCACCCTCTTTTCCTGCCAGCAGAAAGAGGGACAGTTCAAGTCTGTTTCGGTAGATGACTTTTCCACATTGATAGCCAATCCGGAGGTGCAGCTTCTGGATGTGCGTACTGTTGCCGAATACTCGGAAGGACACGTGCCCCACAGTATCAATATCAATGTGCTGGATGAGTCGTTTGAAACGATGGCCGACTCCACTCTGCAGAAGGACAAACCGGTTGCTGTATATTGTCGTAGTGGTAAGCGCAGTAAAAAGGCCGCTGCCATATTGGGCAAAAAAGGATATACGGTTTATGAGCTCGACAAGGGCTTCATTAGCTGGGAAGCTGCGGGCAAGGAAGTGGAAAAGTAATGGCGATGTGGCTGAAATGCACTTGCCATAATTTCTTTTCAGGCGCGGATTACGCGGATTTCACGGAAACATTAAAGAAAAAAATCCGCGTTTTCCGTGTAATCCGCGCCCAAAAAGAATAAAGTATCTTCTCCTCTGGTTAGAGGCTTTCAAGCAGTCTCTTCAGCACTACTGTTGCTGAAATCTCCCGGTTGGCCGCTTCGGGGATTACGATGGACTGCGGGCTTTCTATCACATCATCCGTCACAATCATGTTGCGGCGGACCGGCAGGCAGTGCATGAAGTAGGCATTGTTGGTAACGGCCATCTGGCGGTCGCTTACGGTCCAGGTGCGGTCTTTGCTCAATATTTGTCCATAGTTGTCGCCCGTATAGGCAGCCCAGTTCTTGGCATAGACGAAGTCGGCCCCTTCAAAAGCTTTCATCTGGTCATATTCTATGCGGGCATTTCCTACGAACTTGGGGTCGAGCTCATAGCCTTCGGGGTGCGTAATCACGAAGTCATAATCAGTTGCATTCATCCATTCGGCAAAGGAGTTGGGGACAGCCTGGGGCAATGGACGCGGATGTGGAGCCCATGTCATCACTACTTTGGGGCGTGCCGTCTTCTTATATTCCTCAATGGTTATCAGGTCGGCAAAACTCTGCAGCGGATGGCGTGTGGCAGCTCCATGGAGAATACCGGTCGACCGGAATGCTTGATGAACTGCTCCAGTATCACTTCATTGTAATCGTCTTCCTTACTTTCGAAACGTGCAAAAGAGCGTACGCCGATGACGTCGCAATAGCAGCCCATTACGGGAATGGCTTCCAGCAAGTGTTCCGGTTTGTCACCGTCCATGATGACGCCACGCTCTGTCTCCAGTTTCCAGGCTCCCTGGTTGATGTCCAGTACAATTACGTTCATGCCCAGATTCAATGCGGCCTTCTGTGTACTGAGACGGGTGCGCAGGCTGGAGTTGAAGAAAATCATCATCAGCGTTTTGTTACGTCCCAGTTCCACATATTTGAAACGGTCTTTTTTAATCTCGAATGCTTCGTCCAGTGCAGACTTCAGGTTACCGATGTCCTGCACGCAAGTAAAGTTCTTCATATTTACAGTCTTTTTAGTGTATCTATATCTTCGTTATTCGGCTGTCAAGGTCTGGTCTGTCCAGAACCTTCGACAATCCATTTGTATGTGGTGATTTCTTCCAGAGCCATCGGACCGCGGGCGTGCAACTTCTGTGTGCTGATGCCGATCTCGGCACCGAGTCCGAATTGTGCACCATCGGTGAAAGAGGTCGGTGCATTGACGTATACGCAAGCGGCGTCCACTTCTCGGCAGAACCATTCGGCACGTGTCTTGTCGTCCGTAATGATGCATTCGCTATGTTTGGAACCGTACTTCCGGATATGTGCCAATGCTTCTTGGAAAGAATTCACGGTTTTAATGGCCATCTTGTAGTCCAGGAACTCTCTGCCGTAGCAGTCTTCAGTGGCAAGTCTCAACAGCTCGGCGGGATATTTGCCACGCAAACTGTGGTAGGCGGGTTCATCGGCAAATATCTCTACATGGCTTGATTGTAGCGGCAGGCATAGGCCGGGCAAATCAGCCAGGCTGTCGGCTTCGATAATCAGGCAATCCAAAGCGTTGCATACACTGACACGGCGTGTCTTTGCATTGGCAATGATGGATGGACCTATGCTTGTATCGCCATAGCGGTCGAAGAACGTATGGCATACGCCGGCACCTGTCTCTATAACCGGTACTGTGGCATTCTGGCGTACGAAGTTTATCAGGCTGCTGCTGCCGCGCGGAATTATCAAATCTACATAATCGTTGGCATGCAGTAGTTCGGCAGTCGCCTCTCTGTCGGCAGGAAGCAGTTCCACGATATGTGTATCTACGTTGAAATGCTCCAGTACCTCGTGTATCACGCTGATTATGGCACGGTTGGAATAGTCTGCATCGCTTCCGCCTTTCAGAATACAAGCATTGCCGCTTTTAAGGCAGAGTGAGAATACATCGAAACTGACGTTGGGGCGGGCTTCGTAGATAATGCCTATGACGCCGAAAGGTACACTGACCCTTTTTATCTTCAATCCATTGGGTAATACGTTCTCTTTAAGGACTTTTCCCAAAGGAGAAGGGAGGGCGGCTACGTTGCGGATGTCCGCAGCGATGTCCTGCAAACGGCTTTTGGTCAGTTTCAGGCGGTCGTATTTAGGGTCGGTAGAAGGCATACGCTCCAAATCCTTCTGGTTTTCACTCAGAATGAAGTCTGTTTTGTTTATGGCAGCGTCTGCAACAGCCAGTAATATTTGGTTGATTTCTTTGTCGCCCAACGCTAACATGTTACGGCTGGCATCTTGTACGGCGACAAAAGTTTTGTTTAAGTTCATTTTCTTACTGAGTATAGAGTGATAAATATGCAAGTATATATATCGTAGATAGTATCCGTCTGTGGCCTATTCTATATAGAGGTAGTCGTAGTGCACTACGGGTTTCTTTCCATGTTTTCCCATCGTTTCCCGTGCCTGGCTGGAGTCACAGTTGGCTTTTCCCACACCGATGGGTTTACCGCCGAAGTCGATAATCCGTACGATGTCGTCCTTCTCGAACTCGCCTATAACGTCAGTGATGCCTACCGGTAGGATGCTTACTGCTTTGTCCGAGAAGAGCAGCTCGGTGGCACAATGATTGATGTGCAGTTCCCCTTTGGCAAACCCTTCGCTGTGCGCAATCCATTTCTTGATGCTCGATACCGGCTGCGGAGACGGAATGAAGCGGGTATAGTTTAATTCTTCATTCTTCATTATTTTTACGAGGATGTTGTCCCGCTTCCCGTTGGCTATGATTACTGTGATGCCCTCATCTGCCACTTTGCGGGCAATGTTGGTTTTTGTCAGCATGCCGCCGCGTCCGAAGCTGGACTTGGAGGTTTGTATGTAGGAGGAGAGGTCTTTGCCTTGTTCTATTTCACGGATGACTTGAGAGTCCGGATCGGTGGGTGAACCGTTGTAGATACCGTCTATATTGCTGAGAATGATTAGTGCCTGGGCATCCATCATGGAGCTATCAGGCCGGACAGCTCGTCGTTGTCGGTGAACATCAGTTCGCTCACGGAGATGGTGTCGTTCTCATTGACAATGGGAATGACGCCGTTCTCCAGCATTACGGTCATACAGTTTTTCTGGTTGAGGTAATGGCGGCGGGTGGAAAAGTTCTCTTTCATTGTGAGCACTTGTCCCACGGGGATGCCATGCTCCCGGAACAGCTCGTAGTAGCGGTTGATGAGTTTGGCCTGCCCTACAGCGGAAAAGAGCTGGCGCTGGTCTACGCTGTCCAACTTCTTGGTGGGGCGCACTTCACTACGTCCCGAAGCAACGGCTCCGGAAGAGACAAGTATTATTTCTATGCCGGCCTTGTGCAGCTCGGCTATCTGGTCCACCAAAGCGGACATGCGGGTGACGTCGAGAGTGCCGTCACGACGTGTCAAAACATTGCTGCCTATCTTGACAGCAATTCTATTGAAATCAATCTCCATTTTCTCTCTTTTCGTATTCGCGGACTACTTCCATGGCGGCTTCGTAGTCCTTCTCATTGACGAGAACGGAAACATCGACCGCAGTGGCAGGCAGTACAACGTTTACTACCATTCCGTCTTTTGTTACAGCTTCAATATCACTATTTCCCAGCAGGCTCTTTACAAGTTCTGCTTCCCACGGTGAACCGGTGAACACCTCAATGAGTTTGCTTTTATCTTCTTCTTTCATGATGATATGAATTTAGAGGTTTCTGTCTTACAAATATAACAAATGTTTTTGTTTTAAAGTTTAATGCTGACGAATTTATAGTTCAATCCTCTCAACTCTTATCGATTCATTCAAGAAGGTGGAAGCCGATTCTGTGAATTTCTCCTCCGATTCCGTGGTGCGGTAGACGCATCTTCCGCCTTTGGTACATTTTCTGTCCATTTCCGGATGGCGGTGAAGATAGTCTTTCAGGCTGTCTGCTACCAGTTCCCCCTGGGTGACGGTCGTGATGCCGTCGGGCATGTATTGTCGTATCTTGGGCAGCAACAGCGGGAAGTGTGTGCAGCCCAGGATGACGGTGTCTATCTGTGTGTCTTTGGCCAGCAGGTTGCCGATGTTCTTGCGTATGAAGTAGTCGGTACCCTCACCTTGTGCCTCATTGTTTTCTACGAGGGACACCCATAGAGGGCAGGCTTCACCGCTCACTTTGATGTCGGGGAAGAGCTTGTGCACTTCCAGCGGGTAGGATTCGGACTTGATGGTTCCTGCCGTGGCAAGCACTCCCACATGGCGGCTTTGGGTGATGCTGCCTATGCATTCTACGGTCGGGCGGATTACTCCCAACACACGGCGCATGGGGTCGAGGCGGGGCAAATCGTTCATTTGTATGTTGCGCAGGGCTTTTGCCGAAGCTGTATTGCAGGCCAGGATGACGAGGTGGCAACCCATCTCAAACAGTTTGGTGACTGCCTGCAGGGTGAACTCATAGACAATCTCGAATGAGCGGGTTCCGTAAGGCGCGCGCGCGTTGTCACCCAGATAAATGTAATCATATTGGGGAAGGGCTTCCCGTATCTTGCTCAAGATGGTCAGTCCGCCATATCCGGAATCGAATACTCCGATGGGACCGGCTGCAGAAGGTAATGTCTGTTTCATGCTTTCTAAAGACTATGTACCATGCAAAGATAATGCAAATTTCTCAGTAATGTATAAAAAATAAGCGCGGATAAAACTATCCGCGCTTGCTCTATCATAGATAATTCTATTATTTAATACCCAATTGCGTTTTAACTTTGGCTGTTACATCAACGCTCTGCGTACCAACGAAAGGTATCGGGGTACGTGCCAGGTCGAAGATATAGACCACGCCTTCAGCCTTGCCGACAGCCTGGATGGCTTCGTCCAGTTTCTGATAGATGGGAGCCATAGCATCTTGCTGTGCTTTCTGCATACTTTGATAAGCTTCTTGTTGGAACTGTTCTTGGCGTTGAGCCATATCCTGCAGCTCTTTCTGACGTCTTTCTGCAATGTTTTTCGGCAGAGAGTCGGCTTGTGCCAGGAATTCCTGATACTTCTTCTGGAATTCTTCGTTGGTACGCTGCATTTCATCCTGGTATTTCTTAGACATGGCGTCCAAGTCAGCTTGGGCTTTGGTAAATTCAGGCATAACAGCGATTACTTCTTGAGAATTCATGTGGGCGAATTTAGCTTGCGCCATAGCTCCCAGCGGGAGGGCGAACATAACTACGAGTAATACGATTTTTTTTAGCATAATGTTTATTATTTATTTGAATGATTATTCGTCGGGGGCAAATATAGCGCAAACTGAACGCAATACAAAATAAGCTTGGTTATTTTTAACTCTGAATGCAGCCTATATCTGAAATAAATGTATGAAATTAATTTGAATATCCCAGTTTTGCAAGTACCTCATTGCTGATGTCAATGCTCGGTGAGGCGAAAATGATACTTGATGCGGAAGCGCGGTCTACAACTGCCGCATATCCGTTCTGTGTAGCAATTTCCTTTACAGCATTGTATATTTCGTCTTGAATGGGTTGCATCAGACTTTCACGTTTTTTATACAGTTCGCCTTCGGGGCCGAAGTATTTGCGGCGCAGTTCGGCTGCTGATTTCTCTTTAGCGACAATCTCTTCTTCCTTTTTACCTCTCTGTGTTTCAGAAAGAGAAGCTATCTGAGATTGATAGTTCTTGTATAGAGTCTTGGCTTCTTCGGAAATCTTTTCGACCTCACTCTGCCATTGTCTGGAGGCTTGCTCCAATTGTTCATTGGCACGTTCGTAAGCAGGAATATTTTCCAGGATATATTCCATGTCAATCAAGGCGAACTTCTGTGCACCGGCTGTTATGCTTACTGCAAACAGCGTAAAAAGGATCAATAAACTCTTCTTCATAACCTTATTTTTTAAATTGACAATTAACGATTAACAATTGACAATTGAAAATTGACAATTATTGCTTTATCGTTTTCTTGTTTATCACCTATCACCTATCAATTGTCAACTGTCAATTGTCAATTGTTTAAAACTCTTGTCCCAGGATGAAGTGGAACTGGCTGCCGCCATATTGCGAGGCGCCCATTATCTTGTCGAAACCGTAAGCCCAGTCGATACCCATCATACCAATCATCGGGAGGAAGATGCGGACACCGACACCGGCTGAACGCTTCAATTCGAACGGGTTGAACTTATTGACATCATGCCATGCATTACCGGCTTCCACAAACGTTAACGCATAAATACTGGTACTTGTTTCGAGCATCAAAGGATATCTTAATTCCAGTCCGAGACGTGTATAGGCATAACCTTCAGAGCCGTATGGAGTCAATGAGCTGTTCTCATAACCACGGAGGGCGATACTTTCTGTAGCATAGCTGGAGTAGCCGGTCATACCGTCACCACCCACGTCGAACGTTTCGAACGGAGACTTCTTGTATTTGTTGTAATGTCCCAGCAAACCGAATTCTACACGTCCCATCAATACCGGAGTACGTTTAACGGTAATCGGGTCCATCAACGGGATATAGATTTTGGATTTGAATTTCCACTTGTGGTATTCAATCCACTTGTGCATCTTGTTCATGTCTTCCTGGCTGCTGGTGCTATACTTGCTGTAATCGGTACCGTCGAACAGAGAGAAAGGCGGTGTGATTTGTGCAGACAACGAGAACTCGGAACCTTGGCGCGGATAAATCGGGTTGTCGATAGAGCTACGGGACAAGGTCAGGTTGAGGCTGAGGTTATTACACTTACCGTTGGTAACCGGGAAGTACTGCCAGTCACTCAGAACATAGCGTTGGTAAGACAACTCGGCTGTGAACTGGAAGTAGTCATCCGGCCACTTCAAGCGCTTACCGAACATCACTGCAAGACCATACATCTGGATAGATTTGTCCGGGTCGTAATAATTCTCGTAGTTGTTGTAATTGCCGTAGTTGTACATACCGTAGCCATACATACCACTATAATAGCTGTTGTAATAGCTGTTCATGTAGGCCGAATTGTAATAACGGCTACTGATGTCGGTCTGGCGGGAATAGAAAGCCGATACGGAGAACGCATTCGGGCGTTTACCACCAAACCACGGGTCGTAGAATGAAACGCTGTATGACTGATAGTATTTGGCATTGGTCTGGCCGCTGATGGTCAATGTCTGACCGTCACCTTGCGGGAGGATACCGCGGTAGTTCTCACCCGGATGCAGCAGGTTGGACAGAGAGAAGTTGGTGAACTTCAGGCTCAGCTTACCGATAATACCCGTTTGTCCCCAACCGGCGGAGAACTCTACCTGGTCGTTGGCTTTGGATACAAGGTCATAACCGATGTCTACCGTGCCGTCTTCCGGTCTCGGCTGGATGTCGGGCTGGATTTGTTCGGGGTCGAAGTGTCCCATCTGCTGGATTTCACGCATGGAACGCATCAGGTCTTCACGGCTGAAGAGTTCGCCCGGACGGGTACGGAGTTCACGGCGTACTACGTTTTCATACAAACGGTCGTTACCGTTGATGCTGACTTTGTTGATGGTAGCCTGGCGGCCTTCGTAGATACGCATTTCCAGGTCGATGGAGTCGCCCACGATGTTTACTTCCACCGGTTCGAGGCTGTAGAACAGATAACCGTTGTTGTAATAAAGGTTACCGATGGCATCGTCATCGGTCATTGTACGTTCTTCAAGTAACTTTTGGTTATAGACGTCACCCTTCTTCATCTGGAGGAGGAAGTTCAGTTGTTCGGAAGGATACAGTGTGTTACCTACCCAGGTTACATTGCGGAGGTAGTATTTCTGTCCTTCCTCAATCTGCATGAAGATGTCCACCGTGCGGTCATCGTAAGGCTTGATACTGTCTGTCACGATGATGGCGTCACGATAACCCAGTTCGTTGTATTTGTCGATAATCAGCTGTTTGTCCGCTTCGTAGTTGTCCTCAATGAATTTCTTGGTGCGGAACAGATTGAGCAGCTTGCCCTTTTCGTTTGTTTTCTTCATCACACGCTTCAGCTTCTTGGTCGTGAGGGCCTCGTTGCCTACAATGGTGATTTGATGTACTTTCACTTTCTCCTTCTTGTCGATGTCGATGTTGACAATCACTTCATTCTTCTTTTCCGGATCATCACGTTGGGTGATGATTACATCTGCATTCTTGAAGCCCTTGTCGTCAAAGTAGCGCTTTATCAAGGTCTTGGCGCGGTCCACCAGGTTAGGTGTAATCTGACCGCCCTTTATCATGCCGATTCTGCTTTCCAGGTCTTCGCGCTCTGACTTCTTCACACCGTTGTAGCGTATGTCGGAAACACGCGGACGCATGGTCAGATGAATGGTCAGCCAAATTTGGTCGCCTTCAATCTTGTCTGCTGTAATTTCCACGTCAGAGAACAGGCCGTGGCGCCAGTAGCGCTTACAAGCTTGTGTAATCTCGTCACCCGGCACGGTGATAGTCTGCCCTTTGGATAGTCCGGACAATCCGACAATTACATAATCTTCATAGTTTTGGGCTCCTTCGACCTTAATGTCGGCTATTTCATACTTCTTGGGGGTTCCCGAATAGAGTATAACCGGCTTTTCGGTTTCATCGGTGTTGTTTACGTCCTGTGCTGCTGTTGTCAGTGCGCAGCCGAAAAGGCAGACAAACGTTACGAGTATGGAGAAAATACGATAGTGCATCTTTTTATTTACTATTTTACAATTTACTATTTACTATTTGTGTGTCCGGTGATTAATTGATTTGCTCGCTGGTTTTGCCGAACCTGCGTTCGCGTTTCTGATAGTCACAAATGGCTTTGCGTAGTTCTTCTTCACGGAAGTCGGGCCAATAGGTATCACAGAAATAAAGTTCCGAATAGGCGCATTGCCAGAGCATGTAGTTACTGAGGCGGAGCTCTCCTCCGGTACGTATCAGCAGGTCGGGGTCGGGCATGAAGTGGGTTGTCAGATGACGGGATATGAACTCACTGTCGATTTGTTCGGGTTTCAGTTCACCTTTCTGTACCAGGTCGGCTATTTGCCGGGCAGCTTCCGTTATTTCCCAGCGGGAAGAGTAACTCAATGCCAGTACCAGGCACATTCCCGTGTTGTGGGAGGTGTGTGACACGCAAGTGTTGAGCCGTTGCTGTACGTTGGCAGGCAGTTTTTCAATATCTCCTATTACCCGGAAACTGATATTGTTCTTCATGAACGTCTCTTCCTCTATGGAGTCGAAGAGCAGTCCCATCAAGGCGGCTACCTCTCCGACGGACGATTCCAGTTCTCGGTAGAGAACGTATATAAAGTAAGGTATCTGACTCCTAATTTAGCGGCTTCCTCTGCAATGACGTGCACAGTCTCTGCGCCGGCCTGATGTCCATAGCTGCGTTCGTGTCCACGCTGCTTGGCCCACCGTCCGTTACCGTCCATGATAATCGCCACGTGCTGGGGTATCCGGCTTAGATCGATTTCTTCCTTATATGACATCATTATTATTGTATTTCGAAGCCCAATCTGTTAAGACGTCCGCGCCATACCTCATTCTTGGTGCCGTTGCCGCCGAATATCACCCAAATGAAGTCCCGTTTGTCTGCCGGGGCCACAGTCTTGTCTTTCGTCGGTTCCACTATAATGGAGTACGCGCCTTTCCCTTTGAATTCCTGGGGCAGCAGGAACTTGGTTTCTGTCTTGCTCCACGCAATGCCTGTGATGGAGTTGTAGATGGCGTCAAGTTCTCCTCCAAAGCAATAGAACATGTCGCCATAGTACATGATGGCAGGGTTGACCATGCCGGGACAATATGTGTCGTACACTGTGTTGGCCAAGCTTGCCCAGCCTTTGCCGTCCAATGAGAACCAGGGTATTGTCTCTTTTTCGTTGGCCAGCGGCATTCCTGCCAGAACCACCTTCTCTACACCATTGCCGGTGCTAGTCTGGGTGGTGGATATGTTTTCGGTAGGGAATCCTACCGGGACTTCCTCAAGGGTAAGGTTGTCAGCCGTGTTTTCCGCTTCCCAATTCTTTCCGTCTTTACAGATGTTGAAATATTGCTTTCCGTTGATTTCCACAATACCCGAGAGCCGGTCGGAGAAACCATTGATGAGGACTATGACATTGTCTCCCAATGTAGTGACTTCTGTCCAGGCGGCGCCGTTGGTGGAGCTGAATACTCTCTTGCTTTTTGTAACCATGTAGAGTGTATTGTTATACTCTACGGCAGATGTCAGCTTTACGTCTGAGGGGAGGTTGCTGACATAGACTTCACTCCAGTTGTATTTATCGGGCGCAGTCGATGTCTTGTAAGCGGTAGTGTTGGAAGTGTAGACAAACAGTTCGTCACCCAGTACAACCGCTTTTTGCTGACCAGGATTGATGGTGCTGGAGAATATATTCCCCCTTTTCTGCATGTCTGTCCAGACGAGTGAGTCCGGATCCTGCAAGTGTACGTTTACTTTCAGTTTATATTCGCGGGCTGTAACACCGTCGGCGGCATGTGCTTTGAACAGCATGCCGGCATCGTTGTTCATGGCGGGTGTCAGGTCTACCACATTGCTTATGTTGAATAAGGTGTCTGTAGGTGAGCCGGAACTAATCCAACCGGTGACGTCCATTTTTTTAATCAAGATACTGTCGATGATGGTATCGGCATCCATGGGCAGTGAATCTCTGTTGTAAATGAGGCGATTCAACTGGTCGATTGTAAATGTATAGTCTTTACCATGTATGGTGTCGATGGCAAAAGCATGTATAGTAGCATCGGAGCTATATTCGTAATCATTGTCGGAGTCAAGGCACGAGGTCACGGCAAATGACACAGACACAATAAGAAAACTCACAATTACTGATAGAAACTTTATTCTCATTTTGAAAGTTAGTGTTTATTTACAAGTTGCAAAAATAGGAACATTTTTTTTCTATAAACAGCTTTACGAAGAAGTTTTATATAAAATTATAGATAATATCCCCCTTTTTCTCGATAAAAAAGCCCTGAAATGAGGCTATTGACTGTTTCTTGAGGCCGTGTAATGGCGAAAACTCCTGTCGAAAGAATGTTCTGTTGCAAATGGATGTCCGTCACTTATTTCGGGTGCTTTGACGCCGGAATGAAGAAGGTGCGGAGCTTCTTCCACAAAGATTTCGTCCCACAATCCGGCATCAATGAAGGATTGGAGCGTTTGGCTGCCACCCTCTACCAAAAGGGATTGTAATCCGCGTGTATACAGCGTTTCCATGATTTCGGGGAGTACATTCCGCTGGTAGTCGCTGATTGGCAGATACTCTACATTCGGTAGCGGAGCGTGCGGGGCTTCTGTAAAAACGAGGGTCGGCACGCTACCGTCAAATAGGTGAAGGTTGGGGGATAACTTTTGCTGCCGGTCCAGCACGATACGTACCGGTGAACGACCGTACCAATGGCGGACATTCAGGCCGGGATTGTCCAGCTCAGCCGTGCGGGTACCTACTAATATGGCGCTATGCTCTGCCCGTTTCTTGTGTACCAGCATCGAAGTTAGCGGGCTGGAGAGAATAACCGGTTTACCGTCCGTGCGGGAGTAATCGATATATCTGTCAGAAGATTCCGCCCATTTCAGGGTGATGTAGGGGCGTCGCAAAGTATGGAAAGTGATGAACCTGCGGATGAGCTGCCGACATTCTGTTTCCAGCACTCCGACAATAACTTCACGTCCGGCATCCTTCAGTTTCTGTATGCCCCGGCCCGCAACCTTAGAAAAAGGGTCCCGGCACCCGATGACGATGCGTGGAATCTGCTTCTCGATGATGAGGTCTGCACAAGGAGGAGTCTTGCCATAGTGCGAACACGGCTCCAGGCTGACATAGATGGTGGAACGTTTCAGCAGGGACGTGTCTTTCACGGAACGGATGGCGTTGACCTCGGCGTGGGCTTCTCCACAGCGCACATGGTATCCCTCGCCTATGATTTTCCCGTCACATACTATTACCGCCCCCACCATCGGGTTGGGCGCTGCATTGCATAGCCCGTTTTGTGCCAGTTGGATACATCGCAGCATGTATTTCTCTTCTTCTGAATTCATATCCTTGCTTGTCTTTTGGTTGAATAATCAAAATTAATGATTACTTTTGCAGCCCGAATAAAACCGGACTCCGAATGAATGCAACCGTTTCACATATCCGCAGTGCTTTGCAGGAATGCTACCCTCCCCGGGAGGCAGCCAATCTTTCCCGTATTGTCTGCTGTGAAATGTTTGGTCAGAGTCATATTGACTATTACCTGGGCAAAGATATGATTTTATCTCCAAACGATGAAAGGGAATTGGAAAGCATTCTTTCCCGTCTGTGCAATTTTGAGCCCATACAGTATGTACAGGGTACTGCCCGTTTCCTGGGGCGTACTTTTCGGGTGGCTCCGGGGGTGCTTATTCCCCGTCCCGAAACGGAAGAGTTGGTGGAGGGGATGCTGAAGGAAGTCGCTCCGGTTTCCCGTGTTCTCGATATTGGCACCGGAAGCGGGTGTATTGCCGTCACTTTGTCTAAGGAGTTGCCGGAAGCGGAAGTGACCGCTTGGGACATTTCCGGAGAAGCTCTTGCCATAGCCGGCGACAATAACCGCCTTTTGCAGGCCTCCGTGCAATTTGTACAGCGTGATGTCCTGACGTATCAACCGGTTGAGGGTGAATGTTTTGATGTAATCGTCAGTAATCCGCCTTATGTTACGGAAATAGAAAAGCGGGATATGGAACCAAACGTCTTGAACTGGGAACCTTCGGGGGCTTTGTTTGTTCCAGATAGCGACCCGCTCCGTTTCTATCGGCGTATAGGTGAACTGGGACGGAGCATGCTGACGGCCGGCGGCCGACTCTATTTTGAAATCAACCGGGCATTTGGAGAGGCTGTCGCTTCGATGCTTCGCAAGCAAGGCTATACGAATGTCCGTATCCGAAAAGATATTTCCGGCAACGACCGGTACGTAATTGCAGAACGATGATAGAAATAACTGAAACTGAAGCTTTGAACAGAGTGGCGGCATATTGCTCCACTGCCGAGCATTGCCGGGCGGAGATTGCGGAGAAACTGCAACGCTGGGGCATTGCCTATGATGCCATAGACCGTATCATCAACCGTCTGGAACAAGAGAAGTACATTGATGAAGAGCGCTTCTGCCGTGCTTTCATCAACGACAAATACCGTTTTGCCAAATGGGGCAAGATGAAGATAGGGCAGGCGCTCCAGTTGAAAAAGATATCTTCATCTGTCTATTGGCCCTATTTGAACGAGATTGATGAGGAGGAATACCACGCCGTCTTGCAGAAACTGCTGGCGGCAAAGCGTAAAAGCGTCCGTGCCGAAAGTGAGTATGAGTTGAATGGCAAACTGGTGCGTTTTGCCTTGAGCAGGGGGTTCGAAATGAAGGATATATGTCGTTGCATAGAGGTTTCTGAGGAAAATGACTACTCCGAATAAAAATTATCGGCTTTCTCTTTTTTATTCTCATTCTGTTTCCGTATTTTTGTGCCATATTTATCATATATAGATTAGTTTTGCTATGAAAACTTTAGAAAGATTGTTTGCAGAGAAGTTGCTGAAGATAAAAGCGATTAAACTACAACCGGCTAACCCGTTCACTTGGGCATCCGGATGGAAGTCTCCGTTTTATTGTGATAACCGCAAAACCCTTTCTTATCCTTCTCTCCGTAATTTCGTGAAGATTGAAATTACGCGTCTGATTTTGGAACGTTTCGGACAAGTGGATGCCATTGCCGGTGTGGCAACGGGAGCTATCCCGCAAGGTGCCTTGGTGGCCGATGCATTGAACTTGCCGTTTGTATATGTACGCTCCACTCCGAAAGACCATGGACTGGAGAATTTGATTGAAGGTGAACTTCGTCCCGGTATGAAGGTGGTAGTCGTGGAAGATTTGATTTCTACGGGTGGAAGCAGCTTGAAGGCTGTAGAAGCTATCCGCCGTGACGGATGTGAGGTCATCGGTATGGTGGCTGCCTATACTTATGGTTTCCCGGTTGCCGAAAAGGCTTTCAAGGATGCCAAAGTGCCTTTGGTGACGCTGACCAATTACGAGGCTGTAATGGAAGTGGCACTGCGTACGGGCTATATCGAGGAAGAAGATGTGGAGACTCTGAATGAATGGCGTAAAGACCCTGCACATTGGGAATCTGGAAAATAAGAACTTATTTGTAAGAATATAAATATGGATAAAAGAGCCATTCGGATAGATTCTGTCCGGATAGTTCTTTTTTCTGTTTGAATACGATTGATTATGACGAAATTTGAGAGTGGAGTGAAAGTTGTACCGGCTTCACAAGCAGCTGTTTATGAAAAGCTTTCCGACCTGAGCAATCTGGAGAAGGTGAAAGACCGTCTGCCTGAAGACAAAGTGAAGAACTTGAGTTTTGATGCGGAGAGCATGACGATAGAGGTGGCTCCCGTAGGAAAGATTACGTTGCAGATTGTGGAGAAGGAACCCTGCAAGTGTATCAAGTTTGCAACAACCACTTCACCGCTGCCCTTCAATCTGTGGATACAGATGGTACCCGTCACCGAAACCGAATGTAAAATGAAGCTGACCATCGGCATGGATATAAATCCGTTTATGAAGACCATGGTGCAGAAACCTTTGCAGGAAGGATTGGAGAAGATGGCAGATATGCTGGCACTGATACAATATTAATCATTAATCATTAGAAACAACGTGGCTCAGAAACTTTGGGAAAAATCCGTTCAGGTAAATGAGGATATCGAACGCTTCACGGTAGGCCGTGACCGTGAAATGGACCTTTATTTGGCAAAGCACGATGTGCTGGGGTCTATGGCGCACATCACGATGCTCGAAAGCATTGGTTTGTTGACGAAGGAAGAACTGCGGCAATTGCTGACCGAATTGAAGGAAATCTATGCGATGGCCGAGCGTGGAGAATTTGTGATAGAAGAGGGAGTGGAAGATGTTCACTCACAAGTGGAACTTATGCTGACGCGCAATTTGGGTGATATAGGTAAGAAAATACACAGCGGACGTTCGCGCAACGACCAGGTGTTGCTCGATTTGAAGCTCTTTACCCGTGCAGAGATAAAGGAGGTGGCGGAAGCTGTGGAACAATTGTTCCATGTGCTGGTTATGCAGAGCGAACGCTACAAGGATGTACTGATGCCGGGCTATACACACTTGCAGATAGCCATGCCGTCTTCTTTCGGACTTTGGTTTGGTGCATACGCCGAGAGCCTGGTGGACGATATGATGTTCCTTCAGGCAGCTTTCAAGATGTGCAACCGCAATCCTTTGGGCTCTGCTGCGGGATACGGTTCCTCGTTCCCGCTGAACCGTACGATGACTACCCGTCTTTTGGGATTTGATTCCCTCAACTACAACGTAGTGTATGCCCAGATGGGGCGTGGCAAGATGGAGCGTAATGTAGCTTTCGCCCTTGCCAGTGTGGCCGGAACCATATCGAAATTGGCTTTTGACGCATGTATGTTCAACAGTCAGAACTTTGGTTTTGTGAAGCTGCCGGACGATTGCACTACCGGTTCCAGCATCATGCCTCACAAGAAGAACCCGGACGTCTTTGAACTGACGCGTGCCAAGTGCAACAAACTGCAATCCCTTCCCCAGCAGATTATGATGATAGCCAACAATCTTCCTTCCGGCTATTTCCGTGACTTGCAGATTATCAAAGAGGTCTTCCTGCCTGCTTTTCAGGAACTGAAAGACTGTCTGCAGATGACGACTTACATTATGAATGAAATCAAGGTGAACGAACATATTCTTGATGATGACAAGTATCTGCTTATTTTCAGTGTGGAGGAAGTCAACCGCTTGGCACGTGAAGGGATGCCTTTCCGCGATGCCTACAAGAAGGTGGGACTGGATATTGAAGCCGGAAACTTCTCGCACAGCAAAGAGGTACATCATACTCATGAAGGCAGTATCGGAAACCTTTGCAACGATGAAGTCTCTGCCCTGATGCAGAAAGTGGTAGATAGTTTCAATTTTGAGACCATGCAAGCTGCAGAGAAAGAGTTGCTGGGCAGGTAAAAGGTTCTGCGGGTTCAAGTCCCGCTTTGAGTACTGTACTTTTATAAAAAAAAATTTGGCAGAAACGGGAAAACTGTTTATCTTTGCACCCGTTCTCCAAATGCGGAAATAGCTCAGTTGGTAGAGCATAACCTTGCCAAGGTTAGGGTCGCGAGTTCGAGTCTCGTTTTCCGCTCTCTTTTCCCTTTTTAGGATGCTCGAATGGTGGAATGGTAGACACGAAGGACTTAAAATCCTTTGGCCATTGCGGCTGTGCGGGTTCAAGTCCCGCTTCGAGTACTCGAGTAAGCTCTGTGAATCATTGATTTGCAGAGCTTTTTTTATAAGGTCTTGATATGAAAGACCGTTTCC
>NZ_BAKJ01000032.1 GCF_000614125.1 Bacteroides rodentium JCM 16496
TACAGTTCGGTTAAGGGAAACACTTTGTTCTGTTTAGCAAAACACCTTTTATTTGCTTATTTGCTTTTAAATCAGAATAATTTTAGTATTTTTGCCGCATTATTTATGAAAAACATGACTTTTGTATGAAAAAGCAAGACTTCCTCTTTATTTTTGTTCTGGTGATAATATTCCTGCCATTCTTTGTGAGTGAACCCATTTACGATTGGTATAAGTCTTTCAACGCTGCACATGGCATGGTGATGAGTTTCATTAAATTTGGAATTCTTGCTACACTGGGTGAGATGCTGGGACTTCGCATCAGTGCCGGAGTCTATAACCGAAAAGGATTTGGCGTACTGCCGCGTGCCGTAGTGTGGGGACTGCTGGGAATGGGTATCAATGCGGCCATGATAATCTTCTCCAAGGGTGTGCCGCAATTCATGGAATATATGGGAATGGCAAATGCCGCCGCCATTATAAACGGAGAATTCTGCCTGGACAAATTATGGATAGCCCTCGCCATTTCAGTTGCCATGAATACCATTTTCGCTCCGGTATTCATGACATTCCATAAGATTACGGATACGCATATCCTGAATTGTGGAGGTTCGCCTCGCAGCCTCCTCACTCCTATCCCGATGACCCGCATCATTACGCATCTGAATTGGGATGCACAATGGAATTTTGTCTTCAAGAAAACAATTCCTTTCTTCTGGTATCCGGCACACACCATCACATTCCTCCTGCCGGGAGAAATGCGGGTGCTGTTTGCAGCGATATTAGGTGTGGTGCTTGGGGTATTGCTGGCTATTGCGGCTCGGATGAAATAAGCTATAAGTTTGCTTCCGTCACCACCTGGCCGTCAAATAGATTGATGATGCGTCCGGCAAATCCGGCATCATGTTGTGAGTGTGTCACCATGACAATCGTAGTGCCTTCCTTATTCAGTTCATTCAGTAGTTCCATTACCTCTTTTCCGTTCTTTGAATCGAGGTTACCGGTAGGCTCATCGGCAAGTATCAGTTTAGGGTTTGATACGACTGCACGGGCGATTGCCACGCGTTGCTGTTGTCCACCGGACAGTTGTTGCGGGAAGTGCTTGCTGCGGTGCATGATTGCCATACGCTCCATAGCGGTTTCCACCCGGCGCTTGCGTTCGGCGGCAGGGATGCCCATGTAGAGTAGCGGCAGTTCTATGTTCTCGTACACATTCAGTTCGTCAATCAGGTTGAAGCTTTGGAATACAAAGCCGATGACTCCTTTTCGCAGGTTGGTGCGTTGGGCTTCGGAATATTTGGAAACTTCGGTTCCGTTCAGATAATATTCTCCGGATGTAGGGTTGTCCAGCAGGCCGAGGATATTCAATAAAGTGGATTTTCCACAGCCCGAAGGTCCCATGATGGCGACAAACTCACCCTCTTTCACTTCAATGTTTACGTCGTTCAAAGCCAAAGTCTGTACTTCTTCGGTTTTGAAAATCTTCTGTAAGTTTACGGTCTTAATCATAATGCTTGGTTTTTATGGTTTATAAATATTTCATTTCTTATTCGGATTTGATGCAGTCAATCGGATTTGCCTTGTTCAGCAAATAGCTTTGAAGACAGACAGTGACAGCAGATATTATCCAGACAATGCATAGTGGTAATAGAAAGTCCATGACGGTGAGGGGAGCTTTATAGGCAAACTGTTCACGCCAATGGTGCATGAGCCAATAGACAATGGGGACAACAAGAATATATGCAAGTAAAATTTGCAGGCAGAATGGTTTATTCAGTAACAGCACGATTTGTCTGGATGTTGCTCCATGAATCTTGCGAATGCTGATTTCGCGGATACGTTGGCGGGTGGCATACCATGAAATACCGAATAGGCCGAAGCTGGTCAAAGCCAGGCCTATCAGAGAATAGGCGATAAGAAGTTTGGAGAGAGACAATACTTTATCATTGCGTTTCATAAAGTCTTGGTGCATGTCTGTGTATTGAAATACTCCCCCTTCATTCATCTTTTCCCATACTTGGGCTATTTTGCGCAGTGTCTCTTGTCTGTTGCTTTCATTCAGTTTGATCTGCAGATAGTTGGCACCCGACATGTTCTCAGCGGGTGGAAGGTAAAGTATGGCCGGGGTGATTTCATTTTCCAACGAGTTGAATGGAAAATCTTCCAATATTCCAGCAATGATGTATAAAGAATCGGCAGACTGGTCAAATTCTTTCAAAGGTCTTCCGATAGCGTTAGCCCCTGCAGGAATCAGCGTTCTGATATAGCTTTCATTGACCAATGCAGGATAGGCATATTGCTTTTGCAGCTGTTCGGGAACATTGCCGGACAATAGCTTGAATCCCATCGTTTCTACCAGATTGGCATCACTATATAGCATTAATAGATAGGAGCTTTTCTCCGTACCGTCGGTTTGTTTGATGGATAGTTCACGTATCCATGAGTTCAATATGGAGCCTTGTGACAGAGCGATGGACTCTATTCCTTGTACATGTTTCTCCAGCTCTTCTTTAAGTATCGCAGCCGGTGTGGCATTGATATCTCCTATTTCAATCCGGTTTTCGTAACAGCAGGCTTGTTCCTTGATGAGATTGATTTGTTCATTGGCAACGAGAGTTGCGAATATCAGCCTATGGAAATAGAGAACTGAAGAACGACCAGCAGTGCAACGAAACGTTGTTTCTTTTTACCTCCATAAAGTGTCTTGTATTCACTGAATGAGAGTTGTGAAAGTTTATGGCTGATATACCAGGCGGGTACAATGGCCATAACCAGTACAAAGAGCACCAACAAGGGTAGCATCTGCAAGCTGAAAAAGAAATGTACACTTAAATGGGATGCAAATAATCCATTGAAAAAAGACAGACAGTCGTTGATGATAAGTAAAGATAATCCGAATGCCAGTAATACTGTGAGGAATGCATCACCAAACAGTTGGATGCGGATATCTTTCAGGCTGCTTCCCATCAGTTTCTCCACATGTATCATTTTGAGCTGTTGCAGTACCCGGCTCAGCCCCATGTTGGTATAGTTGCAGCAGGCTATGATTAGTACCAATAAGGCGGCAGCAAGGCTGATATACAATAACTGTACGTTACTTTGCTGGATATACGGCAGAGGTTGCTGTGTATTGCTGTCCGGTGTAGTAAAGTAGATGTCGGATAGAGGGTCGACGTAATATTGTGTCTTTTCCGGAAGCAAGGTAGGAACCTTGTCATGATTGATTTTTTCAGCGAATTGTTGGGAATCGGTATTGGAAGTCAGTTTCAAAAGCGTCACTCCACCCCAGAAGTCTTTGCCGTTCCCGGTAATCATATCGAATTGGAGCAATGATTGTGACCGTGATTTCAATATGGCTGCCACTTCATAGTTTTGGGTGTCAGTCATGGTTTTTACTTCCAGCAATTCTCTCAATGGATTTTTATCTCCAAACAGCTTATGTGCAAAGGCTTCACTGAGTGCTACCTTGCCCGGTTGTTCCAGTACTTGCCTTAAACTGCCTGCAATAGAATGATAGTGGAAGAAATGTTGCAAAGTGGTGTCAGCAGATATAAAGATTATGTCGTGGTAAATCTTTTCTCCATATTTACAGTATTGCGGGGCCATAGAATTGATGCGCAGGTAGTCTTCCACTTCTGCATACTTTTCTTTCAGCATGGGGGGAATATTGGCTCCGGCATAGGCAACCTTGTTTCCGTCCTGCATCGGATTATCCTGACGCAGACAGAAAATACGGTGTTTATCCCGATTGCTACTCTCTATATTATAATCATGCACAAAATAGGTGAATAGCAGATTGGTACATGCCAGTCCGATAGCCAGGCTGACAATAGAGATGAAGAAGAATACTTTGTTTCTCCACCAACTGCGGGTGATTATTTTCAGGATTGCAAGTATGGTCATAATTGAGGGATAAATATAATATATTCTCTTATTCGTTTTTGATTACTTCTGCCGGATTTGTCCTTGCTATTTTCAGAATACGGAAAATAATAGTCAGAGTAGTAATGGCAGCTACGATTATGAAGATTGAAATCCAAAATAGCGGGCCGTCATTAAAGAATACGATATACATACTTTTCCATAACTGCAGTATGGCATAACATAAAGGAAATGCTATCGCTGCCGAGAGTACAAGCTGATAAATATACATACGGGCAAACAATATGATGATTTGTTTTAATCCCGCACCGTTTACCTTACGGATTGCCACTTCCTTTTGTCTGCGCTCCGTATCCAGCGTGATTGCCGAATAGACTCCTAATAAAGTAATAATCAAACTAACAAGAGAGAAGAATAAAATGATTCCTTTCATATTGTTTTCTATGGCTTGTGCTTGGTGAATATCTTCCAGCAAGGTCGAAACATGCAATTGTATGCTTGTTGGAAGATATTCTTCCAACATTTTTTTTATGGAGGCTTTTACTTCTTCTACTTTTCCGGGTACACACTTTAAATAGCAATGACCTACATAATATTTGAAATCACAAGGTAGAAAGACGAATCCCTGGCTCTGATTGTAAGTGTCAGCTATGAAATCGGAACAAATGCCGCATACCGTGTAGCTATCTTGGTAATTATACAAAGTGGTTCCCAATAATTCCTTCTTTATACGTACAGCCAATTTATGGTCTGCTATCATGTCTCTATCTGTCTTCAGCGTATGGCCGACAAGAATAGGAATATTCATAAACTCGAAAAAGTTATTTGGAACGTTCATGATATTGACTTCAAGGTTACTTTCCCTATTATCTTTCTCTGTCTGCATACTTGTTCCCGAAATACCTTCCAGATAATTTATATCTGTCAGCATTTTGTCTTTTACGCCCGGATGTTGGCTGATATGCTCTACAAGAGCAAGTTTTTCGTCATTTTTCATGAAACGGTAATCCAAAGGAATACTGATGATTTCAGACTTTTCTTTTTCTGTCAGTGTGTTGAACAGTGTGGAGCCGGTCTTGTCAGCCTGCAAATATAAAGCTACTGTAAAGACAATGAATAACCAGCAGATGAGAAACTGGATGCCTAAAAAACAATTTCGTATCTTCAGTTTGTACTGTTTGGATTTACTCATGTAGATGTTCGACTGAATGGAAACATGTCTCATCCTCCATACTGTAAATAGGCAGAGTAATAGGCATAGCAAAATAATGCCTGCCATATATTCCGTCGTTTGTATCAATAACAAGTCCCGCTCAATGATTAATGTGAAATTGAATAAAGAGAATGAAAGGTGAGGATTAAATATCTCTATCAGACAGAAGGTCAATAGGAAAGCTATGAGCGAAATGATAATGGATTGGGTGAAAAGCAACCAAAACAGTTGATTGCCATTACTTCCAGTCACTTTGCGAATGCCGAATTCATGTGAGCGGTTCAGGTAACTCCCCGTCAGGAACTGGAAAAAGTTGAGTAGGCCGGTCAGCAGAATCAAGAAACCGACAATAAGGGTAATTCCGGCAAAATAAGGAGCAACGGATTTCTCCCGAAAGAGTTTTCCAAAATGCGAGGCTGACACAGCATTCTCTTTACCAAATAACATATGCTTCAAGTCTATTGTACGAAAACCAGCTTCAAGTTGGATAGCTGTCTTGCCAGGACGGAGAAGGGCGAAAGTCAGTCCACCGGTCATACTGTCTCGTCTATTAAATCGCATGAGTCCTTCACTGTCGTTCAAGGTTAACATATCAATTTTTTGGAGAAAGCTATGGCTGGTATTCAATGGAATATCCTCTACTACTGCTTGTATGGTATAAACAGTACCTCCTGTTCGTGGTGTGGTATCAGGCGAAGAAAAAAGCCGTTGTATTAGAGTCATCCGCTTTCCTATCGGGTTCTCTCTGCTACCAAATATCTTTTGTGCCAGAGAGTGTGTCAGTATCACGGCATTGGGAGTTTGCGAAGCTACGCTCCATGAACCTTGTAGCACTTTCGGAGTAAACACGCTATGGTAAGCTGTATCTACTTCCATGACATATAAGTCTCATAAGGCAGCTCTTTCCCGTCAATAGTTTCCACATTATAGCTGCGTGAACGGGGATAGGTAATAAAAGTAAATGCTTCTACCTCATTAAACTGCTGTTGGCGCAAAGTTTCTATCAGTGTGGCGGGAGTTCCGGACCATAGTTCTCCTTCTGAATTGTGCATGTTTATATCTGCAATCCGTTCCCAGTGGGTAAAGCACTTGTCGGTAGAATTTATATAACGGCTGCAATAGAGACAGATACTGAAACAAAGTATACCTACAGACAGACCGACAATGGAGATGATGTTCTGTGCCTTGTATTTCAGCAGATTCCTGATTGCTATTTTAATGTAATGCTTTATCATATTATTTATTATGTGTTATTCACTTTTGATTACTTCTGCCGGATTCTGTTTTGCGACCTGCCATACTCGCCAGCCAATGCATAATGCTATGATGATGGCAATACCTATGAAAATGGTCATATAAATCCAGCTGCTGATAACAGTTTGTTCGACATAATTTTCCAACCATCGTTTCATCAGTATATACCCCATTGGAAATGCTATAATAGAAGCAAATATCAATAATGACATATATTCTTTGATAAACATTGTCAGGATGTCTTTAACTGTTGCACCATTTACTTTACGTACAGCAATCTCTTTACGTCGGCGTTCACAACTCAGGGTGACTAAAGAGAAAATGCCGAATAGGGTAATTAGAATACATACTATTGATACGAAAAGGAGTAATTTTATTAATACTTTTTCTGATTTTAGATATTCTTCATATACCTCTTCTACATTTACGAATTTATATCTTGTATTGGGGTAGAATTGACTGAATAAATTCTCTATCTCATGTTTTAATTCTTTCCATTTGCCCTCATGGAACTTCACTAATATGTCCCCTTTTCCACCCCAAAAATTCTGAGAAAATCCGTGTTTCCCAATCAACATTATTGGCTTTACGGGTATAGTAGGAGCTGTTGTATGAAAGTCTTTTACGATACCAATAATTGTTTTAGTATTTCCTTCACTTAAATAAAGTTTTTTTCCGATGGGATCAGACATACCTAACTGCTTTACAGCAGCTTCATTTAATATTACTTTATCCGTCTCCTCTTCTTTCATAACTTCTCCCTTAATAAGATTAAGATTGTAAAAATCTATAATTTCTTTTCCTTCGATTATACTTTGTATATCAATTCCTTCTGCTCCTTCAATTTTGCCATCCCAATCGTTGATATGCAAACTTAAACCGATTGTGCGTGGAAGGAGCCCGTGATGTCCTTTCAGAACTTCATAGGTACAAGAGATTTGAGCTACCTTTTCTGATATTTCGTCATAGTTGTCATGAGGATAAATAAAAGAAAAAGCTGCAATATTATGACGCTCCCATCCTAAATCTGTATGAGTGAGGTGATACATCTGTTTCAACAGAACACTCATACAAAAGAGAAAGAGTATACTTATAAATATCTGAAACAGTATACTACATCGATAAATAAAGAAACGTTTGTCTCTTTTCTGTTTTATTGTACGACGTAGTGTAAAGGGAAGTAATAGAATAAGTAACAATAATAAAAGGCTAATAAAATATAGCAGTGATTCATAATAGATATTGCCTATAATGCCGGACATTTCTCTGAATGTAGGTAAACTAATCTCTATCAATACCATGCCTATTATTCCTGCAAGCAAAATCATGGTACTATACTCAACTATGAGAAGTGTAAAAATTCCTCCGATAGATGAACCGCATATTCGTCTTAATTCCAGTTCTTTATTACGAATATTTATACGGGTTATAAACAAAGAAAGATAATTGAAAAGAGAACATGTAATGACCAATCCACCTATGATGGAGAAAAATATCAGATATTGGAATTTGATGGACTTCGTCTCATTAATTTCAGAATAATGATATTTGGTGAGAGGTATTAGTCTGACATCTTCAAAAAGGTAATGAGGGTCGCGTGAATCTTTTTTGTACTCGCTGGCATTAAGTTTTACTTGGAAGTTTTCGACTGAACTACCTTTTTTCAGTTTTGTACAAATTTGAAAACTTCCATAATCCCAACTATCCAGCCATTGATGGAAGTAAGCCCCTTGCCCCCAACAACCGAAAGTAAGATTGCTATGTTTTAGTCCTTCTAATATGGCTCCAATGGTTACAATATTGTCTGCAATAGTCAATTCTTTGCCTAATACATCAATATTTCCGAAGAGCTTCATTGCAATGTCTTTTGTTAAAGCTATCTGTGAATCGTTATGTAAAAAGTCCATGTTTCCTGCAAGAAGAGTGATTCCAAACATTTTTATAAAACATGAATCAGCCAGTAGCATAGGTGTTTTTATAGTAGGACTACCTTCAAGTCTTAGTTCATTATCATTCCATATCATGTATGCACAAGCATCTTCTACTTCCGGAAAGTTTTTTTTCAAAAGATTGGATGTTGGATAAGGCATTCCGACTGAATAGCCATATCATTAAGAGCATTATTGTTATAAAGTAAATATAATCTATCTGCATCCTTATGATAATTATCGTATGTCATTTCATAACGAATCCACATTGCTGACAACGCGAAGCAAGTAAAGCCGATTGCAAGCCCAATGATACTGATAAAACTCTGTGTCTTGTATTTCAGCAGATTTCTGATTGCTATTTTTAGATAATGTTGTAACATAATGTATGTGTTTATTATTCGGTTTTCATGATTTGTGCCGGATTGATATTTGCTGCCTTACGGATTTGCCAAAACAGTGTACCCAACGAAATGAATGTAACGACAGCCAGACCGATAGCAAATATTCCGATAGATAGAGACGCTTTTACTGTAAACTCTTTTGTATACTCATTTATGATATAATAAGCAAGAGGAACAGCTAAAAGGAAAGCAATGCCCAATGCTATTATATATTTTCGGAAAAGTAAAGGGTAAAGGTCACTTAGTTGTGCACCATTAATCTTACGAATGCTGATTTCTCGATAGCGTTGTCTGATGTCAAACAATGAAATGCCAAACAGCCCGAGGCAGGAGATGGCAATGGTTGTGCAGGAAAATATGGAATAGATAGTGGCCACTTGTTTGTCTTTTTGATAAATCGCTTTCACGTTGTCTTCTAGCAACGAATATTCGAATGTATCACTACCATAAATTCTGTATTCCAAGTCGCGAAGAAACTTCAGTAAATCGTTTAACCGTCCCGGAGTGTAACTTATCTGAAAAAGATCACCGCTTTGAATCGGATAGATTTCAAAGATGGTAGGCTGTATGCCGGAACAGAGATGTCCGTTGTAATAATCTTCCACTATGGCTGAGATAGGAATCATGGCCGCATCCGTGCTATTCCTTTCCTTGTAGTCCTCTATAATCATGGCACCATCTAAATTGTCATAGTGCAATGCCTTTAGTGCCGAACGATTGACAGCAATTGTTTTTTTTCTATCATTCTCATTACTTTCATATTCCGGCATATCCCCTTCCACGACCTTGATGCCGTATAGTTTAAAGAAATCTGGCGAAACGTACTCGTGTTTCAATGTCGCCTTTTCTCCTTTGCTGTTTTGGTAGGTGACATTGAAGGAAGGCGAAAGTATATTTTCGTAATTGGAATACCAGCATTCTATGAAAGGACATTGGGACAAGGCGCTTCCGATTTCTTGCCTGCGTTTGCGCTGTGCTTTGCGGGCATCCATGCCTCTGTAAGTATTCATATCGCTGGATTCATATATCAATTTGGCTATCAGTATATTTTCTGTGCGAAATCCCGGATTGGTATGGAGCAATACGGACAGTTGCTTGTTGAAGTATAACGAAAGTGTTATCAATAAAAAAGTAAGTATATACTGTACAGATAAGAATATCATGCGGATTCGTACAGAACGAAAACTTGTACTGATATTGCGGATAGAAACCGTAGGCGGTGTGCAACTATACTTTATAAACGGAAAGAGCGAAGTCAACAGCGGTAACATCATTACTATTGTCAATGACAGCCATACATCGAAAGATGTGTATGGGAAAGGAGCGTTGAGCAACTTTGCAATAGGTATGGATGTGATTTCTATAATAAACCAAGCTATCAATAATGCAAGGCAGGCTATCAGGAAATTCTCTGTCCATATCTGGAGAAACAGTGTGCCTCTGCTCAGGCCAAAGACTTTCTTGATGCCATATTCTTTGCTGCGCATCATCATGAATATCAGGTAGATGTTTACAAAATTGATAATTCCTACCAATAACAAAAGCGCACAGACACCCGAAAGGATATAAATATGGGAAGAGTTGCCGGAAGATAACATCATAGGGCATTCTGCTGATTCTACGATTGCATCGTTCCAATAGATGTCGCCCACGGGGATAAAAGAAAATGTATATTGCCTGTTGTCATATTCCCTATAATTGGGATTTACCCACCGGGGATGGCTGCCTATTTCATTCATTAGGTCGATGCTGACTCCCGGCATGAATTTGACGAACTCTATAGGGAGGCGTTCCCAACGCCGGGTCAAAGAAGAGGAAAGAACGACATCGAACTGCAGGGATGTTTTGTTGTGCGGAACAGCCAGCACGCCCGATATTGTGACATCCATTCCATTTGTATAGCGCAGCACCTTCCCTATCGGATTTTCTTTTCCAAAGAGCTTTTTGGCGTAAGAATCTGTCAACAAAGCCGACTCGGGAGCATTGAGCGAAGCACTTCCTCGAACTACTTGATAAGGAAATAATTGGAAGAAACAACTGTCTGCCACCAATACTCGGGCAGAATAGCGATTATAATCGTAAACTACATAATCTTTTTCCAATAAGATGATTGAAGTCTGCTTGTCAATGTTGCGTTTGTCTATATAGATACTGTCTTTTACATGCGAAACATATCCCAGATGCCGGTTTCCTTCCATGTCTTGCACCACTCCATAGACATGCTCCCGGTCTATGCAATGTGTGTCCACTGTCATTTCCCTATGAATATATCGCATCAGTATGATGCAGCAGGCAAGGCTGAAAGCCAGTCCCAGCAGATTGATAATCGTATATGATTTGGAGCGCATCAGGAAGCGCCAAGCATATTTTAGTATTTTCATTATATGTCAAATTTATAATTTCTATGTATCTTTTATTCGTTTTTCATAATGCTTGCCGGATTGATGTTGGCAGCCTTGCGGATTTGCCCAATAATAGTCAACAAGGAGATGGCAGTTGTTATGGCTACTGCTACGGCAAACAAGTTGAATGTCAAAGGGGCTTTGTGGGCAAAATCCTGCAAATAGAGGGTAATGGCAATCCATGACAAGGGTATGGATAGCAAAGTGGCGACTCCCATGACCGAAAGATACTTTTTGATGAGCAAGGGATAAATATCCTTTGCTTGCGCACCGTTCACTTTGCGTAAGCCTATCTCGCGGTAACGTTGCCGAATATCGAACAAGGATATTGACAATAATCCCAATGAAGAGATGAAAATAGCTATTCCGGCAAAGAGCGTATAAATGTTCACCACTTGACGGTCTTCACGATACATCTTTTGGAGTTCATCTTCTATCAGCGTATATTCAAAGTCGGTTCTTCCCGTAGATTCTTCGTATAATCGGCGCAGGAAATCAATGACTTTGGCTTTATTCTCGTGCTTATACGAGGCTGTAACAGTATAAATTCCGCCTATGCTTGCATCGTGATAATAGATGACAACCGGTTGGGTGGATTGTGAAAGGTGCCGAACATTGAAATCCTTTATGACCCCTACTATCTCACAAGGTGGATTGTAGAAATCCGGTAAGCTGCTTGAGGCGTAGTGTGGTTCTTCAGGTTGCAGCTTGTCTTTGGTGATGTCTTTTATTCCATAGACTTTTTTAGCGGTTTCGTTGATAATTACCTTGAAACTGTTTTTGCTGAACGCTTCATCTATGGAGTCGTTCCATAGGCGCCCCTCTACAAGTTGAAAATCGTATATTGCCATGGAATGGCTCGTTAAATGTGCGCGCAATGCCGGATGGAAACCGTTTTCGGCTCTGTTGAGCGCAAAACTGTCAAAACGGAAGTCTGTGAACAGCAAGTTGTTTCCTCTGCTCCAATGCTCAAACAGAGTGCTTTCACTCATTCGTTTATTGACCAAAGCATTGCTTATGTATTGTCTTTTCCCTTCATCCAGTCCCTCTTCCTTATTTGTTTTATATAAGCCAATTTATCGACATACATCCGGCAGGTTATCACATCGTGCGAGCGGAAACCGAGGTCGGCACAGAGCATATACTCCAACTGCCGTACAAAAAATAGGGAAACGGTTATTATAAAGATAGTTACGACATATTGAAAACACAGTAATATCATGCGTGACCGTGTGGAAAAGCGTGAAGATGCCAGCTCGCGTATGGAGTTGACGGGCTTGCTGCATGTGTATTTCAAGAACGGATAAACAGTAGTCAGCAATGGCAATCCTAAAAGTACGGTGGCAGAGACCTTCCGGTCAAAGCCGGAGTCTGTTGTGGTAGGTATATAAAGCTCATGGAAAAAGAAAAACTTGGTTATTTCTATTAAAGCCCAGCAGAAGAGTAATGCCAGTCCCGTCAATAAGATATTCTCGGCATATATTTGCAGGAAAATGTCCGTCCTGCCTGCACCGAACACTTTTTTCACCCCGAACTCTCTTGACCGCTTGGACATGATGACAGTGTAGATGTTGATGAAGTTCAGCAACCCTATGATACCTACCAGGAAGGCTACTACCATCAATACCCGGACATAGCTTTTGCTGCCATATTGATAGTTCTTGTTTTCTTTTCCGTGGTCTTTATCGTAATATAAATCTTTCAAAGGCAAATACTGATAGCGTACTGTCTCATAAGTGCTCCATTTGCTGCGGGGGTGTTCTTTTGAATACTTTTTATTCAGCAGTGCGATGTCTGTATCCGGTGCCATCAGCATGGCGTATATAGGGTCGAAAAAAAGGAATTCGTCCAGTTCATCCGACATGAATATATCCGGCATCCACGATGTCTTGGTATCGGGGTCGTCCACCACTCCTATAATAGTGAATTTATACCCTTTTGTGTTTTTGAAAGTAGCGCCTATGGCATTCTTTCCTCCCAGCTTCTTCATCCAAAAAGAACGGGTAATGACAACATCCCTCGGGTGGACTATTCTTCCGGTTCCGGCAATCACCCTATATGGAAAGATTTTGAAGAAGGTGCTGTCTACAGAAAAAGCGTTCGTTGCAATTTCTTGTTCCCCGAACAGAACGGGCATATCCGATATTTGATAAATCACCGTAAATTGTTCTACGGCAGGATCCTTTTCCAATCCTGACTGGTATCCTCCCAAGAAGTTCTCACCATTGCTGGTAGAGGCTTTTATCAGGCAAATACGTTTATATTCAGGAAAGCATTGGTTCACCGTATTTTCTTGGTGGATGTATCGGGCTACTGTGAGTACGCAAGCCAAACTGCACGCCAGTCCCAATACATTGATAAGAGTGTATGCTTTGAATTTCAGCAATGCATTTATGGCTAAGATTATTTGTCTCATTGTGCGTCGTTTTATTTCATTATCAATTCTTCTGCCTCCCCAAAGGTATCATATCCCGTTGTAATTACCCAATCTCCGGGCTGCAAACCTTCCGTAATCTCGTATTGTTGCGGGTTTTGGCGACCGATGCCAAGCGGCACGCGTACGGCTTTTGTCTTTGCAGCGTTCAGTTTATAAATCCATTGCCCACCGGTACTTTGGTAGAAGTTGCCGCGCGGGATGACGAGCGCCTCTTCCGGCTGTCCGAGTTCTATCTGCACACGAAAGCTCTTGCCCACACGTACATTATCGGGCATGTCGCCGGTAAAGACGAGGTCTACGTCGAACGTACGGTCTTTGACCTCGGGCACTACTTTGGTGATGCGCAACGGGTATTTTCGTCCCTGATAGTTGATGGTGGCAGGCAGCCCCGTAGTGATACGGTCGATGTAGTATTCGCTCAAGGCGGTATGTACTTTGTATTGGTCCAGCACCTTGATTTCGGCAATGCTTTCGCCGGAGGATACTTGTTGCCCCGGAGTCACTTTGACAAAGCTGAGCTGACCGGCGACGGGAGCTTTCACCACCAGGTTGCCGAGCCGTTCGCAGGCACGTTCGTATTTCTTCCGCTCGCGTTCGCGGTCGTTTTTGATGAGGTCTTTGCGGATGATGGTAACGGCGGAGTCGTGGCGAAGGCTTTCGCGTTGCAGGCGGGCGTTCTGTACTTTATAGTTGTACTCGTCCTCGGACACTTCAAGCTGTGCTTTGCTCTTGATGCCCATGCGGTACTCCTCCTTGTCGAGGGTGAAGCTCTTGCGCAGGCGGTTGAGGTCATAGTCGGTCTGCAGGGCCTGCTGTTGCAGGTTCAGGCTTTGCTGTTCCATTTCAATCTCTTTTTCGTGGTAGGTGATGAGCTGTTTTTCCCAGTCGTCGCGCTGGTCCTCGATGCTGCGCAGCAGGTCGGGGTTCTCAAGGACGAGGATGGTGTCTCCCTGCCGTAGCAGGCTCCCCTCCTCTCCTATGATGCGCTCCACGCTTCCGGCTTCGCGTGCATTGACCTTGATGGTGAGAATGGGCTGAATCAGTCCCTCCACGTCCACATATTCCATGAACTTGCCGTTTTTTACTTCGGCTATCTGTATGTTGTCTTGCTCGATGCGCAGCTTGCTGGGACCGAGCGAAAGGGTGATTACATAGACCAGGAAGGCAAGGAAGGCAGCACCTCCCGCCAGGTAGTAGCGGTAACGGATGTACCAGGGTTTCTTTTCAAGTTTTATATCCATAATGTAATATTTTATGTACTTTTTTCTTTTTAGATATACCCCCTTCAGAAGTACTTCTGAATATGGGAACCGAGTTTTACTAAAACTTTATCGGAGATTTAGTAAATTGTCACCAGAGTTTTAGTAAATCTCCGGTCTGCTTTTACTAAAACGTATTCCGTTATTTTATCACTGTATATTTTTTTCATCAATGACTCTTTCCAAGTCTTCTGCCAGTGACTCCTCTTTTTCAAAGTCGTATAGTGTGATGCTTCTCAGTGTATAATACAAACTCCAATAATTATAAAGAGCTGTGACATAATTCCTCCGTGCTGTATCTTTTTCTGTAATAGAAGCGTTGAGGTCCAGTACCGAGGACTTGCCAAGCAGGTAGAGTTTGCGGGCCACTTCGGCACGCCGTTGTGCCGTATGGTCTGTGCGGGCGGCTATGTTCACCCGCTGTGCTTGCAGGTTAAACTGTTTTACGAGTTTCCGCACGTTCAGGTCGAAATCCGTCTTGTCCTGCTCCACCTGCGTGTAGACAAGATCGCGGTTGGAACGTGCCACGCGTACTTGTCCCCTTCCACGCCCCCAGTCCAGGATGGGGAGAGTGATGCCCAGGCTGACGTATTGCTGGTCCAGAGGTTTCCGGTAGGCATCTTTCAGTTTGCCGGCAGTTTGTGTCAAGCCAAAACGCAGGTAGATGTCTGCTTTCAGTCCGGCATTGGCTTTGGCACGGGATACGGCACTCTCGCTCTCCACCTTGCGGCGCAGCATGTTCTGTATCTCCGGACTGTTTTCGTTGGCAAGCATCAGCGCGGCATCCAGGTCGATGTGCAGGTCGGGCACCCGGTTGTCTACCCTTACCTTTATATGGAGGTCTTCCTGGATGCCGAGGTAGGAACGGAATTCCTGCATGCAGTTTTCCACTTCGATGCGGGCATTCATGCAGTTGGTTTCCTCGGTCAGTTTGTTGAGCTCAAGTTGCAGCATCTCGTTCTCGCTGATGGTGCCGATGTTATATCGTCCTTGCGCATATATATATAAGGTGTCGGCATTGGCATAGTTGGCATTGGCTATCTCGAAATTACTTTGTGCTTTGGCCAGGTTGAAGAATTTCTCTGTGGCATTGGCGGCAACAAGTTCAAGGGTTTCTACATACGTCTTTTTAGCTTCGCGGTAACGGATGGGCTCGATGCGGCGGTCCCACTTCAGGCTGTTATAGCCAAACAAGGATTGGCTGTATCCGATGTTGACGGGTGAAGTCTGCCAGGAGTAGGTGTCGCTGCTGAAAAGGTCGAGGCGTTGCGCTGCCGTTTCAATGAAGACGGTACCTCCGGTCCACGGCACGTTTTGTGTCAGGCTCAGTGTCAGGTCGGTACTCAGCAGGTTTTGCTCTATGAACTTGACGTTTCCGTCACTTTGAGTCACTTTGTTGATGGCACGGTCCAGATAGGGGGTGGAAGTAAGCTTAAGTGTCGGCAGGTAGTTGGCGCAGTAGTATTTGTAGTTCCAATAAGCGGAACGGAAGCTATGGCGGGCATTTTGGGCGTCGGGAGACTGCTGGCGGGCCTGCTCAACGGCTTCTTCCAAAGTCAGCTCCAGCATGTGGTCCTGGGCGGCGGCACCCGATACCAAACAGAGTGTGATGAGTAATACAAATATATTCTGATGCATAGTCGTTTTCTTTGCTCTAAAAGGCTCAAACTCTATGCCATAAATATAATAGTCTGTATTATAGATGATTGAATGGATTGCAAGTGCTCTATATGTGTGCAGTTACGCACAAAAATAGTGCGATAATGCACGCACAACACATGGATATTATACTTATCTTTGCCATCAATGAATTGTACATATGGAACAGTTAGGTAAAATATTGATTGTAGATGATAATGAGGATGTCCTCTTTGCTCTGAACCTGCTTCTCGAACCCTACGCCGAGAAGATAAAGGTGGCGGTGACGCCCGACCGCATAGAGCATTTTATGACTACTTTCCGTCCGGACATTATTCTGTTGGATATGAACTTCAGCCGTGATGCCATTAGCGGGCAGGAGGGTTTCGACAGCTTGAAGCAGATTCTAAATATCGACCCGCAAGCTGTGGTCATCTTCATGACCGCCTATGCCGATACGGATAAGGCGGTACGCGCCATCAAAGCGGGGGCTACGGATTTTATTCCCAAGCGTGGGAGAAGGAAAAGTTGCTGGCCACCCTTTCTTCGGGCATGAAGCTGCGCCGTTCCCGGACCGAGGTGAATTTGCTGAAGGAGCAGGTGGAAGTACTGAGCAATGCTACAGCGGGAGGTTCAGAAGAGGTTGTTATAGGTGATTCTCTTATCATGCAGCAGGTCTTCTCTACCGTGGAGAAGCTGCGTGACACGGACGCCAACATACTTATATTGGGTGAGAATGGAACCGGAAAGGATGTGATAGCGCGCCTGCTTTACCGCAATTCTCCCCGCTATGGAAAGCCGTTTGTCACGATAGACCTCGGCAGTATCCCCGAGCAGTTGTTCGAAAGTGAATTGTTCGGTTACGAGAAGGGCGCCTTCACCGATGCACGGAAAGCGAAAGCCGGGCGTATGGAAGTGGCAACCGGCGGCACGCTTTTTCTGGACGAGATAGGTAATCTCTCCCTACCCATGCAGGCCAAACTACTGACTGCCATCGAGAAACGATGCATCAGCCGCCTGGGAAGCACGCAGGCTATGCCATTGATGTGCGGCTCATCTGTGCCACCAATGCGGACATCCGTCGTCTGGTGGACGAGGGAGAATTCCGTCAGGACCTGCTGTATCGCATCAACACCATCGAAATCCATATCCCCCCGCTACGGGAACGTGGAAACGACATCCTCCTGCTGGCAGAGTATTTTCTGCAACGCTATGCCCGCAAATATCAGAAGGAGATGCGCGGCCTGACCCGCGAGGCAAAGAACAAACTATTGAAGTATGCCTGGCCGGGCAATGTACGCGAGCTGCAGCATACTATGGAACGTGCCGTGATATTGGGAGACGGTTCCATGCTCCGTCCGGAGAACTTCATGCTCCAGGCTTCGGCTTCCCGTCAGAAGAAGGAAGAGGAAGTCCTCAACCTGGAACAGCTGGAACGGCAGGCCGTGGAACGCGCCATGCGGCTCAGTGAAGGAAATGTGACCCGTGCAGCCGAATACTTGGGCATTACCCGCTTCGCCTTGTACCGGAAACTTGAAAAGTTAGGCTTATGAAACGGTATTCATTAGTTGTAGCACTGCATATCATCGGCATAGCCTTGTTTTCGGTCGGCGTTTATCTGCTGGTAGATGCCGGATTGTGGTTCAGCGCACTGATGGCTTTCTTGATATTACTGGCGATTGCCGTTCATCTGTACCGTCTGCAGATGATGCAGGTGCGCATGATGCGTCACCTGGCAGAGAGCCTGCGCTATGATGATATGATGTTGTCCTTCCGTTCTCCCTACAAGAACCGTTCTATGGAAGATATGGTGGACGAGCTTTCCGAAGCAATGAAGAATTTCCGTACCCGCGTACTGGAGCGTAATGAGATGGAAGCGTGGCAAAAGCTGATACGTGTGCTGACGCACGAAATAATGAATTCGATTACTCCTATCATCTCCCTCTCCGAGACCTTGAGCGAACGGGAAGTGTCGGAAAAGAACTACCCCGTCATGCGGCAGGGAATGCAGACCATCCACCGCCGCAGCAAGGGCTTGCTGGAATTTGTGGAGAACTACCGCAAGCTGACAAGCTCCCCGCCCCCGTTCGTCGTCCGGTTGCCGTCCGTGAGCTGTTGCAGGATTTGCAGAAGCTGTTTTCGGAAGAGTATATCCGGATAGAGCTTCCGGAGACCGACCGCATACTCCAAATAGACCGGACACAGATAGAACAAGTACTGATTAATCTGATTAAAAACGCCAAAGAAGCATGTAGCAGGAAGGAACATCCCCTGATAGAAGTGAAGATGCTACCCGCCCTCTCGTGGCAATGCCTTATTACCGTCAGCGACAATGGTGAAGGCATCTTACCGGAAGTGCAGGATAAGATTTTTGTACCGTTCTTCACCACCAAGCCTTCCGGTTCGGGCATCGGGCTCAGTTTATGTAAACAAGTGATGAACCGGCATGGCGGCAATATTACGGTGCAGTCTGCTGTGGGAAAAGGGAGTTGCTTTACGTTGCTATTTGGATAAGTAGAAAAGTGATATATACAAAAATAAGCTGCTGAAAATCAGTAGCTTATTAATTTCTGTCGGGGTAGCGGGATTCGAACCCACGACCCCCTGCTCCCAAAGCAGGTGCGCTAACCGGACTGCGCTACACCCCGAATGCTTTACTTCTGAAAAGCGAGTGCAAAGGTAAAAACAATTCTGATACCAACCAAACATTTAGGCAAGTTTTATGCAATTAAAATTACATTTTCAGATAGAAATCTTTCGTTAAAGCTACATATTCAGGGGTAAACTCATTGTGATTCACCTCAATACAGAGTTTCTCTTCTCTACACTCTTTTGCTTCAAAACCAAAGTTCAGCAATACCCGTCTGCACGGTTTTCCGGGCTTGGTGAAGACTTGCACGCGATGCAATGGAAACAACTTATGGTTCCAAGCTGTATCCACAACCGTTTTTTCAGCTTCCGCTGGAATAATGATGCTTACGACTCCTTGCTCTTCAAGCAAAGATGCCGAACGACGAAACAGTAAATCGTAATTCAAATTGCCCGTATGCCGTGCTGTGCACCTTTGTTCGTCAGGACATTTCAACGCATCTATAAAGTAGGGAGGATTGGAAACGATGAGGTCAAATCTGTTTTCCGGCTGATAATCTCGGAAATCATGACATATGACCTCTACTCTACCGGCCCATGGAGAGTGAGATACATTTTCTGTGGCTTGTCCGGCTGCAGCCGCATCTATCTCGATTGCAGTAATCCGGGCATGCGGATTCCTTTGCGCTAACTGTAAGGCTATTAATCCGGTACCGGTTCCAACGTCCAGTATACGCTTCGCTTTGTCTGCCGGGGCCCATGCCCCAAGTAGTACACCATCTGTGCCGACCTTCATGGCGCATTTATCATGAAATATGGTAAATTGTTTAAACTTAAAAGATGATTTAGACATGTTTATCTTCTTTAATTGGGCTCAAAAATAATCAAAGCCTGCAGATTTGTCATAAAATTGGCACTGTTTTTGTCTTTTTAAAGGATGAGAACGTCTATTTATGAAGAAATAGCTTAACTTTGCAGGCGCTTTATTGGCCTGCCAATATGACATAAACTAAAAAGAAAGAAATGAAGAAAAGAAATTACCTGAGTGATGTCGAAGATAGAAGCGGAAACGCTTTCTCTGTAATTGCTGATTTTGAGGGGAATGAGGAACAATTGATGGACATAGAGGTAGAAGAGGTCTTACCGATATTGCCTCTCCGAAATATGGTATTGTTTCCCGGGGTGTTTATGCCGGTATCTGTAGGAAGAAAATCTTCCCTCAAATTGGTGCGTGAAGCAGAAAAGAAAAATTCTTATATAGCTGTTCTATGCCAGAAGGTGGCTGAAACAGAGACACCTCTGTTTGAAGATTTACATACCATCGGTACAGTTGCCAAGATTGTACGCGTGCTTGAAATGCCGGACCAGACAACTACCGTCATCCTGCAAGGCTCCAAACGTATGGAACTGAAGGAGATTACGGATACGACTCCTTATCTGAAGGGACGGATAGCCACGCTGAATGAAGAACTTCCGGAGAAGAATGACAAGGAATTCCATGCATTGGTAGAGGCGTGTAAAGACTTGACAGTACGCTACATCAAGTCATCCGATATGTTTCCGCAGGATTCGGCATTTGCCATCAAGAACATTACCAATCCAATGTTTTTGGTAGACTTTATCTGTACGAACCTGCCGCTCAAGAAAGACGAAAAGATAGAATTGCTCCGTATCGACTCTTTGCGGGCGCGTACCTACCGCCTGCTCGAGATTCTGAATCGTGAAGTTCAGCTTGCCGAAATCAAAGAGTCTATCCAGATGCGTGCACGCGAGGATATAGACCAGCAGCAGCGTGAGTATTTCCTGCAGCAGCAGATTAAAACCATTCAGGATGAGCTGGGTGGCGGCGGTCAGGAGCAGGAAATAGAGGAAATGCGTAAGAAGGCGGAGACCATCAAATGGAGTGATGAGGTGAAGGCTACGTTCCTGAAAGAGGTGGATAAGTTGGAACGTACCCATCCTCAGTCTCCCGACTATAGCGTGCAGCTGAACTATCTGCAGACGATGCTTAGTTTGCCGTGGGGCATTTATACGACGGATAATCTGAGCCTTGTCAATGCAGAAAAGACACTGAACAAAGACCATTATGGTTTGGAGAAGGTGAAGGAACGCATCTTGGAACATCTTGCCGTATTGAAGCTGAAGGGCGATATGAAGTCCCCCATCATCTGTCTGTATGGCCTCCGGGTGTGGGAAAAACCTCTTTGGGACGTTCCATTGCTGCAGCCTTGAAACGTAAGTATATCCGTATGTCGCTGGGTGGCGTGCATGATGAAGCTGAGATTCGCGGTCATCGTAAAACCTATATCGGTGCCATGCCGGGACGGATTATCAAGAATCTGATAAAGGCAGGCTCCTCCAATCCGGTATTTATTCTGGATGAGATAGACAAGGTGAGTGCCGACCGCCAGGGAGACCCCTCCTCTGCCCTCCTCGAAGTGCTCGACCCGGAACAGAACACTACATTCCATGATAACTTTCTGGATGTGGACTATGATTTGTCCAAAGTGATGTTCATCGCTACTGCCAATAATCTGAATACCATCCCCGGGCCGTTGCTGGACCGTATGGAGCTGATTGAGGTAAGCGGCTATATCACGGAAGAAAAAATTGAGATTGCCCGCCGCCATCTGGTTCCGAAGGAATTGGAGGCAAACGGTATGAAAAAGAATGATATCAAGCTTCCGAAGAACACACTGGAAGCCATTATAGAGAATTATACCCGTGAAAGCGGCGTGCGCGAACTGGAAAAGAAAATCGGAAAGATACTCCGTAAATCTGCGCGCCAATATGCTACGGACGGTTATTTTGCGAAGACCGAAATAAAACCGGGAGACTTGTATGAATTCCTGGGTGCACCCGAATATACCCGTGACAAGTATCAGGGTAATGAGTATGCAGGGGTAGTGACCGGTCTGGCATGGACTGCCGTAGGTGGTGAAATACTTTTCGTGGAAACCAGCCTGAGCCGTGGCAAGGGCGGACGTTTGACATTGACCGGCAATTTGGGTGATGTAATGAAAGAGTCGGCCATGCTGGCATTGGAATACATCAAGGCGCATGCCTCCCTGCTGAATCTTGACGAGGAGATTTTTGATAACTGGAACATCCATGTCCATGTGCCCGAAGGCGCCATTCCGAAAGACGGTCCGTCTGCCGGTATCACGATGGCTACCTCTCTCGCTTCTGCCCTCACCCAGAAGAAGGTGAAGGCCAATCTTGCCATGACGGGAGAGATAACACTTCGCGGTAAGGTACTTCCGGTAGGAGGCATCAAGGAGAAGATACTGGCTGCCAAGCGTGCCGGTATCAAGGAGATTATCTTGAGCGACGAGAACCGCAAGAATATAGAAGAGATACAGGATATATATCTGAAAGGACTGACTTTCCACTATGTGAAAGATATCAAGGAAGTGTTTGCCATTGCGCTGACTGATGAAAAAGTAGCCGATGCCATCGACTTGTCCGTAAAGAAAGAAAAGACTGAAAAGAAAGAGGAATGACATTCGAGTTACAATATACAGACAGCAAGACCAATGCACGTGCCGGACTGATTACTACTGACCACGGGCAGATTGAGACACCTATCTTTATGCCGGTAGGTACAGTGGGAACAGTGAAAGGCGTGCATCTGCCTGAGCTGAAAGAGGACATAAAGGCGCAGATTATATTGGGTAATACCTATCATCTTTATCTGCGTCCGGGACTGGAAGTGATAGAAAAAGCCGGTGGACTGCATAAGTTCAACGGCTTTGACCGTCCTATGCTGACAGACAGTGGCGGCTTCCAGGTATTCTCGTTGTCCGGTATCCGCAAGTTGCGCGAAGAAGGTGCGGAATTCCGTTCACACATCGATGGTAGCAAGCATATCTTTACGCCGGAGAAGGTGATGGATATAGAACGTACTATCGGTGCAGACATCATGATGGCCTTTGATGAATGTCCTCCGGGGGATTCGGACTACGAATATGCCAAAAAATCACTGGGATTGACACATCGCTGGCTGGACCGCTGTATCAAGCGTTTCAACGAAACAGAACCGAAGTACGGTTATCAGCAATCCTTATTTCCCATTGTGCAGGGGTGCGTCTATCGCGACCTCCGCGAGCAGTCAGCAGAGTTTGTTGCCTCTAAAGGTGCTGACGGTAATGCCATTGGCGGTCTGGCTGTGGGCGAGCCCGTAGACAAGATGTACGAGATGATTGAGCTGGTGAACGGTATTCTTCCCAAAGACAAGCCTCGCTATCTGATGGGAGTCGGGACTCCGGTAAACATCCTGGAGGGCATTGAACGCGGTGTCGATATGTTCGACTGTGTGATGCCTACCCGCAACGGACGCAACGGCATGTTGTTTACTAAGGACGGCATCATGAACATGCGCAACAAAAAATGGGAAATGGATTTCTCTCCCATTGAAGCAGACGGTGCCTCCTACGTAGATACCATGTACAGCAAGGCATACTTGCGCCATCTGTTTCATGCACAAGAACTGCTTGCCATGCAGATAGCATCTATCCACAACTTGGCTTTCTATCTGTGGCTGGCGGGCGAAGCACGTAAGCATATCATTGCAGGCGACTTTGCTACCTGGAAACCGATGATGGTGAAACGCGTATCGACAAGATTATGAGAAAAATGAACTGGAGGATATGGAAGAATATAAAGCTGCCGAGAGGTAAATTCCTGAAGCGGCTGGACTGGTACATCATTAAGAAGTTCCTGGGTACATATGTCTTTGCCATTGCATTGATTATCTCCATTGCGGTGGTGTTCGACTTCAACGAGAAGATGGACCGCTTCATGTCTCATGAAGCGCCGTGGAATGCGATTGTTTTTGATTATTACCTGAACTTCATCCCCTACTTTGCCAATCTGTTCAGTCCGCTGTTTGTATTTATCGCCGTAATCTTCTTTACTTCCAAACTGGCGGAGAACTCGGAGATTATTGCCATGTTTTCTACGGGAATGAGTTTCAAGCGTATGTTGCGTCCTTACATGGTGTCTGCAGCAATCATTGCGGTAGTAACATTCTGTCTCGGGTCCTATGTCATTCCCAAAGGCAGTGTGACACGTATCAATTTTGAGGACAAGTACTACAAACCCCGTAAGGCGAATACGGCACGGAACATCCAGCTGGAAGTGGATTCGGGGGTAATTGCCTATATCGAACGTTTTGAAGACTACAGCAAGACCGGTTATCGCTTTTCTTTGGACAAGTTCAATGACAAGCAACTGGTCTCCCACCTTACGGCCCGTTCCATTACCTACGACACGACGGCCGTGCATAAGTGGAAAATCAAGGATTATATGATTCGCCAGATGGATGGCATGAAGGAGAGTATCACGAAGGGTGACCGCATAGACACTACCCTTTTTATGGAGCCTGCCGACTTCCTGATTATGAAAAACCAGCAGGAAATGTTGACCAGCCCCCAGCTGAGCGAGTACATCAGCAGGCAGCGGCAACGCGGCTTTGCCAACATTAAGGAATTTGAGATAGAGTACCACAAACGCATTGCCATGTCGTTTGCCTCCTTTATCCTGACGCTGATTGGAGTATCTTTGTCTTCCAAGAAAACGAAAGGTGGAATGGGATTGCATTTAGGTATCGGCTTGGCATTGAGTTTCTCTTATATTCTGTTTCAGACCATTGCTTCCACATTTGCCGTGAACGGCAATATGCCTCCGGTCATAGCTGTGTGGATACCGAATATAATGTATGCCTTCATTGCATTCTATCTATATAGGAAAGCACCGAAATAAGCATTCTAAACCTCTACTTCAGTCTGCTCAAGTTGAGGTTTGACGTGCTAAAGTAGAGGTTTAGGATGCTTGTCTCCGGAAGTCCATTAAAATAAGAAGCCCCTCCCACTCTTGCGTTGTGCAAGTGCGGGAGGGGCTTTTTGTTGTATTCATTTTCCTCTTTTGTTCTGTTCCCTTTTTGCCGGAAAGATATGCCGGTTTTCCGGAGAACACCCTCACTTTCGTCTTACAGGTTCTTTAAGTTGCTGTTGTATGCACCGGGCATCGGCAAGCTTAATTCAAGTAAGCGGAAAGTTCTGCAGCAGAGATGTTTTTGGCAATAATAACACCATTATCATCCAGTAAATAGTTAGTGAATCCGCGGCCCAAGCGATATTTCTTAAAGAGGCCGGAATATTCGCCTTTAGTTTCCACGAAACAAGTGGGCGTAACTATTTGGTCCTTACGGATGGTTTCTTCAAAGATTGACTGATACTCATCGAATGAAACTGAAACCATCTTCACATTGTTGCGGGCAGTAGAGCGAAGCGCATTGCTCAAACTTGCGTTTTGCATCCGGGACTGCGCGTCGTAACTTGCCCAAAAGCTGAGCAATACATACTCTCCTTTCAAGTCTGAAAGGTCGGTTTGGGATTGCTCTGCCGACATAGTTTGGATTTTGAAATCCGGGGCCATGTCACCCACATTCAAACCTCCGGTAGGTTTGTCTTTTTCTACAAAAGAAGTCAAGGAACTTATTAGTAATACAACAAAAATCCATTTTGCATATTTCATGCGGCACGGTTTTGGTTAATACTATCCGGGACTGTCCTTCAACAGTGATTTCTTCCCGGAACATCGTCTTGTCAAAGCCTTGAATAGTGATAAAGATACTGATAATCAAAGCTTTTAATTCTGAAATCGGGTGCAAAGGTAAGTAATTCCTAAACAAACTTCCAAATAAACAAGCATTTTTCTCACTTTTTAGAGGCATATTTTTATGTTATTTAGCATAAATGGCGAGATTTTTCCTTACTTTTGTAGCCTATTATTCTATCAAAAAGATGACTTATGCAACCATTGAACACTGAACTCATCCTGATACGTATTACGGGTGAAGACCGTCCGGGACTGACAGCTTCCGTAACGGAAATTCTGGCTAAATATGATGCTACCATTCTGGATATTGGCCAGGCAGATATTCACAATACTCTTTCGTTGGGCATTTTGTGCAAGACGGAAGAACAACACTCGGGGTTCATTATGAAGGAACTGCTTTTCAAGGCTTCCTCCCTGGGAGTGACTGTCCGTTTCTACCCCATTACTGCTAAAGAGTACGAGGACTGGGTGAATATGCAGGGAAAGAACCGCTATATTCTTACTTTATTGGGGCGTAAGTTGTCTGCCCGTCAAATATCCGCCGTTACCCGTATTCTTGCAGAGCAAGGCATGAATATCGATGCCATCAAGCGCCTTACAGGGCGTATTCCGCTGGACGAATGCGAATCGCGTACACGCGCCTGCATCGAATTTTCCGTTCGTGGCACTCCGAAAGACCGTATTGCCATGCAAGAACAGTTGATGAAACTGGCAACCGAACTGGAAATGGATTTCTCTTTCCAGTTGGACAATATGTACCGCCGGATGCGCCGCCTCATTTGCTTCGATATGGACTCTACGCTGATTGAAACAGAAGTGATTGATGAATTGGCCATACGTGCAGGTGTGGGTGACCAGGTGAAGGCCATTACCGAACGTGCCATGCGCGGTGAGATAGATTTCATTGAGAGCTTTCGCGAACGAGTGGCCTTATTGAAAGGATTGGATGAGTCCGTGATGCAGGAGATAGCAGAAAATCTTCCCATTACGGAAGGTGTGGATCGCCTGATGTATGTTTTGAAGAAATACGGTTACAAGATAGCTATTCTTTCGGGAGGGTTTACCTACTTCGGGCAGTACCTCCAGAAGAAGTACGGTATAGACTATGTGTATGCCAACGAGCTGGAAATAGAGGATGGCAAACTGACCGGTCGCTATCTCGGTGATGTAGTCGACGGTAAGCGTAAGGCGGAGTTACTGCGTTTGATAGCTCAGGTGGAGAAAGTGGATATTGCGCAGACTATTGCTGTGGGCGACGGTGCCAACGACCTGCCCATGCTGGGAATTGCCGGCCTTGGAATCGCTTTTCATGCAAAGCCCAAAGTAGTTGCCAATGCCAAGCAATCCATCAACACCATTGGTTTGGACGGGGTACTTTACTTCTTAGGTTTCAAGGATTCATACATTGATATTCATTAAATGTGCTAATGGGTTAATGTGCACATTAACCCATTAACTCATTAGTACATTCAAAAAAAAGTCCTATCTTTGTGCCCAAATTTAAAAGAGATACATGAAGTTTTCAGAACTACATTTGAATGGCAATGTGCTGGAGGCACTGGATGCCATGCGCTTTGAAGAGTGCACCCCCATACAAGAAGAATCAATTCCCGTTATACTTGAAGGTCGAGATTTAATAGCGGTGGCACAAACCGGAACGGGAAAAACTGCTGCATATTTGTTGCCTATATTGAACAAGCTTTCAGAAGGTGGACACCCTGCCGATGCCATCAACTGCATTGTCATGGCTCCTACCCGTGAGTTGGCACAACAGATAGACCAGCAGATGGAGGGCTTCTCCTACTTCATGCCGGTTTCCAGTGTGGCTGTGTATGGCGGTAATGACGGAGTTCTGTTCGAACAACAGAAAAGAGGTTTGACATTGGGTGCAGATGTTGTCATTGCCACTCCGGGACGTCTGATAGCCCACCTCAGCCTTGGCTATGTAGACCTTTCGCGTGTCTCTTATTTTATTTTGGATGAAGCAGACCGGATGCTGGATATGGGATTCTATGATGACATTATGCAGATTGTCAAGTTTCTCCCTAAAGAGCGGCAGACCATTATGTTCTCTGCTACCATGCCTGCCAAGATACAACAGTTGGCTGGCAACATTCTGAACAATCCCGCCGAAGTAAAGTTGGCGGTTTCCAAACCGGCGGAAAAGATTGTGCAGGCAGCCTATGTCTGCTACGAGAATCAGAAGCTGGGCATCATTCGTAGCCTCTTTGCCGAGGAGACGCCGGAACGCGTCATCATCTTTGCTTCTTCCAAGTTGAAAGTGAAGGAAGTGACCAAAGCCTTGAAGCAGATGAAACTGAACGTTGGTGAAATGCACTCCGATTTAGAGCAGGCACAGCGCGAAAAAGTGATGTACGAGTTCAAGGCAGGACGTATCAATATCCTGGTAGCTACAGATATCGTTGCGAGAGGTATTGATATCGACGACATCCGTCTGGTGATAAACTATGACGTCCCCCACGACAGTGAAGACTATGTGCACCGCATCGGGCGTACGGCGCGTGCCAATAATGACGGCGTAGCCATCACCTTCGTTTCCGAAAAGGAGCAAGGCAACTTCAAGAATATCGAAAAATTCCTGGATAGGGACATCTATAAGATACAGGTTCCCGAAGAGCTGGGCGAAGCTCCCGAATACAAGCCAAGAGCATTTGACGGAGGAAGACGGGGCGGCCATGGAAACGGACGTAAGCCAGGAGGAAACAAGAACGGTCGCAACAACAATAAAGGTGGAAAGCCCAGAGCCAAACGTCCACAGAATGGCGGCGAGAAGAAATAAGCACTGTGGTGAAGACAAGAAATAGAAAAAGCGGATTTATTCCGCTTTTTCTATGTTCATTGTATTGTCAAAACCAATAATCATATTTACCAGATTGTATACGGAACTTTCGGGTATGCCGAGGGTTGCCTGATAATGGTACCCCTTACCATCCACACCCATGAAATTCATATCGGCAAGAATGGCCTGGTCCAGCATTTCGGCAGGGAATATATCCGCAAACATCTTTTTAGTGATGTCCTGGCCATAAAGCATCTTCTTCCCTTCGTATACACAGATGTGGATTACATTATCATAATACACATTGTCCACACTGATTCCATTTTCAGAATAGGAAGTCTTGAAAACCTTCATCTTTGAGGGGTTGATATATACATATCCCCTATACCTTGTATTCTTGTATGTTACGATACTGTCTTTCTTTATCACTTCCGGAGTAGTAGAAATGACCTCCACTTCTCGACTGGTGAAAACCAAAGAATCTTCCGCATTTTCAGATTTATGCAGTTTGATTACTTCGTCGGCCAGCGAGTGGAACCAGAAGCTGTATTCCGTTTGACGGTCTATCTTATAGGCCACCGGTTCATTGCTGTATATGTAGATTGTATCGTGAACAACCTTGAAAGGTACGGGAGCGCTTTGCGGGTTGGCATAATATACCGTATCCCCTTCGATGCGCATCAACGGCATTTCTGTTTCATCGTTCACCCAGATGCCTTGCAACAGTTGTTTTGCAGTAAGGTCTTCCTTGACGGAAACCTCCCCGTTTTGTCTGTTGCTGCATGATGCCAATGAGACAACAAGTACAATGAGAATCGCACTTCTTTTTATTGTCATAACGTCCCTATTTATTTCTTTTCTTTTTTCTGCAACTTTATTTTCCGATGCAATGATATGTGAAACCTTGTTCTTCCATATCTTTCTTGTCGTAAATGTTACGTCCGTCCAATACCAGCGGCTGCTCCATGGTCTTCTTGATGACTGCCCATGAAGGCAGGCGGAATTCTTTCCATTCGGTCACCAGCATCAGTGCATCTGCATCCAGCGCAGCATCATACATATCTGTTGCATAATAAATACTTTCTCCTATGCGGCGGCGGCATTCGTTCATGGCAGCCGGGTCGTAGGCACGTACTTTACAGCCGGCCTTCAGCAACTCGTCAATTAATACCAGAGCCGGGGCTTCACGCATGTCATCTGTTTCGGGTTTAAAGGCCAGCCCCCAAATGGCAATGGTCTTTCCCTCCAAATCATTATTGAAATGCTTCTGCAGCTTTTCGAATAAGATGCTCTTCTGTTTCTCGTTCACCTCCTCTACTGCATGGAGTACACGCATCTTGTAGCCGTTCAATTCAGCCGTTTTAATCAGTGCTTTTACATCCTTAGGGAAGCATGAACCGCCGTAACCTATCCCCGGATAGAGGAACTTGCGTCCGATACGGGTATCCGAACCGATACCGCTGCGCACCATGTTTACATCCGCTCCCACCAATTCGCACAAATTGGCAATGTCGTTCATGAAGCTGATGCGGGTGGCAAGCATGGAGTTAGCTGCATACTTTGTCATTTCTGCAGAAGGGATGTCCATAAAGATGACACGGAAGTTGTTCAGCAGGAATGGTTTGTAGAGCTTGCTCATTATCTTCTTGGCTCGTTCGGACTCTACTCCCACCACTACACGGTCGGGACTCATAAAATCGTTGATGGCATTACCTTCTTTCAGAAACTCGGGATTCGAAGCGACATCGAAGTCAATGTTCACCCCTCTCTTATCAAGTTCTTCTTGAATGGCAGCCCGCACTTTTCTGGCAGTACCTACGGGAACGGTACTTTTGGTTACCACCAACACGTATTTCTGCATATTGCGTCCAATGGTGCGGGCAACTTCCAGCACGTAGCTCAAGTCGGCACTTCCATCCTCATCGGGTGGTGTGCCTACGGCACTGAACACCACTTCCACCTCATTCAGACAACTCTCCAGAGACGTGGTGAATTGCAGGCGTCCCGCCTTCACGTTTCGGCCAACCATTTCTTCCAGTCCATTTTCATAGATAGGAATAACACCCTTTTTCAGCGACTCTATCTTTTCACTGTTCGTGTCTACGCAAATAACGTTGACACCGATTTCCGCAAAGCAGGTTCCGGTTACCAAACCGACGTATCCTGTACCGACAATGGCTATTTTCATATTTTATTCATAATAGGCCGCATCCTTGAACGATACGGCATGTCCGTCTTTATCTGATAATAGAAGCTGCTCCGTGGCAACGGGCCATTCAATGCCGATGGTTTCATCGTCAAAACGGATGGATGCCTCGGACTGCGGTGCGTATACGTTGTCTACCTTGTATGTAAAGACTGCTTCATCGCTCAGCACCAGAAAACCGTGGGCAAAACCACGCGGAATGAAGAATTGTCGCTTGTTCTCTTCACTTAGCTCCACACTGACATGCTTTCCGAAGGTGGGAGAAGATTTTCTTAAGTCGACAGCCACGTCCAGCACTTTTCCTTTAATTACACGCACCAGTTTGGCCTGGCTGCAATCGCCCTTCTGGTAGTGAAGGCCGCGCAATACGCCAAAAGAGGACTTGGACTCATTGTCCTGGATGAAGTGAACGTCTCCGACATGTGCACGGAACTCCTCTTCCTTAAATGCTTCCATAAAGTATCCGCGGGCATCATGGAATACTTTCGGCTCAATCAGCCATACGCCGTCAATCTCTGTTTGTATGTAGTTCATTTTCTTAAAATGTTTTATGTACTTTCAGTTGGAATCCAAAATTGTCTCCATATATCTCTCCCATATCCAATGCAAGGGACGCATTGAAGCACCAGCCCTTCCATTTACGGGGAGTATAGTAAAACGATGCAAAAGTAGAAAAATTTTCTAATATATCGGGTATCGGACGGTGAGGAGTTCCCCAAGTTCTGTTGTGGGACAATTTTGCCACGTATCTCCACTCGCTGCTGATGTCGCCGCTCCATCCCAGATGCAGGGCCTTGACGCGATTGTACTTGAAACTCATATCGCCATCCTTATTATAGATAGGCGATGCTATCAATGGATTGCTATCGCCATACCCCAATGTGTCCATCCTGGGTAGTAACCGTTGTTGTAGTAGTTATCGGCTCCTCCGGTCTTACCTACTACAGAATTCTGCAAACCGTGCAGAGGACCGCTCATATTGGTAGTTTGGAGATATTCGATAACGATTCCGTTGATGGCTTGTTTATGGTTGGATTTATATTCCACACCCCATAAGCCATCCCAACCGTTGAGCTTGGCCATGGCGGAGAAGTCATCAAAATGATTGTCCAGATAGGCGCTGATGGAGAAATCTTCCTTAGGACGATAAGTCATTTTGATATATTCGCTGCCCAGGAAATTGCCTTGGAAAGCCAGATGTTCACCTACCGGTCCATCCTCACGCCCGTGACCGGGGAAAAATACGCGTACGTAATCCTTCCATCCGTTGCCCAAGTCTCCCGATTCGGAGCCTCCAATCTTGTATCCTCCGAATTGGGTGTCGAGGGTCATTCCGAGTTCCAGTTGCCATTTTCCTTTGGGTATGCCGATACGCAGGAACCCTTCTTTATGATGGTATTTGATACTCTTGGTGTACCAGTATTTTTCTCCGACTTGTTCCCGCTGGTATTTGTTGTCTGTAAACCATCCGTACGAGATTTCTCCTTTCAGGCCTAAACGGGGTAGCAACTGTACATACTCGGGGATGCCTATCTGTACTTGTGGTATGGGACGCGCATTGCCCGACCAGGTCATGCCGCCACTGCTCAGCTCTTGATTCAGCAATGGAGAATTCTGTTCCCGGCTTCCGGCAAAGAATCCGAACCACTTGTAGCGGATGTCTACGTAAGCCTGCTGTATAATGAAGGAGGTAGTACTGAATCCGGCTGCTGCAACCAAATCCAGTGCTTCTTCAAACTTCCATTTTCCAATTTGGTGTTTGTAGGCTGCTCCTCCACGTATGTAAGTATTATTGTCAAGCGAAGTGAGTCCTTGCTGGTTGCTGACCTGCCAAAGAGGGGTATTGTCACCGGTATGCAGGGCTGCTCCATATTCTACGAATGAGGACAGCTGCTGTGCCAGCATCGTGTTCTTTTCTATGAACAAGAAAACCATCAGACAGAAGATAATACGCATAATAGTCTTTTGTTAAGTGTTTAGGTTTGTATACTCTTGCGAGGGCAATTGTCCTTCTATTCTTGACGAGCATAATTAAACGGTACAAAAGTAGAAATTTTTCCGGTAAAAAGCCCTTCTCTTGCCGAAAAACCTTTTTCAAATACATTTTCAATGTGCAATGTTTATAATTTGTTGATAAGAAAAAAGTCCTGAAACTAGCGTATATCCGATATTTCCGCTACTTTTGTAGCATGATTGAATTAGCACAGCACATAGAAGTATTGTTATTGGAGAACGATTGTGTCATTGTTCCCGGTTTGGGAGGATTTGTAGCCCATTATACTCCGGCAATGAGAGTAGCGGAAGAGAATGTTTTTCTGCCCCCTACCCGTATTATCGGTTTCAACCCTCAACTGAAGATGAACGACGGCTTACTTGTACAATCCTATATGGCTGTCTATGATACCGATTTTTCTGATGCTACGCGGATTGTAGAAAAAGAAGTAGCTTATATATTCACTGCTCTCCACGAAGAAGGTAAGGTGGATTTGCCCAATATTGGCGAATTGCGTTACTCCATTCATGGTACTTATGACTTTGCTCCCTATGATCACAAGATAACCACTCCTTACTTATATGGGCTGGATAGTTTTGAAATGCAGGAACTGGCGGAACTGAAGAAACCGTACATGGAAAAGACCATCCGTTATTCTGTTCCAGTTGTGCCCGAAGACAAAAAGCGAAAGTTTGAGTTTAAATTCAACCGTTCCTATTTGTCGAATGCAGTTGCCATGATTGCAGTGGTTGCCTTGTTTTTCTTTTTGTCTACACCGATAGAGAATACGGAAGTGGTTGAAGGAAATTATGCGCAATTACTTCCGAATGAACTTTTTGAGATGATAGAAAAGGAATCCCTTGCCATTAATCCGATTGTTGTCAGCCGGAAGGCCGACACTCCGAAAGCGTCGGCTCAAAAAAACACGGGGCGGAAGGCAAAGAAAAAAGTGGTTCCGGTTGTTTCTCAGCCTAAGCGGCAGGCGGCAAAAGTGTCCTCTTCAACATCTGTAACGACGAAGAGTGAAGTTCAAAAGACAACAGCGGGGACTACCGCCCCGTCACTTGCCTCTGCAAAGAAATACCACATCATCATCGCCAGTGTAGGCACTGAGAAGGATGCCGAAGCAATGGCAAAGCAACTGATTGAAAAAGGTTACCCTCATGCAAAAGCAATTGTTGGCGATGGTAAAATGCGTGTCAGCATTGAGTCTTGTGGCACAGAAACAGAAGCATATCAGGCGTTGAACAGAGTTCGCCAGAATGAAACGTATAAGAACGCTTGGGTATTAAAGAAGTAGAAAGTAATCTACCCTTGCTTTATTTTTTAATTCTTTAATTCTTTAATTTTTAACTATCATGAAGCGTATCCGTTGTCCCAAATGTGAGAATTACCTGACATTCGATGAAACCAAGTATACCGAAGGCCAATCGCTGGTCTTTGTATGTGACCAGTGTAAGAAGCAGTTCAGTATTCGTTTAGGCAAATCAAAGATGAAAGCCCCTCAAAAGGAAGAACGTCCGGATGAAGCGGAGTTTAAAGAGGCTTTTGGCAGCATCACGGTCATTGAGAACGTGTTTGGTTTTAAGCAGGTACTTCCGTTACAGGAAGGTGACAATATCATAGGCCGGCGTTGCGTGGGAAATGTTATCGATGTACCGATTGAGACTTCGGATATGAGTATGGATCGGCGTCACTGTATCATTAATGTAAAGCGCAATAAGCAGGGAGTGTTGATTTATACCTTACGCGATGCCCCTAGCCTGACGGGAACTTTCCTAAATAATGAAATTTTGGGTGACAAAGACCGCATTCGCATTGAGGATGGAGCCATTGTAACCATTGGTGCCACTACTTTCATATTGCGGGCGGCAGAGCAGGAAAGCCTTTAGACAAAAAAGAGAACTGCGGCTTGATTATTTCCATCAAATGTGATATGAATAAGAGGGTCAAAACTCTTTTCACCACAGAGTAACACAGAGTATCTCAGAGTTTTTGTTGATAATCAACAGTTAAAAATCATTCCTGTGCTACTCTGTGTCCTCTGTGGTGAATTTTGACCCCCTGTTAAAGTCATAGGAATCAAAGAATACCTTTTACAGTTTCCTGCATACCTTTTTCTTGGATGGATTTTAAGAAGCAGGTAATCATGTCTGTCAATCCTGGAACGTTATTCAAGTCTCCGTGTTCACCCCAGATAAGGTCTTTGGCTGCCAATACGCCTTCTGCCACTTTGCGGGTATCCCCCGTTGCCCAAAGGTCTTTCAATAACTGCATGATTTCGGGAGCATCATTTGGGATGATTTCTGTGCCGTCTGCTCGGGTACCTCCTTTGTAGTACGTGATGATGGCAGCCAGCCCCAATACCAGACCTTTCGGCAGTTCTCCTTTACGTTTCAAGTAGGTTTTCAGACCGGGAAGGTCACGGGTTTGGTATTTAGGGAAAGAGTTCAGCATGATACTGGTTACGGCATGGTCAACAAAGGGATTGTTGAAGCGCTCCAATACATCTTCTGCAAACTTTTTCAATTCGTCTTTCGGCAGATTCAACGTTTCCATCAGCTCGTCAAACATCACTTTATGGATGTATTGTCCGATTATAGGATGCTGGCAGGCATCGCGTACAATATTTACCCCCGACAGATAGGCTACCGGAGACAGTACGGTATGAGGTCCATTCAGCAAGGTTACTTTTCTTTCGTGGTAAGGTTCTTCGGAAGGAACAAACAATACATTCAGTCCGGCTTTGTCGGCTGGGAATTCTTTGGCGACTTCTTGCGGAGCCTCAATGACCCATAAATGGAAAATTTCAGCCTGTACTACCAGGTTGTCATCGTACTGTATTTTTTCTTTTATAGTGGCAATGTCTTTGCGGGGGAATCCTGGAACGATACGGTCCACCAGTGTTGCATATACACCGCAGGCTTCCTCAAACCAAGTTCTGAACTCATCACCCAACTGCCATAACTCAATGTATTGATAGATTGTCTCCTTCAACTTGTGACCATTCAGGAAGATGAGTTCGCAGGGGAAAATAATCAGCCCTTTGCTTTTGTCGCCGTTGAATGTCTTGAAGCGATGATACAACAGCTGTGTCAGTTTGCCCGGATAAGAAGATGCCGGTGCATCTGTCAGCTTACAAGCAGGGTCAAAGGCTATACCGGCTTCTGTTGTGTTGGAAATGACAAAACGCATTTCCGGTTGTTCGGCCAATTTCATGAACTCATCGTTTTGAGTATAGGGGTTTAAGGCACGGCTGATTACATCTATCATAGTCAGACTGTTCACGGTTTCTCCTTTATCCAGACCTTGCAGATTTACATGATAAAGGTCATCCTGGGCATTCAGCATGTCAACCATACCTTTATCAATGGGTTGAACCACTACCACATTGCTGTTGAAATCGGTCTTTTGATTCATGTTGTAGATAATCCAATCTACAAATGCGCGAAGGAAATTACCTTCACCAAACTGGATAATGCGTTCCGGACGTTGTGCTTTGGGAGCAGTTTCTTTGTTTAATGCTTTCATTTTAAAAATGATTTAAATGGTTGATATATAATTTTCTGATTATTCAAACTCAAAGTAAAAGTCTATGTTTTCCTTCATCAGTATGTCGATGGGCATGTATTTCACTGCAGTGACCGGTCTTTTAAATACCACATGGTTGCATAAAGTTTTCACGCCACAATAGCCTTGCAGGCCTGGGCGTTGACCGATGAGAAAGTTTACTTCACCGGTTCTCAGGAACTCTGTGTTTTTGTGTAAAAGGTCATATCCCACAAGTCCCACCAGCTTCTGCCCCTTTTCGTGCAGATAGCTTGCCACCTGATAAACGCGTGAATTAAAAACAGCCCCCAGTACGGCTTGGGGATGTCCTTTAAAGAAAGTGTCCAACATTTGTCTGTTGCCGTCAGCATCTTCCTTGTGCAACACAATGTCATGGACAACCAAATCTTTATGTTCCTCGGAAAGGTATTGCATAAACCCCTCGAGGCGGCGTTGCATCTGGATTTCTGCCGGATTGTTTTTCTGATTGTTCAGGAATAACACAAGTTCCTGCCCTTTTTCATAGCTACGCATCAGAATCTTGGCAGCAATATATCCGCTGGTTTTGGAATCTTGTCCGATATAACACAAGGCATGCGTCTGTTCGATATTGAAGTCTATAAATGCATAGGGAATATCCGCTTCCTCCAAATAAGTAGTGAGTTTTATGGTCTCCTCTCGGAAATTCGGGGCAATAAGTACGGCGTCGGCATTTTCCTCCCGGAGCACAGCACATGCTTCTTTATAGGAGGATTTGTCCGCATGCCGATAGTACAGATAGCTAACTCCAACATTGAACGACCGTAATTCTTGTGCGGCACGGTCAATTCCCGCTGCTACAGCATGCCAATAATCATGTTCTATATAATAAGGTATAATGCAGACAATATGATAGCGCTTTTTAGCCGCCAGCCCGATGGCAAACATATTGGGATGATAATCTATCTCATCGAGCACTTTCCGGACTTTTTCCCTACTGGAAACGGATACGTCTCCACGGTTGTGCAGTACACGGTCTACAGTGCCGGCAGAGACGCCGGCCATACGTGCAATGTCTTTAATGGTATAGTTCTTGTTTTCCATCTTGAAGTGTGTTGCCTAAGGCGGTAAAGGTGAGACGTCTAAAGCTTAAATATTATAAATATTCGCCGCAAAGTTACTACAAAAAAGTGAAATGCGGAAAGATATAGTGATAGAATTGAGTTACAAGGGTTTTGGTTGAAGTGGCGATAATCCGTGAAGCCATTACAATCCCTGCCGAAGCCAAATCCTGACGCCGCTACGTTACTTGTTCGTAACCATGCCCGAAAATGCGACAAACGGGTACGAATAGCGAAACAAGGCTCTAAGGAATAGTGAGTTATCCATAACTCATGCGAAAAATCAGGTTACGGAAAAAGATTGCGCCGTTCCTCCCCGTTTTGCGTACCAACACCGGACTCTTCACCAACTAATTTTGAAACCCAAAAATTAAGGACAATGAAGAGTACATTTTCAGTAATCTACTACCTCAAGCGTCAGGTAGTGAAAAAGGACGGGACAGTTCCCGTCATGGGACGCATCACGGTGGACGGCAGCCAGACACAGTTCAGCTGCAAACTGACTGTCGATCCGAAACTGTGGGACACCAAAGGTGGACGTGTCACGGGCAGAAGCACGGCGGCACTCGAAACGAACCGTATGCTTGACAAGATGCGGGTACGCATCAACAGGCATTATCAGGAAATCATGGAGCGTGACAACTTCGTCACGGCGGAGAAGGTGAAGAACGCCTTTCTCGGACTGGAACACCGCTACCACACGCTGATGCAGGTGTTCCGCCAGCACAACGAGGACTACGAGAAGCAGGTGGAGGCAGGCATGAAAGCCAAAGGCACGCTGCTGAAGTACCGCACCGTTTACAAGCACATGCAAGAGTTCCTCGACATCCGCTACCATGTGAAGGACATCGCCCTAAAAGAGCTTACCCCGGCTTTCATCTCCGACTTCGAGATGTTCCTGCGCACGGACAAGCACTGCTGCACCAATACCGTGTGGCTGTACGTCTGCCCGTTACGGACGATGGTATTCATCGCCATCAACAACGAGTGGCTGACGCGCGACCCGTTCCGCGAGTATGAAATCAAGAAGGAGGAAACAACACGCAGTTTCCTGACCAAAGATGAGATCCGCCTGCTGATGGAGGGGAAACTGAAAAACGCCAAACAGGAATTGTACCGCGACCTCTACCTGTTCTGCGCCTTCACGGGGCTGTCGTTCGCGGATATGCGCAACCTTACGGAAGAGAATATCCGCACCTACTTCGACGAACACGAGTGGATAAACATCAACCGCCAGAAAACGGGCGTGGTGTCCAACATCCGCCTGCTCGACATCGCCAACCGCATAATCGGCAAATACCGGGGACTGTGCGGGGACGGCAGGATATTTCCCGTTCCGCATTATAACACGTGCCTTGCCGGTATCCGTGCCGTCGCCAAGCGTTGCGGCATCACCAAGCATATCACGTGGCATCAGAGCCGCCACACGGCAGCCACGACGATATTCCTCTCCAACGGTGTTCCCATCGAAACGGTCAGCTCCATGCTCGGACACAAGAGCATAAAGACGACGCAGATTTACGCAAAGATAACCAAAGAGAAGCTCAATCAGGACATGGAGAACCTTGCCGCAAGATTGAACGGCGTCGAGGAATTTGCAGGTTGCACCATCTAAAAAGAAAAGCCATGAAACGTGACACAATCATCATCGAGGACAAGGCAGTCAGCGTAACCGGTAACGACGTGTGGATGACCGCCACCGAAATAGCCGGATTGTTCCATACGACCGTCCCGGCAGTGAACGCCGCCATCAGAGCCGTCCGCAAGTCGGACGTGCTGAACGACTACGAGGTGTGCCGCTACATGCAGCTTGAAAACGGGCTGCACGCGGACGTGTACGCCCTTGAAATCATCATCCCGGTCGCTTTCAGGGTGAATACCTACAACACCCACCTGTTCCGCACATGGCTGGTGGGAAAGGCACTCTCACAAGAGAAACGGCAGACATACGTGATGTTCATACAGAACGGAAAAGCCGGGTATTGCTGATTGCACATACCCCATAAGACAAGTAAACGGGTAGCACCACAAAAGGTGTCACCCGTTTACTTTTTCATGAAACCGCCTCACTCCAGCGGCTTGCGGTAGTTCGCTTCCAGTACCCCGCGCAGCCCCGTTTCCGGGTAAAGCACCTTCCCTCCCAAAAGTATGAAGGGCAACACGCGGTTGTTGCGGTATTCCTGCAAGGTGCGCCGGCTCACACGGAGCAGTTCCGACACCTCGCCGTCCGTCAGGTAACGTTCCCCGTCCAGCGGAGGACGGTAGCTTTCCAGAAATGCGGACAGCCATTTCGAGCCTTTGCGCATATCCTGCACCACAGAGGCTATCGGCTCGTCTTCCATCGTAAAAACATCGTTGTTCTCGTTCATCATAACTTCGGATTCAGTGGGTGAATAAATCAAATCATCTGCCGTGCGGATAGAGCGTGCCGACAAGCGGTATCAGCCGCTTCACCTCCTCTGGCTTGTAATAGAACCTGCGGTTTATCTGCGAGTAGCCGATAAGCCGCCTGTCACGCAGCGTCTGCAACGTGCGCGGGCTTATTCTCAACTGCCCGCAGACCTCCTCGCCCGTGAGCCATCTTTCCATGCGCCCCGTGTCGCTTTTGCGCCTCAGGGCGGCGACCTTCTCCGAGAGTGCGCCGAATGCCGCCACCATCATCTCGAAAGTCTTTTTCTCGATAGATACTATTTCCATATTCATGTCATTTAGAGTTTGCCGCAAAGGTAACGAAACGGCATACAAGACGTATCGTTTTCCGCTGAAAGGCTGCCTGTTGCGCCGTTTGACCGGGTTACGGAGCCATCTTCCGCAAAAATCTTACGTGAGTCACGTAGTGAGTTGTTAAAGCCCCTTTTGTTTATTGCCGAATTTTGTCGCAGAAACAAAAAGAAAGGACTGAACATGAAAGTGATAACAATGGAAAGTTCCGCCTACAAGGAGATGATGGCGCAGATTGCGAACATCGCAGGTACATCCGCGAGGCAAGGGACGAGAAGAAACGGAAGCGGGAAACCGAAGACAAGCTGCTTGACACGGCACAGGCGGCGAAGATGCTCAACGTGAGCAAGCGCACCATGCAGCGTATGCGCACCGACCACCGTATCGAGTATGTGGTGGTACGCGGAAGCTGCCGCTACCGCCTTTCCGAGATACTGCGGCTATTGGAGGACAACACAGTAAGGAACGAGGAAGGGACAATAGACACCCTGTTCCACAACCACACGCTGCGCACGGGCGGCAAACCAAAAGGAAGGAGGACATAGGTCATGGAACTGCTCACACGAAACAACTTCGAGGGCTGGATGCAGAAGCTGATGGAACGGCTCGACCGTCAGGACGAACTGCTGCTGGCGATGAAGGCTGAGGGGAAACAGCCCACTATCACGGAAAGCATCCGCCTTTTCGACAATCAGGATTTGTGCATGTTGCTCCAGATAAGCAAACGCACCCTCCAACGCTACCGCAGCGTAGGCGCATTGCCCTACAAGACGCTGGGCAAGAAGACCTATTACAGCGAGGAGGACGTGCTGACATTCCTTTCCAACCATATCAAGGACTTCAAAAAGGAAGATATAGCCTTCTACAAGGCTCGTATCCATAATTTCTTTCATAAATAACCCATTAAAACATTTTTCAGATGGCAAAGAAAAAAGACGAAAAGGACGTGCTGGTAGTCCGTGACGAGAAGACAGGCGAGATCAGCGTGGTAGCCGGGCTGAACGCGGACGGCACACCCAAGCGCACCCCCGCAAAAGCGGAGAACGCGCAGAGTTTCCTGCAATTCGACCGACATGGCGACGTGCTGGACAACTTCTTCAAGAACTTCTTCCGGCAGTGCAAGGAACCCAGCCGCTTCGGTTTCTACCGCATTGCGGCAGACCAAGCTGAAAATCTCTTAGAGGTGATGAAGCAACTGCTGAAAGACCCCGAAGCGAACAAGGAGCTGCTCGCCCCTCACAAGGTGGACACCTCCGACTATGAGAAGAAGGTGCAGGAAGAGATGGCAGCACAACAGACAGAGAAACAAGAACCTCAAAAACAGGAGAACATGGAACAACGGAAAGAACAGCAACAGGACAAATCCGAACAGATGCAGGGCAAACGTGGCTACCAGCCATCGACGAGAGTAAAATCAACTGGCAGGAGCTGGAGGACAGATGGGGCGTAAAGCGGGACAACCTTGAAAAGTCCGGCGACCTTACGAAGATGCTCAACTATGGCAAGTCCGACTTGGTAAAGGTCAAACCGACCTTCGGCGGCGAATCATTCGAGCTGGACGCCCGCCTCTCCTTCAAGAAGGACGGTGAGGGAAACATCAGCCTCGTGCCGCACTTCATCCGCAAGGAGCAGAAGCTGGATGAGTACAAGGAACACAAATTCTCCGACAATGACCGGAAGAACCTCCGCGAAACGGGCAATCTCGGTAGGGTCGTGGACATTGTGGACAGGGAAACGGGCGAGATCATCCCCTCCTACATCAGCATCGACCGCAAGACGAATGAAATCACGGACATTCCGGCAAGCAGGGTGCGCATCCCGGAGCGCATCGGCAAGACGGAAATCACCACGCAGGAGCGGGACATGCTCCGCGCCGGACTGCCCGTACGCGACAAGCTCATCGAGCGCAACGACGGCAGAAAGTTCGTCACCACCCTGCAAGTGAACGTGGAGCAGCGCGGCGTGGAGTTCGTGCCGGGAACCGGCAAGTCGCCCCGTACCGCACAGACACAGGAAACCAAAGGCGACACATCGAAAAGTCAGGCGCAGGGCGGGGAAAATGCCGCACAGACCAAGAAGGAGCAACGCCGCAACACGTGGACGAACGAGGACGGCAGCATCCGCCCCATCAGCAAATGGAGCGGCGTGAGCTTCACCGACCAGCAGAAAGCCGACTATGTGGCGGGTAAAGCCGTGAAGCTGGAGAACGTGACCGACAAGCAGGGCTTCCATGCCACGATGTATATCAAGTTCAACCCGGAGAAGGGACGCCCGTACCGCTACGACACGAACCCTGACAATGCACAGCAGGTTGCTCCGTCCAACGAGAGCCGCACGCAGGTGGCGGTGAACAACGATGGCAAGACCAACGAGGCTACAAAGAATCTGAGAGAGCCGTTGCAGAAAGGTCAGACCAACCCGAAGGACGCCCGCCAGCAACAGCAGCAGGAGAAGCCGCAGAAGAAAACGGGCAAGGGCATGAAAATGTAATCCCGTGTCCGCCACTGAATCCAAAATAAAATCCAAAGTATCAACAAAAAAGAAGAAGACATGAAGACAATCATTGCAGAAAAGCCCTCCGTGGCACGTGAAATCGCCCGCATCGTGGGCGCGACAAAGAGAGAGGAAGGATATTTCGAGGGAGGCGGTTATGCCGTGACATGGGCATTCGGACACCTCGTTCAGCTTGCCATGCCCGACGGCTACGGCGTGCGCGGATTTGTCCGTGACAACCTCCCGATTATTCCCGACACATTCACGCTCGTCCCCCGTCAGGTCAGGACGGAGAAAGGTTACAAGCCCGACAGCGGCGTGGTGTCGCAGATAAAAGTCATCAAAAGACTGTTCGACACAAGCGAACATATCATCGTGGCGACCGATGCCGGACGCGAGGGAGAGCTTATCTTCCGCTACCTCTACCACTATACGGGTTGCACCACTCCTTTCGTGCGCCTGTGGATCAGCTCTCTCACCGACAAAGCTATCCGCGAGGGACTGCGGAAACTCGAAGACGGCAGCAAATACGACAACCTCTACCTCGCCGCCAAAGCGCGGAGCGAATCCGACTGGCTCGTGGGCATCAACGGCACACAGGCGTTATCCATCGCCGCCGGACACGGCACGTATTCCGTGGGGCGGGTGCAGACACCAACGTTGGCTATGGTATGTGAACGCTACTGGGAGAACCGCCGCTTTACGTCCGAAGCATTCTGGCAGCTCCATATCGCAACGGACGGTTGCGACGGCGAAGTCGTGAAATTCTCATCCTCCGAGAAATGGAAAGAGAAAGAACCGGCGATGGAACTATATAATAAGGTAAAGGCGGCAGGTTGCGCCACTGTCACGAAAGCCGAGCGCAAGGAGAAGACGGAGGAAACTCCCTTGCTCTACGACCTGACCACGCTCCAGAAAGAAGCCAACGCCAAGCACGGCTTCACGGCGGAACAGACGCTTGAAATCGCGCAGAAACTCTACGAAAAGAAGTTGATAACCTATCCGAGAACGGGAAGCCGCTACATCCCCGAAGACGTGTTTGCCGAAATTCCCAAACTGCTCGCTTTCATCGGCACACAGCCCGAATGGAAAGACAAGGTGCGGGCAAAAGCCGCCCCGACACGCCGCAGCGTGGACGACGGCAAGGTGACAGACCACCATGCCCTGCTCGTCACGGGTGAGAAACCGCTCTTCCTCTCCAAAGAGGACAATACCATCTATCAGATGATTGCCGGGCGCATGGTCGAGGCATTCTCTGAGAAATGCGTCAAGGATGTGACCACTGTCACGGCGGAATGTGCCGGAGTGGAGTTTACCGTAAAAGGCAGCGTCGTGAAGCAAACCGGATGGCGTGCCGTCTATGGCGAGGAAAAAGAGGAAATTACCATCCCGGCTGGCAGGAAGGCGACACGCTGACACCGAAAGGCTCGTCCATTACCGAAGGAAAGACCAAACCCAAGCCGCTGCATACCGAAGCCACCCTGCTCTCGGCAATGGAAACGGCGGGCAAGGAAATTGAGGACGACGCACTGCGGCAGGCGATGAAGGACTGTGGCATCGGTACTCCCGCCACACGCGCCTCCATCATCGAAACGCTTTTCAAGCGCGGTTACATGGAACGCTGCAAGAAGTCGCTTGTTCCCACCGAAAAAGGACTTGCCCTCAATTCCGTCGTCAAGACGATGCGCATCGCCGATGTTGCCATGACGGGCGAATGGGAAAAGGAGCTGGCGCGTATCGAGCGCGGGGAACTGTCCGACGACACCTTCCGCAAGGAGATAGAGGCGTACACACGTGAGATAACCTCCGAACTGATCTCGTGCGACAAGCTCTTCGGCAGCCGTGACTCCGGCTGCGCGTGTCCCAAGTGTGGCACGGGCAGGATGCGGTTCTACGGCAAGGTGGTACGCTGCGACAACACGGAGTGCGGACTGCCCGTGTTCCGGCTGAAAGCGGGACGCACCCTGTCCGACGATGAAATCAAAGACCTGCTCACCGAAGGGCATACCAAGCTGCTCAAAGGGTTCAAGAGCAAACAGGGCAAGAGTTTCGATGCTGTTGTCGCCTTTGACGGGGAATATAACACGACTTTTGTGTTCCCGGAGGCTAAAAAGGACAAGAAATTTTCAGGACGGAAGAAATAGTATTAACTTTGCCACTTGTTCAGAGTAATGAATTGTTCTTCGATACCGGATTACACTCATACTTTGGATTTAGTGGTGGCACTCGGAGGGATACCGAGTGCCTTTTTCTTCCTTTTTCCAACCGATTATCCCGTTAATTATCAATCCGCTAAATCCAAAGTAATGAACAACAAGAAGAAAAACGAGGGTCAGACCGACTTTTCCTATTACGGTCTGTACCTGCTGGACTATCTCCGCACGAACAAGTTTGAACAGGCTGACGACACCGCTTTCATACGGGAACGGGCCGACCGTGCCGCCGAAACGTATGAGAGGGCACGGCTTGAAGGCTATCCCGCCGATGGTGCGCAGGAACTGGCGATGGACACGCTGCTGCGCGGGCTGCATTATTCCCGTTACGCCATCCTCCGCGAAGTCGTGGAAAACGAGTTTGCCGATGAAGTGCCGGAAGAGAAGCGTGAAGCCTTTGTCCTGAAACTGCTGCCGCTTGTCGGCAACGTGTTCTCCGTCTATGACCTCTCGGATGACAATTTCGCCCTGTCTTCCGATTACGACCTGCTCTACACGGAGCTGACGGGAGCAACCGTCCTTTACTTAGACGAATATGGCGTTTAACCGCAAACAGAAACTGCGGGACAACATCGAGGCGATACGGACGGCATTCATCCTTGACAGGGAAAATAGGACAGCGACAACCGAAGAGCGTGCCATACTTCAAAGGTACTGCGGTTTCGGCGGTCTGAAATGTATCCTCAACCCTGCAAAGGAACTGACGGATGCCGTCCGGTGGGCGAAATCCGACCTCGAACTGTTCGCCCCGACGGTGGAGCTGCACAGGCTTATCCGTGAGAACAGCAAGGACGAAACAGAGTACAAGCGGTTTGTGGATTCGCTGAAAGCGTCCGTGCTGACCGCTTTCTACACCCCCAAAGAGATAACCGACACCATCGCGGACGTGCTGGCAGATTACAGCGTCCGCCCCGCCCGTATGCTCGAACCGTCGGCAGGTGTCGGCGTGTTCGTGGATTCCATGCTGCGGCACAGCCCCAATGCGGATGTGATGGCTTTCGAGAAGGATCTGCTCACGGGTACAATCTTGAGGCATCTCTATCCCGACCAGAAAATGCGCACCTGCGGTTTTGAGAAAATCGAAAGACCGTTCAACAATTATTTCGACTTGGCGGTGTCCAACATTCCGTTCGGTGACATTGCCGTGTTCGACGCGGAGTTTCAGCGGAGCGACTCTTTCGGCAGACGCTCCGCCCAGAAAACCATCCACAACTATTTCTTTCTCAAAGGACTGGATGCCGTGCGTGACGGCGGTATCGTGGCGTTCATCACCTCGCAAGGGGTATTGAATAGCACCAAGACCTCCGTGCGTAACGAGCTGTTCAGTCAGGCCAATCTGGTATCCGCGATACGCCTGCCCAACAACCTGTTCACGGACAACGCGGGCACGGAGGTGGGCAGTGACCTGATTGTCCTGCAAAAGAACCTCAGCAAGAAGGAAATGTCGCAGGACGAGCGGCTGATGACCGTGATACAGACGGACACGAAAACCGCCCTGACCGACAACGCCTATTTCATCCACCACCCGGAACGCATCGTGCATACGATGGCGAAACTTGACACAGACCCTACGGGAAGCCCGCTATGGTTTATCTGCACGAGGGCAAGGCAGCAGGCATCGCCGGGGATTTGCGCCGTATGCTCGACGAGGATTTCCATTACAGGCTTGCCATGCGCTTGTATTCGGGTTCAATCCGGCAGGCAGGAACGGAAGAAAAAGTTGCCGTTCAAAATAAAGTAGAGCGTCCTGCCATAAAATTGGAAACAGTATCCTCGGCGCAGACGGTGGAAACTCCGACAGAAAAGCCGCAACCCGCAGATGAAAAGCCGGAGATAGAACCGCGCCCGCAATATTCCGCAGGCGTGCAGCTCACCCTGCTTGACCTCTGGGGGATGACGGAAGAGGTCAGCCAACCGAAAACCTCCAAAAAGAAAAAGACGGTGAAAAAGGCAGTTACGGCAAAGTCCACTCCGCCCAAACCGAAAGTCACGGTTACACCGACAGCTCCAACTGCAAAACCCGCAATGGAGAATAAGGAGGTGAAAGCGGAGAACACCGCCAAGCCTGCCGACCCGGACGACATCTATGCCACACTGGACTGGGATACCAATCCTCCCATCAACGGTTTCTATGAAATGATGATGGGTTTGACGCCGGAGCGTAGGAAAGAACTTCGGGAACTGGCAAGGCAGCATAACGAGAAACAAGTGGCGGAAAAGACGGAAGTGAAAGCCGTGCCGGAAACTTCCCGTGAGCAGCCACGACAGGAGGAAACACAGCCGGAGGCAGTCGCCGCACCTGCCGTTACAGATACCCCATCGGAAGCGGTGGGGACTTTCCTTTTCCCCGACATCGAAGCGGAAAAGCCGAAGGAGGAAGTCGTGGACCTTTCTCCGCGTGCCTACCACCGCACGCCGGAGATGCACCTGCGCGAAGGGTCGCTGGTGGCTGACCGGGGGCGTCATAACATCGGCTACCTGAAAGACATCACGCCATACGGGGCGACATTCCAGCCGCTCGACCTGAAAGGATACCAGAAGGAAAAGGCGTTGTTGTATGTGTCGCTGCGTGACGCCTACGAGCGTCTGTACCGTTATGAATCGCTCCGGCGCGAGGCAAATGTTCCGTGGCGAGAGCATCTGAATACCTGTTACGATGAGTTTGTCATGCGCTACGGCAACCTCAACGCCAAGCAGAACGTGAAGTTAGTGATGATGGATGCGGGCGGGCGCGACATCCTTTCGCTGGAACGGATGGAAAACGGAAAGTTCGTCAAGGCGGACATCTTCGAGCATCCTGTTTCCTTCGCGGTGGAGAGCCATGCCAACGTAGGCTCTCCCGAAGAAGCCCTGTCTGCGTCGCTCAACAAATATGGTACGGTCAATCTCGACTATATGCGGGAGATAACCGACAGCACGGCGGAGGATTTGCTCACTGCCCTGCAAGGGCGCATCTACTACAATCCGCTCGTGACCGGTTACGAAATCAAAGACCGTTTCATCGCCGGAAATGTCATAGAGAAAGCGGAACGCATAGAGGCATGGATGGGTGACAATCCCGAAAATGAGCGTATGCCGGAGGTGAAGCAGGCGTTGGAGGCTCTGAAAGATGCCGAGCCGCAGCGCATCGCCTTCGAGGATCTGGACTTCAATTTCGGGGAACGCTGGATTCCGACGGGTGTCTATGCCGCCTACATGAGCCGGCTGTTCGACACGGAGGTGAAAATCGCCTATTCCGCAAGCATGGACGAGTTTTCGGTGGTGTGCGGCTACCGCACCATGAAAATCACGGACGAGTTTCTGGTGAAGGGGTATTACCGGAACTATGACGGTATGCACCTCCTAAAACACGCCCTGCACAACACCTGCCCTGACATGATGAAGTCCATCGGCAAGGACGAGCATGGCAACGACATCAAGATGCGCGACAGCGAGGGAATACAACTCGCCAACGCCAAGATTGACGAGATACGAAACGGCTTCTCCGAATGGCTCGAAGAGCAGTCGCCGCAGTTCAAGGAGCGGCTTGTGACGATGTATAACCGCAAGTTCAACTGTTTCGTGCGCCCGCGCTACGACGGCTCCCATCAGACCTTTCCCGACCTCAACCTGAAAGGCTGGCAAGCCGGGGTATCAAGAGCGTCTATCCCTCACAGATGGATTGCGTCTGGATGTTGAAACAGAACGGCGGCGGAATTTGCGACCACGAGGTGGGAACCGGTAAGACGCTGATAATGTGCATCGCCGCGCATGAGATGAAGCGTCTGAATTTGGCACACAAGCCGATGATTATCGGGCTGAAAGCCAACGTTGCGGAGATTGCAGCCACCTATCAGGCGGCATATCCCAACGCACGTATTCTGTACGCTTCGGAGAAGGACTTTTCGACCGCCAACCGTGTGCGCTTCTTCAATAATATAAAGAACAACGACTACGATTGCGTCATCATGTCGCACGACCAGTTCGGCAAGATACCGCAGTCGCCGGAATTGCAGCAGCGCATCCTGCAAGCAGAGCTTGACACGGTGGAGGAAAACCTCGAAGTGCTACGGCAGCAGGGAAAGAACGTGTCGCGGGCGATGCTGAAAGGATTGGAGAAGCGCAAGCACAACCTTGAAGCGAAGCTGGAGAAGGTGGAACACGCCATAAAGTCACGCACGGACGACGTGGTGGATTTCAAGCAGATGGGCATCGACCACATCTTCATAGATGAGAGCCACCAGTTCAAGAATCTGACTTTCAACACGCGCCACGACCGTGTGGCGGGATTGGGAAACAGCGAGGGAAGCCAGAAGGCACTTAACATGCTCTTTGCCATACGCACCATACAGGAGCGCACAGGAAAAGACTTGGGTGCGACCTTCCTCTCCGGCACGACTATCAGCAACTCACTGACTGAATTGTACCTGCTGTTCAAGTACCTGCGCCCGAAGGAGCTGGAACGGCAGGACATAAGGTGTTTCGACGCTTGGGCGGCGATATTTGCCAAGAAGACGACGGATTTTGAATTTAACGTGACGAACAATGTGGTCCAGAAGGAGCGTTTCCGCTACTTCATCAAAGTGCCGGAGCTTGCCGCCTTCTATAATGAAATCACGGACTACCGCACGGCGGAGGATGTGGGCGTTGACCGTCCTGCCAAGAACGAGATACTGCACCATATACCGCCCACGCCGGAACAGGAGGACTTCATACAGAAACTGATGCAGTTCGCCAAGACGGGCGATGCCACCTTGTTGGGCAGGCTGCCGCTTTCGGAAACGGAAGAAAAGGCGAAGATGCTCATCGCCACGGACTATGCCCGGAAAATGGCACTCGACATGCGCATGATAGACCCGAATTACGAAGATCATCCCGACAACAAAGCGAGTCACTGTGCCAAGATGATCGCGGAGTATTATCAAAAATACGACGCCCAGAAAGGCACGCAGTTCGTTTTCTCTGATTTGGGGACATACCAGCCGGGCGACGGGTGGAACGTCTATTCGGAAATCAAGCGCAAACTGACGGAGGACTACGGTATACCGCCAAGCGAGGTGCGCTTCATTCAGGAGTGCAAGACCGACAAGGCGCGGAAGGCGGTGATAGACGCCATGAACGCCGGACGGTGCGTGTGCTGTTCGGCTCTACCTCTATGCTCGGAACGGGTGTGAACGCCCAGAAACGGTGTGTGGCTATCCATCATCTCGATACGCCGTGGCGACCGTCCGACTTGCAACAGCGTGACGGACGCGGAGTTAGGGCAGGTAATGAGATTGCCAAACATTTCGCCGGGAACAACGTGGATGTAATCATCTACGCGGTGGAGAAGTCACTGGACAGCTACAAGTTCAACCTCCTGCACTGCAAGCAGACTTTCATAAGCCAGCTCAAAAGCGGTGCGATGGGTGCGCGTACCATCGACGAGGGGGCAATGGACGAAAAATCGGGCATGAATTTCTCGGAATACATGGCGTTGCTCTCCGGCAATACCGACCTGTTGGACAAGGCGAAACTGGAAAAGCGGATCGCATCGCTCGAAGGGGAACGCAAGTCGTTCAACAAGGGCAAGCGTGATTCGGAGTTCAAGCTGGAGTCAAAGACCGGCGAGTTGCGCAACAACACGGCTTTCATAGATGCCATGACGGAGGACTGGAACCGCTTCCTGTCGGTGGTGCAGACCGACAAGGAGGGCAACCGCCTTAATATAATAAAGGTGGACGGAGTGGATTCCGCCGATGAGAAGGTCATCGGAAAGCGTTTGCAGGAGATAGCCAAGAATGCCACGACCGGAGGGTTGTACACGCAGGTCGGTGAACTTTACGGTTTTCCGATAAAGGTGGTGAGCGAAAGGATACTCAAAGAGGGATTGGAGTTCACCGACAACCGCTTCGTGGTCGAGGGGAACTACAAGTACACCTACAACAACGGGCATCTGGCGATGGCTGACCCGTTGGCCGCCGCCCGCAACTTCCTCAACGCGATGGAGAGGATACCCTCCATCATCGACCAGTACAAGGCGAAGAACGAGGTGCTGGAGATGGAGATACCGCAGTTACAGGAGATAGCGGGTAAGGTGTGGAAGAAGGAGGACGAGCTGAAGCAGTTGAAGTCCGAACTTGCCGCCCTTGACCGAAAAATTCAGCTGGAGCTTGCGCCACCCACGCCCGAAGTCGCAGAAAAGGAGAATGAAGGGCAACAGCTCAAGCCGGAAGCGGAAGATGTGAGGAACAGGCAGGCGCAATATCCCGAAAATGCACCGCCGCAGATACGCAGTCCGGCGGATAGTATCGTTGCCAACCATGTCATAATCGGGCGTCCGGGACTGTATGCCAAGGAGGAAACCCGGTCCAAAGGATTGAAAATATAACCTAAGGAATTTTATCTGAAGTATTAATAAGGGCTATCCCAAAAGGTCTAAAAGTAAATTTTATCCTTTCTGCAAGTATCTATAGGATGGCAACTGCATTTTTTTCTTTTTGGGCAGCCCTTATTAAAATTTATTCTTATTTTAGGTTATATACATTCATGTCCATTTATGTAAAAAATTCCTGCTGACCTTGTTTATGTCTTGTCAGTCACCATTTGCAAAACCATATTTGACCCTCAAAGAGGCTGAATTTGATAAGTAACTTGCTACATACTCATAATAAGGAGCTAAATAGAACACGAATGGGAAATACACAAATGCTAAACTAAAGAAGATATTGGCCAAAATAAACGCTATACCGAGAGAGAAACTTGATTTTTCAACTTCCTAAAACGGTGTTGTTCAAACATTTCTACTTATTTGTACTTGCCAGTTGAACCTACGCTTCCCTAATAAAATGTCTATGGTAAAAAGTTAAAAAATCCTCCCACTTTTGTTAGATATATTTTTTTGTGTAATTTTGTAATCGTTATGCGGCAGTAATAATATACATATTAATACGAGTTAGTAATCCTGTAGTTCTCATATGCTACGAGGAGGTATTAAAAGGTGCGTTTCGACAATGCATCTACTGTAGTATATTATTGCTTAATCCAAATGAATATTATAAATTTAGGAATTCTTGCTCACATTGATGCAGGAAAAACTTCCGTAACCGAGAATCTGCTGTTTGCCAGTGGAGCAACGGAAAAGTGCGGCCGTGTGGATAATGGTGACACCATAACGGACTCTATGGATATAGAGAAACGTAGAGGAATTACTGTCCGGGCTTCTACGACATCTATTATCTGGAATGGAGTGAAATGCAATATCATTGACACTCCGGGACACATGGATTTTATTGCGGAAGTGGAGCGGACATTCAAAATGCTTGATGGAGCAGTCCTCATCTTATCCGCAAAGGAAGGCATACAAGCGCAGACAAAGTTGCTGTTCAGTACTTTACAAAAGCTGCAAATCCCGACAATTATATTTATCAATAAGATTGACCGTGCCGGTGTGAATTTGGAGCGTTTGTATATGGATATAAAAACAAATCTGTCGCAAGATGTCCTGTTTATGCAAACTGTTGTCGATGGATCGGTTTATCCGGTTTGCTCCCAAACATATATAAAGGAAGAATACAAAGAATTTGTATGCAACCATGACGACGATATATTAGAACGATATTTGGCGGATAGCGAAATTTCACCGGCTGATTATTGGAATACGATAATCGCTCTTGTGGCAAAAGCCAAAGTCTATCCGGTGCTACATGGATCAGCAATGTTCAATATCGGTATCAATGAGTTGTTGGACGCCATTTCTTCTTTTATACTTCCTCCGGCATCAGTCTCAAACAGACTTTCAGCTTATCTCTATAAGATAGAGCATGACCCCAAAGGGCATAAAAGAAGTTTTCTTAAAATAATTGACGGAAGTCTGAGACTTCGAGACGTTGTAAGAATCAACGATTCGGAAAAATTCATCAAGATTAAAAATCTAAAGACTATTTATCAGGGCAGAGAGATAAATGTTGATGAAGTGGGTGCCAATGATATCGCGATTGTAGAAGATATAGAAGATTTTCGAATCGGAGATTATTTAGGTGCTAAACCTTGTTTGATTCAAGGATTATCTCATCAGCATCCCGCTCTCAAATCCTCCGTCCGGCCAAATAAGCCCGAAGAGAGAAGCAAGGTGATATCCGCTCTGAATACATTGTGGATTGAAGACCCGTCTTTGTCCTTTTCCATAAACTCATATAGTGATGAATTGGAAATCTCGTTATATGGTTTGACCCAAAAGGAAATCATACAGACATTGCTGGAAGAACGATTTTCCGTAAAGGTCCATTTTGATGAGATCAAGACTATCTACAAAGAACGACCTATAAAAAAGGTCAATAAGATTATTCAGATCGAAGTACCACCCAACCCTTACTGGGCCACAATAGGGCTGACTCTTGAACCCTTACCGTTAGGGGCAGGGTTGCAAATCGAAAGTGACATCTCCTATGGTTATCTGAACCATTCTTTTCAAAATGCCGTTTTTGAAGGGATTCGTATGTCTTGCCAATCTGGTTTACATGGATGGGAAGTGACAGATCTGAAAGTAACTTTTACTCAAGCCGAGTATTATAGCCCGGTAAGTACACCTGCTGATTTCAGACAGCTGACCCCTTATGTCTTCAGGCTGGCTTTGCAACAGTCAGGTGTGGACATTCTCGAACCGATGCTCTGTTTTGAGTTGCAGATACCCCAAGTAGCGAGTTCCAAAGCTATTACAGATTTGCAAAAACTGATGTCTGAGATTGAAGACATCAGTTGTAATAATGAGTGGTGTCATATTAAAGGGAAAGTTCCATTAAATACAAGTAAAGACTATGCCTCAGAAGTAAGTTCGTACACTAAGGGCTTAGGCATTTTTATGGTTAAGCCATGTGGGTATCAAATAACAAAAGACGGTTATTCTGATAATATCCGCATGAACGAAAAAGATAAACTTTTATTCATGTTCCAAAAATCAATGTCATTAAAATAATGGAGCGGTCAGGAAATTTCTATAAGGCAATACGGTTGGGATATATACTTATCTCCATTCTTATCGGATGTATGGCATATAATAGCTCTATGAATGGCAGGAGATAGAAGCATTAGAACTTGGCAATAAAAAAATAGACGAGCTCCGAAAAGAAATAAACAATATCAATATTCAAATGATAAAATTTTCTCTATTGGGTGAAACAATACTGGAATGGAACGATAAAGATATCGAGCATTACCATGCACGGCGTATGGCAATGGACAGTATGCTCTGCCGTTTCAAGGCCACCTATCCAGCAGAGCGCATCGATAGTGTGCGCAGTCTTTTAGAGGATAAGGAACGACAGATGTTCCAGATAGTCCGGTTAATGGATGAACAACAATCTATTAACAAGAAGATAGCCAATCAAATTCCGGTTATTGTACAGAAAAGTGTGCAGGAACAGTCCAAAAAGCCAAAACGAAAAGGTTTCTTAGGCATATTCGGCAAAAAAAAGGAAGTAACTCCAGCAGTATCAACCACTATCCTTCATTCGGTCAATAGAAACGTAATCAGCGAACAGAAAGTGCAGGATCGCCAATTGTCGGAACAAGCCGACAGCCTTGCAGCTCGTAATGCAGAACTTAACAGACAACTGCAAGAATTGATTTGCCAAATAGAAGAAAAGGTACAAACCGAACTGCAAAGCCGGGAAAACGAAATAGTTGCCATGCGTGAAAAGTCATTTATGCAAGTAGGCGGTTTAATGGGATTCGTTCTTCTATTGTTGTTAATTTCCTACATCATCATACATCGTGATGCAAAAAGCATTAAACAATACAAGCACAAGACAACTGATTTGATAAGGCAACTGGAACAATCCGTACAACGGAACGAGGCACTGATAACGTCAAGGAAGAAGGCGGTACATACTATCACCCATGAACTGCGCACACCGCTGACAGCAATAACAGGCTATGCCGGACTGATACGGAAAGAACAGTGTGAGGATAAGTCCGGGCAGTATATCCAAAACATACTGCAATCCTCCGACCGTATGCGGGATATGCTTAACACTTTGCTTGACTTCTTCCGCCTGGACAACGGCAAGGAACAGCCCCGTCTGTCACCCTGCCGGATTTCAGCAATCACGCACACACTTGAAACGGAGTTCATGCCTGTTGCCGTGAACAAAGGGCTGTCCTTGTCCGTGAAGACTGGACACGATGCCATTGTATTGACCGACAAAGAGCGAATAATACAAATCGGGAATAACCTGCTGTCAAACGCTGTCAAGTTCACAGAAGAAGGCGGTGTTTCTTTGATTACTGAATATGATAATGGAGTTCTGACACTGGTCGTTGAAGATACAGGTACAGGCATGACAGAAGAGGAACAGAAACAAGCGTTCGGTGCGTTTGAACGTCTATCAAATGCCGCCGCAAAGGAGGGTTTCGGGCTTGGGCTTGCCATAATGCGTAATATTGTGTCGATGCTTGGCGGAACAATCCGTTTAGACAGCAAGAAAGGGAAAGGCAGTCGTTTCACAGTTGAAATTTCTATGCAGGAAGCTGAAGAACAGCTTGGATATACAAGCAATACACCTGTTTATCATAACAATAAATTCCATGATGTTGTCGCCATTGACAATGATGAGGTATTACTTCTGATGCTGAAAGAGATGTATTCCCAAGAAGGAATACACTGCGACACTTGCACCGATGCTGCGGCACTGATGGAAATGATACGCCAGAAAGAATACAGCCTGTTGCTGACAGACTTGAATATGCCCGATATAAACGGTTTCGAATTGCTGGAACTGTTGCGTTCGTCCAACGTGGGCAATTCACCAACAATCCCGGTGGTTGTGGCAACCGCTTCGGGCAGTTGTAACAAAGGGGAACTATTGGCAAAAGGCTTTGCCGGATGCCTGTTCAAACCGTTCTCCATATCGGAACTGATGGAGGTTTCCGACAGGTGTGCCATAAAAGCGACACCGGACGGGAAACCGGACTTTTCCGCCTTATTGTCCTATGGCAATGAAGCCGTCATGCTGGAAAAGTTGATAACTGAAACAGAAAAGGAAATGCAGGCGGTACGGGATGCAGCAAAAGAAAAAGACCTGCAAAAGCTGGATTCCCTGATCCACCACCTGCGCAGTTCGTGGGAGGTGCTCCGTGCCGACCAACCGCTGAATGTACTTTACGGATTGCTTCGTGGCGATGCTCTCCCGGATGGTGAAGCGTTAAGCCATGCCGTGACTGCCGTGCTGGATAAGGGAGTGGAAATAATACGGTTGGCAGAAGAGGAAAGGAGAAAATACGAAGATGAATAAGACAAAAATAATTGTGGTGGAAGACAACATCGTGTATTGCGAATATGTCTGCAATATGCTGTCACGGGAGGGCTACCGCAATATGAAGGCTTACCACCTCTCAACCGCGAAGAAACATCTGCAACAGGCAACAGATAATGATATCGTGGTTGCCGACCTGCGTCTGCCTGACGGCAGTGGCATAGACCTTTTGTGCTGGATGCGAAAGGAGGGAAAGATGCAGCCCTTCATCATTATGACCGACTACGCCGAAGTTAATACCGCCGTGGAAAGCATGAAACTCGGCTCGATAGACTATATTCCCAAACAGCTTGTGGAGGATAAACTTGTCCCCCTGATCCGTTCCATACTGAAAGAACGTCAGGCAGGACAACGCCGTATGCCTATATTCGCCCGTGAAGGTTCCGCCTTTCAGAAAATCATGCACCGCATAAGGCTGGTAGCCGCCACCGATATGAGCGTGATGATATTTGGTGAGAACGGCACGGGCAAGGAGCATATTGCCCACCTGTTGCATGACAAGAGCAAACGTGCAGGCAAGCCATTTGTGGCGGTGGACTGCGGTTCACTCTCCAAAGAGCTTGCACCGTCGGCTTTCTTCGGACACGTCAAAGGTGCATTTACAGGTGCGGACAATGCCAAGAAAGGATATTTCCATGAGGCGGAAGGCGGCACGTTGTTTCTGGACGAGGTAGGAAACCTCGCGTTGGAAACCCAACAGATGTTGCTCCGTGCCATACAGGAGAGGCGGTATCGCCCGGTCGGAGACAAGGCAGACCGGAATTTCAATGTCCGCATCATCGCTGCTACCAATGAAGATTTGGAGGTATCGGTGAATGAAAAGCGTTTTCGGCAGGATCTTCTGTACCGCCTGCACGACTTCGGGATAACCGTTCCTCCGTTGCGTGACTGTCAAGAAGACATTATGCCGCTGGCAGAGTTCTTCCGTGATATGGCAAACAGAGAGCTGGAGTGTAGCGTGAGCGGGTTCAGTTCCGAAGCACGTAAAGCGTTGCTGACACACGCATGGCCGGGCAACGTGCGGGAACTTCGGCAGAAAGTTATGGGTGCTGTATTGCAGGCGCAGGAAGGTGTTGTCATGAAAGAGCATCTGGAACTTGCCGTGACGAAACCGACCTCTACTGTCAGCTTCGCCTTGCGCAATGACGCGGAGGATAAGGAGCGGATATTGCGTGCGTTGAAACAGGCAAACGGCAACCGGAGTGTCGCCGCAGAACTGCTCGGCATAGGCAGGACAACACTATACAGCAAACTTGAAGAGTATGGACTTAAATATAAATTCAAGCAATCATAGCCCGTAATTCACTGAATTTGGCTATCTTTGCATAACATTTGAGAAAAACGGCGATTGGCAGGAGCTTTTCGCCGCCAACATATAGGATAAGACCGCAAGGCGTTTCAAGCGAAAATCTGGTAAATTGGAACTACGGAGACGATTGCGTGATGCTTATGCTATGCTTACGCATAGCGTGCATTCACGTACTCTCCGTAAAGGCTTTACCAGAGCCATCGCTTGAAGGTAGTGTGAATTGCACGCTACTTTTTTACCCTTGCCTAACGAAAGGAAACGATTATGGGTAAAGTTCAGATTCTCGCCGTACTGACGATGGACGGATGTCTTTCTTCAGAGTTATATGATAAAGCACATCAGGATTTGTGCCTTGACCGTTGCGGTCTTGATGAAATCAGGAAGAAAGCCTTTTACCGTGTGACACCGGACTATTCCATTTCAATGCTGCACGAATGGAGAAAAGACTGCACAAACATCCGTTACCTCGCGGAAGCCACACCGGACACGGCAGACTATATAAACGGACTGCTGCGGATGCACGCTGTGGATGAAATCATACTATACACCGTTCCTTTCATATCCGGAAGCGGACGACATTTTTTTAAGTCGGCTCTGCCAGAGCAACACTGGACGCTTTCCTCTTTGAAAAGCTATCCCAACGGTGTATGTCGCATTATCTATATCCTTGATAAAAAAGCAAGATAGCCAAAATGTGCGGCAAGCATACATTTCTATTTTCAGGAATAGAATAAATGTTCCGATTACAAACAATTTAAGTCGGAGATAATTTGTCCTTGTGAAAAAATACTGAATTTTATACCTCTGAAATCCAGCACTTTGTAAAATTGAGTGTTGGATTTTTTATTTTCTGCCGCGTTTTTTGCCAATTATATTCATGTGCGCACGCAGAAAACAAAGTGTAATTTTCAAAATTGACAGAACCATTGTA
>NZ_BAKJ01000031.1 GCF_000614125.1 Bacteroides rodentium JCM 16496
TACAAATTTCACATCTTTCCAACTAAAAATGTGTAGAACATCACAATTTCCCGACTAAAGATGTGTATTCCAAGCATTATAACTTTGAAAATCAACCTATTTTTCATTTATGGACTTATCAATTATAATACCTGTTTACAACGCTGAGGCATTATTGGAACGTTGCTTGGATTCTATCTTTAATCAGACTACTCAATATTCTTACGAAGTGATATTGGTAGACGATGGAAGCACGGATGATTCCGTGGAAGTAATCAAGACCCGAAAAGAATCTAACATCACATTGTTGCAACAAAAAAATGAAGGGCCTTCTGCTGCCCGCAATAATGGAGTTAAAACAGCACAAGGCCGCTATTGTGCTTATTTGGATGCAGACGATTATTGGGAGCAAGGGTTTATCGAGAAAACGGTATCATTCTTAGACAACCATCCGGATTGCGTGGCAGTCAATGTAGCGCAACGTCACCTCACTGTATCCGGTTCCTTTGAAATTCCCAGTTGCTACCAGGAAAACAAAGAAGCTTTCGTATTAGAAGATTTTTTCACTTTTTGGGCAAAGCACATGCATGTATGCACAGGAAGTGTCTTAATACGTAAAGATGTGATTGATGCAATTGGAGGGCAACGCAATGACCTTAGAATCACCGAAGACCTGGAATTTTGGGCATTGGTATCCACTTATGGTCGCTGGGGATTTGTTCCGGAAATTCTTTTTGTAAGCGATGGTGGAAACGTGACCCGTAGCCAAGGCTGGCTAAACAAAATGATGATACGCTGGAATAATGCGCCCAGTATCACTGACTGGGAAAAGCGCATTATTACCCGCCTACCAATGAATTGCCTTCTGGCTATTTAAAAGCCCGTGGCCGTATTTCACGCAACCTCACTTATTGCCAGCTGCTTTCCGGTCGTTTGGCATTAAGCCGCCAAGAGGCTTTGAAATATGGCAAGTATTTCACAAAAGACCCGATTGGGAAACTCATGAATATGGCGAAACATACTCCAGCCACTTGGTGGATGCTGGCGAAGTTGCTGCAATATAGGGAGTATCATCGGAAGTAGTGAAAAAAGTGCGAAATAAAAATAAATAATAGAATGATATTCGATATTTATCATAAAAAAATATTATCCGAATATGGTATTTCATGAACACAACAAAAAATCAGTCGGTGTTATCCTGCAAGAGTTTAATAGGGCACATCGGAAAGCATTTATAACCTTTTCCACACTCCAGACCATTTGAACGCCTCCGGAGCGGACAAATTCAGCAGTGAAATAGCACATTGGCTGAAGTCTGTACTTTGAACTTAATTGACCAAAACATGAAACCAAGTGTTCTTTTTATCATGCACATGCCCCCACCCGTACATGGTGCATCCATGATGGGGAAGTATATCCATGACAGCAAAGTGATAAACGAAGCTTTCGACTGCCACTATCTTAACCTAACCCTTGCCAAAGACATCAATGACATAGGGAAAGGGGGGATAAGGAAACTTGTCGTTTACTTAAAGAAGCAACTACAAATAGCAAAAGCCGTAAGAAGGATAAAGCCCCAGTTATGCTATCTGACTCCCAATACCAAAGGCGGAGCTTTCTACAAAGATTTTTGCACCCTATTCCTGCTAAAATGCCTGGGGCAAAACATCATAATACATTTTCATAACAAAGGCGTGAAATCAAGAGAAGGACAATGGCCAGACAAATGGCTGTACAAAGCCTTTTTCAAAAATATACAGATAATACTGCTGGCTCCCCCACTCTACAATGACATCCGGAAATTTGCAAAGCCGGAACAGGTGGTATACTGCCCCAATGGCATTCCACAAAACGTAGCCAATGATTTTTCCAAGAAGAAAAACAATCCTTTCAAATTATTGTTCCTCAGCAATATGTTAATGGAAAAGGGGGTGTGGGATTTGATAGATGCACTGAACATCGTAAAAAATAATGGTTATTCATTCCATTGCGACTACATTGGAAAATGGAGTGACATTACGGAAAATGAATTCAACCAAAAGGTAAAAATTAAAAATCTAGACAAGTATATACAGGCACACGGAGCCAAATATGGAGAAGAAAAAGATTCTTTTCTTAAGCAAGCAGACTTATTCATATTTCCCACTTATTACCATAATGAATGCTTCCCATTAGTGCTCCTTGAAGCGATGGAACAGGGACTTCCTTGTATCAGCACGAATGAAGGAGGAATAACCGGCATCATAGAAGAAGGCAAAACCGGATTTATCGTGGAAAAACACAGCCCGCAACAGCTGGCAGAAAAGATAGAATACCTGATAGACCATCCCGATGTGTGCAGGGAAATGGGAAAGGCCGGAAAAGAAAAGTTCTTAAAAGAATTCACTTTGGAGAAATTTGAGGAACGGATGAAGGAGATATTGGAAATTACTTCTGTACAATCTTTATAGTATTAAGAGCCTGTTTAAATGCCAGTCAACAAAAAACATAGGCAAACTATCCATTCTCACCACTACACACAGAGTCAATGAAAAACGGATACTGCTCGAAAGTCTGAGAAGAGACGAAAGAAAATCAGCACCTCACGATGAAGAATTCTTCCTGATAGGTTTTGCTATTCATTAACATAAAAATCATATTACAAAATATTTTTTAAGAGATATATGGAAACCCACATTGTAATTATGGCAGGCGGCATCGGAAGCCGCTTTTGGCCGATGAGTACACCGGAATACCCCAAACAGTTTATTGATGTAATAGGATGCGGCAAGTCGCTGATACAACTTACTGTAGAGCGTTTCAAACCACTATGCCCAATGAAGAATTTTTGGGTAGTAACCAGTGAGAAATATACGAATATCGTAAAAGAACAATTGCCCGATTTGCCCGAATGCAACATTCTGGCAGAACCAACGGCACGCAACACAGCACCCTGCATCGCATACGCTTGCTGGAAAATAAAGAAACAGCATCCGCAGGCAAATATCGTGGTGACACCATCGGATGCACTGGTGATAAACACTACTGAGTTCCAACGGGTAATGCGCAACGCACTCGGCTTTACTGCCGACAGCAATACCATCGTTACAATAGGTATCAAGCCTAACCGCCCGGAAACCGGTTACGGATATATCCAGGCGGCAGAACGCATCAACAACTCCGAAATATATAAGGTAGCCGCCTTCAAGGAAAAACCAGACGTGAAGACTGCCCAAGAATATGTGGTACAAAGCAACTACCTATGGAATGCCGGCATCTTTGTATGGAATGCGAACACCATTACAGAGGCAATGCGCAAGTTTGCCCCCTCTATAGCCGCCATTATGGACAAAATGGCACAGCACTTCTATACTCCACAAGAAACAGATATTGTTAAAAAACTCTTCCCCATTTGTGAAAAGATTTCCATAGACTATGCCATAATGGAAAAGTCAGACAACATCCATACGTTACCTGCCGAGTTTGGCTGGAGCGACTTGGGAAGTTGGGGATCGCTGAGAACACTGTTGCCGCAAGATGAACAAGGCAATGCGGGCATCGGAAATAACATCAAACTGTATAACTGCACAAACTGCATCGTGCATGCTACTGAGGAAAAAAAAGTGGTGGCAGAAGGACTAGACGGATACATCATTGCCGAGAAGAATGGTGCCTTACTGGTATGTAGCTTGAAAGAAGAACAGAGAATCAAGGATTTTGCCCAATAAGACACAAAAAGGTAAACTACTTATTTCCACAAAAACGATATATCTATGTTAGAAAAAAATGCAAAGATTTTTGTAGCGGGGCACCGTGGACTGGTAGGCTCCGCCATTTGGAACAACCTGCAACAAAGAGGTTATACAAACTTAGTAGGACGCTCGCACAAGGAACTGGACTTGCTGGACGGAGCAGCCGTGAAAAAGTTCTTCGACGAAGAGAAGCCGGAGGCCGTGGTGCTTGCCGCCGCACATGTGGGTGGCATCATGGCAAACCTGCAATACCGGGCGGACTTTATCTATCAGAATCTGCAAATACAGCAGAACGTAATCGGTGAAAGTTTCCGCCACGGAGTAAAGAAGCTGCTCTTCTTGGGAAGCACCTGCATCTACCCGCGTGAAGCTCCGCAGCCCATGAAGGAAGAAGTGCTGCTGACCTCTCCGCTGGAATACACCAACGAACCGTATGCCATAGCCAAAATAGCCGGACTGAAAATGTGTGAAAGCTTCAACCTGCAATACGGCACCAACTACATAGCCGTGATGCCTACCAACCTATACGGCCCGAACGACAACTTCCACCTGGAAAACAGCCATGTGCTGCCTGCCATGATACGCAAAGTCTACCTTGCCAAATGCCTCAATGAGGGGGATTGGGAAGCCGTGCGCAAAGACATCGACCTGCGCCCGGTGAGAGGGGTAAACGGCAGACATAGCAACGAGGAGATTCTGGCAGAGCTTGCCAACTTCGGAATAACCCCGGAAGCAGTCACCTTGTGGGGAACCGGCAAACCGCTGCGTGAATTCCTATGGAGCGAAGAAATGGCGGACGCCAGCGTACATGTACTGCTGAATGTGGACTTTAAAGACACATACGCTGCGGGCAGCAAGGAAATACGCAACTGCCACATCAATGTGGGTACCGGAAAGGAACTCAGCATAAAGGAAGTGGCCGAAAAAATCATAGCCGAAATAGGATTCAAGGGTGAGTTACGATGGGATGTCTCGAAACCGGACGGCACACTGCGCAAACTGACGGATGTGACCAAACTGCATAACCTGGATGGCATCATAAAATAGAAATAGACGAAGGAATACACCGCTTGTACGAATGGTATCTGAAAGGTATCTGCATCAATCATCAGACCAACTAAAAATTACATTTTTCACATTCCTCTTGTTTATTACACACTTTATCTTTACATTTGCCGCGTTTTTCGCACAAGCTCATCGCCCTGTTCAGAACTTTTATCCCTGTAACAGGCGAGAGCGTAGCGTACTCTGCGGAAAATAACTACCCCCCTTTTACACATGTTGAAGTTAAAGACGATTTCGCTTCTGGGACACAGAAGTGAGCTTGACGCATTGCCCGAAGGCAAACTGCTGATTAACACCATCAATGCACACTCGTACAACACTACACTGAAAGACACTGACTTTGCAGAAGCTTTAGTGAAAGGAGATGCGTTGATTCCGGACGGAGCCAGCATCGTACTGGCATTCAAATTCCTGAGACACGAGAAGATAGAGCGTACTGCGGGATGGGACTTGTTTCTGTACGAAATGAATAAGCTGAACCGGAAAGGAGGCACCTGCTTCTTCCTGGGAAGCAGTGAAGACACCCTGAGGAAAATAAAGGTAAAAGCTGTCCGGCTATATCCCAATATCCGGGTAGAGACCTATTCCCCACCCTACAAGCCGGAATTCACCCAAGAAGACAACCAGGCCATGATAGCTGCCGTGAACCGGGCACAGCCGGATTTGCTATGGGTGGGCATGACCGCTCCCAAACAAGAAAAATGGGCGTATGCACATCTGAAAGAGTTGGAGGTAAACGGTCCCATCGGTACCATTGGCGCCGTGTTCGACTTCTTTGCCGAAAACGTGCAACGTGCTCCCGTATGGTGGCAAGAACACGGGTTGGAATGGCTGTACCGGCTGGTAAAGGAACCCAAAAGAATGTGGAGAAGGTATATCATCGGGAACTGCTTGTTCTTATGGAATATCACAAAAGAGAAATTTACATCATAACATAATTTTAAAACCCGAATCATGGATAAGAAAACAGCATTGATTTCAGGCATCACCGGTCAGGATGGATCGTTCCTAGCCGAGTTCTTAATAGAAAAAGGATATGAAGTGCACGGCACCTGCGCCGTTCGTCATCGTTCAACACCGGACGCATAGAGCATCTTTATCTGGATGAATGGGTGCGGGATATGAAGAAGAACCGTCTCGTGAACCTGCACTACGGGGACATGACGGACAGCAGCTCGCTTATCCGCATCATACAGCAGGTGCAGCCGGACGAAATCTACAACCTGGCCGCACAAAGCCATGTGAAAGTGTCATTCGACGTGCCGGAGTATACTGCGGAAGCGGATGCCGTAGGAACACTGCGCATGCTGGAAGCAGTACGTATCCTGGGGCTGGAGAAGAAGACGAAAATCTATCAGGCTTCGACTTCCGAACTGTTCGGCCTGGTGCAGGAGGTACCGCAGAAGGAGACAACCCCGTTCTACCCGCGCAGCCCGTATGGTGTGGCCAAGCAATATGGCTTCTGGATTACGAAGAATTACCGGGAAAGCTACGGCATGTTCGCCGTAAACGGCATTCTTTTCAACCACGAAAGCGAACGGCGCGGAGAAACCTTCGTGACGCGCAAAATCACACTGGCTGCCGCACGTATAGCCCAAGGCTATCAGGACAAGCTGTATCTGGGTAACTTGAATTCGCTGCGCGACTGGGGATATGCCAAAGATTACGTGGAGTGCATGTGGCTGATTCTGCAGCACGATACTCCGGAGGACTTTGTCATAGCTACCGGAGAATATCACACCGTGCGCGATTTCACTACGCTTGCCTTCAAGGAGACCGGCGTGGAACTGCGTTGGGAAGGAGAAGGCGTGGATGAGAAGGGCATTGATGCCAAGACCGGCAAAGTACTGGTGGAAGTGGCTCCCAAGTACTTCCGTCCTGCCGAAGTGGAACAACTGCTGGGTGACCCGACCAAAGCCAAGACACTGCTGGGCTGGAATCCGCGCAAGACTTCTTTTGAAGAACTGGTGAAAATCATGGTGACACACGACATGGCATTTGTGAAGAAACTCTACATGAGGACACAAATGGATGGTGAAAACACTCTTTCCCAGACATGTTGAAACCGGGAATGAAAAATGGTGCCTGCTCCTACTGCTGCTTGGTTGCAGCATGGGGGCGCAGGCCCAATATTCCATGGGGAACACCGGACTGCTGAACATTCCGACAGCGGATATGCAGAAGACCGGTACCTTTATGGGAGGCGGCAATTATCTACCGGAGGGCATGACTCCGTTCAGCTTCAACACCGGAAATTATTTCGCCAACATCACATTCTTGTCTTTTCTGGAGTTGAGCTATCGGTGTACACTACAGAAAGCTAAACGATATGATGGGAAAAAAGGGTATTTTCATCAAGATCGTTCTATGACTGCACGTTTACGTCCATTAAAAGAAGGGAAATTCCATCCAAGCTTGTTAATTGGCGTAGATGATCCTTTCAGAAATACGGGAATAAACTATTTTGCTACTATATATGGCGTGCTGACCAAAGGTTTTTCCATCGCAAAAGGAGACCGCCTTGCACTGACTGCCGGATACTACCTGCCACTGAACAAGCACAGCATAAAAGACGGTCCCTTCGGAGGCATCAGCTACTCCCCCGCCTTCTGCCGGGAAATGTCTTTCATGGCGGAATATGACTCGGAAGGTTTCAATGTGGGAGCTGCCGCCAGACTATGGAAGCATCTCTCCATCCATGTGTTTACCCGAGAATTCAACAGCATATCGGGAGGAATACGGTATGAATGCAGGCTGCTGCACTAAGAGAGGGATTAGGGATTAAGGATGAAGGATTAGGGATTGGAGAATAGGATGAAAAACAAGAGACAAAGCGGTTTGAAGTGGATACTGGCAGTATGGTTCTGTGGTATTTCTGCAATGGCAGATGCCCAGGTGACAGAGAGCCTGAAAGCCATCGGAATGGAAAACATACGATGCGTACAGACCCCAGGGGTAACCACTGTAAGTTTTGAGAACAATGTATATAGAAGTACCTACACCGGAGTGGGTAAAGCCATAGAGGCCTGCCTGGGAAGCAAGACGAAGGGCGGGCTGCAATTGGTGGTACTGGAAAACCGGATTCCCAGGCTTTGTATCAATCTACCGGATACACTGACAGAAGCATACAGGAACGGAGAAATCAGCCTGACGCAAGTATACCGGCAGATGGGAATTACGGTGGATACGGACACGGCCATGAAGGCATTGGAAAACGCCGGTCAGGAAGAAGCACCGTCTGCATGGAAAGTGGATTTGGTGATATACCCCGATTTGTTTTTAGAGAACAATACGTTTGACGAACTCTATACGTATGCCATCAACCTGAATCCTGCTGTGGAAATGGCTCTGTGGAAAGGCGGAAAGATGACAGCACAGGTAGTACTGCCCGTAGCAACCAATCTGAAGAGCGGAGAAATGAAAAGGGTAAGACCGGGAGTCATAGCCCTCTCGCAGGATGTACGCTTCAGGCACAACATCTTCGGGAAAGTGACGGTGGGCAACTTCACCAACAACAGATACGGTGCACAACTGGAAATAAAATACCGCACCGACAACGGTCGTTGGGAACTGGGTGGAACGGCAGGCTCCACCGGATTCTCTGCCATCACCCGGGAAGACGGCTGGTACATGGGCAGGAAACAGCGTATCAATGCCTCACTGAACGCTTCGTACTACGAACCACACCTCAACCTGCAGTTCGACCTGAAAGCGGGAAGGTATATTTACGGTGATTATGGCGTGAGAGGAGACTGTACGCGCCACTTCGGAGAGTATGCCATCGGCCTGTACGCCCTTTGTACAGACGGGGAAATAAACGGAGGATTCCATTTTGCCATTCCCCTGCCGGGAAAGAAATGGAGCAGGAAAGGGTTCTTCAGAGCAAAACCGGCCAACTACTTTGCATGGGCATACGGCATGGTGGCAGATGGGGAATACATCGAAAAACGACTGGGAAAAAGCTACAGCACACGCCCTGACGAGAACCGGAGCAGCAACTTCTACCAGCCGGACTATATACGCCACTTCCTCATAAAGAGCACGGAAAAAGAGAATAGAAAGAAAATAAATACAAATAACAATAAGTTTAACTAAAACAAAAATGAAAAAATGAGAAAAGAAAAATTGATTTTCAATGGACTGCTGTTCATAGCAACCATGTTTGGCATAACCGCTTGTGGCGATGATGACAAAGAAAATGAGATTGTGCCCGACCCGATGGAGACACAAAAGGCATACTACATCGTAGGTACGGTGAACGACGCCAATGGAGCCATATCCGGTGCCAATGTGGAAGTAAGCAACGACATCAAGACCACAACCGGTTCAAACGGTGAATACTCACTGACCGTAGCAGAGGCCAAGACTTATACCGTAAAATTCAGTGCCAATGGTCTGGATAGCTATGAAGCCGAAGCCGTGATTGCATCGAATGCGGCAAACCGCAGTCAGGTGGCTTTGAGTGTGATGCTGGCAAAAGCCATCGACTTCTCTGAAGCAAACACCGGAAACGCCTCTCAGGAAGAAGATGTGACAATCAAAGAACCTGTTGCCGAAGGTGAGGAAGAGATAGCTGCCACAGTAATCATTCCTGCCTCGGCTGCTCCCGAAAACACCAGCATCAGCGTGGTGAAGTATGAAGAGCCTGTCGTTGCCGACAACAGCGCCCAGGCACAGAACAAGGAAATCGAGGCTTCCATAAAGAACATAGCCATCACGACTACTCCTGCTGATGCCGTGGCCGAAAAAGACTTCATCATCAGTGTGCCTAACTTCACTGCCAGCGAAAGCGAAGGTTATTTCGACCCTGCCGCCATGGTAGCAACCAAGGAAGCCGTCAGCACCCGTGCCGCACAAGAAATCGGTGACGTGAAGATTGAAGGCAACCACTACGTGATTACTATCCCCAAGGGTTCATCGCTCGCCGGCAAATATGCCGCAAAAATCAAAGCCAACGTAAAGGCTAGCGACGCTGTTGCCGGAGAATACAACAAAGTGAATGGCAAGGCCGAAGTGCTGCGTATGGAAAACCGCGACTATGCCGCCATGGAAAACGTGAAACTGACCGTAGAGGTAACCAACGGATGGGAATTTACGACCACACCCGAAGCTGCCTTGGAAGCTGCCAATGTATCGACCGAACTGGCCAAGGAAATCAGAAAAGTCATCACGGCCAATGAAGGTAATGAAAAAGTATTCACTTCCACGCTGGAGCTGACCACCAGCATCAGCGGCAACCATGTAGTGTTCTACGGCAACAAGGCCAAAATCCAGAACAAGACTTACACCTTCAAGATTGTGAACAAGGGTGGAAAGAATGCTGAAGCCACTGTGACGCTGAAAAAGTATGTAGGCTACACCGAAGAATACACCAACGCCCCCATCAGCCAACACTCGGGCGGAACTACTACCGCAGGCAACTGATAACTCCCTTTCCTTTACGGATAAAAAAGCATCATGACCATAGCTGTTGATTTTGACGGAACCATCGTAGAACACCGTTACCCACGGATAGGAGAAGAGATTCCCTTCGCCATTGCCACACTGAAGATGCTGATAAAGGACCGGCACCGACTGATTCTGTGGTCGGTAAGGGAAGGAGAGCTCTTGGAGGAAGCTGTAGAATGGTGCAGAGAACGAGGGGTGGAATTCTATGCCGTCAACCGGGATTATCCGGAAGAAGCCCCCTCGCACAACGGTTTCTCACGCAAAGTAAAAGTCGACCTCTTCATTGACGACCGTAACCTGGGTGGACTGCCCGACTGGGGAAGCATCTACCGCATGATACGCGACGGACTGACCTATGAAGAGCTGTTGCGTGAGAACCGGGAAACGGTGCGACAGAAAAAGAAAAGCTTTTGGGCACGGTTTGGAAAGAAATAGTTTTCAGAGTGCATAAAGAGGGGGGGCAAAACCCTCTTAACACTTTCTTTTAGGCGCGGATGACGCGGATTTCACGGATTTATGCAACTGAATCCGCGCTATTCCGTGTCATCCGCGCCTTCTATTATAGCATGATGGAAGCGTTCATATACTTTCGGCACATCCTCTTTTTTTCAGGAATGCCCGAGAGAGACGTATCAGTACAGGCTCCCCTGCCCCACTTCCACCAGGAGCTTCGCCAGTTTCTCCACAACGAGCTTCACATAACGCTCTCCTTTCTCGGCAGAAGCTTTTCGGGGGTTCCCTACCCCGCTGTCGACTGTAGCCTTATCCCAATGGCGGGGAGCCCAGCCCACCTTTTCGTTCAGGGAAGGAATGGCAAACGGTTTGGATTCCCCGTCACCGGCCTCAGTCAGATTCACCAGCTCGGGATGGTAATGCATCATGACGGAAGTCTCAGACTCGCCGGCATGGTCGTCGACAACAGCCTCAAAATAGTCTTTAGGAGGGACGATGCTGAACCAGTCGGCGGCGATAATCAGAAAATCGGAATACACGAACGCCAGGTCACGAATCATTCCCTTGAAGTTGTTGCCGCCATGACCGCTGAGAATAATCAGCTTGCGCATGCCTTGTGCATAGAGGGAGGCAACTATGTCTTCCAGAATGGCCTGCTGGGTGGAATAGCGGGTATGGATGCAGAACGGAAGTTCGCGCTGCCCCGGATTGTGTGCACCGAAAGGTACGGGAGGCATCACCATGCAGCGTACACCGGAATTCTGCAAAGCCAGTGCAGCCGCGTCTACGGCAATGTCATGCGGCAGAATACAATCAGTGAGATAAGGCAGATGCAGATTATGGGGCTCCGTAGCTCCCCAAGGCAGGATGACAACGTCATACTTCACTCCTTTCACCTTCCCATAGCAGGAAACAGTAAGGTCAATTTCTCTTTTTTCCATGATAGTTTATTTTGGGGGTAAATCTTTACCGCAAAAATAAACATTATTCCGTCACGTTGAACCTATTGCCGGCGATATTCTTTAGGTGACATGCCGGTGTGATGTTTGAAGTACTTGCCAAAGAACGACTGGTTGGCAAAGTGCAGCTCGTCTGCAATTTCCTGGATGCTCAGCTCGGAAGACTTCAACAAGGCTTTGGCTTCCAAAACGACGAGACTGTCAATCCATTCGCCTGCCGTCTTTCCGCTGATTTCCTTCACTACGGTGGAAAGGTGCTTGGCAGTGAGGAACATCTTATCAGCATAGTAGGACACGCTGCGCTCTTCCTTGTAGGACTCGGAAATAGCACGGATAAAGCGCTCGAACAAGTCTTCCTTCCTGCTTTTGGGAATGCGTTCCAGGATGACATGTCCTTGATAGATGTTATATATCTCATAAAAAAGGGCCAACAGCAACCCCTGGGTGATTTCCTTACGGAAAGGATTGTCTTTCAGCTTCACCTTGCTCCAAAGAAAAGAGTGATACTCCTGGAATGATTGGGATTCCTCCGGAGTGATGTGAACGAAAGGCCGTTCCTTAATCATGAAAAACATAGGGAAAAGCTGCTGCATGGTAGGTATCACCATATCCATAAAGCCCTTTGAAACGGCAATGAAAAGTCCGGAAAAATCTTCGGAACGCTCGCGTTGCAGAACAATCTGGTCGGGAAGAATAATACCCAACATACCTTCCCGCATTTCACATTGCTGCAGGTTGAGTTCCAGTTTGCACCACCCTTTCAGGCAGACTGTCAGACAAGCAGCATTCAAACGAGTGGGATAAGAGCTCAAAGGCATGTCCTTGATGTCATCAAAAATAGCAAAATCATTGCCGATGAAATCAATCATCGGCAAATGATGTATCTGGGAAATGTCTACATTCCGTATTCTCTTAGTATCCATGTTTTTTGTGCTTTGGCGACAAATGTAGGACTATTTTGCGGAATTTAGCTCTAAAAATCCTTAAATGGAAACTTTTAGTTCATTATCTTGAAACCGATAAAGAAGGTTCTCGGCTGCGTCGGTCCGTAGAAATAACCCGCATCGCGGAATTCCCCTTTATCCAGGTCTTTCTGGAAACTGTTGAAGATATTCTGCACACCCGTATTCAGCTGGAGCTTGATATGGTCGTGAAGCACAAACGTATAGTTCAACTTCACATTCAGGTCCAGGAATTGGGGAGTATGCTCCATGCGGTCTGAGGTGATATTACAGAAGGCGCCCTCGGGAACGTCTTCCGGTGCGTAGTGCGGAACAATCATCTTTCCCGTATAGGTACCGGAAAGAGAGAAATCAAAGTTCTTGACCGGTGCGGAAGAGAAAGTGAAGTACCCGTAATAATCCGGTGTACGGGGCATGCGCTTGGTGGTAAGGTCTTCTCCGTCCACCTGTGTCCAGGCTTCCTCATAGGTATAGCGGCTGCGCTGTGCCGTAAATCCGAGCTGGAACTGCGCCTCCTTGCCATGGGCAATCTTTGCATCCAGGTTGGCACCGTATACGCGTGCGCCGTTTCCGTTGCGGCGTTCCTTGATGACATCCCCTACTTCGTTCTTGCCGATATCTTCGAGCACAAAGACGTGGCGCAGGTCTGTATAGAAACCTTCCACCAGGATGTTTGCCTGCCAGTGCCCCAGATGGGCAGTCCAGTCTACCGAACCGCTATAACTGTTGGAACGTTCTTCGCGCAGATTGTCGGACAGTTTGATTTGGACACCCTCGCCGCCTACCGCCGTTACGTGCAAGTCCTCATCGTATGCCTGCGGAGCACGGAAACCGGTAGAATAAGTCAAGCGTGCCTGAAAATCATCTGTCGGCTTGTAGAGCAGGTTGACACGAGGACTGAAAATAAGCTTGTCAATCAGGTTGTGCTTGTCCAGGCGGGCGCCGACCAACATGGTCAGCAGATTCATTTTCCACTCATTCTGCACGAAAGCGCTGGCAATGCGGACATCCTGCTCCATGTCACGATGATAGCCGGTCATGACGTCGTGCAGGGAGTTGTTCTGATATTCCAGTCCGCCGGTGAAGGTGGCGGGAGCAAAGAAGCAGTTGTCCATATTGCCCACATACATGCCACCGGCAACCCAAGTCAGGTCTTTCGTCTTGCCGTAGGCATTCATGTCCTTTTGGGCACCATAGTAACTGTTGCGGTCGGTGTGCTGGATGGAGGTGTAAGCTGAAATCTTATGTTTGTACTCTTTCCAGAACAAATCGTAGCTCACGCCTCCGCTATTGATGATATGCTTGGTCTGCTCGGTGATGTCCGTCTCATGCGGCTGCAAATCAAATTTATTACCTCCGCGACGAAGTTCGTTAGTGGTATGGTATTCCAGATTGATGCGGCTGAAATGCGTAGGACGGTAATAGGCGCGGAAGCCGAAGGTATTCATGTTCAGCTTGCCCAGCTCGGAAAAGCCATCGTCGTCGCGGTCGTAGGGGTTGCGGTTGCGGTAACTCTCATAAAGGGCAATGCCGTAAGAATTGTCTTTGGCAACCAGCGACACATTGCCACCCATATATTGCTCCCAGGACTTGCCGTCCATATTGGAGAACATGCTCGATACCTGGAAGGAATTGTTGATGGGGTCTTTGGTTATAATATTGATAGTTCCTCCCACGGCATTGGCGCCAAACAGGGCAGAGCCTCCGCCACGCACCACTTCTACCCGTTCAATCATGTTCACGGGGATTTGCTCCAATCCGTACACACCGCTCAATGCACTGATGATGGGACGGCTGTTTATCAATATCTGCGAATACGGACCTTCCAAGCCATTGATGCGCACCTGGGGGAAACCACAGTTCTGGCAGTTGTTCTCCACACGCAAGCCCGACTGGTAGTTCAGTGTCTTGGCAAGGTCGGTGGAGTTGACCATCTCGAACAATTTGGAACTCATCACATTCACGACTACCGGAGCTGCCTTGCGGCTTACCTCGTTGCGGTTGGCAGATACCACCACTTCATCGGTCATGAAACTCTCCTCTTCCATCGGGAAATGTATGACGGCAGTGAAGTCCTTGCTCACCGTCACTTCCTTCTCTTGGGTCTTGTAGCCCACGGCCGACACACGGAGCTTGTATTTTCCCGCCGGAAGCTTGCGGAACTCAAATTGTCCTTCTTCATTGGAAACCGTTCCCTGTCCGCTACCGATAATCAAAACCGTGGCATACGGTATATTTTCCTCCGTACCTTTCACTATCACATGGCCGGAAATCATATTGCCTTCCTTTATAGGATTTACGGCAAAAGCTACGCTGGCACTTACCACAGCAAGTACCAACGCCAAAATGTATTGTTTCATCAAATTAGCGCTCTAAATTAAAAAAATAATTCAAGTCTGAAAAAAGATAATAATCCGAGATGCCGCACTTCGTTCACTGAAATGCCGGACATTCGAGACTAAAATGCCTGGTATCTACATACAAAAAATCCAGGCGTAAACCTAATGACTATGAAAAAGAGCGGGAGGAGCGCGAAGGGAAAGAGTACGTATCACTTCCCCCTTTACAGTAGGTGTTGCCGGTTTGACGCTGAGCACGGCCAGCAAAGGACGCATCGGATGCTGGACCTCATACACATCCACCCCGGAAGAGTAGAATGCCGACAGATGCCCGATAACCAGCAGGGAAGTCTGGGAGTGAGAGTGTGTGCCATGAAAAGGGTGCGAGTGCGTTATCATCACCCCATTCACATAATGGACGTGAGTGAACGCGATGATGCTTGCCTGGTACATGATAAACAGTACCAGCAAGCTCAATGCGCCTATAATTTTTTTCTTCTGCTTCACGTCCAAAAACTTACATTATAGATTTTTGAGCCGCAAAGATAGTGAATTATTCTTTAACTTTGCCAAACAAGAACTCATAATCACGCTTGGAAGCCGGAGCCGCCCATTCTTCGGGAATGAACTTCCACTGATTCAGCGCACGCGGTTCAATCACCTTCTTCCGCTCGATGTACTGCATCAAGTAGTAGCGCAGGTCCTTGTCCGTAGAGTGGATGATACGTTCCTTCAATTCATCCTGCGAGATGCCGGAACCCTTTGTCAGCAATTCGCCGCCACCGTTTCCGCGATAAGAATTCACCGCTACCTTATACATTTTATCCATATCGAATGGGGTACCGTCCCCCATACTGAGAATGGTTACCTTCTCGCCATCCGGCTTGGTCACATCCACCGTGTAGATAATACCCGCCGCAGAATCGAAGTTGAAGCTGAAATTCTTGAATGAGGCCCTATCCGTAGCACCTTCGCGGCGCTTCTCACGGAAGAGCAGGATATGGTCGTCCGGAGACTTCATCCGATTGGTCCACAAATCATACGACATCTCCAAGGCATCGCGTATCTCCTTTCCCGTCAGACGCATGGTGTAAAGCATATTTTCGTACTTATACAGATTGAACATATCGTTCACAAAGATGTCTCCTTTACGAATTTCCGTATCATAGGACAAAGGAGCCGCAAAAGAAATATCCGCTCCGCTGATTGCCAACTGCAACTCATGGATAAGGTCTATAAAAGCGGAAGAGCCGAAATAGGCAGGACGTGTGGAGATAGTCTCGGTAAAAGAACCTATTTTCTTGGAAACAAAATTCTGCACAGCTGCATATTCGGGGGCAAAGCGCTGCATGAACCCTTCGCTGACGCCGTAGTCTTGCGTATCGGACAGTATGCCGTCTATCTTCTTGCCAACAACCTTGCCGTCACGCAATTTCAAGGTTATATCCACATTACTCACAACGCCACCGTTGCTGGCAGGGTCCATCACCAGTACCGAGTCACCGGCTATGTTGCACACCCTCTTGCATTCGCGCGCATGGTCGTGCCCCATCAGGACAATATCGAATCCCGGCACGTTGCACGCCACTTCCACCGAAGCGTTTTCGCGATACTTGCCTCCCATCAGCTGGGCATCCTGACCGGCATGGAACACACCGATAACCAAATCAGGCTTTTCCTGCTCACGGATAATCTTCATCCATTTGCGGGCAGTTTCCTCCATATCGTCGAAACGCAATCCTTTCCACAGATTCTCTGAAAGCCATACGGGGATGGCAGGAGTTATCATACCGAGAACCACAATTTTCACTCCGTCACGTTCCAGCACCTCATAGGGTTTGAAATGGGGTTCTCCGGTAGCAATATCCACAATATTGGCACCCAATATCGGAAAACGGCAATCACCTGCCCAACGGTCGAAAACGGTACGACCGGTCTCTACGTCATGGTTACCCATATTGCCGGCATTATACCCCATGAAATTCATCATCTCCGCTGCCAGATGAGGGGCAACGGTATCTATGTAATTATAATAATAGGCGGTAGGCTGTCCTTGCAGGATGTCGCCATTGTCCAAGAGAATCAGGTTTTCACCATAAGCCTCACGTTCCTTTTGCACCAAAGCATGCACACGTGCCAGACTGCCGGTTGCCTCCCGGCGGCGTATAAAGTCGTAGGGATAATAGTTTCCATGCACATCACTGGTCTGCACAATTTTCAGTTTCACCTCTCTTTCCTGCGCAGGAAGTATGCTTGTCAGGACAAAAATCCAGATAAAAAAACAACTAAATCTTTTCATTATATTTCCTTATTTCTTGTCAGTCCTTATAAGTTCATGGGATGGGTAAACATAAACCGCGCTCCATCCGTATAGGCAGGATCTATCCAAATCTCGCCGCCCCACTTCTCGACGGTCAGCTTACAGATGGACAAGCCCAAGCCGGTTCCCTGCACATATTCGTTCAGCTTCTCGAAACGTTCGAACACCCGTTTCTGCTTGTCCAACGGAATGCCGCAACCGGTGTCAGTCACCGAAAATACAGCAACATTCCCCGCCGTATCCAGCTCCAGCTTCAAGGTTATCGTACCTTCCTTTGTAAACTTGTCCGCATTGGAAAGCAGATTTATCACAACCTGCTGTAAACGCTGCACATCCGTCCGCATCTCCACTACCTCACGTTCACACTCAAATAAAAATTGGTTGGTCGACCTTCGTGCCTGGGCTACGGAAGCTACTACCTGCTGGCATATCTGCACTACATTGCAGCTCTCCAAAGAAAGGATGACGCGGTCGGTCTCCAAACGGGACACATCCAATATGTCATTAATCAACCGAAGCAGCAAATCAGAGTTGGTCCTGATAATCTCGAAATAGCCACGCTGTTCTTCTTCCGAGGCTCCTCCGGCAGACAGCACGTCCGAGAAGCCCACAATCGCATTCAATGGAGTACGGATTTCGTGGCTCATATTGGCAAGGAAAGCACTCTTCAGGCGGCTGGATTCTTCGGCACGGTCCTTTGCTTCGCGCAAAGCACCTTCGGATACCTCCAGTTCATCCTTCAACTTCTTTGTATGATAATAAAAATAAAGGGAAACGAACAAACCGACAAACAGCACCAATAGAACAGCACCGACAAACCAGATATGATACTTGTACTGTTCGTAGAAAGAAGGGGGTACGTTCAGCATCTTTACCGGCTGCGAAAGGCCGGCGATATTCAGTTTCTTTTCTTTCACAAGTTTGCCGTCCAGTATGGTCTCATTAGGAATGATTTCCATATGGGTCTCACCATCCTGCGGGGTGGTCAGCAGGCGGTAGGCCTGTCTTGCCATCTCCTTGCCCAAAGCACGGTAGGCAGGAACAACACCTGCCACAGCCCAATATCCCAAGCCTACGGAACTGAGCGAGAAAGTGGGCAAAGTGGGAGTTGCTTCCATCATGCGTAGGTTGCATTCCGCATGAAGTAACCATCATTCATATCCACACGCCATGTCCCCATCAATATAGCTGTATTTTCCGGTAACTCATGCAATCTGTCACAAATGGTATATATGGTATTGACGCGTCCGTCCAGCAGAATCAGGTTTAGTTCGGGAAACTTCTGCATCTCCTTCACTACATAAGCCTGCATGGCAACGCCGCCATAACTGTTGTCTGAGACAAAAGCAATATTCTTGGTTCCGGGATACATCTGCTTTATCATGTTGATGTTGGCCTCCACATCATACTCATAAACGAAGCCGGCCTTGATAGGCGAACAGGGGAAATCCGTGAAGAAGTCGACGGATTCGGGCATCCAGGTCGTCAGGTCAACGGTATCACCCGGCAGCAATATGGCGTTACGGCTGGACAATGCACTTACGACCGGAGTATTGCCACGTATGGAGTCGGGCAGAGAAAGATAGGCTGCCCAGCTTCCTGCCCTATAAGTACAATCAGCGCCGGACTTTTATTACCTTGATATTTAGCCAGCAGCTCAGCCATTCTCCTCTCCCAAAGAGGGGATTCGGAAAAACTCTTGCAGTTCATGTTTTCCAATGCGATGGTGTTTGTCCCGCCCAGGCGTTGGAACTCCTCCATAAAGTCGGAGATGTTGCCGGAAGTACGGCCGGCATCCGGGTTATAGGAACTGATAATCAGTACCGGATGCTCTCCCGTAATAGAAAAAGCGGGCAAAAGGCAACAGAAAAGTGCTACCATGCACGGCAATATTGTACGATATATATACTTCAATTGATTGATTCTTTTAATTGCTCCATAGCTGTGACAAATATAGATAAAAGTTGGAACCTAAAGAAAAAACAACAATTGTTTTTTGTACTTTTGGCGCCTATTATAAAATGAGATACAAAATGACACAAGATTTCCACTGCATGATATCTGCCGCCCTCGGCATATCAGAGAAACAAATAGCACAGACCCTCGGACTGCTGAACGATGGCGCCACCATTCCTTTCATCAGCCGCTACCGAAAGGAAGTGACGGGAGGACTGGACGAAGTGCAGATTGAGGCTATCCAGACGCAATATGAGAAACTGAGCGAAACCGCCAAGCGCAAAGAAACCATTCTCAGCACCATTCAAGAACAAGGCAAACTGACTGCCGAACTTCAGAAACGCATCGAGGAGACTTGGGACAATACCATACTGGAGGATATCTACCTCCCCTACAAGCCCAAACGGAAAACACGTGCCGAGGCAGCCCGTCAAAAAGGACTGGAACCCCTTGCCACCCTGCTGATGCTGCAACGTGAGCCTCACCCGGAGGTACGTGCCGCAGGCTATGTGAAAGGCGAGGTGAAGAACGTGGAAGATGCACTGAAAGGTGCCCGTGACATCATAGCCGAGCACGTGAGCGAGGACGAACGTGCCCGAAACAGCGTACGGAACGCATTTGCCCGCCAAGGCATACTGACCGCCAAGGTGGTGAAAGGCAAGGAGGAAGAAGCTGCCAAATACCGCGACTATTTCGACTGCTCCGAACCGTTGAAGCGATGCAGCTCCCACCGCTTGCTCGCCATCCGGCGCGCCGAAGCGGAAGGTCTGCTGAAAGTCAGCATCAGCCCGGACGATGAGGAGTGCGTGGAACGGCTGGAACGCCAATTCGTGCGGAGCAGCAACGCCTGCGGACAGCAAGTGACGGAAGCCGTGCAGGATTCCTACAAACGCCTATTGAAGCCATCCATAGAGACGGAATTTGCCACGCAAAGCAAAGAGCGTGCCGATGAGGAAGCCATCAAGGTATTTGCAGAAAACCTCCGTCAGTTGTTGCTGGCTTCACCACTGGGGCAAAAGCGTGTGATGGGTATAGACCCCGGATTTCGTACGGGTTGTAAAGTTGTGTGTCTCGATGCACAAGGAAATCTGCTCCACAATGAGAACATCTACCCCCACCCTCCGGTCAGCAAGCAGAAAGAGGCATTTGCCAAGCTGCAAATGATGATAGAGTCTTATAAGATAGATGCCGTAGCCATAGGTAACGGAACAGCCAGCCGCGAGACGGAGGAGTTCCTGAAACATCAGCGCTTCAGCCGCGACATACAGATATTCATTGTCAGCGAGCAGGGAGCTTCCATCTATTCGGCCTCTAAAATTGCACGGGACGAGTTTCCCGACTACGACGTCACCGTACGCGGTGCCGTGTCCATAGGCAGACGACTGATGGACCCGCTGGCAGAGTTGGTAAAGATTGACCCGAAATCTATTGGTGTGGGGCAGTACCAGCATGATGTGGACCAAACCAAGCTGAAAAAATCACTGGACCAGACCGTAGAAAACTGTGTAAACCTGGTAGGTGTCAACCTGAACACCGCAAGCAGCCATCTGCTGACCTACATCTCGGGATTGGGTCCGCAACTGGCACAGAACATTGTGAACTATCGTGCCGAAAACGGTGCCTTCACCTCGCGCAAGGAACTGATGAAAGTGCCGCGCATGGGTGCCAAGGCGTTTGAGCAATGTGCCGGCTTCCTACGTATTCCGCAGGCAAAGAACCCGCTGGACAACACTGCCGTGCACCCGGAAAGCTATTGCATCGTAGAACAGATGGCAAAGGACTTGGGTTGCAGCGTAGCCGAGCTGATAGCCAGCCGGGAGCTGCGTCTGAAGATTAGTCCGGAACGCTACCTCTCCCCCACCGTGGGCATGCCGACACTGAAAGACATCCTGCAAGAGCTGGACAAGCCCGGACGTGACCCGCGCGGACCGATAAAGATATTTGAATTCGACAAGAACGTGCGCACCATCAACGACCTGCGCGAAGGCATGGAACTGCCCGGCATTGTAGGAAACATCACCAACTTCGGCGCATTTGTCGATATAGGCATCAAGGAAAACGGACTGGTACACCTCTCCCAACTTGCCGACCGGTTCATATCAGACCCCAATGAAGTGGTGTCCATTCACCAACATATACGCGTAAAGGTACTCAGCATAGATATGGACCGGAAACGCATACAGCTGACAATGAAAGGAGTGGAACAGAATTAAGGATTAAGGATTAAGGATTAAGGATTAAGGATTAAGGATTAAGGATTAGGGATTAATGGTTTCCGTATTAATCCTTAATCCCTAATCCCTTATAATAGTGTCTTAAGATAATTACTGTACCAAGCACTAAAAGTAGTGAACACAGAATGGAGCCTTCGAACCCGAAAGTTCCTCCATTTATCAGATTTTCTTCCGGAAAGTGAAGAATCAGCAGATTCTCATTGCTGAATTCGTTTCCACTGACTTTATATCCCAAAACAGAACCTTGAATCCAGTTCCAGAACCAATGCAAGGCAATGGGGAAACAGAGGTTGCGCGTGTATATATAGGAAGCTCCCAAGAAACAACCCGCCAGCATGATATTCAAAAACGGGACAAAGGCAAAGCTGGGATTGAAAAGATGCATCAACGAAAACAACACCGCAGAGATAAGCAATGCCACAAACCTATTGATGCCTCTATCCAGCATACGCCCTAAAATGAAACCGCGTCCAATAACTTCTTCCGTAACTGCCACTAAAAAATAAAGCAAAAGACTTGCCAACAACGAAATGGGAGAAAACAAGACCCCTGCCACTTCCACAGCCCCCAACAATAAAGACAAGCCAAAACCAACTGCATACAAGAACACGACAAACAAAGCCCCGTTCAGCAGGCTTCTGCCCATCCCTTCAAAGACAAGCCCAAGCCCGAAAAAGGAAGCTTCCTGAAGCCCAGCACCATACAAGCGGCAACAAGTCCACTGGCCAACATCAAGACTTCATTCAGTATCAAAAAATAGATATTTGTTTCACTCACCTCCGTTTTTAATTCCGGAAAAGCAATCGCAAAAGGTATGGCAAACAAAAACAGAAAAATCATAAAAAGTACAGTAAACAGTACTATATCAACGAATGCCAGCCAAATACGTTTTGCTTTACTCACAGCAACACACTCTTCCTTCACAGTTTCTTCCGTCTCCATTTGTATCTCATTTTGATTAATATCCGACAAAAATAATAATAAAAAGAAAAAACTTCATGTATTCCTGCCGGTTTCTTCTTATATTTGAAAAATCAATCTGGAATCGACAAACATGAAACTAAGAAAAATACTTTTAGCCGTTGCCGGACTGGCGTTAATGCTGAATGCCTCGGCACAAAAATCAAAAAATACTACGTAGCCAAACCCGGTACCCTGGTGGAACTGATGACAGAAGCGGAAGCCAATGAAATCACTCAACTGACCCTGCAGGGCAGGCTGAATGCCGTAGATTTCAGGCATCTACGGGATGAATTCAAAAACCTGCAACTGCTGGACATCTCAAATGCCTCCATCAGCATGTATGCAGGCAAGAACGGGACGTATCCAAACCGTTTTTATGTATATCCTGCCAATTGCATTCCGGCATATGCCTTCTGCAAGCAAATGGACGACAGCACATTTGTAGGTAAGGAAACGCTGACCAGGATTATCCTTTCCGACAAGACCAAGAACATCGAAGATGCTGCCTTTAAAGGATGCAAAAATCTCAAGATATGCCAGATACGGAAGAAAACGGCTCCCAACCTGTTGTCCGAAGCATTGGCCGATAGCGTTACAGCCATATTCGTTCCATTGGGATGCAGTGACTCCTATCGTATCAAAAAGAAATGGGAGACCTTTGCGTTCATCGAAGGAGAGCCACTGACAGTAAATGTGCAGATTGGCAAAATGAGCAGCCTTGCCAGCGAACTGTTAAGAGCCGGATTTCAGCCCAAAGACGTCAACTTCCTGACCGTTGAAGGCAAAATGGACGAAGCCGACTTCACCCTGATACGCGACTATATGCCCAATCTGGTTTCCATCGACATGACCAACAGTGATGCCACTGCCATCCCCGACTACACCTTCACCCAAAAGAAGTATCTGCTGAACGTACGACTCCCGCAAGCTTAAAAGCATCGGACAGCGTGCATTCAGCGGCTGCGGTCGTTTGTGCGGCACGCTGGTGCTTCCTGCCAGTGTAACCGCCATTGAGTACGGAGCTTTTATAGGATGCGACAACCTGCGCCATGTGCTTGCCACGGGCAACAAGATTACCACGCTGGGAGACAACCTTTTCGGAGACAGCAAAGGCATCATCGTCTATAAGGACAAGCAGTAGGATTGTACACTTTTTTCAACGTATCAAGAAAAAACAGAAATCCCCCTCCAGAAGTAGTTCTGAGAGGGGGATTACTGTTTTAGTAAATCTTGTCCGACGATTTACTAAATCTCCGGGAACGATTTAGTAAATCGTCAGAAAAGTTTTAGTAAAACGTCCGGAAGCCTCGGGAAGGGATTATTATTTGTCAAGAACATCTACCTTTTAAGCTCCGTACATCCGTGCTTTCAGCTCCTTGATGTGGTCTGAAGTGATGTACTCATCATATTCCATCATCTTGTCGATGATGCCGTTCGGAGTCAACTCGATGATACGGTTGGCAACCGTCTGAATGAACTCGTGGTCGTGGGATGAGAAAAGGATATTGCCCTTATAGGTCTTCAAGTTATTGTTGAATGCCTGGATAGACTCCAAGTCGAGGTGATTGGTAGGTGTATCCAGAATCAAGCAATTGGCATTGCGCAGCTGCATACGTGCAATCATGCAACGCATCTTCTCACCTCCCGACAATACGCTTGCTTTCTTCAGCACCTCCTCGCCGGAGAAAAGCATACGTCCCAGGAAGCTCTTCATGTATACTTCATTGCCTTCACCGAACTGGCTCAACCAGTCCACCAGATTCAGGTCTGTATTAAAGAATGAAGTATTGTCCAGCGGCAGGTAAGCGGTGGTGATAGTCACACCCCAGTTGAAAGTACCCGCATCCGGTTTCATATTCTCGTTGATTATCTCGAACAGAGCGGTCATGGCACGCGGGTCGTGCGAAAGGAATACAATCTTGTCTCCCTTCTCTACGTTGAAGTTGACGTCGCGAAACAACACCGTGCCATCTTCCAGCGTCTTCGTCAAACCGGAAACTTCCAGAATCTGATTACCCGGTTCGCGTTCGGGCGTAAAGATGATACCCGGATACTTACGGGATGACGGCTTGATTTCTTCTACATTCAGCTTCTCCAACATCTTCTTGCGGCTGGTAGTCTGCTTGCTCTTTGCCACATTGGCACTGAACCGGCGGATGAACTCTTCCAGCTCTTTCTTCTTCTCCTCGGCCTTTGCCTTCTGGTTCTGCTGCTGACGGAGCGCCAGCTGGCTGGACTCGTACCAGAAGCTATAGTTACCGGCAAAGAGGTTAATCTTTCCGTAGTCGATGTCCACCGTATGCGTACAAACGGAGTCGAGGAAGTGACGGTCGTGGCTCACCACCAGCACTGTATGCTCAAAGTTTGACAAGTAATCTTCCAGCCAAGTCACGGTCTCCATATCCAAGTCATTGTCGGCTCGTCCAGCAGCAAGTTATCTGGATTTCCATAGAGAGCTTGCGCCAACATGACACGCACCTTTTCCTTGTTGTTCAACTCACCCATCAACAGATAATGCTTGTCTTCCTTGATACCCAAGCCACTCAGCAAGGCGGCAGCATCGCTTTCGGCATTCCAGCCGTCCAGCTCGGCAAATTTCTCTTCCAATTCGGAAACCTTCAGTCCATCCTCGTCTGTAAAATCCTCTTTGGCATACAGCACTTCACGCTGCTTCATGATGTCCCACAACACCGTGTGTCCCATCATCACCGTGTCCATCACCGTAAAAGCATCCCACTTGAAGTGGTCCTGGCTCAAAACGGAAAGACGCTCTCCCGGAGCCAGCATGATGGAGCCCGTCGTAGGTTCCAGTTCCCCGGAAATCGTTTTCAGGAAAGTAGATTTTCCGGCGCCGTTGGCACCGATGATACCATAACAGTTACCACTTGTAAACTTCAGGTTTACGTCATTGAACAACACTCTTTTACCAAACTGTACTGAGACATTAGAGACTGTAATCATCTTTATATTTACAATTTATTTATTTACAATTTACTATTTAATACCTATTAGTCTGCGAATTGCGAGTGCAAAGATAGTGCAAATTGAACGTAAAACTTTCATGCTTGCATGAAAAAGTTTTGCTGAGATGCCGCCTATCTTATTCAAAGATAGTTATTTTTCCATGAATAGACACAAAGAAGCGCTGTCAATCTGGCATAAAAGTATTACCTTTGCTGCGTTTTCGGCAAAAACATCCGTTTTGGCAAAGTTTTTGCTGGGGCACTGATATCGTATTAACTTAAACCCTTAACAGCAATGAAAGCAAAATCATTTTACAAGAATAATAAGCATAACAATATGAATCCGAAAGAAAAAGAAAACAACCAGGAAGAAGAGCTGAAAACTCAGGCTGCTCCTAACGAATGTGACGAAGAAACCGTAGGACAAGAAGCTTCACAAGAAAACGAAGCTCCCCTGACAGAAGAAGAAAAGCTTGCCCAGGAACTGGAAAAGGCAAATGAACAGATTGAAGAGCAGAAAGACAAATATCTGCGCTTGTCTGCCGAGTTTGACAATTACCGCAAACGTACCATGAAGGAGAAGGCAGAACTCATCCTGAACGGTGGTGAAAAGAGTATCAGCAGTATCCTACCCATTGTGGATGACTTTGAACGCGCCCTCAAAAACATGGAGACAGCTACCGATGTAGCTGCCGTAAAAGAAGGTGTGGAACTTATCTACAACAAGTTCATGTCTGTACTGGGACAAAACGGCGTTAAGGTAATAGAGACAAAGGAACAACCGCTCGATACAGACTATCACGAAGCCATCGCCGTGATTCCGGCACCCAATGAAGCACTGAAAGGCAAAATTCTGGACTGCGTACAAACCGGTTACATCCTAAACGACAAAGTGATCCGTCATGCCAAAGTGGTAGTCGGAGAATAACATAAAACTGTATGGAAAAAAGAGATTACTACGAAGTATTGGAAGTCGAAAAGACAGCAACGGTAGAAGAAATAAAGAAAGCCTATCGCAAGAAAGCCATCCAATATCATCCGGACAAGAATCCGGGCGACAAAACAGCCGAAGAGAAATTCAAGGAAGCGGCAGAAGCATACGACGTACTAAGCAATCCGGACAAGCGTGCCCGCTACGATCAGTTCGGTCATGCCGGACTGGGTGGCGCTGCCGGTAATGGCGGTCCGTTCGGCGGTTTCAGCGGAGGTATGTCCATGGACGACATCTTCTCCATGTTCGGTGATATCTTTGGCGGACACAGTGGAGGTTTCGGCGGTTTTGGAGGTTTCGGCGGAGGCGGTGGAGCACAACAACAACGCCGTTACCGTGGTTCGGACCTGCGTGTCAAGGTGAAACTGAACCTCAAGGAAATCTCTACCGGTGTGGAAAAGAAATTCAAACTGAAGAAATACGTACCTTGTACCCACTGTCATGGCACTGGAGCCGAAGGCGACGGTGGTTCAGAGACTTGTCCGACTTGTAACGGCAGCGGTACAGTAATCCGTAACCAGCAGACCATACTCGGCACCATGCAAACAAGAGCCACCTGCCCGACGTGTGGCGGTGAGGGCAAAATCATCAAGAACAAGTGTAAGGAGTGTGCCGGTGAAGGTATTGTATACGGTGAAGAAGTAGTAACCGTAAAAATCCCGAAAGGCGTTGCAGAAGGTATGCAACTCTCTATGGGAGGAAAAGGAAACGCTGGCAAGCACAACGGCGTGCCGGGAGACCTGCTGATTCTTGTAGAGGAAGAGCAAGACCCGAACTTGATACGCGATGAAAACGACTTGATTTACAACCTGCTCCTCAGCTTCCCGACAGCAGCCTTGGGTGGTGCGGTAGAAATTCCCACGATTGACGGAAAGGTGAAAGTAAAAATTGACTCAGGTACGCAACCGGGAAAAGTACTCCGCCTGCGTGGCAAAGGTTTGCCGAACGTAAACGGATACGGCACGGGAGACTTGCTGGTAAATGTCAGCGTATACGTGCCCGAAACACTGAGCAAGGATGAGAAGAAGGCGCTGGAGGAAATGGAAACATCGGACAACTTCAAGCCGAACACTTCGATTAAGGAGAAGATATTCAAGAAATTCAAAAGTCTGTTTGACTGATAATATGGTACATAAAGAAGCCTCCCGGTATACAATAAAAATATCGGGAGGCTTTCTTGTTATCTGATTGGAGATACTCTGAAAATGTTATAAAAAAGCCGACATCATTTCAAATGAATTTTGTATGTCAACCCTCCACTGAAATATTTCATCCTCTGCATTTCCACCTGCACATGCAAATGCTTAAAAAGCAGATAAGTGGCTCCCAGAGCAAAGTCTTTGGAATCATACTCCGCTATCATCCTCAATTGGGGATGAAAAGATGGGTTATAAGTAATACCGGCAGCCACTCCATTCAACTTATAGTCTCTACGCTTATTATAAAGATAAGAAAGGTGTACTCCGATTTCTTCTTTTCCAAGAGGAATATGTTTGGTAGCAGCAATATAGAAACGGCTGTAATAACCATTCCCTTCCGTCGGAGCCAGTTCACTGTTTGTTGAAGTAAAAGGGTCGGAAGTCCCAATCACTACAGCTGGCATGTATTTCCAAAACTGCCCTTCTTTCAAAGCCCTTAACCGAAGCGAGAAGTACCTGTCCTGATTTGTAAAGCCGCTATATCCGTATGGCTTCAAGCCTAGTGCTTCCGCTTTGAAAAGCGTACATGTATAGGCAACCTCCATCCACGGGAATATCGTCACGTTCAGAAAATAATTGTATGTATGATAATACCAAGTAGGAGGAGTCAGTTCCTTGTTCAGGAAGTTTCCGCCAATCATAAGGGTTTTGTCACGCTGCATTTCAGCAGATGGCGCATGCAACAGCCCCGTCGTACCATACGTAAGCTGGGCAGCAATTGGAAACGACACACAGCAAAACAGAACAAACAGATATAGCTTATATTTCATTATTACAGACAACTTCAATCAAGGGATTCCTACTATAGAATCATCAAAAAGAAGGCGTCTGATATTCAGACGCCTTCTCTAGAGTCTCTATTTAAGACAAAAAGGATTATTCAAGAATAACTACGCGGTTCAAGAAGTTCTTTCCGAACATGTTCTCTGTACCACCGAAGCCAACGAGCTCGAGCTGGTCTTTGCTTACGCCTTCAGCAACCAAAGCATCGTAAACAACCTGGGCACGTTTTTCAGAAAGTTTCTGGTTCCAGGAAGCGCTACCTGTAGCCTTGTCACAGTAACCTGCTACCTTGTACTTCTTATCCGGGTTAGCCTTCAGAATCTTGGCAGCCAACTGGATGTTAACCTTACCGTAGTCATCCAAACGAGCGCTACCAATCTTGAAGAAGATTGCACGCGGACCAGCAACTTGGATTTCCTTGGTAACTTCTTTCACTTCCGGCTTCATGTTAGCCAAAGAGTTCTTGCAGTTAGCCAGGTCAGCCTGAGCCTGAGCCAATTCGCTTCTGTATCTGTTGATTTCTGCATTCACAGCATCTTCGTCGATATTGGAAGCTTTCACAAACTTCTTGCCACCGAATGTGTAAGTCAAACCTACATTCACACGGGCAGTAGCTTCAGCCTTACGGCAGTCACTTGCATCACCGAAGATAGAAGGAGTAACGCCCAAACGGCCTTCTACGTTCAAAGCCAACTTCTGGTTCAAATTGAAGCCCAAACCCAAACCGGCAGTAGCACCGAAACGAGCCTTCAGGTCATCATTATCCTGCAGTACCTGATAGTTATCGCCAGTAGTAGCGCCTGTGAATTCAGTTCCTTTTGAAGACAAATTCATTGTAGGACCGCCAAATAAATAGAAGTCAACTACACGATTAGGATTATAACCTCCAAACAAAGTTGTCAGATTCAGCATTGCGTCCAGATTGATTTCACCGAACTTCTTGCAATATTTGTGATATTCATTTGTAGAAGTCACGAAATATGAATTATCTTGGTTGTCAAGCTCTGCCACAAACCGCTAACTTCACCACGTACTCCCCAAGTCGGAGTAATATACTTACCTACCTGGAGGTTGAAGTTCATAGTCGGAGTGTTCAGTCCGCCATTCAATACAGACATTCCACCAACACCAACACCTACAAAGATGTTATCAGAAGCTTTCTTCGTATAATAGTTCTTCTTTTCTTGCGCATTAGCAAATACACAAGAACCAGCCAATAAGATGGACAAGGTTAAGAATTTAGCTTTCATTTCTTTATATTTTTATAATTCGTTCTTTAATACACTTACTTACTCCATTAATCGGCAATTATGATACCACCACCTGCATTTTCTGCACCATGTCCGTGACCGTGCTGATAAGCGTGTGAGTGACTAGGGTGAGCCATCTCTTCATACTGAGCACCACCACCATTCAGACCTTCAGCCTTGATGACACCCAAAACTTCTCCACTGTTTTTATAAGAAATAGTGTAAGTAGTATTTGTCTGGTAAGCCTCAGACCAAGCACGATAGATACTCCATGCAGAAATTTTGATTTCCAGTTCAGCCGGTGTAGTATTGTTATACTTCAGACCTTCAACAAAACCAGTAACATCAACATCCTTCACTTCACCTTCAGGAGCAGCAGTCTGTTCGTTATATGATTTATAATGTATCTTGGTAACCAACATATAATCATTCGCATTCTCCAACCAATTATACCCAGCATGAGTATGGGTAAAATTCTCCATCTCTTTAATAACCACACTATTTTTTACTTCAGAAGTAATCACCACTTGATCAGGGTCTTCCGGAGTTGCAGTTTTCACTGCCACCAAAGTAGCATTATATGTAGCCACACCACCAGCTTTCAATGCGTTAACATGAACTGTAACAGACTGGATAGCTTCATAACCTGCTGGAGCGGTTGCACTGATAACTACATCCTGAGCAGCGATACTGTTGTCAGCACCCGCTTTAAGCGTAACTGTCATTCCGCTTACTTCACCTTTATCAGCAGCAATAGCAACACCAGACAAGGCTGTTCCGCTGGGGAATTCCACAACATTCACATTAATAGTTGCTTTTGCCGGTTCCGTTGTAAACGTCGCATTTAAGTCTTCCTTTTCACAAGATGTGAAAAGAAGAGAGCCTACTAAAGCGACTACGGCAAAAGCACACATACCACCAATGCCGTTAAAGAATTTAATCTTTTTCATCTCAATAATAAATTAAAAATTTAACAATTCTGACTTTATAAAATATGGGTTAAAACTATTCTTCTCCATTATATTGTCACTGGCTTCTGCCTTATACTCCTTGTAATAATACCGTTCATTACCGGCATTATAGACAAGCCCCATATTGGCAGAAGTATTTATGCGCGGCCATTTCTTATACCGTTTGTATTTATAAGGCGGCAACGCCACTTGAAAACGAAATCCTCCATTGGCCTTAGCATATTTTGCTTTCATGGCATAAAAGCCGATAGAGCAATAACGGAAATGACGAATCATTTCAAATTTCACTCCCCGGTCCTCCTTCAAATACTGTTCGGCTTTCAAGCTGAACAGTGTATTATAGCGAGGCCAGTAAAAGCCGCCTCCCAATGTCCAAGTCAGCGTCATATCCGTGTCATAGTGCAATGTGAAACCATCCCAATAGCCTATTCCTGTGCACCCCACACGAGCCATCACCGAAAACCTTTCATCAGGAAACGGATGGAAAAATTCTGCATCCACTCCATAACGGTCGGCATTGAAATAGCCCACTGTCACCTTGCCAAACACATTGTATGGCAAACGGAAACGCTGAGAAACCGTCAGATGCCCCGGATGAATTTTATCTTCATAGCTTCCATATCCATCATTGTAGACCGGAATCTTCATCTGCGCAGTCAGTTTCATACCTTTCCAAAGCGACACTTCCACCGCCGGGCTCAAATCAAACAGCACTTGATAGATTTGCGTAAGTATCAAATTACGCAATGCCAACTGCGGATATACCAGCACATCAACCTTAAACAAAGAACGATTTTTCAACTTTATCTTCCGCGCTTTTCCCCAAGCATCATCCAATTCATAACTAACATTCCAATCGCCACGTTCGGCCCGGGAAAGGGAATCACCTTTTACAAGGTGATAATAAAGCGAAATCTGAGGTACATTATTATCCAGGACTATTATCCGACAAGATTTTTCGTCCGGTAAACCCATCTTTTGGATAATATCTACCGCTTTACTTATACCGACACCCTGCAAGCGATATGCAGAGTTCTGCAATACATAAACACGTTCCTTGTCATCTTCCGTCCATCCAACATTTTCAAATCCCATCTTGACCAAAGCATCTACAGTTTTTTCTCCCGCCTGGCTAAATCCTTTTAAAGGAAGCAAACAGAACAAAAAGAACGCTGCACATTGTGCTATTGTTTTAGTATTTAGGTACTTTCTTATGTTAGAGTTTTTACACCTCATCATTTTTAACCTTTTTTTGTATCCACACGACACAAAAACTTGATGCAAAAATAGACACATTTTTAATAATACCAAAGATTTTTTGAGTAAAAAATGAAATAATGCAGCTTTTACTCTTAACTCCCTTAACAAATGCTCAAAATATTAGCATGAAGTCATTTTATAGCCTGAAGAATACAATCTATTTTTTATGCGCTTACTATAATTATATTGTTTTTATATCCAAAAATAAATCTTCATTCACACTCAAAATCATACTACATCTTGGAGTAATCTCAATAGACCAGTTTTACATTGTCAATCCATAGTGAATTGCCAGGAGAACCTATATAAGCGCCACCATGGCTGGAGGTGAATTGCAACAGCAAATGAGTGGGCACATCGTCCTCCGTACCCCAGGCAACCTCCTTCACGGGTACACTTTCTCCTTTGCTATTAACTGCATAGCGTTCTTCAACCTGAAGACGCATCATGTGGGCCTTGTATGCAGGATCACCGGTAATATCACCGTACATGATGGAATAAGTGGCATTATTATGCCAATCGGCAGTAGTATAATATCTTACGACCATCGTCCTACGCGCTTGGCATAGATGTTCCCCTTCTCATCCTCCCAACGCTTTTGCAGAAACAGATTCACTTCCGGGAAGTCCTTTCCTTCCACATCGGTGATACGGCTGAAGCCCGTTGCACGGATACGCTTCTCGCGGTCGGACATCTTTACTTTATAATCAAACTGTATGGCGATAGGTTTCTTGGTGAACGGTATGCCGGAATTCAGCATTTTCTGCGGATTCTTGGTCCCCTTGATAGGTTCGTGCACCTCACCCAGGAAGATGGAACCGGCAGCCAAAACGGTTATATCCACTATTCCAAAAACTTTCACACTCTCCATGCGGGTGTCCATGCGGGCGCAGAAACCATCCCCTCTCTTTTCCGGGAAAACAGAAGTATTGGTTTTCGTGATACCGGCCACGCGTGCCATCACATTGGATGTCGCCCACGGCGAACCTCCCATATTCTTGTATGCTTTGGTTTCGGTGATAGTAGCAGTAGGCCCGATGGCATACACATTCTTCGTGGCACCGCCAATAATACCTGATTCCTTGATTTGGCGGTCAATCCATTGATCCATATTTCCGAAAGGAATCATCTCTACCTCGTGCTGCTGCGCAGAAACAGCTCCACAACAGAGCATGGCAGACAGCACTCCCAACATACGAACTTTCTTTTGAATCATTTCTTTCATTAATAATTGGCTATCATTATAAATTGTACTTCCACTGTTCCAGCGCAAAATTCCAGTTATCCTGGACCAACTGCACTGTACGCTCATCATACTTGTATTTATTCTTCTTATATCCCTTTTTTCCACCTACATACTTCTCAATATCGGCACGCGCCTCCACAAAACCCGGAATGGACAAAGCCTTGTAGATATGTTCAGTCATTCCCATTGCATCCGCTTCGAAGTCTTCAAACTTCACCTCTATCAAGTTTCCTTCAGGAATGCATGCCTTGTCCGCTTCGTACTTATGATACAGTTTGGCATAAATGGACAAAATATTCTTCTCAAGCTCCTCATTACTGATATCCTGCAGCTTCAACGGCTGAATGGTGTTGGTAAAGAAACTACGTGTGCTTTCAAACACAGTATAAGGATTACGCATCAGATAGATAAACTTAGCATTGGGGAACATCTTGACAAGCTCTCTCACACGTCCCGTATGGGGCGGATTCTTACTAAGAAACTGGGTTCCGTTCGTATTCCAAAGAGAAATCTTTATCAGTTTGACAAAAGTCTCCTCAAACACTTTCAGTTCTTCTTCTGTGATGTCATCAAACAGCAGGTATTTATCGGCATACTCTTGCTGATATTCGGGTAGGAACCAGAAATTATAATAGGTGTAGGGCATCATATTTGCCAAAGCAAACTCCTCTTCTTGCGGAAGGTCAACGGCAAGCTCCATATTGTCCGTGGGGCGTTTGTCCGGCATCAACCAACTCATGTTCTTCTTAAAGAAAGGCTGCCCCCACATCATAAGATGCGGAAATACTGTCTGGTATGTCGTGTTGTAGCCGAAATGCTTGTCGCAGGAGAAAACATTATGTACAAACGTAGTCCCGCTACGCCAGTGTCCCAAAATGAATACCGGATCATGCTCCAGGGGCTTATCTGCCAGAAGCTTTTCATAGCGTCTGTCCTGCAGAGGAGCCAAAGTGGACAGCAGGCGGCAGACGGCTTTTGTCAGCCGATACTTGCCTTTGTAGGCAGCACCGATGTCACGACCGCCCGTTATATCCTTGAATGTTTTCCAATCTGCACCTACCAATGTGTTTATAGGAAGCTTGTTGAATTCTAATAATCCCATTATAGTCTATATATTAATATATTACAGTTTCTCTCCCACTCTATCAAAAAGCTGTTCATTCTTTTTCCACAACCACTGCAATGCCTTGGCGCTCCAACTCCTTCACAGCCTTTTCTATAGCTTCGTAATGTTCGGGAGCTATACCCAGCTTAGGCAAATTCAGTATAGGCAAGTCCTCAGCCAAGTGCATATCCTTATCCTCCACCCTATCGATAATCATACCTACAGCACTGGTATTGTTGGTTATCGGGTCTATCAGGATAAACGAACCGGTAGCCTTATTCTTCTGATAAGGGTCAAAGAAAAGCTCTTTGGCAGTAGTCAGCACCACACGCGCAATCTGGTTGAGCTGCATCGGCAATGTTTCCTTGCTCAACTTTCCGTTGTCAATGGAAAGATGCTCCATCGTATTGACATCCACTTTATACTTAATGCTGTCGATGCGGGTGCGGCTTATATTGGTGGTCTGTTTGATGAAGAATGATTTGTTGATATCCATCGGCTCTTCATCCATCCAAACCAACATCGTTTCAAAATTGCGGTCCATGACGGGCAGGTTATCCGGATGTACCAGCATTTCCCCTCTCGACACATCTATTTCGTCCTCCAGAGTCAGGGTGACGGACTGGGGCGGAAAGGCGTAATCCAATTCGCCGTCGTATGTAACTATACTCTTGATATGCGACTTCTTACCGGAAGGCAATGCCATCACTTCATCTCCCTTACGAATAATCCCCGAAGCCACCTTACCGCAAAAACCACGGAAATCGAGATTGGGGCGCAAGACGTATTGAACCGGGAAACGAAAATCCTTCAAATTATGGTCGTTGTCAATATGTACCGTCTCCAGAAAGTCAAGAAGTGAAATACCCTCATACCAAGGAGTACGTTCCGATTTCTCCACCACATTGTCGCCATCCAAAGCTGACAGCGGAATGCAGTTTACGTCAGGAATACCCAATGGAGCTATAAACTTCCGATATTCATCGACTATCTCATTAAAACGTTCTTCGGAGAAATCCACGAGGTCCATCTTATTGACAGCAAGCACCACATGCTTGATACCAAGCAACGACACCAGGAAAGTATGCCGGCGCGTCTGCGTAATGACACCCATACGTGCATCCACCAGAATAATCGCCAAGTTAGCCGTAGAGCCCCCGGTAATCATGTTGCGTGTGTATTGCTCGTGTCCCGGAGTGTCGGCAATGATAAACTTACGGTTGTTGGTCGAGAAGTAGCGGTATGCCACGTCAATGGTGATGCCTTGTTCGCGCTCTGCCTTCAAGCCGTCCAGCAGAAGGGCATAGTCAATGTGGTCGCCGGCATTTCCCATGCGCTTGCTGTCGCGTTCCAGTGCGTCCAGCTGGTCCTCATACAGTTTCTTGCTGTCGAACAACAGACGGCCTATCAATGTGGATTTTCCGTCATCCACAGAACCGGCAGTCAGTAAGCGCAACAAGTCTTTCTGCTCATCCTTTCGGAGGAACTCCGAAATTGACAATTGACAATTGATAATTGACAATTCGTCCTTACACATATCTTTCATACTTTATTTTCTTTCATTTTTTTTATAATCGAAATAAGAAGCCTCAACAGTTCCCTACAATCTTCTATCATGGAATTATATTCATCCGCTGAGAGATAATCAGATTCTTTCAATAGCATCAGCCAATATTCTGTTTCATTTGCTTCTTTTAGAGCAATACTCAATTTATTGATAAAATCAGCTTTTGACTGAGCATGTTCACTTTCCTTAATCAAAGCACCTATAGCTGTCCCGCTTCTCAATATTTGCTTAGAAAGGACAAACTCCTTTCTATGCTCACACAACAACTTGTAAAGTTTAACAATCCGTATTGCAAAAGCAAACGATCTATCCATTATGAGATTATCTTTCCCCATAATTATCAATTGTCAATTATCAATTGTCAATTTAAAAGTATCCCTCGCGCTTCTTCTGCTCCATGCTTGCGTCTTGGTCGAAGTCAATGACACGGGTCGTCCGTTCACTCTTGGTGGTGGTCATCATTTCCTCGACAATCTTCTCGATGGTATCGGCATCGCTTTCCACAGCACCGGTCAACGGCCAGCAACCCAGCGTACGGAAACGCACCATACGCATCTTTATCCGGTCGCGGTACTGTTCCGGCAAGCGGTCGTCATCCGCCATTATCAGATTTCCGTCAATCTCCACACAAGGACGTTCCTTGGCAAAATACAACGGCACAATAGGAATGTTTTCCAAACGTATATATTGCCAGATGTCCAGCTCCGTCCAATTACTTAACGGAAATACGCGGATACTCTCTCCCTTATGTACGCGGGCATTATAAATATCCCACAATTCGGGGCGCTGATTTTTAGGGTCCCATTGATGGAACTTGTCACGGAAGGAGAAAATACGCTCTTTGGCGCGTGACTTCTCCTCGTCGCGGCGAGCGCCACCGAATGCCGCATCAAACTTATACTTATCCAATGCGTGGAGCAAAGCCTGCGTCTTCATCAAGTCCGTATGCACCTTGCTGCCATGCGTAAAAGGTCCGACACCCGCATTGAAAGCTTCCATATTGCTTTCCACTATCAGGTTCCAACCATACTTCCTGGCATACTCGTCACGGAACTGTATCATCTCCTTAAACTTCCACTTGGAATCGATGTGCATCAACGGGAACGGCACTTTGCCGGGAGCAAACGCCTTTTCGGCCAAGCGCACCATAACCGAAGAATCCTTGCCGATACTATACAGCATCACCGGATTTTCAAACTCCGCTGCCACTTCACGGATAATATGAATGGACTCTGCTTCGAGTTCCTTCAAATGGCTCAATTTATATTCTTCTTTCATTATATCTTATTTCTTCTGAATTCTTGGTAAAATGATTTCCAACAGTTTATTTACCGATTCTTCCAGGCTGAGAACAGAAGTGTCCAACGTCAGAGCCGGATGAGCCGGTTCCTCAAAAGGCGCGGAAATACCTGTGAAATTCTTGATTTCGCCCTTACGTGCTTGGCATAAAGTCCCTTCACGTCACGGCGCTCACACTCTTCAAGCGGGGTACTGACATAAACTTCCAGAAAATCGTCTTGTCCGATAATATCAGCCGCCATTTCACGAATATCGTTATTAGGACTGATAAAAGCCGCGATTGTTATAACACCCGTATCAAGAAAGAGTTTGGAAACTTCGGCTATACGCCGGATATTCTCCACACGGTCGGCCTCCGTAAAACCGAGGTTATTGTTGATGCCACTGCTGATGTTGTCACCATCCAGGATACGGCAAAGCAATCCTCTTTTATGAAGTTCGCGCTCCAAGGCAATGGCTATCGTACTTTTGCCGGAGCCGCTCAAGCCGGTAAACCAAATCATCACGCTGTGCTGCTTCAACAAGTCTTCTTTGTCTCTCCGCATCAGCATTCTGTCAAATATCGGATATATGTGGTTGTTTTCTTCCATATGTTATTATTTCTTCTTTTTTTAAAATGGCCAAATTAAAGGAATCAAGAAAATGGATATCAGGAAAGTAATGATATTCAAAGGTAACCCGATGCGTACAAAATCCGTGAACTTATAGTTACCGATACCTTGTACAATCAAATTTGTCTGATACCCTATAGGAGTGGAGAAGCTGGCGGAAGCCGCCATACAAATTACAACGAAGAAAGGCATCGGGCTGACTCCCATCTGTGAAGAGATGGAAAGTGCCAACGGGAAAGCGAGTGCCGCGGCCGCATTGTTCGTGATCAGTTCCGTAAACAAGTTCGTTATGATAAACATAACAGCCAGTAGCACGTGGGGACCATAATGATGGCTCATGCCTATAATGAAACGCGCCACAACATCTGCCACTCCGGAATTCACCATCGCCTTGCTGATAGCAAAAGCACAAGCAATCGTTATCAGAATATCCCAAGATATATATTTGGTATACTTGCGGGCCGGGAATATCTTTGTCCAGGCCATAATGATAGTAGTAATGGAAACGAAGAAAAACATATCCAGCTTGATTTCCGGAAAAGCTTCCTTGACAACCGGAAGTTCACCAACCGTTGCACCTACTATCATTAATATCAGCAAAGCCAAGGCAAACCAGCGCTTTCCCTTTCCGGGCACCGGTTCCGTATCTTTGCCATTGGCCAGCAACACGAACACCGAAGATTCCCCCAGGTCTTTACAAAAGAGTCATCAGCCATCACCACCAGCGTATCCCCTTCGCGGAGATATTCATTTTCCAAATTTTCGGCAATGCTCTGACCGCTACGCTTAATCTCCTTCACTTCGGCCCCATAATGCCGCTTGAAGTTAAAATCACCAAGTTTCTTGTTGATACCGGGAAAACGGGCACCGAGTACAGCTTCCACCCGATGTAAATCTCCATGCTCCTCCGGCTCCTCATCCAGCTTTACCGCATCCGTACGAACATCCGGCAAAAGTTTTGAAGAAAAAGCAAACAGATAAAAGATACCCACAATCGCAATGAAAATTCCCACTTTGCCCAACTCGAACATAGTAAAGCCTTCATATCCGGCTTCCAATATCATACCATGCACCACCAGATTGGTCGACGTCCCTATCAAGGTGCAGATTCCGCCAAGTATCGTCACATAAGAAAGGGGTATAAGGAATTTGGTAGCAGGCAATTTTACCGATTCGGCCCAACGCTTGATAATGGGAGCAAAGATAACAACCACCGGAGTATTGTTTAGAAAAGCTGAAATAAAGGCAATGGTGGGCAACATACGGAATTGTGCTTTAAAAACCGTAGTCTTACCTTGGGGAAGCAACTTCTTGATTATTTGCCCCAAGGCACCCGACTGCCTGATGCCTTCACTGACCAAAAACAGCATGGCAACAGTAATCATCCCCTTATTACTGAACCCTTCCAGCATCTCCTTAGGAGTGAGGATACCTGCACACAAGAACAATACTACGACAGAAAAGAGCACCATGCCCGGACGCATTTTATCCAGAACCAAGGCAATCACCATGCCCAACAATGCCAGCAGCACAAACAATATCTCAAATGTCATAAAGTCGTTATTTTATTTCGGTATGCTTGGACTCTACGATAAACCACGGATTCAGCAAATCCTCCTTATTATATTGCAAAGGTTCTTCCTTCCCCGCCTGATAAATTTCCATTCCGGCAGCCCGTGCAATAGCATGCCCAGCCGCCGTATCCCATTCCATCGTAGGGGCAAAACGAGGATATACATCAGCCTTGCCTTCAGCTACCAAACAAATCTTGATGGAACTTCCACTTGATATAAGCTCAACTTCCGCATGGCTGCATTTCATTTTCTCGATATAATCTTCTGTCTCGGGCGTCAGATGCGAACGGGAAGCCACAATTACAAACCGTTCGTGCACGCTTGTTTCCGGCAGCTGGACAGCTTTCGCAAGCAGTTCATCCCACGACATTCCATCACGCACAGTAATACCGGATAGCTTATAAGCACCCGAATCATGCACTCCAAAATAGAGTTCCTTTTTTACCGGCACATAAATGACTCCCATTACCGGTACCGAGTGATGCACCAAAGCTATATTCACTGTGAACTCACCGTTCCTCTTGATGAACTCCTTCGTACCGTCCAAAGGGTCTACAATCCATAAAGTTTCCCAACTCCGTCGTTCCGAAAAAGGCAAATGTTTGCCTTCCTCGCTTAGCAGAGGGAAAGGTGTATCGGCCAAAAAACGGCAGATAGTTTCATGAGCCTTACGGTCGGCAATAGTAAGAGGAGAATTATCCGCTTTTTTTTCTACCTGAAAATCCGATGCCGGATCATCGTAAATGGAAAGAATTTTCTCGCCAGCCTGCAAAGCGGCATCAATCGCATTCAGTATATATCGTCGTTCCATACTATATTCTTCTCAAAGATAAGGCACAAAATTAAAAAACTTTTTCAGGTCTAAAAGTTTCCACCTCTTGTTTTATAACTTCTTTTAAACGAAAGAGAGAATATTATAAGCACTTTTCACAATCAGGAAAATCAATCCGGAGCAGAGAAATAGAGTGAAATATTCACGAAGGAAGAGGAAATAAAGAGACTGTGACAACATGAGTTTATCAGGGGCTTTTCATGAAAAAGGCAGTAACTTCGCAGTTACTGCCTCATCTTGAAAGGAAACATATGTATTCCTCTCTGTTATGAATTACCAAAAAGAATTCTATTAATTGATGCTATACAGCAACCATGCCTTCTGAAAGTCATCATTCGAAGGATGTTTAGCTTTGAAAGAGTCGCGCAGATTCTCGGCGGATGCTCTGTCATCGAATGTACCGATAACTACACGATACAGGTTTCTTTCTGCGTTGTAAACCACCATGCAGTATAACCTTCATTCACCAATGTCTGCTTCACACCTTCCGCATTAGCTTTCACGCTATAAGCTCCGCAAACTACACTAAAGGTTTTCAAGCTGGTGCCACCTGATACCACAGTCACCTTCTCCTGGCGCATGCCGGCAGGTGCACTTTCCACCACTTTTACTTCTACCGGAGCGGTAACCACTGGAGCCACCTCTTCAGCAGGAGCAGTTGTTTGCGGCTCGGCCAATTCCTGCTGTTTTGCCTTTTCATATGCTTTCTTATAAGCACTTTCACTTGATTTACAAGAAGAGAATGCCAGAGCTATGCATACTCCCATTCCCAATGCAGCTAATTTTTTCATCTTTTCTATTGTTTTTATTAGTAAAATCGTCTATTCTTATTCTTTATCTCAAAATTTCCGAAAAACAGATTTCATACCCTCATATTCCAAACGCAATGAAGAGTAGGACAAATCTTCTACTTTAAAGGTACGCTTTCCTTCCGGCCACCCGAAATAAGTATCATAGTTTTTATAGCCAACACTTTCAGGCAACAAAATAATGGAAATTTCAGCACCTTTCAAAGAATAATTTCCAAAAAACGTAGTCAACCCTCCATCTTTCAACAAACATATGGCAGAAAAACTTCCTTTTTGAAAATTATAAAATACACTGTCCACCTTCTCTGATGTACCGTCGGCATATTGATACTGACGCAACTGCACTTACCGGCCAAGTCACCCCCACCATTCATGCAAGCAGTCAAAGTACAAGCCACCAATACAATCCAAAGATATTTTAAATGCGATTTCATCATTTTTCCATGCCACTATCTAAATATGGAACAAAAGTACACCATAACATGCGATTATACCTCAGCATTCTTAGTTAAATATAATTAAACCCCTCCATAAAAAGAGATTTCCCGGAAGACTTGACGTATATTTGTCAAATATAAACAGAGCATGAGGCTCACTTAATTGATTACATGACATTTGAAAATTTGAATTTGATAGAACCTATATTGAAGGCTCTTCAAGAAGAGGGGTATTCCACCCCTACCCCAATCCAGGAAAAATCGATCCCTATATTACTTCAAGGAAAAGACTTATTAGGATGTGCTCAAACCGGAACAGGCAAAACCGCCGCATTTTCCATCCCTATCTTGCAAAAGTTATATAAAACGGATAACCGCAAAAGTATCAAAGCACTCATTCTGACGCCGACCCGCGAGCTGGCCATACAGATAGGAGAATGCTTCAGTGCATACGGTAAGTATACCGGGCTGAGACATGCGTCATCTTCGGCGGTGTAGGACAAAAGCCACAGACAGATGAACTGAAACGTGGAGTACAAATACTGGTTGCAACTCCCGGACGACTGCAAGACCTGGTCAACCAAGGTTTCATTAGCCTGAAAGCACTCGAATTCTTCGTATTGGACGAAGCGGACCGGATGCTGGACATGGGATTCATACATGATATCCGACGCATATTAAAGTTATTGCCCGCAAAACGGCAGACACTCTTCTTTTCGGCCACAATGCCTCCGGAAATAGAGACCTTGGCAAACTCCATGCTGACGCACCCCGAAAAAGTGGAAGTCACCCCTGCATCGTCTACGGTTGACACTATCTCCCAATCAGTCTATTTCGTTGAGAAAAAAGAGAAAAAAGACTTACTGATTCATCTGCTGAAGAATCCGGCTATAGAGTCCGTACTTATCTTCACCAGAACTAAATATGGAGCAGACAAACTTGCACGTATCCTTAGTAAGTCCGGAATAAGAGCCGAAGCCATACATGGAAACAAGTCGCAGAATGCCCGACAGCGAGCACTGACCGGCTTTAAGAACCATGAACTGCGCGTACTGATAGCAACCGACATTGCAGCACGAGGCATCGACGTGGACCAACTATCACACGTCATCAACTACGAGTTGCCCAACGTTCCGGAAACATACGTGCACCGTATCGGACGAACCGGACGTGCCGGCCACGACGGTATTGCCCTCTCCTTTTGCGAATCGGAAGAACTGCCTTACCTGAAAGATATCCAAAAATTGATAGGGAAAAACATCCCGGTAATAAAAGAACACCCTTTTGTCACCGCCGATGGCTTAAAAGCCCAGGAAATCAAGACTGAAGAAATTAAGGCCAAAACCAAGGAAAACAAAATCTATCGCGGGAGCCGCACGAATGGAGACTTTTGGAGAAGAAAAAAGCAGGTTAACCGGAACAGTTCTGACCGGCATCATTCACGGTAATTGCCAAGAAGGGTTGCCCCGCTCTCTTCTTTGATTTTTTTCAGACACGCAATTTAATAGTAAAACAGAAATGATTTGCGAAAAGAAAAACGAATAGAGAGAGCAACCTCCCCAGAGGAGGAGAAGTAAATTACTCCGTGTTTTTTCGCAAACCAATTCTGTTCGACTATAGCATAAGAAGGTAAGTATTTTCTGTTTTATTTACATACACGCAAATCAGCTGTTGAAAACAGAATTACCGGCACACAAAACAGCCTCTCCCCGCCTACTCCCTACCTGCTCCGTATTTTCTCCGTGTCCATACGTTGGGAGCAGACAGGGAGCAGACAGGGAGCAGGTAGGGAGCAGACAGGGAGAAGGCAGGATAATGAAAATGCAAAGATAATTTCAAAAAAAGCAGCTGCTACGAACAAACTTACCAAAATTATTGTTAGTTTTGTCATTATAAACCTCTAAAGAAAGGAATATCGTATGAAAGGATTAAATGTTTTAGCAGCTTTCTTGGGTGGTGCCGCAGTAGGTGCAGCCCTCGGTATCTTATTTGCTCCTGAAAAAGGAGAAGACACCCGTAACAAAATCGCAGAAATTCTCCGTAAGAAAGGGATTCGTCTGAACCGAAGCGAAATGGAAGACTTGGTAGATGAAATTGCTGCGGAAATCAAAGGTGAGGTAACGGAATAAGGCAAAAAACAGAACCACTATGTTTGCAGACGACAAAAGTATAGAAAATATGCAGCAGCTCTTCATGGAATTCAAGAAATACCTGGAGCTACAGAAAGAATACACCAAACTGGAAGTCACCGAAAAACTGTCCAAACTGCTTTCTACGCTTCTATTGGTGCTATTGGTCGTCATACTCGGCGTAGTGGTTCTGTTTCACCTGTCGTTTACGCTGGTCTATATCTTAGCTCCGCTGGTAGGCGGGCTAATGATGAGTTTTGCACTTATCACGTGCTTCCATATCCTACTCATCGTTCTGCTTGTCCTATTCCGCAAAAAGCTCATTATTGATCCGACAGTAAAACTTATCGCAGAATTATTCTTAAACAATTAATCCGAAATATTCATGGATAATACGACCAATACCACTCCCGTCACTTTAGAAAGCATCGCCCAGAAAAAAGCCATGCTGCTACAAGAAATACGACTCCAGAAAGAAATCATGACCGGGCTTACACAAGAGATTTTTGCTCCGCTGGAACCAGCCACCAACAAGGCAAATGCCATGATGAGAGCATTCAACACGGGTATGGCTGTTTTTGACGGTATAGTATTGGGAGTAAAGGTAATGAAGAAATTCAGAAAAATATTTGGAAGAAAGAGATAGAATATCGGATAAAAAGAGGGGATGACCACAATAGTCATCCCCTCTTTTTTTATCCGATATAGTCTAAGCACTTTTATACGTACGTCTCAAGCAACTTCACTGCTCCTTCAGGCACAATTGTCACTTCTTGGGTTGCAGCCGGCAACAGGACTGTTTCGCCCGCCTGTACGAAAACTTCATTCTTCTCATTATCAATAATACGGCAAGAGCCTCCACACAAATAAAGATAACAAAAGAATCCAGTTCAGAATAGTCACAAGTGATTTCTTCCGTCATGTCATAGATGGAAGTCGTGAAATACGGGCTTGCCACCATTTCTACCGGTTCATTCTGCACCTGCTCGTACTCCGTACGAAAATCGTCCTGCACATCTGCAAAATTAATGGCATCAATAGCCTGGCTTGTATGCAGTTCTCTTGATTTACCATCCTTATCCTTACGATTGTAATCAAAAATACGGTAAGTGATATCCGACGTTTGCTGTATTTCCGCTACAAAAGCTCCCGCACCGATTCCATGTACCCGACCTGCAGGCACATAAAACACATCGCCCGGTTTAATGGCGCAAGTCTGCAGAACATTCGCAAACGTACCATTATACACTCGTTCCTTATATTCTTTCGGAGTAATCTGCTCTGCAAAACCGGAAATCAGCTTGGCACCCTGGTCAGCAGCAATAACATACCACATTTCATTTTTACCAAAACTGTTATGACGTTTCTTAGCCAACTCGTCACCCGGGTGTACCTGAATCGACAAGTCCAACTTGGCATCAATAAACTTTATCAACAAAGGAAACTTATTTCCGAAACGTGCATAATTAGCTTCTCCTACCAGGTCTTCCTTATATTTTCTGACCATATCCGGCAGCGTTAATCCTTTGTCAGCACCATTGGCCACTATAGACTCACTACCTTCTACTGCCGACACTTCCCAACTCTCGCCTACATTGGCAAGGGTATCATTCAAATGTTTGAATGGAATAATCTTGTCGCCTCCCCAAAGCGTCTGCTTCAGAATAGGCTCAAATTTTAGAGGATACATTCGTTGTTTTTATTAGAACTTTCTGTTAATGATGTGATTTTTTTAGATTCCGGGGGCAAACATACAAAAAATATCAATTTGTATTCCATTTGTTAAACGCTAAACTTTCCTAAAATGTTCTCCACATTTCCTTCCAATTACTTGGGGGAACAAAAGAATTTCTTTTTATTTGCAAGAAATTTAATTAATACCATGGATATGATAAACACTACTCCAACAGAAAGTAATTTGTCCGGTTTGAACCAAAAAGACTTTCAAAAGGATATAAATAACAAAAAGACAGATTTGTTTATCCTGAAGAATGCGCAGGGAATGGAAGTTGCAGTTACTAATTACGGCTGTGCAATACTTTCCATCATGGTACCCGACAAAAATGGCAAATATGCCAATGTTGTATTAGGACACGACAGTATTGAACATGTAATCAACAGTCCGGAACCTTTTCTAAACACTACCATCGGACGCTACGGCAACCGGATAGCCAAAGGAAAGTTTACTTTATACGGCGAAGAGCACCAATTGGCAATCAACAATGGTCCCAACTCACTGCATGGCGGTCCGACTGGTTTTCATACCCGTGTATGGGACGCTGTCCAGCCAGAGCCATCAACAGTCATCTTCAACTACACATCCGCTGACGGTGAAGAGGCTTCCCCGGAAATCTCGAAGTAGAAATGACTTATCGCCTGGAGGATGAAACCAATGCTCTGGTCATCGAATACCGGGCTACTACCGATAAAGCCACCATCGTCAATCTGACCAATCACGGTTTCTTCAATCTTGCCGGTATAGCCAATCCCTCTCCTACAGTCTTAAACAATATCGTTACCATCAACGCAGATTTTTATGTACCCATCGATGAAGTATCCATTCCTACCGGAGAGATATTGAAGGTAGAAGGTACTCCTATGGATTTCCGTACTCCCCATACTCTTGGCGAACGAATTGATGAGGAGCATACACAAATTGTAAATGGTGCAGGATATGACCATTGCTATGTACTGAACAAGACTGAAAGTGGAGAGTTGAGCCTTGCAGCCACCTGCATAGAGCCCAACAGCGGACGAACTATGGAAGTATATACCACTGAAAATGGCGTCCAGCTCTACACTGGAAACTGGCTCGGAGGCTTTGAAGGTGCCCATGGAGCCACTTTCCCTGCAAGAAGTGCAGTCTGCTTTGAGGCCCAGTGTTTTCCCGATACGCCCAACAAGTCCCATTTTCCGTCGGCAGTATTGCTACCGGGTGATGAGTACCAGCAAGTGACAATCTACAAGTTTGGTGTACAAGAATGAAATAACTAATCCAATTTATAAACTTATTAATTTTACAAAACCATGACACAACAAAAACAGAATGGTAAACTCATCGCAATTATCACGATGATCTTCCTTTTTGGTATGATTTCATTTGTTACCAACCTTGCTGCTCCTATGGGAATCGTACTGAAAAATCAGTTTTCAGTATCCAACGCTTTAGGGATGTTGGGCAACTTCGGTAACTTTATTGCATATGCAGTGATGGGAATACCAAGCGGCATCTTATTACAACGGGTAGGGTATAAAAAAACGGCATTGATAGCAGTAGCTGTAGCTTTATCGGTGTAGGTATCCAATATTTATCCGTCATTCAAGCCCTGATATGGCTTTTGCCGTATATTTGATTGGCGCTTTCATCGCCGGTTTCTCCATGTGTTTGCTTAATACGGTAGTCAACCCGATGCTGAACAAGCTCGGCGGCGAAGGTAACAAAGGAAACCAGCTTATCCAAGTGGGCGGCTCTTTCAACTCCGTAATGGCCACCATTACTCCGATGTTCGTAGGTATCCTGATTGCCGGTTCCATTGAAAAAGCTACTATCTCTCAGATATTCCCTGTAATGTACACAGCAATGGCTGTATTTGCCATCGCGTTCTTCGTTCTTTTGATTGTGCCCATACCGGAACCCAATGCTGCAACTTCAACAGAACCTATCGGTAAGTTGATGTCAGGCGCTTTAAAATTCCGCCACTTCATTTTGGGAGCTATAGCAATCTTTGTATATGTAGGTGTCGAAGTTGGTGTACCGGGTACTCTGAACTTGTTCTTGACCGACCCGATTGAAAAGGGAGGAGCAGGTATTTCTTCCACCATTTCCGGTTTTGTTGTAGGTACATATTGGTTCCTCATGCTGATTGGACGTCTGGCCGGCGCTTCATTGGGTGCAAAAATCTCCAGTAAGGCAATGCTTACCTTTACTTCCGCATTAGGCTTACTTTTGGTATTCCTTGCCATCTTCTCATCTACCGGTTCACTTGTCAATCTGCCGGTACTCCAACAAAGCGCTACGGGAGGTCTCTCTTTCGGATTTGCAGAAGTACCCATCAATGCAATGTATCTGGTACTGGTAGGTCTGTGTACTTCCATCATGTGGGGTGGTATCTTTAATCTGGCCGTAGAAGGATTGGGTAAATATTTGGCAGCCGCTTCCGGTCTGTTCATGGTATTGGTATGCGGCGGCGGCATCTTGCCCGTTATCCAAGGTTTGGTGGCCGACATTGCAGGTTTCATGCCGAGTTACTGGGTTATCATCGCAGCCCTTGGCTATCTGTTGTTCTACGGTTTGGTAGGCTGCAAAAATGTCAATAAGGACATCAAGGTCGATTAACAAGAAAATATAGGTAATTTATTTATTCACCTTATAAAATATAAATATCATGGATATAGAATACGTAAGAAGCCGTTTCATCAAGCACTTTGACGGAACAACGGGAGCTGTTTATGCTTCTCCGGGTCGCATCAACCTTATCGGTGAGCATACAGACTATAACGGTGGTTTTGTATTCCCCGGAGCAATCGATAAAGGAATGATTGCAGAAATAAAGCCCAACGGCACAAACACAGTAAAAGCTTATTCCATCGACCTGAAAGATTATGTGGAATTTGGCTTGAATGAAGAAGATGCACCCCGCGCAAGCTGGGCAAGATATATCTTTGGCGTGTGCCGGGAAATGATGAAACGCGGTGTAGATGTAAAAGGTTTCAATACCGCTTTTGCAGGCGATGTGCCTCTGGGCGCAGGAATGTCCTCTTCAGCAGCTTTGGAAAGTACCTATGCCTATGCTTTGAACGACTTGTTCGGTGACAACAAGATAGACAAATTTGAATTGGCAAAAGTGGGACAATCTACAGAACATAACTATTGTGGCGTAAACTGTGGTATCATGGACCAATTTGCTTCTGTATTCGGAAAGAAAGGAAGCCTCATCCGTCTGGATTGCCGTTCACTGGAATATCAGTATTTCCCATTCGACCCGCAAGGCTATCGTCTGGTTCTTGTAGATTCTGTAGTGAAACACGAACTTGCATCTTCAGCATACAACAAACGTCGTCAAAGCTGCGAAGCTGCTGTTGCCGCTGTTCAGAAGAAGCATCCACACGTAGAATTCCTGCGTGACGTTACCATGGGCATGCTGGAAGAAGCCAAAGCCGACATCGGCGCAGAAGACTATATGCGTGCAGAATATGTCATCGAAGAGATTCAACGTGTACTCGACGTTTGCGACGCCCTGGAAAAAGGCGATTATGAAACTGTAGGCCAAAAGATGTATGAAACACATCATGGCATGAGTAAGTTGTATGAAGTAAGCTGCGAAGAACTCGATTTTCTGAATGACCTTGCATTCGATTGTGGAGTTACCGGTTCACGTGTCATGGGCGGTGGATTCGGTGGATGTACAATCAATCTGGTAAAGGATGAATTGTACAGCACATTCATCGAAAAAGCAAAAGATGAATTCAAGAAGAAGTTCGGCAGAAGCCCGAAAGTATATGATGTAGTCATCAGCGACGGTGCCCGCAGATTAGAATAAGTCAGAAAGATTGAAATAGATAAAAAGAGAGGTTGTGTCAGAATTGACACAACCTCTCTTTTTATTCAACAATGATGTAAGCGTTCTACCACACTCCTTCTGTTGTCATCTGTAACCGCTTCATGGTACCATCCTCATTGTAATAGATTCGATCTATACAAATTGAACGACGGAAACTTCCACCTGCCGTATTGATGGCACCGTTATGATAGATACAATACCAGTTTCCCTTAAACTCAATGATAGCCTGATGATTGGTATTGCAATTACCAGCCAGTTCGTTCAGCAATCCTTTGCACTCCCAAGGTCCCGTGATGTCGCGGCTCATGGCATAGCAAAGCTTCTCGGGAAATTCGCTGGCATAGGATAGATAATACCACTCACCACGCTTATGAATCCAAGCCGCCTCCGTGAAACGGGGCAAATCCACCGGAATGATGGGACCGTCCAGTTCTATCATGTTCTTCTTCAATTTGGCAAAGTAACATTGACTGTTCCCCCAGTACAGATAAGCCTGACCGTCATCATCAATAAAGACAGTCGGATCGATATCATCCCAATAACTGTTGCTGCGCTCAGTAGTCATGTCATTGGTGATAAGGCAGAGCCACGAGCATCCACAAAAGGCCCGGTAGGAGAATCGGAAACAGCGACACCGATGGACTTACCGGGAATAGTACTATGCTCCACAGTCACATACCAATAAAACTTGCCATCACGTTCTATGACCTGGCTTGCCCATGCCTCACCTTTTGCCCAAGAAAAATCTTTTGCTTTCAAAGGAGACGGGTGTTCCGTCCATGTCTTCAGGTCTGAAGAAGAGAAAACGCACCATTCATTAAGAAGATAATGCTCTGCCGGTGGAGGACATTCGTCGTGCCCGCCATAGATATACACCTTTCCATCATGCACCATGCAGCCGGGTCACTGATAAACTTATACTTCACAATAGGATTTCCATCGGCAACAAAAGTAGTGTCTTCTTGCGCTGACAGTCCTTGAGGAACTGCCAGCAAAAAAGAAAACATCCCTATAACAAACTTATAAACCTTATTCATGTCGTTTCCTCATTATAGCCCACACTTCAATATATACACCGTAAATGTATTTGCCCCAATCTCTGTATTCAGAGTCCTCCCCTGCACCATCAGTACCGATTCTTGGGGAACAATGGTGGCAGGATGCTCTATCGTGTTGTCCTTATTTGGGTCTGTGGAACTTAACTTGATGCAACGCCCACCGGTGATTTCACTTTTCTTCTTCAGCCCGTCGAATGTGATGTTCAAGGATTGGGACTCATCCGATGTATTGGCAACTTTGACGATAATTTCACTCGTATTCTTGTCGTACACCGCACTGGCAAACAACCCGTTCTGCCCTTCGGCACCCGTCAACGGTTTCTTGTCCATAGTCAGAGGAAGAATATTGGTTCCTTTGTACCGGGCATACAACTGTTGCACATAGTAACTCACCGTTCGCACGGAATTCAGATTGTCAAACCAAATCATATCTGGTCTCCATTGCCATCCCTCTACATGGGCAAAGAGCGGGGCGTATGTAGCCATGTGTACCACGTCGGCATTACGTTCCAATCCCGTCATGAAGGCTGCCTCGAGAAGCGCGGCATGGAAGTGGTTCCACTTCTTACCCTTTCCATGGCAAGCATACTCTCCGGCAAACACTTTCGGTCCTTTACGGTCATAGTTGTCGTAACGGGCGCCCTGACTTAAGAACCATGTTTCCGGACGATAGAAATGTTCATCCACCAAGTCCGCCTTCAGCCGTTTCATCTCCGGCCATAGATAGTCGAACTGCTTTCCTTCGGAATCCGGTCCCGAACTGCCTACAATCCGGATATCGGGATATGCCTTACGGATGGCATTCACAAAAGGCTCCAAATGTTCAGGATACTCTTTCCCCCACTGTTCGTTGCCGATGCCGATAAATTTTAAGTTGAATGGGGCAGGATGTCCCATATCTGCACGGAGTTTTCCCCATTCAGTGGTGACATCACCATTGGCGAATTCTATCAAGTCGAGCGCATCCTGGATATAGCTCTGCAATTCGCATACCGGCACATGGGCTTCTTTGTCCGGATTCTGGAACTGACAAGCCAGTCCGCAGCTCAACACCGGAAGCGGTTCCGCGCCAATCTCCTCCGAAAGTTGGAAAAACTCATAGAATCCCAGCCGTAGCTTTGATAATAGTCGGGATAAAAGCGGTGGGGGAAGGTGTACTGCCAGCGATTCTCGTTCAGCGGACGGTTCTCTACCGGCCCCACTGATTTCTTCCAGTCATAGCGTGTATCCAAATCGGTACCCTCAACGATGCAACCGCCCGGAAAGCGGAATACTCCCGGCTTCAAATCTGCCAATGCCTGGACTAAGTCTTTACGAAGACCGTTTTCACGCCCCTTCCAAGTATCTGCGGGAAATAGGGAAACGTGTTCCAAATCCACCGTAGCCTGTCCGGCAAGGAAGATGCGGAGCACAGCCCTCGGATTGGTGGCAGTGGGGTTCAGCGTCACTTGATACTTCTTCCACTCCTTTGAGTCGATGGTCAGGTTTTCGGTAGCGAAAGCATGCTGTTCTCCCATGGATTTGGAATCGACCAGTTCAATACGGATACGCCCGGCCTCACCACCATCGGGGATGCGTGCCCATACCGAAAAACGATACTCCTCTCCCTGCTTCACACCGATACCGAAAAAGCCTTCGTTGTCCAGTCCGGTCTGCTTATGCGGATGACCGGCGTATGCCAAACGCACGTAATGCGGATTCCTCTCAAAAGGGCCGTCATCCCTCAAAGAAACTTTTCCGAAGCTTTTCCAGCCCATCAACCTTTGCGGAAACTCAAATGAACGGTTTTTCACCAGTTCCGCATACAATCCGCCATCAGCGGCATAATTAATGTCTTCGAAAAACAGCCCGTACATGGTAGGCTGAATCTCCGCACCTAACTTCTTAGCCTGCACTATCAGCTCATTAGTCTGTGCCTGAAGCGCCACAGCCATGGCCAAAGCAGCTGCAGTTGCCAAAACTTTACTTTTCATCATGGTTCTGTTATTAGATAAATTCTTTTTTATAAGTAGATGTATTGATAAGGCAATGTTATCGGTGACAATCCACAGACAATCATCTGGTTCTCTTCCCCCACACAGACCGTCCTTGACCGTCTATTCCGGTGAAGAGCACCGTTTCTGTCTCATTCTCCCAATCGTGCCCGGCAAAGACTATCAAGTTTTTCACAACTTCCGTACCAAAGTCCAGTGTCAGCTGCTGCTCTGCCTCTTGGAGTTCCCAAGTTCCTTTCCCTTCATCCAGCTTTCCATCCTTTGCAAGCTTCAAGTGGCGGGAGACGTTCCATTCCTCGTCTTTCAGTTCGCCTTCCCCCCAAAGTATCTGTCCGGCCTCCAAACTACGCTCGTACAAAGATTCCTGTACCCGGATGATTTCCCACTCACCCACCAAATCAATAGTCCGGAACTTCCGTGGCTCACTGCCCGCATAGCGTTCGGGCGAAACGACCGGCCAGCCATCTTTCGTAAAGAATACCTGACGCAGATGCAAATCCATCAATAAGTTTTGCGGCGAAAGGCGTCCTTGATGCACCATAAAGTACCGCCCGTCATCCGTAGCGAACACACCGCAATGTGCCGTACCCGCCCATCCCGGATGGTTAGTGAAACGATAAGGCGCGGTCAAGATTGGAAAATTATTGGTTGTATCGGCCAAAGCCTTTCCAAAAAAATCGGTAAACGGACCTTCAGGCTTGTCCGAACGTCCCACACGTACGTTATAGGTAGTCATCAGCGGGTCGTAAGACGTAAAAAGATAGTACTGCCTCAACATTGGATGATAAAATATCTCGGGAGCCTCCAAATTGTCTTTCTTATAATTGGCACGGCGGGCTATCAGATGCCCCTTGTCACCTTCGGCAACAGTTAGTCCCGTCTCAGGATTCAACTCCACACAATAGAGCCCCCCAAAGTAAGAACCATAGTGCATCCACCACTTCCCGCTGACGGAATCAACCACAATACTGGGGTCGATGGCATTCATGGGAGTTGTATCGTCCGTCTTCACCACACAACCCACCTGGTTCCAAGGGCCTTCGGGAGATTCGGACTCTGCCAAACCGATGTAGGATGTGCTGCGTCCAAAAGCCGACACACAATAATAAAGCCTATAAAAATTGCCATAAGAGATGATGTAAGGAGCCAGATGTTCGTAGCACCTTCACCTCCGGTGCAACCATGCACCCACTCCACCGCCTCCTGCGGTATCTCGGGAAATGCCCATCCCCGGAAGTCCCAATGCACCAAATCTTGGGAGCGGCGCACTTGTATATATCCCAAGGGCACACCTTTTTCCTGAGCTTCCTCACGGTTCTCCCTAAAAATGGCATCCGTGGAATACATATAGTAATAATCGTCAAGTTTCCGACAAGAAGGGTCGTGAACGTTATAAGTACCCCATAAACGGTAATTTTCCATCGATGACACAGCCGAATAGTCATCTGCCCAAGGATTGGGCGAAGCCACTGGAGAAAATACAGCAGGTTTGCATCCCGCCAACAGTGTAGCAACTACGCAGAAAGCTACATACAGTAATTTTTTCATAATATCATTTTTCATCTAAAATAAACATTACTGCAAATGTACGCCGAATCCAGCCCCATAGAAGTGGATAAACGGACTTTTAAGGTGGACAATCAGCCACCTCTGCCAAAACGGTCGTAACTTTCTTTTGTCATAACATTAGATCCGTTATCTTTGCTGTCACTAATACCAAACAAAATGAAAAAACAATTCATACTACACCTTATTATATTATATGTCTTGCTGTCTGTATGCAACCGTTCTCCACTCCGGGCGCAAGAGACATTTGCCGACCACTACAACATCAATTACATCACCCTCAACGATGGCTTGCCCCACAACTTTGTGGACGATATCTACAAAGACAGCCGTGGTTTCCTATGGATAGCCATGGGAGGCGGAGGGCTGTCGCGCTACGACGGCTACGAATTCGTCAACTTCAGTCCCACCACACCCCATTGCAAAATCAAAAGCAACTTCATCCGCAATGTCCATGAAGACCGTTTCCAGCGGCTATGGGTAGTTTCTGAAGGAGGTACCGACCTCATTGACCTCTCCACCCTGCAACCAGCATCCCTGTTTGACAAACAACAACAACTTGCTGACTTGTTTCGACAGCCCGCCTCCCTCGTCGTATGCGATTCCATAGGATGTATCTGGCTCCATAGCGGTGACCGCCTCTATCGTATCGCATTCAATGAAAGCGGGGACATCGAAGACATCCGCTCCCTCGAAGCTCCCGGCCTTTACCGTAGCGATGTATTTTTCTGCGACATCGACCAGGACGGAAAAGTATGGATAGGAATCAACGGAACACTCTATAAAGTAAGTCCCGATAACAAAGAAGGACTCAAGGCTACCCCCGTTGCCGAATGCCTGACCTTCGCACCCGACACTTATTTCACCGACTTCATCGCCAAGGAAAATGAAGTCTGGATTTCAACCAACCGTGGACTGTACCGCTACAACCGCAACCAGAACATCGTGAAACACTACGAACATACCTCCGACGATCCACATTCACTTTCACACAACTACCTGACCGATCTGGCTGTGACCCCCAACCGCCAACTGCTGATAGCCAGTTTGTGTGGCATAAACATTTACAATCCCCTCAAAGACAACTTCAAGCACCTCAGTGAAAGGTCCACCCATACAGGAGGCTTGCAACTGAATAGCAACTTCATCAACTGCATCACCATTGATGGTAAACACATCTGGATAGGAACGGAAAGTGGAGGTATAAACAAACTTACAACCAAACGTCTCTTCATGCAGAATTACCAGAACGACCGCGACAATCCGAAAACCCTTTCACACAACCCCGTCAATGCCATCTACGAGGACGCAGACGGCATACTTTGGGTAGGAACCGTGGAAGGCGGACTGAACCGCAAAGAAACTGACTGTAACCACTTCTCACACTACACCCGAGAGAACGGGACACTAACCCATAACTCCGTCAGCGCCATCACTGCCGATGGAGAAGGACGGCTGTGGGTGGGTACTTGGGGCGGAGGCCTCAACCGGCTCTACCGCGACAATCCCCAGCGCCTCCCCGAAGTAATATCCACTGCAAACGGCTGTGAGTTCCCCATAGACTTTGTCGGAGCCTTGGTTTACGACCCCATCAACAAGGGCATGTGGATTGGTGCCAATCAAGGAATCTATCTTTACGACCTCAACACCAAGAAAGTAATCTCTCCACTGCCTGCCCATACCGCCAAGAACATACACGGATGCATCGGTTCCATCATCGACAAAGACGGGAAGCTGTGGATGGGATGCATGGACGGGGTGTATATCATTGACCTGCACTCACGTACATACGACTCACCGGACAGTCTTTTCGCCTATCGCTACTTAAAATACAAGCTGGATGCTCCTACTTCCGGTCTGATAGAGAAAATCACCTGTATCTACGAGACCAATGACGGCACCTTATGGTTAGGGAGCAACGGCTACGGCATCTACAAACGAACCGTTGACACCAAAGGAAAGGAAAAATTCACTGCCTACACCACTGCCCAAGGGCTGGCAAACAACTGTGTGGTCGGCATCCTTGAAGACAGCAAAGGTTGCCTGTGGATGGCCACCAACAACGGTCTGTCCCGATTTATAAAATCCGAAGAACGATTCATCAACTATACCCGGCAAGACGGACTTGTAAATACCCAATTCTACTGGAACGCCGCTTGCCACTCTACCCACGACAGACTATACTTCGGCACTGTGGCAGGTCTGGTGAGCATAGAGTGTGACATACCCGACACTCCGTCACAGCCTGCGCAAGTACGATTCACCAAATTAATTGTAGGCAATGAGGAAGTGCAACCTGGTAGTGAACTGTTGTCGCAAGACATCTCCGTAACAAAAGAAATACGCTTGCACGAGCGGCAGAAATCATTCTCATTAGAATTCTCCGCCCTCAACTTCGACCCCTACAACACGGCAACATATAGTTATCGGCTCATCGGCTTCGACAAGGAATGGGTACATGTACATAACAACCGCCGCTTTGCCAACTACACCAACCTCTCGCCCGGTACCTACACGCTACAAGTGAAGTACACTTCGGGCAACGGCATTCCGGAAAAAGCCGTCGCAGAACTTAGTATCATCATCACTCCCTATTTCTATAAGACGGGCTGGTTCACCCTGCTGACTTTCCTGCTTCTCTCGCTCGCCGTCTGGCTGTTCTACCAATGGCGCATACGTAGCCTCAAAAAACAGCGGGAATTGCTCCACCGCAAAGTGGAGCAACGCACCCACGAGCTAAACGAACAGAAACAACTGCTGGAACGTCAAACCGAAGAACTCTCCCGCCAGAACAACATGCTGAAACAACAGAACGAGAAAATCACCCGCCAAAAGTCCCAACTAGTGCAAATGGCTCGCAAAGTGCAGGAACTCACCATCGACAAGATAGCCTTCTTCACCAACATCACGCATGAATTCCGTACTCCGATAACCTTGATTATCGGTCCCATAGAGCGCGCCTTGAAACTGAGTTACAACCCACAAGTAATAGAACAGTTGCACTTTGTTGAACGCAATTCGAAATACCTGCTTTCACTCGTCAACCAATTGATGGACTTCCGCAAAGTAGAGTCGGGCAAACTGAAAATCGTAAAGACACACGGCAACTTCCTGAAGTTTACCGATGATTTGATCGTGCCCTTTGAAGTTTTTGCCAAAGAACGGAACATCACACTGAAACGCTATTACCGAATGCCTTCGCCCGAAACCACCTATGATGAAGAAGCCATGCACAAGGTAATGACCAACCTACTCAGCAACGCTATCAAATTCACTCCCAATGGTGGAAGTGTATCCTTATTTGTGGCCCAACTGCCCACTGCCGAAGAGGGAAGAACCACGCTCTACCTCTGTGTCAGTGATACCGGCAGTGGCATACCCAACGAAGACACAAACAAGGTATTCAACCGTTTCTACCAGTCACAAAATCAGACCAAATACCCTATGTACGGCCAGGCCGGAAGCGGCATCGGACTCTACCTATGCAAACGCATCATACAGATGCACGGCGGTGAAATCTATGCACGAAACAATCGCAGTGCAGGCTGCTCGTTACGCATTCTCATACCATTGAACGACAAAGAGGAGGCTGCAAGACAAGTCGCCCAAACGGACAAACAAGAAACCGTAAGCGTACCACAAGCCACCAGCCATACAGGAAAAAGCCTGACGATTCTTGTTGTGGAAGACAATGCGGATATGCGCGGATACGTCCGCTCCATCCTCCGCGACCGCTACAATGTACTAGAAGCAACCAACGGTGCAGAGGCCTTGGACGTATTGAGTTCATATGCAGTGGACTTCATCGTCAGCGACCTGATGATGCCTGTAATGGATGGTATCGAACTGTCCCGCCGAGTAAAGGAAAACTTCGCCATCTCCCACATCCCCTTCCTGATGCTGACTGCCAAGACCTCGCAAGAATCCCGTTTGGAGAGCTACCGCACCGGAGTGGACGAATATCTGCTGAAACCTTTCGACGAGGCTCTGTTGCTGACCCGCATAGAGAATATCTTGGAAAACCGCAAACGCTATCAAAAGAAGTTTGCCATGGCAATGGACGTAAACGCCCTAAACATGGAAGAAGAATCGGGTGACAAGAAATTCCTTAACCACATTATGGATGTCATCAAGAAGAACTACAAGAACTCCTATTTCGAAGTCAGTGATTTCTGCGAAGCGGCCGGAGTGAGCAAGAGCCTGCTGAACAAAAAACTACAAAGCCTCGTCGGACAATCTGCCGGGCAGTTCATACGAAACTACCGACTGAACATCGCCCGCGAAATGCTGCTGGAAAACCGGGAAAGCAAAAGCATGAACATTGCGGAAATTGCATACGAAGTGGGATTCAACGACCCGAAATACTTCACAAGGTGCTTCACCAAATATTTCAATACAACACCCAGTTCGTTGCTTAATGAAGGAGAACTATTAAAGAGTTAAAGTAATACAGAATCAAGTTACCTTCTATCTACAGCTATCTTTTTCTCAATTCATTTCCGTTTGACAATATTCAGGCAAAAACTTCCTAAAAACAGAAAGTATCTACCTGAATATTGTCCTTTTGCTCACTGGCAAGTAGTCTGTTGAAGGCTACTTATTAATCTTACCACACCAGTGTTCTTTTCTTACCACAGACGTTGTATAGTAAAAAGTAATTGATTTGCTTTTCTTTTCGCAAATCATTTCTGTTCTACTATAAGAAAGAAACACAAATGCAGTAAGGAAAGAGCATAGTTGTGGTAAGAATAAATTTTCCCACCTTCGTTACCAGTTTCCGCCAACTTCAGGGTTACTTCTTCCCAAGTTTACAACAATTTTTGCCCGACTTTTTCTATACCAATAGTAAATAGCATACTATAGCCTATA
>NZ_BAKJ01000030.1 GCF_000614125.1 Bacteroides rodentium JCM 16496
AGGTTCTGATACAAAGTTATAAAGTTTTCCGGGAAAAAGATGATTTTCCAAAAGAAACTTTACGCCACATCAATTTCTATGCAAACAGCAATCTTGCCCTTACTTCACCAGACTCTTATATACAGCTTCCTGAATCCTCGTCCTTATATCCAGCCTCATCAACTTGTTATTCCACACATCCGGATAGGTGCGATTGCTCAAAAAGACATAAACCAAGCCGTTCTCCGGGTCTGTCCAGGCGCAAGTACCCGTGAAACCGGTATGACCGTAAACCGAAGCAGGTGCAGAGACTGCGCAGGGACTCTTCTGGGGGTTACGCCTATCCGGCTTATCAAATCCCAGTCCCCGGCGGCTTATCCTTGAGACGGTGGTAGTAAACAGTCTGCAGGTCTCCTTGCTCAAATAGCGCTTACCGTCCAGTTCCCCCCCATTCAGCAACATCTGATAGACTTTTGCCACTTCTTCGGCAGTGGAGAATAGCCCGGCATTACCGGAAACACCACCCTGAAAAGCTGCGGATTCATCATGTACAAATCCTTGCAGGGTAGTCTTACGTAAGAAAGGGTCTGTTGATGAAGGTACAATATCTTCCTTCTTCAAGAAGCGCAGAGGAAGATACCCCGTACGCTCCAATCCCATCGGAGTATAGAATTCCTTGGCCAGATATTCGTCCATAGACATGCCGGTGCGCGCCTCGACCAACTGCTGCAACAAGATAAAGCCCACACAACTATAACGGTAACGCTTGTCCCTGAGCGGAGTATCCACAATCTTCTGCAAGTACTCTTGCTTGAAGGAACGGTTCAGCCAAAGGCTGTCGGACACTTGCATCGTATATTCCGGTGTCTGCACCTTCGACGTCAGTCCCTGGCGGAAGCGGAACTTAGGATTCGCCCAAGTCTGCCGTCCGATGCGTGCGGAATGCTGGGCATCGGGGCGTGCCTTGAACAAAGTGCCGGTGTAGCTCTCTTCATCAATCGCCTCCTGATAGAACAACAAAGTAGAAGGCAGACCGGATTCATGCATCAGCAGTTCGCGTACCGTAATATTCTTCTTGTCCGTATCCTGCAGGAAAGGCAGATAGGTTGACACCCGGTCCGTAAGGCTGAGACGTCCGCATCGTACAACTTCATCACGGCAAGTAGCGTGGCCGTGGTCTTTGTCAGCGAGGCGATGTCGTACACATCCGTTTTCTTCACGGGAAGCGCCTTGCTTCCGGTCTTGTTCCAGACGTGGGTACCGAAAGCTTTATTATACATCTCCCTGCCATCCTTCAGCACCACCACCTGGCAACCGGGATAAGCCCCTTCACGAATGCCTTCTTCGGCTATCTTGTCTATTTCAGCCAGCAGACGGGAATTCATACCATGCTCTTCGGGCACAAAGCGGGGGGCGCTTTGAGGAGTCAGCGTCACTCCCGCACCGGCACCAAACCGGCTACCGATACTGGCAGACAAGCGTCCCTCTGAACAAGCACTGCCATAAACAATCCGGGCAACCTGCTGCTGTACCTCCCCGTTGGAGGAGTGTGCCAAAACCACCGCTTCGGCAGCAGCGCCCCCTTGCTTTATCTGCAGCATCTGCTTGCCGGGAATAAAGAACAGATAGACCACCGGTACGTCAGGAGCAAACTTTGCAAAGAAATTCTGATAGGGTGTCAAACGGTGTTCGGTGACACAGACCAAAATACGTTTGTACTTGGCCAGCGCATTCCTCAAACGGTTCCCGTCAGCCTCCGGCAGATTCTTGCCCAAACGGAACTCCACAGGACGGGTATACTGCGACAGTTCCTTGAGGAACGGCTGGATTTCCTGCGCTTCTCCACATTGAGCACGGCAACTTCACCGATGGAAGGGTCCAGCGGAAGCACCTCGTCCCGGTTATCCAGCACAGTGATGGCCGCCAAGTTCAGCCGGCGCATCAAATCACGCGTTTTCGGAGTATTGATGCGGGGCCCAAACCGGAAAGCTGCACATGGGGTTTCTTTTCCAACCCAAGGGCATATTTATATTTCAGCACTTTACGGCATTTCGCCTCTATCTCTTTCTCTGTCAGCTCCCCTTTTTTCACAGCGGCAAGCACAGCCTCCACTTCTTCCTTTATACGTCGGGGAACAAGCAGCAAATCATTGCCAGCCTTCAGCGCCTGCAAACAGATGCTTTCACTACCCGATACCCCTTTCATAGCAAGGGCATCCGTAAAGACAAGCCCCTGAAAGCCGAGGTCATTCACCAACAGACCGGAAACTACCTTACGCGAAAGCGAAGACGGAAGCCCCCTTTGCGGCTCTATGGCAGGCACCTCCAAGTGCCCCACCATCATACCTCCCAGTCCGGCACGAATGGCTTTTCTGAAAGGATAAAGCTCTATACTGTCCAGACGGGCACGGGTAAAAGGCAGTACGGGCAACGCCTTATGAGAATCCACATCCGTATCCCCATGCCCCGGAAAGTGCTTGCTGACAGAAAGCACACCACCATCCTCCAACCCTTTGGAGTAGGCAACAACCTTGTTGGCCACATTCAGCGGGCTTTCACCGAAGGAACGGGTATTGATAACCGGATTCTTGGGATTGATATTCACATCCGCTACGGGAGCAAAATTCACTTGCACCCCCAGTTCACGGCATTGACGGGCCACCTCGCGCCCATATTCATAAATCAGCGTATCGTTCTGTATGCAGCCCAGCACCATGTTTCGCGGAAAGTTCGGAGTACCGCGAAGGCGCATAGCCAGTCCCCATTCACCGTCAAAGGTAATCATCAGCGGAACTTCCGCCATCCGCTGCGCCTCATTGGTCAACATCACCTGATTCTGCATCAATCCGCCGGAGAATAACAGACCGCCTACCTTATAGTCCTCCACCACCTTACGCAACAGTTCCTTGTTGGCCTTGTCCTGTTGGGGGGCAATCGTATAGATGAACAGTTGTCCGATGCGTTCTTTCAAAGTCAGACGCTGCATGACGGAATCCACCCACTGCCTGCACCGCACGTCACTGTTCAAGAGACGTACAAGCGAAGGGTCGTTCGGCGGCACCGGAGTAAACGGCATCGGGCCAAGCTGCGCTTTCAGAAGCGGACAAAAGCAACACAATATAGCGATATAGGCAAGCAGGTATATTCTCTTCATTCCTTATAGATAGATTGTTTTTAGGGGATTTGCGGAATCATACTTTTATAAATCAATTCCTGGATATCTCTTCTTATATTCATGTCACCCTGTTTCGTGTTCCATACATTGGGGCACAAGCGGTTGCTGAGGAATACATACACCGTCTTGTTTTCCGGGTCCACCCAAGCACAAGTACCGGTAAATCCGGTATGTCCATATACCGCTTCCGAAGCGGAAGGGGCACAAGGACTGCGCTTCACAATGGATACATCCGGCTTATCGAACCCCAGACCGCGACGGCTGATGGCGGATTTCTCCGTCGTAAACAAACGGCAGGTAGCCTCACTCAGGAAGCGCTTGCCATTGAATTCACCGCCGTTCAGCAACATTTGATAAACCTTTGCTACCTCTTCGGCCGTAGAGAAAAGTCCTGCATTGCCGGACACCCCACCCATGCAGGCAGCAGTCTCGTCATGCACATATCCGCATATATCCTGGCGACGCAGGAAATCATTGGATGCTGTGGGCATGATTTCCGCTTTAGCGAACTTCGTCAAAGGCAGAAACATAGTACGTTGCAATCCCATCGGGGCATAGAACTCACGGGCAAGGTACAAATCCATCGGCAGCTCCGTCACCTTCTCCACCACCTGCTGCAACAGCACGAAGCCGAGGTCGCTGTAAACATAACGTTTGCCGTCCAGCTCGCACTTGGCTATCCGCTGAAGGATAGAATTCCTGAAACTCTTGTTCAGCCACATGCCATCTGCCATGTGCAGGGTATAGACCGGTGTATTCTTGCCGGACACCATCCCTTTCCGGAACTTAAAATCGGAACAATAATAGCTATGCTCGCTTACCTGTGTACGATGCCACTCGTCCACCCAGCTCTGGGAGTACGGGCCGTGTACCGAATTCGGGTCTATGATGTCCAGGTAGAAACGGATATAGGGAGGAAGCCCCGATTCGTGGAACAAAAGTTCGCGGATGGTAATGCTCCGCTTGTTGCCATTGCGCAAAAAGCAGATAAGCGGAAACCTTGTCATCCAGTTTTATCTTGCCCTCATCATACAGTTTCATGACGGCAAGCAACGTAGCCGTAGTCTTGGTCAGCGAAGCCAAATCAAAAAGGTCCGAAGGACGGACGGTAGTGGTATCCTTATCAGAGTGGGTGCCGAAGCCTTTGTCATATACCGGCAGTCCGTCTTTCCACACCAATACGCGGCAACCGGGATAAGCTCCCGCTTCCAGTCCCTTCCGGGCAACGGCATCGATACCTTGCAGCACATACGACTTCATGCCGTAATCTTCCGGAACAGTCTTTCCCGGTTTCATGCCCGGCTCAACCATACAGCCCGTTCCCGCCGGAAACAGCCTTCCGATATTCACCGACATCCTGCCACTGGCAGGCTCTTTGGCAAAAAGAACATCAGCCACGTATTGCTGCAAATCCGTCTCTGCCGAATGTGCCAGCACCACAGCACTGGACTTGGCTATGGCAGGCTGCAGAGAGAGCAACGTATGATAAGAAGTAAAGAAAGCATAGACCAGAGGTGCACGCAAATTCAAGTTTTCCAAAAAGGCCGCATCACGGTCGCCGACATGAACCGAACCGGTGATACTGATAACCACGCGACGGAAAGCTGCCAGCTGTCCCTGCACTTCCTGCCAAAGAGCCTCACCGGCATTCCAAGGCAAGTGGAAATGGCTGATGTCTGCATTCTTTTTCATAGCTTCCACAAAGGGAGCATCCGCCTCCTTCTCTCCGATGCTGAGCACGGCAATACCGCCTTCCACCGATGCCAACGGAAGGATATTGAAATAATTGTTCAATACGGTTACTGCCGAACGACGCAACTTGGCAGCCAACGTTTGTGCCTCCTCTGTATGGACACGATAGCTCATCCCGCTAATCCGAAGCTTCGGTTGGCGGTCCCTCAAGCCAAGCACATACTTATAAGCCAACACCTTGCGGCATCTGGCATCAAGTTCTTCCTTGCCCAGTTGTCCCGTTTCCACAGCTTTTACCAGTCCCTGCACGGCACACTCCGCATCTGACAGCACCCATACGATATCGTTTCCTGCCAGCAACGCTTTAACGGTTGCCTGCGAAGTACCGGACACATCATTCAGTTCCGGGCGTACACGTTCATAGCGCAAGGCGGGGAGTGCAAGACAGGAATCCGCATAGCCCTGCCCCCTGTAAGCGGGAAGCACGCCTCCGCTTTCAAGTCCATGGCCGTATGCCGCCATCTTATTGGCATTAATATATGTTTCAGGGGCCAGATGGGCACACACACCCAATTCGCGGCACTGGCGAGCCACCTCACGTCCGTATGCTTCAATCTGCCCATCGTCCACGATACATCCCAAAGCGGCATTCCGGAGATAGCAAGAAGCGCCTTTCGCCCCCATTGACACTCCCCGCTCGCCATCAAAGGCCACCATTACGGGAATCTTGCATCCTTCCGGGCCATATTGGTCAGGATAGCCTGCTCTTCCGGAGTACCTTCGGAAAACAGCAAGCCACCGACCTTGTATTTCTTTACCAGCTCGCGCATCTGCTTTTTCGTGGCCTTGTCTGCTCTGACCGGAATGGTGGCAACGATGAGCTGCCCCACTTTTTCGTGTACATTCAGACCTGACAACACGGAGTCCACCCATTGCCGGCACCGGTTGTCTGCAGCCGAAGGAAGAAACGGGCCTCCCGTCTGGGCATGAAGTGAAGATAATCCCAATATAAACAATCCTGCAACCCATAAAAGGAGGGTGAGTCTTTTCATCATGCTATTTTTCAGTTAAAGTAAGTACCATTTCTCCTACGTAGATGCCACTCTTGCCAGTGTGCAGTACGGAAACACTCTTGCCGTCCGCATTCAGATAGACGGCAGGCTTTTCCATAAAGGTATGCGAATGTCCACCCAAAATGACATCAATGCCACGTGTCTTGCTTACCAGGTTCTCGTCGGAAGCGCCTTCGGGATTTGCACTGCGGATACCCAAATGGGACATGCAAATCACGACCTCGCAATTTTCCTTCTCCCTGAGAAGGCCTGTCATTTCCTGGGCCACCTTTATCGGGTCGTTGTAGACAATGCCTACGCATTTATCCGCCTGCACCAGCCCTTCCATTTTGGGAGCCAGGCCGAAGATTCCGATTTTCACCCCTTCGCGCACCAAGGTGATATAAGGCTTCACCAGCCCTTCGAGTACAGTACCCGTCACGTCATAATTGGAACAGACCACGGGAAAATCCGCCATACGGAACAATTCCGCCATATTCTCAAGTCCGAAATCAAATTCATGATTACCTATCGTCATGGCATCATAGCCCATGAGGTTCATCATCTTGACCTCCAGCTCGCCTTTGAAAAAGTTATAATAAGGGGTGCCTTGCGAGATGTCTCCGCAATCCAACAACAACATATCCGGATGCTTGCCGCGAAACTGCTTTACAAAACCGGCACGGCGCACCACACCGCCCATCCCGGCATACTCGTCGGCAGCCTCGGCGCTGATGGGCTCTATGCGGCTGTGCATATCGCTGGTGTGCAGGATAAACAGTTGTTTTCCGGATTGGCCGGACGATACAGAATCGGCAGACACCAGGCAAAGGGGTTCTTCAGTAATGACACGCTCCTTTTGTTGTGCCGATGCGGGGAGCATGAAAAGCAGCAGGGCTGCCAAGGAATATATATGTTTCATAGAACTTCTGTTTTTTTAATGCTTACTCTTTAACGACCACTCTTCCCTCCATGCGCGAAGTTACCTTCTTGCCGGCTGCCGTCTGCTTCTCCACATACTTCATGAACAGACCACGCAGTGTAGCCCCATCCGGGCACTCCCTTTTATCCGCCTGCAGGAAAGCCGTCAGTCCGTCGTTTCCATCAGCCAGATAATCAATCGTGGCAACCGTATAGTCACGGTCATCCTCCACCGGCTTGCCGGCAATGGAAGCCCGGAGCAGCTTGCCATCCTTGCTGATTTCCAACTGTATACCACTCACCCCTTCACCAAGTCTCACCGCAATGTTTTCAAACAAGTGCTTCATGGCAGAGCCTTTCATCGTCAGCACACAGAGCGAATTCTCAAAAGGCAATATCTCATAGATGTTTTCGATAGTGATGTCTCCTTCCGTCAGGGAATTCCGGATTCCACCGATATTGATTAGCCCCATATCGGCCGGTTTGCCCAGTACTTCCACCGCAGCCTCACGCAGCACGTCTGCAATCAGATTGGATAAAAGGCTTTCGGGTCGGAATCTGTCCATTGACATCTCTGCAGTTCCCACCACATGATACATAACGCTGTCCATCCGGCTTTGTAAGGCGCCAGCAGAGCCACGGCTTCGGCATCCGGCTCGGCGTCCCAAACAGAGTTCATGGGAATTCTGCCCCCCTCTACCTTGGTCACTTCGTAGGAAGAATGGCAGGAAACCAATAGAAGTGCAACCGACAATACTGCCCCCGAAAGGAGACTGAAAGTTTGTTTCTTCATATTCATTTAGTTTTAAATTGCTACAAAGATAATTCTTTTTTCACCACAGAGGCACAGAGGAGCACAGAGTTTTACCAATTAGGGTACATTATACCCCATCCTCCTGTTGCCGCTGGATAGTTAAGAAAGAAAAAAAACTCTGTGCTCCTCTGTGTCCTCTGTGGTGAAAAACAAGAAAAAAGTCCAGAAGTATTTGTCTATCTGGCAAATAATTCGTTCCTTTGCACCGCTTTCGCGCAATCGCTGTCAGGACACCAAGAGAGAAGCCTGGTATGTTGCGTTGTAACGATGAAACAATTTAATAATAAAAACAATGGATTTAATTAAAATTGCAGAAGAAGCATTTGCTACCGGAAAACAGCACCCGAGCTTCAAGGCAGGTGACACTGTAACAGTAGCATATCGTATTGTCGAGGGTAACAAGGAACGTGTACAGCTGTACCGTGGTGTTGTTATCAAAATTGCCGGACACGGAGACAAGAAGCGTTTTACAGTACGTAAGATGTCAGGAACCGTAGGCGTAGAACGTATTTTCCCGATTGAATCACCGGCTATCGACAGCATCGAAGTGAACAAGGTGGGTAAAGTTCGTCGCGCTAAACTGTACTACCTGCGCGCTCTTACCGGTAAGAAAGCAAGAATCAAAGAAAAAAGAGTTAACGGTTAATTCCAGACTCCTATTTCGAAATAAAAAAGGGAAGCTGACAATGTCGGTTTCCCTTTTTTAGTAATATGCCGTTCCCTGGAAAGGAAACTTTTAATGGGTCAGCCATTTGCACAAGAAAAAACAGTATGTAAGCAAAATGTGTGGTAAACCTATTGTATATTTTTTCATTTTGCGATGACCCCATAGTAAACCATGTTATCAATACGCTTCTGATAAATCTGGTTATTCTGCAGCAGATAACCCAAGGCCAAACACAAATCCACATCCCTGAACTTCGTCAGTTTCTGTAATTCAAAGATTGTACACTTCTTAAGATTGCACAGAATGGAATATACCATTTTCATATTATTGGTCGCCTTCTCAATATTCTTCATATTATTATCTTATTATTAGTTCCTTTCTTAAAATGATATCCTATATTATCTACTCAAATATAAGATAAAGACAGAGCAATGACAAACATTGCCCATTCTTTTCATTTCAGATAACATTCTTTGAACTACATATACCTAAAATCTGCAAAAAATATAGAACTTTATAAATATCAGCACTTTATAGAAAGATATATTCACATTATACTATATCCGGAAACGATTACCTTTGTTTCGCTACTCTTGTCGGAAGATTCTTTTTTCTCATTCATGAAACTCTTGTCCCGCGAAGTGGTAACCGGATAAGTATCCTCCAGACAGCTCTTCCTCCAGATAGCTCTGCATTTCGTCCACTTCTCCGTCTTTGAACCACACCTTGACAGCCGACCACCTCGCAGGAGTATAAGCACGAAATGTCCAAACCTCTCCCTCCTTATTCAAATCTCTAAATGCAGGCTCTCCTAAAATGGTACACACTTCTTTAAAGCTCATACCACGTTCAATGCTGCTCAACTGCTTATAATCAAACCCGTAGCTCTCATAAATGCCACAGCCCATCACCAAGGCAGTGAGTAACAAGCCTAAAACAACTGACATCTTTTTCATAATAGAAAGTTTTAGTATTTATCCATACAGCAAATGTAGTATGATAAAAACATCCAATATTGCCGCATTAATCGAGAAAGCAGCAGAAATCTTTAAGAAGAGCATTCAGTTCCTCATCGGATGTCTTGCATGGGGGGATGAAAACTATAGCCCCTTCGTTATCACCGGCAATCCGAAACCTCCTTTCTGCAAAGTCAGGACTTTCGGTTTGCCTTTTCGTGCTTTGTTGTATGTGGCTGTGGAAACATGCAAGGTCTCTATCGCTCCATCGTCGAAAGCCACCTTTAAGTAATACTCCTTACGTACTCCGTCCGACACATAACGATGCTTGCCTACTTTACGCCTCTTTTCATGTTCTTTTATCAGCTTCTCAAGTACGGTGACCGTCACCTCCTTTGTCGAAGCAGGGGCCGCCATCTGATAATTCCCTACCAGAAAAAGCGAACAACTGATGACACCCACGCACACCACATGGCACAATATATTCACGGCCTTTTGCTCCATCGTTGTCAGCCATATCCATTTTTTATATAAAGGAAGTGTAACGACTGCCACCACAAGTCCTACCCCTACGGGTATCCACACAGCAGCCAACGTATCTTCATAGATGTTATATCCGATGCAGCCCAAAGCTACGACCAGTACAAACATCAGAGAACGGAGTATTTTTATAAACAGTTCTTTCATTGCCGCGCTTATATTTTTTGCAAATATAAAAAGAAATATCGTTCGGCCGACCATCAAGCCTGTTCAATCTACATGAACTAACTTGCTTGATAGAATGTTATAACTATAATAACTAAAAACAGAAAATATCATGGAAAAGAGCCTAATTCATAGTAATGAGCTGCATTTAATCAGTAAGAAACGCATTCATCAAGCAGTAGAGAAAATGGTTGAGTCATTGGATTTGGCTGCAGGTTCCACAATCGGCTTCAACATCTATGCAGTAGTGGAGAGCTATTTCACGGATTTGGAAAAACGAAAAGAAATCAATCAGCTACTCAACCTGGAGCAAGATGTCTGCGAAGAAATAGAGGCAGAATTAAGTTACAAATAAGCTACGGAGTTACAAGTTTCGGGCTACAAGTTGTCCTGCGGTATGATAGTGCAGGATAACTTGTAGCCCGAAACTTATGGTAGCTAATTGTAGCTCACTCAGTCTTTCGCCTGGTGTACCGTCAACTGCGGGAACGGGAAACCGATGCCCTCTTCGTTGAATACGGAGTAAATCTTCTTGTTCATATCAAAATAAACGCCCCAGTAATCTCCACTCTTCACCCAAACACGGATAACTACATTCACGCTGCTGGCATCCAAGGCATGGAGGGCTACAAACGGTTCGGGAGTATCCAGGATACGGTTGTCTTCGGAGATGATACGACGCACGGTACTTTCTACCTTGTCATAATTTTCACCGTATTCCACCCCGATCACCCAATCTACACGACGCGTATCCTCACGGCTGTAATTAGTCACAGTACCGCTACTCAAAGCACCGTTGGGGATATAAATCACTTTATTGTCGGCTGTAGTCAGAATCGTATGGAAGATTTGGATTTCGCGTACTGTGCCGGACACTCCCTGGCTTTCAATCCAGTCGCCTACCTTGAAAGGACGAAACAGCAAGACAATCAGTCCACCCGCAAAGTTCTGCAAGTTTCCGGAAAGTGCCATACCGATAGCCACACCGGCAGATGCCAACAAAGCTGCAAATGAAGTGGTTTCCACTCCCAGTTTGCCGATAACGGCAATGATTAACAGAATTGTCAGCAAGATATTGACCAAACTTTTCACAAAGCTCTGGATACTGGCATCCACATGTCTTTTTTCCAATAACCTCGCCAGCATTTTCCGAAGAAGGGATATCAAGAATCGTCCCACCACAAAGATTATAACGGCTCCAATGATGCGCCCACCGGCATTCACACTCCAATCTATCAATTGCTGAAGAAATATTTGCAGTTTGCTGAAACCATCATCAGCAGTTTGAGCGGCAAAAGCTGCCATGAATAAGGATAATAACATAACTGTACTTTTTAAAATTAACGCTACAAAATTAACAAATAACTCCGATTTTCGTTCACTTAGTTTGTCTTTTTCGACAGAAACTCCTACTTTTGCTCCCGATTTCAACTAAGGGGTGCCCTAATACGACGGGCTGAGATCATACCCATTGACCTGATCCGGGTAGTGCCGGCGGAGGGAAAAGAAGAAAAGTCTCCCCTTTTCTGTATTCATCTAAACGAAACAATTGCAAATGAAGAGACATGCAATGGCAGCCTGCCTCCTTACGGCAGCACTGGATGTCTGTGCGCAGACACAAGAGCAAGACAGCCTGCGGGTGATAAACCTGCAGGAAGTGGTAGTCATCTCCACACGTGCCACAAACAGCACACCGGTGGCATTCACCAATATAGGCAAAGAACAACTGAAAAAACAGAATTTCGGACAAGACCTGCCGTATCTGTTGAGTATGACACCCTCCGCCATTACGACCAGCGATGCCGGTGCCGGGGTGGGTTACACCACGCTGAGAGTCCGCGGAACAGACGGCACACGCATCAACGTCACCGCCAACGGCATTCCCATCAACGACGCGGAGAGTCACACGGTATTCTGGGTCAACCTGCCGGACTTCGCCTCCTCCGTCAAGGACATGCAGGTGCAACGCGGGGCTGGTACCTCAACAAACGGTGCAGGAGCTTTCGGTGCCAGCATCAACATGCAGACGGGTGATTTCTCCATGAAACCCTATGCAGAATTCAACGGTTCCTACGGCTCCTTCCATACGCACAAGGAGACGGTGAAAGTGGGAACGGGGCTCATCAACAATCATTGGTCGTTCGATGCGCGACTTTCCAACATCAGTACAGACGGGTATATAGACCGGGCGTCTGTGGGACTGAACTCCTATTATCTGCAAGGAGGGTACTACAATGACAACACCTCCGTCAAGCTGATAACCTTTACCGGCAAAGAGCGCACTTACCACGCATGGAACTATGCCAGCAAGGAGGAGATGGAACGTTACGGACGGCGTTATAATTCCTGCGGATTCATGTACGCCACCGACCGGGACGGCCATGTATACAACAAAGAATATTATGAAGAAAACGGCGAGAAGCATTACCTCACGGACGAAGGAGGTGCACTGCATTTCTATGACGACCAGACCGACAACTATACGCAGAAGAATTACCAGCTGCTGTTCAACCACAACTTCACTCCGCAATGGAACCTGAATATCGGCCTGCACTACACCAAAGGCGACGGATACTATCAGGAATATAAAGGCAAACGCTCGTTGGCAGAGTACGGTATGTCGCCTTTCGAATACAATGGCGACAAGATAAAAGCAAGCGACCTTATCCGCAAGAAGGCAATGGACAACCGGTTTGGCGGCGGAATCTTCTCCGTAAGCTACAAAGCCGACCGTCTGCATGCCTCCTTGGGCGGTGCACTGAACCGCTATGACGGCGACCACTTCGGCCGGGTGCTTTGGGTAAAAAACTATATCGGCCACTTGGACCCCGACCACGACTACTACCGCAACAACGCCACAAAGAATGACGGGAACATCTACCTGAAAGCCAACTACGAACTGGCAAGCGGCCTCAGCGCCTACCTCGACCTGCAATACCGCCACATCGACTACAAGATAAACGGACTGAACGACAAGTACGACTGGACTGCCGCCACTCCGGGAATGCAAAAATTGGACATTGACGAAGACTTCGACTTCTTCAACCCGAAAGCCGGACTGTCCTGGCAAATCGACCGCAACCACCGCCTATACGGTTCGTTCAGCGTGGCCCATAAAGAGCCTACGCGCAACAACTACACCGACGGCTACTTCACCGAACATCCCAAGGCCGAGCGTTTGTTCGACTACGAACTGGGATATACCTTCGCCAACTCATGCTCCATGCGGGTGCCAACTTCTACTATATGGACTATAAAGACCAGCTGGTACTGACGGGAGAGCTGAACGAGATAGGCGAAGCCATGGCCAGCAACGTGCCCGACAGCTACCGTACGGGCATTGAACTGATGGCCGGCATCAAACTGGACTGCGGCTTGCAATGGGATATCAATGCCACACTCAGCAAGAACCGTGTGCAGAACTTTACCGAGACACTTTTTGAGGACGAGGAGGCAGGGTCTGAAGCATGGGTCATCAAACACGGAGATACCCCCATCGCATTCTCTCCCGACTTCATACTGAACAACCGCTTCGGCTATACGTTCAAGGGATTCGAAGCCTCGTTGCAGTCACAATATATCAGCAAGCAATACATGAGTAACGCCAAGCAAGAGGAGTGCACGCTGGATGCCTATTTCGTAAGCAACCTGAATCTGTCCTATACCTTCAAGTTGCCTAAAGTAAAGTCGGTAACCGTAGGGTGCACCATCTACAATCTGTTCAATGAAGAATACGAAAACAACGGATACGCAGGCAGCGGATACTATCACGACGATAACGGAGGAAAAGTCCGTTACAACTATGCCGGCTACGCTGCCCAGGCGGGAACGAATGTATTGGGACATATAGCAATCAATTTCTGATGGAACATATTCTTGAGATTATAGGCACTGTGGTCGGGATTCTCTATCTCTGGTTGGAGTACCGGGCAAGCATTTATCTTTGGATAGCGGGCATCATTATGCCTGCCGTCTATATTTTTGTCTACTATGATGCGGGGTTGTATGCAGACTTCGGCATCAATATCTATTATCTGGGTGCTGCCATCTACGGCTGGATGATGTGGAAGTACGGAGCATTTCTGCGCCGGACTATCTTGCGGCAGAAAGGTGCAGGACAGAAAGGAGAGGACAAAAGAACAGAAGAACAAAAGCGGGAACTTCCTATCACCCATATGCCGGCTCGCTACTTGCTGCCACTTACCGCCGTATTCATCGCCGCTCTGCTTGGCATTGCCTGGATATTGATAAACTTCACGGACAGCAATGTGCCCTGGCTGGACTCCTTCACCACCGCACTGAGCATAGTCGGCATGTGGATGCTGGCACGGAAATATGTAGAGCAATGGTGGGCATGGATTGCGGTAGATGCCGTCAGCACCGGACTGTACATCTACAAAGGACTTGATTTTACAGCCGAACTATATGCCCTTTACACAATTATAGCTATCTTTGGCTACTTCAAATGGAGGAAAATGATGAATAAGGATGAAGGATTAGAGATTAGGGATTAAGAAAGATATGAAAGACGAATTATCAACGAGCAACGAGCAATTATCAGCTATTGATGCCGTAGTTTTGGCGAATGGGGAATATCCAGTCAGTCCCCTGCCTTTAAAGATATTGGCGGAAGCGCCATACGTGGTTTGCTGCGACGGCGGAGCGGACGAATACATCCGCCGGGGCCATACGCCCGACGTGATTATCGGCGACGGCGACTCCCTCAGTGATGAAAACCGCCGGAAGTTCGGACATATCCTACACCGTATCAGCGACCAGGAGACCAACGACCAGACCAAAGCCGTCAATTTCCTGCTGGCGCAAGGCAAACGCCGCATCGCCATCATCGGTGCCACAGGCAAGCGTGAAGACCATACACTGGGAAATATCAGCCTGCTCATCGACTATCTCCGTGCCGGAGCCGATGTACGTACCTATACCGATTACGGCATCTTCATTCCCTGCCGGAGTACCCGCATCTTCCCAAGCCATCCCGGACAGCAAGTATCCATCATCAACTTCACTGCACACGGTCTGCATGGCAAAGGACTGGTCTATCCCCTCAGCGACTTCACCAACTGGTGGCAAGGCACACTCAACGAATGTACCGGTACGGAATTCACCATCGAAGCGGAAGGGGAATACCTGGTATTCGTCACTACTTCTTCGCTTCCGCCACTTCAACAAAGTACACGCTGATACAAATCATGGCAATGGCAACGGCTTGCGTCCAGCTGAAACGGTCCTGCCCCAAGGCGAGGGAAACAACAGTGGTCACCACCAATATCAGGTAACTGTACATGGCCACAACCGTCGTCTTGAGATACTTCAGCCCCACCGGAACCAGGAAGTAGCTGAGATAAGTAGGGAAAATCAGTACAAACGCCAGTACCGCCCACGGCACCCAGTGCCACTCCCCATGCAGGGCATCCACCAGCAAGGGCGCATCCCAACCGGTAATGGACGACACTATCAGCCCCGTTACTGCCGCACCGCCAAAGATGTACTTCATCATCGTCACTACCCCGACCTCTTCCAGCAGTTTCTTGCTCACAATCAGGTAAACGGCAAAGACCAGCGAGCTCACCATACAGAGCATGTTGCCCGTAAATGCATCGTGCGCCAGGTCGTCACTGCCTTGCGTAAGGATGCACAGCAACGCACCGCCAAAACCCAGCGCTATGCCGATTATCTTCATCAGCGTAGCCTTTTCGTGCAGGAAAAAGACAGATAGCAGAAAGACCCAAATGGGCTGCATGGAGTTGAAGATGGCACTGGAAACCGGAGTCGTCTTACTGATGCCCAGCAGATAGCAGAACATGAACCCGTAGAGTCCGAAAGCTCCCAGACAGAATAGCCCTATCCGCTGCCGCTTTGTGACCGGTGCCTCCTTTACAAACCAGCTTGTTATCCAAAATGCCACGGCAGCAAAGACACAACGCACCGTGACACCCGTCAATGCGCCCAGCCACAAAGGGAGCAGAAATTTCAATCCATTCATATTCAACCCCGCCATGACGCGCGACGCAACCATACTGAGATTGGCTTCCAGTTTCTTATCTTTCATCAGCTTCGTATTTTTCCCCTCAAACAATTCATTACTTTGAAATGTTTTAGGGGAAAAGGAGGTAACGTTATGGCAAAAGTTAAAGAAGAACAATCGTCCCAGCAAACAAAGCAAGTCCTCGCATTCTCCACCCGGCTACGCCATGACCTTAAGAAAGCCTGCCGGCAACTGGATGAGGGAGAAGGACAAGAGGACGTCACAATCAGTAAGGAGGTGGAAGCATGGCTAAACAAATAATCTGGTCGCCACTCGCCAAGGAGACACTGAAAGACCTGCTGATTTCCTCGCAAGAAAGAGATGACAACAAGCGGTGTGACGGGACTCTGTACACCTTGTTCCAAAATGCATTGTACCGTGTCACGCAGAATCCGTTTATCGGACAGCCCACCGAAGCAGAGAACATACGGTACATCATTCCGCATCCGGACTATACGCTTCTTTACCGGCACAGTCTCCGGAAGATTGAAGTGCTTGTGCTATGGAACAACCATCATAAGTTGGGCAGCATGATAAACATCATCCGGGAAGAGCCGAATACGGAATAAAGCGGCCAATCTTGTCAAGAGCAGATTTATGGAAGATTAACGGAACAGACGCATTATCGCCCGTTCATGTAGCCGGACCGAACCATGTATCCGTCCCGAACATATCATCTGTTTATCCCCGACACACCATCTGTCGGCACCGAGCATATCATCCGAAAGCTCGGGGCTTTTCATCCGAAACATCCGGGCTTTTCGCCAAAAACATCCGGGCTTTTCGTCAAAACTTCTGGAGTTTTCCAAGCAAATGCCCGCCATTCCGCTTGCTGAAGTGGAGGATTAAATCTGTAAAGTACTGGTTTAGGAGAGTAAACCCTAAGGTTTGGCAAATGAAGTGGTGGAAGAAAACAACAAAAAAGGAGAAGCGATGCCTCTCCTTTTATGCTAATTTAAAATTGAATCTGAACTAAGATTGCAGTTACAAAGATACAACATCCGAAAGACGATGTCAAGCAATCCGGCGTTTTTCTTTACGGACGTCCCATTCTTTATACATGCATCAGGTATTGCTTGAAGTCCGCAAAGTCCTTTGACATTGGCAGGCTCTTCTTCTCACCGCGCATAAAGGCCTGAAGCTTGGCAGGTATCTCTACCGCTTCACCGATAATCTTCTCCACTGTATCCTTGAACTTCGCCGGATGGGCCGTCTCCAGGAATACGCCCGTTTCGCCGGGTTTCAGTCCTTCGGCCAGGGCCCGGAAGCCGCAGGCTCCGTGCGGGTCGAGCAGGTAATGGTCCTTCTTCCACACTTCCCGCATGGTTTCGGCAATCTGCTCGTCGGTATAAGTGGCACCGCTGATTTCGGCAGAGATGGCGGCATGGCTGCCTCCGTAAAGGTCGAGTACACGGGCAAAGTTACTCGGGTCGCCCACATCCATCGCATTGGCAATGGTGGCAATACTGGGACGCGGCGTATAAACACCCGTCTGCAAATATTGGAAGAAGATGTCATTGCGGTTGTTGGAAGCGATAAAGCGTTCCACGGGCAGTCCCATACGCTTGCCGAAGAGGCCGGCAGTGATGTTACCGAAGTTACCGCTGGGTACACAAACGACGGCATTGTCTCCCTTGCCGGCACGTTTCAGTTGAGCATAGGCATAAAAGTAATAGAACGCCTGCGGCAAGAAACGCGCCACGTTGATGGAATTGGCGCTGGTCAGTTGCAGGTGCTCGTTGAGTTCCCGGTCCATAAAAGCGGATTTAACCAAAGCCTGGCAATCGTCGAACGTGCCATCGACCTCAATGGCCGTGATATTCTGTCCTAAAGTAGTGAACTGCTTCTCCTGGATTTCACTGACCTTTCCTTTCGGATAAAGCACATAGACATGTATGCCCTCCACACCGAGGAAACCATTGGCAACGGCACTACCCGTATCACCGGAGGTAGCAACAAGCACATTGACTTGCTTCTTGCCCTCTTTCTTGATGAAGTATCCCAGCAAACGCGCCATGAAGCGGCCGCCCACATCCTTAAAGGCAAGCGTCGGACCATGGAACAGCTCAAGTGAATAAATATTCTCCGTCACGCGGACCAGTGGGACATCGAAACTGAGTGTATCATAAACAATCTGTTTCAGTGTATCGGCAGGAACATCCCCGCCAAAAAAGGCATCTGCCACACGATAGGCTATCTCCTGAAAGCTGAGCGTATCGATGCTATCGTAAAACTCTTGTGGCAAGGGCTTGATTGTAAAGGGCATGAAGAGCCCCTTGTCTGCGGCAAGTCCCTTTACCACGGCTTCTTCAAGAGTGGCTTCGGGGGCTTGTTTGTTGGTGCTATAATATTTCATTGCGGTATTTTTTTATTCACCACAGAGTAGCACAGAGTTTCACGGAGTTTTATTTATAGAGAACTCTGTGAAACTCTGTGTTACTCTGTGGTGGAACTCATAAATTCATTGATAAACTCGTCTTCTTTCATCAGTCCGTAGCTGCCATCGCAGGCGGCCACTTCGTCGAATGTTTGTACTCCGTCAGCCTCGATGCCCGGATACCAGATGAGAAACGGAATGGGTTCGGCCGTATGCGTACGGAGTTCGCAGGGAGTGGGATGGTCGGGCAATACGGAGATGGCAACGGGTTCCTCCCAGTCCTTCACAGCCTCGTATATAGGGCCAACGGCACGGCTGTCCAGATTCTCAATCGTCATAATCTTCAAGGGGACGTTTCCTTCGTGACCGGCCTCATCACTGGCCTCGATATGCAGGTAGACAAAATCATCCGTCCGCAATGCATCGAGGGCGGCAGCCACCTTATTCTCATAGTTGGTATCATAAAGCCCCGTCGCACCTTCTACGGTGATGCGCCGCAGCCCGGCATAGTAACCGATGCCGTTAATCAAATCCACGGCAGAAATCACGGCGCCGCGCCTCACCTGCGGGAACTTGTCGGAAAGGCGCTCCATCTGCGGGCGATAACCGGGGCTCCACGGCCAGATGCTATTGGCAGGATCCTTACCCTCCGCCTTCCGCTTCACGTTGACCGGATGGTTCTCCAGCAACACTTGCGAACGGAGAATCAAATCGTTAATCAAATCAGCTGTCTGCTTCGGAGTAAGCTCCGCACCGTCTTCGGGAACCGAAATATTCTCCGTACCCTCCATCGGCTTCACCATCAACGGACGGAAAGGCTTCAGGGGAACATCGTGCGGCGGGGTGCAGTCAATGCGCTTGTCCCCTCCCTTTATTACCAGCAGATGGCGGTATTGCACCCCCGTATGGAAACGTACGCGGTCATCGCCCAGATGCTCTTGAAGGTATTTCACCAGCACATCCGCTTCCTCGGTAGTGATGTGTCCGGCAGAATGATTCTTGATGTTATCTCCCTCGATACAGATAATGTTGCAGCGCATCGCCATCTCACCCGGCTGCAAGTCCACACCGATGCTCGCCGCTTCCAACGGACCGCGACCTTCGTACACCTTCGGCAAATTATAGCCCAGAACGGACATATTCGCCACCTCACTGCCGGGATGGAAGCCGTCTGCTACCGTCACCAACCGTCCCACACGTCCCATGCGTGCCAGCTTGTCCATATAGGGAGTTGCGGCTGCCTGAAGCAAGGTTTTGCCTCCCAAAGCCTTCACGGGCCAGTCGGCCATACCGTCACCCAGGATGATGATGTGCTTCAAGCCTCTCCCCCTAACCCCCTCCCCCGTAGGGAGGGGGAATGAGTTACTATTATTTTGTACTTCCATATTCTTCTCTGCTATATAAATTATGAATGCCAATCTATCCGCTCCCCCTCTACGGGGGAGGGGGCAAGGGGGGAGAGGCTTTAAACATTCGCAATACTCATAATATCCGCAAATACCCCCGCAGCCGTTACACCAGCACCGGCTCCGTAGCCTTGTATCATCATCGGATATTCCTTATAACGTGCCGTGGTCAGCAGGATAATGTTATTGCTGCCTTCCAGACCGTAGAACGGATGGTTGGCTCCGACTTCCTGCAAACCTACGGATGCCTTGCCGTTTTCCAGCTTGGCAACGAAACGCCAATGCTTGTTCTCGGCTTCCAACACCTTGCGGCGGGCTTCAAAATCGGCATCGAGGCTCGGCACCTTCTTCCAGAAGTCATCCAGAGAGCCTTCAAAGAAGTCATCGGGCACAAAGAGGTTCTTCTCCACATCGCTCTGCTCCAAACGGTAACCAGCTTCACGTGCCAGAATCACCAGCTTGCGAATCACATCCTTGCCGCTAAGGTCGATACGCGGGTCGGGCTCGGAGTAACGTTCCTCCTGCGCCATCTTGATGGTCTTGCTGAACGGTATGTCGGCACTGATTTTATTGAAGATATAGTTCAACGTACCGCTCAGCACAGCTTCAATCTTCAGTATTTTGTCACCGCTATGGATAAGGTCGTTAATGGTATTGATGATGGGGAGTCCGGCACCTACGTTCGTTTCAAACAAGTACTTCACACCGCGTTGACGGGCTATCTGTTTCAGTTCACGGTAGTTCTCGTATTCGGAAGAAGCGGCAATCTTGTTGGCAGCCACTACCGAAACATTGTGCAGCAGCAAGTCCTTGTAAAGGGAAGCCACACCTGCACTTGCCGTACAGTCCACAAAGACAGAGTTAAAGATGTTCATACCGATAATCTCATTGCGCAGTGTTTCCAAGGAACTGTCCTTCCCTTTTTCCTGCAACTCCTCACGGAAACGTCCCAAATCGAAGCCTTCGCGGCTGAACATGGCCTTGTTCGCATCGGCGATGCCCACTACATTCAATTGCAGTCCGTTCTCCTGCATCAGCTTCTGGCGCTGGCTGTGGATTTGCTCTATCAAGCTGCCGCCTACGGTTCCTATGCCGCAGATAAAGAGATTCAGTACCTGATATTCCGACAAGAAGAAAGAGTCATGGATGACATTCAGCGATTTACGCAATGACTTGCTGTCTACTACAAACGAGATGTTGGTTTCCGAAGCACCCTGCGCACAAGCAATCACATTGATACCGTTACGTCCCAACGTACCGAACAGCTTTCCGGCAATACCCGGCGTATGCTTCATGTTCTCGCCTACGATGGCCACGGTAGCCAGGTTCTTTTCTGCCTGAATAGGAGAAATCTCTCCCATCTCTATTTCTTTGGCAAACTCCTCGTTCAGTACCTCGCAAGCCAGGTCGGCATCCGCATTGCGCACACCGATAGACGTTGAATTCTCCGAAGAAGCCTGGGACACAAGGAACACGCTGATACCATTCTTTGCCAGCGCCTTGAAGATACGGTAGTTCACACCGATGACACCTACCATACCAAGACCTTGCACCGTAATCAGGCTCGTATCGTTAATGGAAGAAATACCCTTGATGGCCTTGCTCTGCGGGTCTGAAACCTCTTGCTTGATGACAGTTCCCGCCCCTCCGGGTTGAAAGTATTCTTTACCAAAATGGGAATGTTCTTGTGGCAAACCGGATAGATTGTAGGCGGATAGACCACTTTCGCACCGAAGTTACAAAGCTCCGTAGCTTCCACATAGCTCAATTCATTGATAGTGTATGCTCTGGAAATCACACGCGGGTCTGCTGTCATGAATCCGTCTACATCCGTCCAGATTTCCAGACTGTCGGCATCCAGTGCGGCAGCAATGATTGCCGCCGTATAGTCAGAACCACCTCTACCCAGGTTCGTTACCTCTCCCGTCATTTTGTCTGTGGAGATAAAACCCGGAACCAATACGCGTTTGGGCAGGCTGCTGAATGTTTCGCGCACCAACGAATTTGTCAACTCCGTATCCAGCACATGCTTGGAATGCTTCTTCTCCGTCTTGATAAACTTGCGCGAGTCAAACCACTCCGCTCCCGTCAACTGAGCAACGATGATAGATGAAAGACGTTCTCCATAGCTCACAATCGTATCGGACGTCTTCTGCGAAAGGTCTTTTATCAGATAAATGCCCTGGAAGATGTCCTTCAGCTCGTTGAGCAGTTCACCAATCTGGCGCTGCAAGGCCACCTGCGCCTCGCCTGCCGGAATCACTTCCTTAATCATTTCCACATGGCGGTAGACAATCTCCCGGAACTCATTCTCGTAAGAAGCATCACCGACTGCCGCCATTTTGGAGGTGTTTATCAACTTATCCGTGATGCCACCCAATGCGGACACTACCACGATAACCGGTTCGTCGACTGCTTCTACAATTCTCTTGACGCTCAAAATACTGTTCACGGAACCTACGGACGTTCCGCCGAATTTCATTACTTTCATTTCTCTTTATATTGTTGAGATGGTTGATACAATGTGTCGGAAACAAGCTGCTACGGCTTGCATTGACTTTAATTAAATGGAAAAACTGCTTGAAAATGGTGTAACACGTAGAAACACAAAATACTATCCCTAACCCCTAAGGGTCATGGTCCACATGGATGTGACTGTATGTTGATAGTACTTGTTCATAGTCTCTTGTTTCTATCGTTTATGATAAGTGTTGCAAAAGTAACAATAAAAACATTCAATCTATCACTTTTTGCGACTTTTTTGCGATAAAAATATAGAAAGCCTCTAAAAAGGCAAGAAATATGCACAACTTCCGGCTTACACTTTCACACTTTTCACACCTTTTTTCCGTATATCCGTCCATTCTTTTCTAACATTTTGCCACCATTCTCAAGATATATCATTATATTTGCATGGAAAACATGAAAGAAAAGTGCGTATGAGCCCAGAAAACACTTCCGTTTTGCTAATATACACCGGTGGAACTATCGGCATGATAGAGAATACAGAAACCGGTGCCCTGGAAAGCTTCAACTTCGAGCAGTTGCAGAAACATGTTCCCGAACTCCAGAGGTTTGCGTTCCGTATCGACACTTATCAGTTCGACCCGCCCATGGACTCCTCGGACATGGACCCCGATGCCTGGCGCAAACTGGTACGCATCATCAGCGACAACTACGACCGGTATACGGGCTTCGTCATTCTGCACGGCACAGACACCATGGCATACACAGCTTCTGCACTCAGCTTCATGCTTGAAGGGCTGAACAAGCCCGTCATCCTGACCGGCTCGCAACTGCCCATCGGCGTACTGCGCACAGACGGCAAGGAGAATCTGCTGACCAGTATCGAAATAGCCACCGCCCGCCACGCCAACGGACGCCCTATCGTGCCCGAAGTCTGTATCTTCTTCGAAAACCACCTGATGCGCGGCAACCGTACCACCAAAATGAACGCGGAGAACTTCAATGCTTTCCGTTCCTTCAATTATCCGGTACTCGCTTCCGCCGGTATACATATTAAATATAATAATGTGCAGATTCATACGCACGGCACTCCCCGCGAACTGGAGCCTCATTATCTGCTCGATACCAACATCGCCATACTGAAGCTTTTTCCAGGCATTCAGGAAAATGTCGTGGCAGCCATACTTGCCACTGAAGGGCTGAAAGCCGTAGTCCTCGAAACCTACGGTTCCGGCAACGCTCCCCGAAAGGAATGGTTTTTACGCCGCCTGCACGATGCCTGCGAGCAGGGCATCGTCATCGTGAACGTCACCCAATGCAGTGCCGGCACCGTTGAGATGGAACGCTATGAAACCGGTTACCAACTGATGCAGGCAGGAGTCGTCTGCGGATATGACAGCACGACGGAATCTGCCGTAACCAAGCTGATGTTCCTTCTGGGTCACGACTATCCGCCTGCCGAGATACGCGAACTGATGGGACAGCCGCTGGCAGGAGAAATTACAGTATAAGCATCCGGTGCACAGCCCAAGAGTCCAATCCGAAAGGGCATACGACTGAACCCGGCACACGATACGACTGAATCCTATACACGATATGACTGTATTCCCCGAACATCCGAATGTCTTCCCACAGAGCATCCCCATGTCTTTCTCCAAAACATCCCCATGTTCTACCCCAAAACACCCGGATGTTTTACTATAAAACATCCCCATGTTTTGCCCCAAAACATCCGGGTGTTTTCGGTATTCAGTCGTATAGTGTAAGGGATTAAGTATAGGGATGATTCCTATAAAGCAACGGACTTGCAGAGGCAGAGTCTATTTGTCCCTAAAAAACCCTGTACGATTCTGCCGGGCTTGCATCGAAAAGTTGTACCTTTGGCAATCATTTCAGAAGGAATACTCAATTATGGCTAAAGAAAAGACGGTTTATGTATGCAGCAACTGCGGGCAAGACTCTCCCAAATGGGTAGGCAAGTGTCCGTCGTGCGGAATGTGGAACACGTATGTGGAAGAGGTAGTGCGGAAAGAAGTGGTGAACAAGCGTCCCGTATCGGGCATAGAAACCGCCAAAGCCAAGCCCCTGACCCTCCACGAGATTGTAGCCGACGATGAACCGCGCATCGACCTCCACGATGCCGAACTGAACCGGGTGTTGGGCGGCGGACTGGTGCAAGGCTCCCTCGTGCTGATTGGCGGCGAGCCGGGCATCGGGAAATCTACCCTGGTGCTGCAGACCGTACTCCGCATACCGGAGAAACGCATCCTCTACGTCTCCGGTGAAGAGAGCACCCGACAGCTGAAACTGCGTGCCGACCGGCTGACACAAACCTCCAGCGACTGCCTCATCGTATGCGAGACTTCCCTGGAACAGATTTACGTCCACATCAAGAACACCCGCCCGGACATAGTCATCATCGACTCCATACAGACGATTTCTACCGAAACCCTTGAATCGTCGCCGGGAAGTATCGCCCAGGTACGGGAATGCTCCGCCTCCATCCTGCGTTTTGCCAAGGAGACGCATACGGCGGTCGTCCTCATCGGGCATATCAATAAGGAAGGAAGCATAGCCGGACCGAAGGTACTGGAACATATCGTGGATACCGTACTCCAGTTCGAGGGCGACCAGCACTACATGTACCGCATCCTGCGCAGCATCAAGAACCGCTTCGGAAGCACTGCCGAACTGGGCATCTACGAAATGCGGCAAGACGGGCTGCGCCAGGTGAGCAACCCGTCCGAACTGCTGCTGAGCCAAGACCATGAAGGTATGAGCGGTATAGCCATCGCCTCGGCCATAGAGGGCGTGAGACCGTTCCTCATCGAAACACAGGCATTGGTCAGCAGTGCCGTATATGGTAACCCGCAACGCTCTGCCACGGGGTTCGACATCCGCCGCATGAATATGCTACTGGCCGTATTGGAAAAACGTGTAGGCTTCAAACTGGCACAGAAAGATGTATTTCTCAATATCGCCGGTGGATTGAAAGTGAACGACCCGGCCATAGACCTTGCCGTCATCAGCGCCATCCTCTCCAGCAACATGGACACGGCCATAGAGCCGGAGGTGTGCATGGCGGGAGAAATAGGTCTGTCGGGAGAGATACGCCCGGTAAACCGCATTGAGCAGCGCATCGGAGAAGCAGAGAAACTTGGCTTCAAGCGTTTTATACTTCCCAAGTATAATATGCAGGGACTGAACGCGAAAAAGATTAAAATAGAATTGATACCGGTGCGGAAGGTGGAGGAGGCATTCCGTAGCTTATTTGGTTAGGTTCACCACAGAGGACACAGAGTTTCACAGAGTTTTTTATTTTTCAAACAAGGAGATTCATCACGAAAGGGTGGTACAGCGGTTTTCATAGATGCAATTTATAGAACTCCGTGAAACTCGGCGTCCTCTGTGGTGAATAAAATATAAAAGATACATCATGGAAATCAACGAAATGACGGGGCTAATACTCAAAAAGGCTTATGAGGTTCATTCAATTTTAGGCCCCGGATTGCTAGAAAGTGCCTATGAGGAATGTCTAGCTTATGAACTTATGCAGTGCGGCTTCAAGGTAGAAAGACAAAAAGCACTACCTATTATATATAAGAATATAAAGCTGGATGCTGGTTATAGATTGGATATAGTGGTCAATGATTCAGTAATCATAGAGCTGAAATCTGTTGAAGCACTCAATCCGATACATACTTCCCAGCTTTTAACCTATCTGAAACTATCAAAGATACGCTACGGCTTACTAATCAATTTCAATGTAAAAAGCCTAAAAGAAGGAATCAAACGATATATAATGTAAAACTCCGTGAGACCCAGCGTCCTCTATAGTGAAAAAACTCTGTGAGACTCTGTGTCCTCTGTGGTGAATAAAAAGATATGATACAAGAATACCAACTACGCGTATTGCCCGAAGTAGCGGCAAACGAGCAACGCCTGAAAGAGTACTTAATACACGAAAAAGGACTGAATGCACGGGAGATAACCGCAACGCGCATCTTGAAGCGCAGCATCGACGCCCGCCAGCGGACCATCTACGTCAACCTCAACGTGCGTGCCTACTTGAACGAAATGCCCCGGGAGGACGAATACCAACATACCTTATATAATAATGTAGAAGGAAAGCCCCAAGTGATAGTGGTAGGTGCCGGTCCCGGAGGACTCTTCGCCGCCCTGCGACTGATAGAGCTGGGGCTGCGCCCCGTCATTGTGGAACGTGGAAAGGACGTACGGGAACGAAAGAAAGACCTGGCACAAATCAGCCGCCGGCAACTCGTCAACCCGGAGTCCAATTACAGCTTCGGAGAGGGAGGTGCCGGAGCCTACTCGGACGGCAAGCTGTACACACGCAGCAAGAAGCGCGGCAATGTGGACAAGATTCTGAATGTCTTCTGCCAACATGGAGCCTCCACTTCCATACTGGTAGATGCACATCCGCACATAGGCACAGACAAACTGCCGCGTGTCATTGAGAACATGCGGAACACCATCATCCAATGTGGTGGCGAGGTTCACTTCGAAACACGCATGGACGCCCTGCTCATAGAGAAGGATGAAGTCAAAGGCATTGAAACAAATACCGGCAAGGCCTTCCTCGGTCCGGTGATACTTGCCACCGGTCACTCCGCCCGGGACGTATACCGCTGGCTTGCCGCCAACAATGTAGAGATTGAAGCTAAAGGCATTGCCGTAGGCGTACGACTGGAACATCCCGCCACCCTGATAGACCAGATACAATATCACAACCGGAACGGACGGGGAAAATATCTGCCTGCAGCCGAATATAGCTTTGTAAACCAGGTGGACGGACGAGGAGTATATAGCTTCTGCATGTGTCCCGGCGGCTTCGTTGTGCCCGCCGCCAGCGGTCCCGAGCAGATTGTAGTCAACGGGATGAGTCCCAGCAACCGCGGTTCCCGTTGGAGCAATTCGGGAATGGTGGTAGAGCTACGCCCGGAAGACTTGGAGCAATTTACTATTGACAATTTACAATTTACAATTGCCATGCAGCATGATAGCGCAGCCAATTGTCAATTGTCAACTGTCAATTCTCAATTGAACATGATGTATTTTCAAGAGTATCTGGAGCGCCTCTGCTGGCAACAAGGCAATATGAAGCAGACGGCACCGGCACAGAGAATGGCGGACTTCACCAAGAAGAAACTAAGCTACGACCTGCCGGAGACTTCGTATGCGCCGGGATTGGTATCCTCGCCCCTGCACTTCTGGATGCCGTCTTTCATTGCAGAACGCTTGAGCAAAGGCTTCCAGCTATTCGGGAAATACAGCCGGGGGTTCTTGACGAACGAGGCGACAATGATTGGAGTGGAAACCCGCACATCGGCACCGGTACGCATCATAAGAGACAAGGAAACACTGCAACATGTACGTGTCAAAGGATTGTTCCCTTGCGGAGAAGGTGCCGGATATGCCGGAGGCATCGTTTCTGCCGGGATTGACGGTGAACGGTGTGCAGAAGCGGCAAAGGCATTCTTTGGTTAAGCTGCAATATTGACATCTAAATTTTGAATTCTCACTTTTTCTCGTTTAATTTGTAAACTATTATCACATATATGCTGTTATATTATATTTATAGATAAATATTTATATGAGATTCATCATAAACATTGTATGCTTTCTATTCCTTTTGCCTCTCATTGCCACAGCGCAAACTTATAAATACATAGGAGTGGAAAACGGATTGAGTAACCGCAGAATCTTCGACATTCAAAAGGATTCGATAGGTTACATGTGGTTCCTCACCAACGAAGGCATAGACCGGTACAATGGAAAAGACATCAAACACTATAAATTAATAGAAGAAAATAAAGAATCGAGTTCCCCCATCCATCTCGGCTGGCTGTATTTTGAAGAGAAGGGGAAGTTATGGGTCATAGGTAAAGCCGGTCGCATTTTTCAATACAACCAAGAACGCGATGTCTTCAATAGAGTATATAAACTGCCCAAGACACCGGTCAATATCAGCTACGGCTATATGGACCACAATCATAGGATTTGGCTGTGTAGCAGATACAGCATCGCTCTTTACGACACACAAACCGGAGAGCCCCATCAAATGCCCAATGAACTGAAAAGTAACATTACAAGTATCGAACAAGCGGACAACGACCACTTCTTCATGGCCACCGACAAGGGAGTGCGATACGTCAAACTCGAAAACGAAGCATTGCAGATTGTCCCTCTTGAACCTCTTGATAAAATCCAGGCCCAAATCAGCGCACTCTATTTCCACCAAGAATCACAAAGACTTTTCATCGGTACTTTTGAAAAAGGAGTCTTCGCCTACGACATGCGGCAACAACGGATTATACACTCCAACACGGATTTGAGCGATGTAAACATTGCCCGAATCAGACCTCTGAACCAGACAGAACTATTGATAGCGACAGAAGGTATGGGCATACACAAAATCAATGTAGACTCGTGCATCTCGGAACCGTACATCACCTCCAGCTACAAAAGTTACAACGAGATGAACAGCAATAACATCAATGATATTTATATTGATGAAGAAAAGCGGATATGGATAGCCAACTACCCGGAAGGGATTACCATTATAGACAACCGGTACAAAAACTATAACTGGATAAAGCATTCCATCGGAAACAGACAATCGCTGGTCAACGACCAGGTACACTCTGTCATTGAAGACAGTGACGGAGACCTATGGTTCGGAACAAGCAACGGAATCAGCCTTTATCAATCGAAAACCGGACAGTGGCACTCATTCCTGAGTTCCTTCGACCATCAACTGAAAGACAAGAACCATATATTCATTACGCTATGCGAGGTATCACCCGGCATTATCTGGGCAGGAGGATATACTTCGGGAGTATACAAAATAAACAAAAGGACACTCTCGGTAGAATATTTCTCCCCTTACCTGCTCAGTCCGGACAACATACGTCCTGACAAGTATATCCGCGACATTGTAAAAGACTCCAAAGGATATATCTGGTCCGGAGGGTTCTATAATCTGAAATGCTTCGATTTGTCTCTGAATTCTGTCCGTCTGTATCCCGGAATAAATTCCGTCACCGCCATTACAGAAAAGGACGACGGACACATGTGGATTGGAACAAGCGCCGGACTGTATCTGCTGGACAGAGAATCGGGTAGATTCCAATATATCGCCTTACAGGAAGAGGCAACCTACATCAATACACTTTACCAAGCGGAAGACGGCTCTCTCTATATAGGTACAAACGGCTCCGGGGTGGTTGTCTACAACGCAAAGGACAGTACGTTCAAGCATTATCATAAGGACAACTGCGCCTTGATTTCAAACAACATCTACACCATACTCCCCGAGTCGGACGGGCATATCCTGATGAGTACCGAAAACGGAATAAGCTGTTTCCACCCTACGGAGAAGATATTCCACAACTGGACCAAAGAGCAAGGCTGATATCTTCCTGCTTCAGCGCCTCGTCCGGAACGCTGCGCAAGAACAAGGGGTTTGTCTTTGGCAGCACAGACGGAGCCATCGAATTCCCCGAAGGAACAAAGTTGCCGGACTATGTCTACTCTCCCATGATACTCAGCGATTTTCAGATACTCTATCAGACAGTCTTTCCCGGCAGTGCAGATTCCCCCTTGAAGGAAAATATCAACCAGACAGACCGGTTAAAGCTGAAATACAACCAGAACACTTTCTCCCTCAGCATTTCATCCATCAATTATGACGCACCGGACAATGTCACTTTCTACTGGAAGCTGAAAGGCTTTTACGACGACTGGAACCGCCTGGGTGAAGAAGGGCATCTCCGCTTCACCAATCTTGCCTCGGGCGATTACAAACTTTGCATACGGGCGGTGTCCAAGGAAGAGCCGTATCTATACTTTGAAGAGCGAAGTATCGACATCAGCATTGCGCGCCCCGTCTGGTTCAGTTTTTGGGCCATAGCTTGCTATGCCCTGCTGGCAGCATTGATGCTCATCGCCGGTTTCCGTATCATAGCACTGAAAAAACAAAAAAAGATATCCGATGAGAAAACCCGCTTCTTTGTCAATACCGCACACGATATCCGCACGCCATTGACACTGATAAAGGCACCTCTGGAAGAAATGCTTGAAAACAAGACTCTGGACGAAGCCGAGAGCAGCAATATGCACATGGCACTGAGAAATGTCAACTCCCTCCTGCACATGACTACCAATCTGATAAACTTTGAACGGACTGAAGTATATTCCCCCCATCTGTACATAGCGGAATATGAGTTGAACACTTACATCAAGGAGATATACAGCATTTTCCAGACCTATGCCACCATAAAACACATCACTTTCAGATATGAAAGCAACTTCAGCTACTTGAATGTATGGTTCGACAAAGAGAAGATGGACTCTATCCTAGAGAATGTCATATCCAATGCTCTGAAGTATACTCCGGAAAATGGTGATATACTCATTTCTGTATATGATATGAAAAGCTCCTGGAGACTGGAAGTCAAGGACAACGGAATAGGTATCCCTGCCAAAGAACAGAGAAAATTGTTCAAGATGCACTTCCGTGGGACAAATGCCATCAACTCCAAGATAACGGGAAGCGGCATCGGCCTGATGCTGGTACGGAAGCTGGTAAGCCTGCACAACGGAAAAATCCATATTGAGAGCACTGAACATCAAGGAACTACCATCAGAATCACCCTTCCCAAAGAGAAAGAGCAGTTCAAGAACTTCACGCTGTCCGTCAAGGACAAGAAGAGCATCCACGAACCGGATGTCCCCACCGCTCCCTTGAAACTTGCCGGGGAACTCCGGACTGAAGACAATGACAAACTGCAGCGCATCCTGATTGTAGAAGACAATGACGAGCTGCGCAACTACCTCTTCCAGTCTTTCTCCCAAAATTACAATGTACAGGTGTGCTACAACGGCAAGGAAGCGCTGACCATTGTAAAACAATTCTGGCCGGCACTGATTCTTTCCGACATCATGATGCCGGAAATGCGAGGTGACGAATTATGCATCGCCATCAAGAACGATATTGAAACGTCCCACATCCCGATAGTACTGCTGACGGCATTGGGAGATGAGAAGAATATTCTCGAAGGACTCCATATCGGTGCGGACGAATATATTGTAAAACCTTTCAGCATAAACATACTGAAAGCCAGCATTGCCAATCTGCTTGCCAACCGCGCATTGCTGCGCAAGAGATATGCAGATTTGGAAATCAATGCAGAAGAAGAGCCCTCTACAACTACCTCTTGCTCCAACAGTCTCGACTGGAAATTCATGTCGAACGTAAAGAGACATATCGAGGAGAACATGGATAATCCCGATTTCACAGTAGACGTATTATGCTCGCTCCTGAACATGAGCCGTACCAGCTTCTACAATAAACTGAAAGCGCTGACCGGCCAGGCACCGGCAGATTTCGTACGGAATATCCGCTTGAAACATGCTGCCGAGCTGTTGAAAGAAGGGAGATATTCCGTGACTGAAGTAGCAGAAAGAACCGGTTTCTGCGATGGAAAATACTTCCGGGAAGTCTTTAAGAAGTATTTCAATGTCAGCCCCAGCCAATATGCGAAAGGAGACACTCCCCGCTCCCCAAAAGGAGAGGGAGAATAGTTCTACATAGGATAATTTTTCATTTTGCAGCCCCGCACAGACAAACCCTAAAAAATAATCCGTATTTTTGCAGAAACTAAAAAAACGAGAATGACTCCCGAAATAGCAATCGTCGACTCCAACACCCTCTCCTGCCTGGGACTGCAGAACTTGCTGGAGGGAATCATCCCGACAGCCGTCATCCGCTCTTTCCGTTCCTTTGGCGAACTGATGGATGATACGCCTGACATGTATGTGCATTATTTCATCTCTTCGCAAATCTACTTCGAGCATACCGCCTTCTTTCTGGAGCGCAAGCCCAAAACCATTGTGCTGGTCAACGGCGAAACCGTTCCCCAACTCTTGGGCATACCGACGCTGAACATCTATCAGGACGAACAAAATCTGGCAAAGAACATTCTGCAGCTACGCCAATACGGAAACCAATACAGACAAAACCACGGAAAGCCGGCACCCGCCAGACACTCGGATATGACAGTAAATACAGCCGCCGGACACGACCTTTCCGCCCGGGAAATAGAAGTACTGGTGCTGATTACCAAAGGCCTCATCAACAAGGAGATTGCCGACAAGCTGAACATCAGCCTGACCACCGTCATCTCACACCGCAAGAATATCACCGAGAAGCTGGGCATCAAGTCCGTATCCGGCTGACTATCTACGCCGTGATGCACGGATATGTGGAAGCGGACAGAATATAATCCTACCACCGGAATACATCAGAAGCGGAGTCTTTTCAGAAAAACTTCGCCCCAATTAGTGTACTTGTATGCTAATCCTAATAAATGAGGATTGTCTCTTCCACCGGAATTCACTTACTTTGCAAGCGAAATAAAAACAGCTTATGAACAGATATAAAATTCTCGCCGGCATCTTCGCTCTATTGGCAACCGGCAATGCACTCGCCGACGAGGCAGACACCCTGAAAGTAGTGGATGTGGAAGAAGTGACCGTCATCGCCGCTCCCAAAGAAAACCGGAAGTTGAGAGAACAACCGGCTGCCGTCACGCTGCTTTCCCAGCAAGACATGCAGAATTCGCAAGTAAACTCCATAAAGAATCTGACTTCTGTCATTCCCAACATGTTCATTCCCGATTACGGTTCGCGTCTGACCTCTGCGGTCTACATACGCGGCATCGGCTCGCGCATCAACACTCCTTCAGTAGGGCTTTATGTAGACAACATACCTTATATAGACAAGTCTGCCTTCGACTTCAGCTATGCCGACGTAGAGCGCATCGACGTGCTGCGCGGCCCGCAAGGCACGCTCTACGGACGCAATGCCATGGGCGGATTGATTAAGGTGCACACCAAATCGCCCTTCTCCTACCAGGGAACGGACTTCCGCATGGGGGCAGGCACGCACAATGCCTATAACACCTCGCTGACCCACTATCACCGCTTTTCAGAACGGTTCGCCTTTTCTGCCGGAGGATTCTACGATTATCAAGGAGGATTCTTCCGCAACGCGGTGAGAGACGAGAAGGCAGACAAAGGACAATCGGCAGGCGGACGCATCCGCGCCATCTACCTCCCTTCGGACAACTGGAAGGCAGACCTGAACATTAACTACGAGTACAGTGACCAGGGAGGATACCCCTATTTCTACCAGGCAGTCTGAACCCTGCCGGACAGAAAGAGGAGTTGAAGCCCTACATCGGCAAAATCTCCAACGACGAGGCAAGTAGCTACTACCGCAACTTGCTGAACGCCGGGCTGAACCTGGAATATCAGGCGCGGAACTTCACCCTGAGTATGGTTACCGGCTATCAGCACCTCAAAGACCGCATGTTCATGGATCAGGACTTCAGCCACGCCAATATATTCAACATCGAACAGAAGCAGAAGATGAATACCATCTCCGAGGAAGTCGTACTCAAATCGAAACCCAACCGCCGCTGGCAGTGGACCACCGGTGCCTTCGGGTTCTATCAATGGCTGCACACAGACGGGCCGGTGGTGTTCCACAAGGAAGGCATCAACCAGGTGATAGAAGGGAATGCAAACAATGTATTCGCCGGGCTTTCGGGAGCGCCGGACATGCATCTGACCATCAATGACCAAAGTATGCGGGTAAGCGGCAGCTTCGACACGCCCACACTAAGCGGAGCCATCTTCCACCAGTCCACTTTCAATGACCTACTGATAGAGGGCTTGTCCGCTACCGTCGGTCTGCGCCTGGATTATGAAAAGATACGGATGGACTATAACTCAGCCTCTACTCCTACCGATTTTGATTTCAAGGTGACGGTAAACAGACCGGGCATGCCGTTCCCCATCGTCATTAAAAACGCAGCTCCCCTACAAGGAAATGCCGCTTATCTGGGCAAGGAATCGACGGACTACGTACAGTTGTTGCCCAAATTCGCCCTGCAATACGAATGGAGCAAAGGGAACAATGTATATGCCACTGCTGCCCGCGGCTATCGTTCCGGGGGATACAACATCCAGATGTTCTCCGACTTGATAACCGGCGTATTGAGCAATTCGATGATAGATGCCATCGCAGCGGACGACAACCTGAAGATGATAAACCAGATGATTGACGTGAACACCATCAAGCAAAAGGTGCCGGATGTACGTGAAGCCACCCGTTACAAGCCCGAATATACCTGGAACTACGAAATAGGTACCATCTTACGCTTTGGGAAGGCCGTCTGCTTGCCGATGTCTCCGTTTTCTATATGGACACCCGCGACCAGCAAATATCCAAATTCGCAGAAAGCGGACTGGGACGTATCACCGTGAACGCCGGAAAAAGCCGGAGCTACGGAGCCGAAGCAAGCCTGCGTGCCGCCATAACCGACGCGTTCGCGCTAAATGCCTGCTACGGATATACATACGCCACTTTCAAAGAGTATGTCAGCAATGCCCGTGTCAACGGACAGCTCCAAGAAGTGAGCTACAACGGCAAGTATGTACCTTTCGTCCCCAAGCATACCATGAATGTGGGCGGTCAGTACATCTTCCGCATCCGTCCGGGGCACTGGCTGGACCGCATCCAGCTGAATGCCAACTACACCGGTGCCGGACGCATCTACTGGACCGAAGAGAACAGCGTGAGCCAAGCCTTCTACGGCACGCTGAACGGACGCATCAGCTTCCAGAAAGGACATGGACAGATTGACTTCTGGGTGCGCAATGCACTGGACAAAGAGTATGCTTCGTTCTATTTTGAGAGTATGGGGAACGGATTTATGCAGAAAGGACGTCCCGTGCAAGCGGGAATAGAGTTGAGGTGCAGGTTCTGATTGGAGAACTTTGTCCCTCCGAATACAAAAAGGATAATATTTTATCAAAATGGATGCCACTTTCTTCACAGAATCCATTATCTTTGTATTCAACAACCCACTAAAAGTATAGATTCCTTATGAAAGCAACCGTCCTCAACGCCTTACGTGAAACCCTAAAAAGGATAGCACCCGATGCACGTGCCATCCTTTTTGGTTCGCAAGCCAGGGGAAACGCACGCCCTGACAGCGACTGGGACATCTTGATACTTGTAGACAAACCCCGTCTTACCGCAGAAGATTATGACAATCTTGCCTATCCTCTACGGGAGTTAGGATGGGAACTGGGTGAAACCATCAACCCGTACTCTATACCCTAAAGGACTGGGCACGCAACAGTTTCACCTATTTCTATAAGAATGTAACTAAAGAAGGAATTGCACTATGAGCCTCAGTACAGAAGAACGCAAGCAAATAGTTTGCTATCGCCTTGAAAAAGCACAAACTGCATTCACCCATGCACAAGGAAATGCCTCTATGGGATATTGGGAAGTAACCGCTAACCGCCTGTATTATGCCGCCTATTACGCAGTAAGTGCGTTGCTCATACAAAACGGACATGTGGCACAAACCCACAATGGAGTCATACAACTTTTTGGCTTACATTTCATCAAACCCGGTATTGTCGAACGACATATTGGCAAACTCTACAATCAGTTGTTCACCCTTCGACTGACAGGCGATTACAACGATTCCTATACATTGGAAGCAGATGATGTCATCCCCTTGATTGAACCAACCGGCAAACTTATAGAGATTATCACTGCATTGGCACAACAAGCCCCAATTATCCCATAATCCAATACATCCGTCATTCATTGATAGCTCCGCAATGCGGGCAGACTCCCTTCTCCCTCAATTTCTGCCCGCACCTGCCGCAACGATAGCGTGAAGCCAGCAGCGAAATACGAAGCCTTTTGAGGAATACCCATACAAAAGCAGCCAAAAACAAGTATCCGACGTAAATAGATGTAGTCAGGATAAAGAAGAAATAACAGAAGATGCAGCAGGAGGCCAGCCCCAACAGATAGAATACGGCCGCCGCCGGACTTAATTGGCGGAACAAATCGTCGAGTACCGCCAGCAACACCACTATAAACAGCCAGATACCCATCAGAAAAGCAGAAAGCACAAGCGGTACCTTGAACGGCGACAAGGTAGGATTAAAATAGAAGTGTTGCCACGTCTCCGGCGCAAACACTTGTATAGATTCGTAAATAGTGGCACAGAACGCCATCAGCAGACATAGTAACAACGGATAGAGACTGTCTATATCATTAAAGTACACCATCCTCAACTGCTTGCGCCGAAAAGCCCGGAACAGCCAGACAGCCACAAACAAGGCAAAAATAATGATAAAATAAGAGGCATGGGTATCACTGAACAAGTAGATGGCCTGCGAAATGCTGTCTGTAGGAACAAAGGCATGCATCATTTCGGACTCCCGCAACCAGCCCTGCACTTCCTGCGAATGGGCAAGCTTCACCCATACACTATCCACACTGTCGGCAGGATGGATGGCGAACTCGGCCACCACCACGCGGTCTCCCCGATAAAGCATATTATAGCAGTCCTTCACGGGCAGGCAAGCCAAATTCACAGAATCCGCCAGCACTTCCAGATTGGTATTCCAAGTATAGTGCCGTTCAAAAAGATAGGCCAGCGAATCACGCGTCTCCTTAGACAGATGTTCGTCTTCAAGATTAGGGCGGGAATAATGGCAGGAAACTAAAGCAATGAAGCATGAAAAATAAAGAATGCAGAATAGGAGGGAACGCAGTGAACGCAAAGGATGTTTGTCCCTGCCTGCTTCCCGGTACCGGTCATTTGCCGGCCTTTCATTATGTGCCCGTTCCTCGCTCCTCATTTTCAAGTCTTTATTAGTAATTCCTCATTCTTCGTCCTTCATTAAAGCGGCTCTTCATGAGCAATGACTTTCATCTGGCAATTCTTGCAATCGAATGCCAGGCGGAAACGCTTGCCATCCGTCCCCACCAGATAATAGGGTTCCCGATAGGGAGAATGCCCTTTCTGATGTGTGGGACACCACCCCATACTGAAACGCAGGCAATGCTTGCAGAACATAAGCACAGCATCGGGCACCGCTTGCGCCTCGTAGGCAGGCGCTATGGACGACAGCCCATGCTCTTGATAAAAACTCCGGGCAGCACTGTTCATCACATTACCCAGATAGGTCAGCGAAGTAGCAGGAAAAGCATGGCTGGTCGGTTTCCAGACAGCCAGCTCACGACGATAAGTAACACGCCGAGCCGCAATCAGCTTATCTATCACCTGCCGGCGCCAGTCCGCCACCACAGAAGCAGGAAGGAACCAGTTCGCAGAAAGATTGAGCCTGATGCCCGATGCCTCTTCAGACAAATGTCCGGCTATCTCAAAAGGAGTATTCCCCAACTTGCCCAACTGATTACGCAGATTATCCGCCTGCGGTGTACGTGCCAACTCTTTCGGATAAGGGAAAGAAAGCGTCACGCGGTTATCATCCTCGTCCGCAGCCGTCAGGCTAAACCCGAAAGAAGTATCTGACAACTCCCAACAAACACCGATTTTACGCTCGGAGGATTTGCGGGTAAGAATACGTTCAAACTCCTGGTCGAAGTTACGATAAAGCCGGGTACGAGGTTTGATACGGGGCACTTCCCCTGCCGGATAGAGCTTGTTACCATCCACCCGGTTGATGTGGAAACCCTGCAAACGTCCTTGCTCGTCCAGAAAGCAAACGCCGTCTCCGTTGTGGAAAGCTTCACGCCTGCCACCGTAACATATCCGCCGCGCTGTTCTTTTAGAGTCCCCATCTCCTCTCCCAAAGACTTGGGTGTATCGAATGAAGCGATTTCCCCTCCCCTGCCTTGCAGGAAGTAATGCGTGAAACCACGGCTGAAACTCTTGTCAAGCTGCGGCTGGAAGTCGAAATGGCAAGTACCCGAAGAAGCACGGGTATATTCCTTGCGACGGGCAAAAATGGTATCGAGTTTTTTGCGATAAGCCGCCGTCACATTCTTCACGTACGACACATCCTTCAAGCGGCCTTCTATCTTCAGGGAAGTGGCTCCGGCGTCCAGCAGTTCTTCCAACACCTCGCTTTGGTTGAGGTCTTTCAAAGAAAGCAGATGCTTGTCGCGTACAATGGTCTTGCCATCGGCATCTACCAGGCTAAAAGGCAAGCGGCAGAATTGCGCACATTCCCCCCGGTTGGCACTCCGTCCGAAGCAAGCTTGGCTGACATAGCACTGTCCGCTATAACTGACACAAAGCGCTCCATGTACAAAAACCTCAAGCGGCACGTCGGGACACGCCTCATGGATACCGCGTATTTCCTGCAAAGAAAGTTCGCGTGCCAGCACCACCTGACGGAAACCGGCATCGGCAAGGAAACGTACTTTCTCCGGTGTGCGGTTATCCATCTGTGTACTGCCATGCAACGGGATGGGCGGCAAATTCAGCCGTGTAATCCCCATGTCCTGCACAATCAGCGCATCCACACCGATGCGGTACAGCTCCCAAATCATCCTCTCCGTCTCTTTCAGCTCTTCTTCTTTCAGAATGGTATTGACCGTCACATAGATACGGGCATTATACAGATGGGCATGCTCCACCAAAGCGGCAATATCCTCCAAAGAGTTGACAGCAGCAGCACGTGCACCGAACTTGGGTGCACCGATATATACTGCATCTGCCCCATGATTCACAGCTTCTATGCCACACTCCAAATTCTTGGCAGGAGCCAGCAGCTCTATTTTACGTTGCTTTATCATCGTTTAGTTACGAGTAACTCATCCAATATCATTAATATTATACGGCGTCTCCTGATATACAAAATAATTCAGCCAATTGGAGAACAACAGATTGGCATGGGCACGCCAGCGCACCAGCACTCCTTTGTCCGGGTCATCGTCCACATAGTAGTTACGGGGTATCTCAATGGGCAGGCCCTTATTCAAGTCACGGCGATACTCTGTATCCAGCGTCAACGGAGAGTATTCCGAATGGCCGGTCACGAAGAACTCACGCCCTCCACGGGCCACCGCCATATATACACCGGCATCCTCCGACTCGGAAAGCAGCGTCAATTCCGGAACCTTCTGTATATCTTCCCGGCGCACTTCCGTGTGGCGGCTATGCGGCACATAGAACATATCATCAAATCCACGGAAAATGGGATGCAACGGTTGCAAGGTACGATGTTCAAAGATACCGAACATCTTCTTATCCAGTGCATACTTCGGCACTCCATAATGATGATAGAGCCCTGCCTGCGCCGCCCAGCAGATGTAGAGCGTAGAGGTGACATGCGTACGCGCCCAGTCGAAGATTTCAGTAATCTCATCCCAATAAGTCACCTCCTCAAAATCCATCTGCTCTACCGGAGCACCGGTGATAATCATGCCATCGTACTTTTCACCGCGCATCTTGTCGAAATCCGTATAAAATGTTTTCATGTGTTCTATCGGAGTGTTCTTGGAAGTATGGCTTTTTATCTTCATGAACGAGATTTCCACCTGAAGCGGAGTATTGGAAAGCAGACGCACCAGGTCCGTTTCCGTTGTAATCTTTAGCGGCATCAAGTTCAGAATCACGATACGCAGCGGACGGATATCCTGCTGGGTTGCCCGGGAATTGTCAATGACAAAAATATTCTCCTCTTTCAGCAACTCGATAGCGGGTAGTTTATCGGGTAAATTTAAAGGCATGAGTTTATATCTATGGTTTAACTTATTACTGTCTACGATTTTAGCGTGTAAAGTTAGGCAAAAAATCAGAGTGTGATAAATAAATTATAAAAGTTTTATTGATTTATCCCTCTTCATTTAACACGTTTAATTACATTTGCGCCCGAAACCTACTAAAAGTTATTAAAAAATAAGATTAAAAAGCACTGCGGCATCAGGCGTGATACCGATAATTAGCATTCAAAAGCGTAAAAGACTTTTCTATACCGGCTATAGCTCTGCTAAATCCACATTTTTAAGACAAGGTTCATGGAGCATAACTGGGAAAGCGGAAAACTGCTAACCCCCAATAAAAAATAATACCAATGAAAAAGAACACTTTTGCAAGAGGAGTTTTATCAGCCTCTCTATTCTGCTGTATCTTGTTAGGAGATACAGCCTGTGTCAACCAAATCGAGGAGGATGCCGAGACCGAAGTCCAAGAGAGCGACATCCCCATCCTCTTCTCCATCAAAATGGAGAAAGCAACAACCAAAGCCACCAATACCGCATTTGAGAAAGGAGACCAAATGGGGCTGTTTGCCACTACCGCCTCCAATTCTATCAAAGGGAAACGGTATATTGACAACCTGGCATTGGAATATGCTGAAAACTCCACACTTGTACCCAAGAAAACCGTATTCTACCCTGAAGGGGATATAGCCCTGAACTTCATCAGCTACCACCCTTATCGGGCAGACGGAATAGCAACAGGAACATCCGTCATCCCCGTGTCCGTACAGCCAGACCAAAGTGCTGCAAGGAACCGCTCACTAAGCGATTTCCTGGTTGCCAGAAACCAAGGGATTACCAGTAGCGAGAAATCAGTTACACTGAAATATCAGCATAAGCTCTCCAAGTTGGCAGTCACCCTGACACCGGACCAAAAGACCCCGATAGACAAACTGAAGAAAGACAACCCGAGAATCATTGTAACCGGACTCAAAACATCTGCCGACTATGACTTGGAAGACGGCACATTCAGCAATCTTGGAGAGACAAAAGACATTATAGCTTCCGGAGAATGGAACATCAAGGACAATAAGTTGACCGGAAAAGAGTTTATCATCATTCCTCAAACCATAAACGGTGAAGGGCAATCCTTCGTCATGGAATGGAACGGTCGTATATACAGTTGTGCAATACCCGATATGTCAATGAGCAGCAGCACACAGTGCCCTATTGACATATCAACCATGCAAAGCAACAGTAACACTCTAAACTGCCTTGCCGGCGAAATAAGCGATTGGAACAGTATAGACACTATCAGGACCGACAACCTGGAAGATTATAACGCCATACACATCTCAGCGCTGTCCTTTTCCCTCTCAAACGTTTATCGGATTTACCACGAAGGGATACCTGTTGCCGAAGTCTGCCGGGAATATCTCAAATCCGGTTCGCTCACTTCCAGAGCCATCACAGTTTACCCCATAGGCGAGAAAGAAAAAACAGACTTGAGAAACGGGATTATCCTACAACTTGCTGACAACAACGACTCCATTTGCGGTGGCAGTATAAGCTGGAATGCGGATGACTACGGATTTACCTTTACAGAAGGGAATGCCACCAACATAGACAAGTTCTACATCGACGATGCCCACCAACTCCAGTTGACAAAACCGGCGAACGCCATCAAAGTGAACATAGCCTGCCACACCTTGCTGGACATCAGGAAAGGAACCACTGCCGAATACCCTATCACGAAGATAGGTACACAATACTGGATGGGAAAAGAGTTGAGCGCCACAACCTATCGTGACGGGACGGCCTTAACCAAACAGACCGATTTAGGTAAAGACAAAGCCGGATATTACAAACCGGCCAAATACGACATTTATTTTTACAACGGAGAAGCCATACTGGAGGAGAATTAGCACCCGAAGGCTGGAAAATCCCATCGAATGCAGACTGGCAACAACTAAAAAGCTACATCGGAAACGACGCATCCCTGCTGAAAGCCGGAGAATGGCAAGCCATGGTATCGGGAGAGGTGCTTCCCATCAACAACAATACCCGGTTCAACGCTTTCCCGGTAGGGATGTGGTTCAACAGCGAGCACAACAGCCCACATAAAATGACAGCTTTCTGGAGTTGGGACGACACCAACAATACCCTTTCGGAAAACACCATTTATTTTTTAGGCGAAAGCAACGAATTTGTTTACAGCAAAGCCCTTGTCGCTGACAGTAAATCGCCAACAGGGTACAAAGACTATTATAAAGCCCTTTCCATCCGCTGCATAAAAGAATAGCCGGTAATTTCGGCATTTCTCATTTCTTTTTCGTATTTTTGTTCCCAATGTGCAAGATTTTTGCCAATCGGACAAAGATAACGAAAGAGAAATGAGAGTAATCGACCTGATAAACAGTAACGAAAAAACAGCTTTTTCCTTTGAAATATTGCCACCACTGAAAGGTACGGGCATCGAAAAGCTGTATCAGACCATAGATACGTTACGGGAATTCGACCCCAAATACATCAACATCACCACGCACCGCAGCGAGTACGTGTACAAAGACCTCGGCAACGGATTGTTCCAACGAAACCGCCTGCGCCGCCGCCCCGGCACCGTAGCCGTAGCTGCTGCCATCCAGAACAAGTACAACATCACCATGGTGCCGCACATCCTTTGCAGCGGCTTCACCCGCGAAGAGACGGAGTACGTGCTGCTCGACCTGCAATTCCTCGGCATCACCGACCTGCTGGTGCTTCGCGGTGACAAGGCAAAGCACGAATCCTCGTTTATCCCCGTAGGCAACGGTTACCACCACGCCGTCGAACTGCAAGAGCAAATCAACAACTTCAATAAAGGCATTTTTGTGGACGGCTCCGAGATGAAAGTCACCAACACCCCCTTCTCGTACGGCGTAGCCTGCTATCCGGAGAAACACGAGGAAGCCCCCAACATGGATACAGACATCTACTGGCTGAGGAAGAAGATGGAGATGGGTGCAGAGTATGCCGTGACCCAGCTCTTCTACGACAACCGGAAGTATTTCGACTTCGTGGAACGTGCCCGCCAAGCCGGTGTCACCATCCCGATTATCCCGGGCATCAAGCCCTTCAAGAAGCTGTCACAACTCAGCATGATACCCAAGACTTTCAAAGTCGACTTGCCCGAGGGACTGACCCAAGAAGTCTTGAAGTGCAACACCGACGCAGAAGCCCAGCAAGTAGGCATCGAATGGTGCGTGCAGCAATGCAAAGAGCTGATAGCCCACGCGTCCCCAGCCTGCACTTCTACTCGGTAGGAGCCACGGACAGTATCAAGGAAGTAGCCAAACAAATATACTGAACAATTGATAATTGACAGTTGACAATTAGTAGTATCACAAGCAATAACTCATAACTTATAACTCATAACCCATTACCCCGTGTTCAGTTTCAAGGACATAATAGGACAAGAGCCTGCCAAGCAAAGGCTGATACAAGAAGTGCAGGAAGGACGTATCCCCCACGCACAACTCTTCTGCGGCCCTGCCGGAGTAGGAAAACTCCCTTTGGCACTTGCCTATGCCCGCTACATCTGCTGTCCCCACCGGACGGAAACCGATGCCTGCGGCACTTGCCCCTCCTGCGTGAAATGGAATAAGCTGGTGCACCCGGACGTACACTTCGTGTACCCCATCGTCAAGAGCGCCAAGGGGAAAAAGGAAGTCTGCAACGACTATATCGCCAACTGGCGGCACCTGCTGCTGAACAGCCCCTACTTCGGACTGAACCACTGGCTGAACGAGATGGATGCCGAAAACGGACAAGCCATCATTTATGCCAAAGAGAGCGACGAGATAACCCGCAAGCTCAGTCTGAAATCCAGCGAAGGAGGTTACAAAGTCACCATCGTATGGCTGCCCGAAAAGATGCACGAAGTCTGTGCCAACAAGCTGCTGAAGTTGCTGGAAGAGCCGCCCGAGAAAACGATATTCCTCCTCATCTCCGAAGCTCCGGAAATGATACTACCCACCATCCTTAGCCGCACGCAACGCTTCAACATCCCCAAGATTGAAGAAGCCGACATAGCCGAAGCCCTGCAGCAGAAGTACGGAGTGCAGCCCCGCGACAGCGAGACAATAGCCCACTTGGCAAACGGAGACTTCATCAAAGCATTGGAGACCATCCATCTGAACGAAGAGAACGAACTGTTCTTCAACCTCTTTGTCAGCCTGATGCGACTCTCCTACCAGCGCAAGATACGGGAAATGAAACAATGGAGCGAGCAGCTTGCCGCCATGGGACGCGAACGGCAGAAGAACTTCCTGGACTACTGCCAGCGCATGACCCGCGAGAACTTCATCTACAACCTGCACCGCAAGGAGATGAACTACATGACGCTGCCCGAACAGAACTTCGCCACCCGCTTCGCCCCCTTTGTCAACGAACGTAACGTTGTGGGCATCATGGACGAACTGAGTGAAGCGCAGCGCCACATCGAGCAGAACGTAAACGCCCGCATGGTGTTCTTTGACTTCTCCCTCAAAATGATTGTTTTATTGAAACAATGAAAAGTGGCAAGATAATGAAATGCAAAGTATCAAATCGTAAATAGTAAATAGTCAAATCGTAAATAAACAGATGATGGAATTTAAACTACATAACGGAAGCGGAGGCCTGTGCTGCAAGAGTTGCGGCAGGCAGGACAAGCAACTGAACACCTACGACTGGCTGGCCGACATACCGGGCAATGCCGATGAGAGCGAGCTGGTGGAAGTTCAGTTCAAGAACACCCGCAAGGGATATTTCCGCAACAGCAACAAGATACCCCTGGAGAAAGGCGACATCGTAGCCGTAGAAGCCACCCCCGGACACGACATCGGCGTGGTGACCCTGACCGGACGCCTCGTGCCGCTGCAAATGAAGAAAGCCAATATCAAGTCCGAGGCAGACATCAAGCGCATCTACCGCAAGGCGAAGCCCGTAGATATGGAGAAGTACAACGAGGCAAAAGCCCGCGAGCACGCCACCATGATACGCTCGCGCCAGATTGCCCTGGACCTCAACCTCAACATGAAGATTGGCGACGTGGAATACCAGGGAGACGGCAACAAAGCCATCTTCTACTACATCGCCGACGAGCGGGTGGACTTCCGCCAGCTCATCAAGGTCCTTGCCGACGCTTTCCGCGTGCGCATCGAGATGAAACAGATTGGTGCCCGCCAGGAAGCCGGACGCATCGGCGGCATCGGTCCCTGCGGACGCGAACTGTGCTGCGCCACCTGGATGACCTCCTTCGTGTCGGTATCTACCAGCGCTGCACGCTTCCAGGACATATCACTGAACCCGCAGAAGCTTGCCGGACAATGTGCCAAGCTGAAGTGCTGCCTCAACTACGAAGTAGACTGCTACGTGGAAGCACAGAAGCGCCTGCCCTCGCGCGAGATTACCCTGGAAACCAAAGACGGCGAGTTCTTCTTCTTCAAAGCCGACATTCTGAGCAACCAGATCACCTACTCGAGCGACAAGAACATCCCTGCCAACCTGGTGACCATCAGCGGCAGACGCGCCTTCGAGATTATCGGTTTGAACAAACGTGGCATCAAGCCCGACAGCCTGATAGAAGAAACCCATCGCTCCGAGCCCAAAAAGCCGGTGGACTTGCTGGAACAAGAGAGCCTCACACGCTTTGACCGCAGCCGGAAAGGCAAGAGTGGCGGTGACGGCAACGGTGGCGAGAACAGCAACAACAGCCGTAACAAGAGAAAGAAAAAGAGTGGAAACGGTCGTCCGCAAGGAGGTGAGCAGCAAGGTGCTCCCCAATCCAACAACCAGAGAGAACAATCCAGGCAAGACCGGCAACCGAGACCAAAACAAGACCGGCAAGCACCCAAACAAGGTGAACAGCCACAAGGCGAACGTCAACAACGGAACAATAACAACCGTCGTCCGCCCCGTAACAATAAGCCCAAACCTCAAGGTGAAAGACCTGCCCAAAATGACAAACCGGCCCAAGAATAGGAATCTCTGCCTGAAAGGTATCATACTACTGTTTGTCGCAAGCCTGCTGAGCGCTTGCGACAAACAGACTGTATACCATTCCTTCCAATCCCTTCCCACCGAAGGCTGGCTGCGCGAAGACACGCTCTCTTTCGACGTGAAGGTCACCGACTCACTGACTTACTACAAACTGTCTCTGGAAGTTCGTAACCGAAGCAACTACCCCTATCAGAATCTACCTCTATCCATCTGCTACACCACCGCAGATTCCATCCCGTCACCCGCAGACACCATACAGCTAATCCTGGCGGACAAAGAAGGAATCTGGAAAGGTGACGGCTGGGGAGGTCTCTATCAGACTGCCGTCTCCGCAGGAAGTGTCCGAATCGGCAAACCCGGCACCTACCTCTTTAAAGTGGCCTATACGCTACCGGACGAAAGGCTGCAAGGAATCAACGACATCGGCATCAAACTGAAGAAATAGGAACTCCCTATTGTTCTTTATCACCTTCTTCCAACAACCATCTCAGTCTCCACTCACGTCTCCTTGAAGCGGAAACGGACACGGGGTATCATAACTTGCCCTCTTACCTCATAGCGTTACGTCTTTTACACCAGGATGTAACGACCGTTACACCAGCATGTAAAGGGCGTTACCATATAGTGTAAAGGACGTTACAATACAGCGTAAAGGACGTTACAATGCGGTGTAACGGCCTTTACATTACGATGTAAACAATGTGTAAATACAATATAATGATAATCAAGCTTATTCGCATGCCCCACAAGGAAACGGTCACAACTAAATTCGGCGATTACGTCCCGCATCAATCCGCAGGAAGATAAACAGCAGGATTGTGAATCCCCAGAGCGAGGAACCTCCGTAACTGAAGAAAGGCAACGGGATACCGATAACGGGGGTCAGTCCCAGCACCATACCTATATTGATGAATAGATGGAACAAGAATATACTAAGCACAGAGTAACCATACACCCGGCCAAAGGGGGATTGCTGCCGCTCGGCCACGGCAATCAGCCGTAAAATAAGAATAAGGAACAGTAACAGTACAGCCGTAGACCCTACGAATCCTTCCTCCTCGCCCACGGTGCAAAAAATGAAGTCCGTATCCTGCTCCGGCACATACTTCAGCTTTGTCTGCGTACCGTTCAGGAAACCTTTGCCGGTCAGCCCCCCGGAACCGATGGCTATCTTCGACTGGTTCACGTTATAGCCGGCACCGGCAAGGTCCTCCTCCATACCGAGCACCACCTTGATACGTATCTGCTGATGGGGTTCCAGCACTTTATTGAAGAAGTAGTCGCTGGAGTAGAGGAAACCTATCGAGCCCAAAGCAAACAGCCCAATCAGAAAATAAGATAAATGCGCTCGCTTAAAGAAAGAAAGACAAGATACCCGACAACAAGTGCACAAAGCCCCCACTGCACCCACACCAAGTTGAAGGGTATCACGTATTCCGAAATCAGATAAGCCACGAGCAGCACTCCCAGCGAACCGCCGATAATATTCCGCGTGGGCTCCCAGCGCTTTTTATAAACCCACACCATGCCTCCGGCAAAAAGCAGTACCATCAGCAACACGGCAAATTCTCCGATAGGCGTCGGCGTATCGGCAATCATCACCGCATCAAAACGGATGCCCACCACAAAGTAGACCACTGCACATATACCCGAGAACAGTACCACGCCCGGCATTCCCTCCCGATAAAGCATCAGGAAAAATGCAGAGTACACCAATGCCGAACCCGTCTCCCGCTGCAGGATAATCAGCAACATGGGGAAGAGAATCAGGAAAGCCAGCATAAGGGAGCTTTTCCAGTTCTTCATCGTAAACGAGTAGGCGCTCATATACTTGGCAAGCGCCAGCGCCGTGGCAAACTTGGCAAACTCCGCCGGCTGCAAACTGACCGGCCCCAGGATGAGCCACGACCGCGACCCTTTCGTGTCGGGCGCAATGAATATCGTGACAATCAGCAGCAGCATCAGCCCTATATATATAAGGTAGGAGAACATGTCATAGAGGGAATCGTCCAGCATCAGCAGCACAAACCCCAGCCCGAAGGAACATATAATCCAGACAAACTGCTTGCCGGCACGCGTAGAGAAGTCCAGAAAGTCACGGTCACCATAATCATAACTCGCCCCACAGACACTGAACCAGCCGAATACAATCAGCAGCAGGTAAACGACAATCGTCACCCAGTCCAATGATTTCCATATGCTATCTCTCCTTGTCACCAATTTATTTACGATTTTACGATTTACTATTTACTATTGAAGTCATTCACCGTTCATCCCTAATCCTCAATCCCTAATCCTCAATCCTCATCTCTCCTCATCTCCGTAAAGTATCACCCGGTTACTGAATTCTTCCGCCCGTATCTCATTCTCGGGCGACAGCTTTCCATGCAGGTACTGGTCCATCATTATGGAGCCGATGGGCACGCCATACGTGGCACCGAAACCACCGTTCTCCACATAGACGGCAATGGCTATCTTAGGGTTGTCCATCGGGGCAAAGCCCATAAAGACGGAATGGTCCTTGCCACGGTTCTGTGCCGTGCCCGTCTTTCCGCAGACCTCCACACCCGGCAGGATGGCTCCCGCCATGCGGCAAGTGGCGCTACCCGTACTTCCGTCTACGGCGGCACGCATGCCTTTCACCACCATTTCATAATATTCGCGGTCGATGGTGGGATAACGGGGATTGCGATAGATGCTGTCCAGTTCATTGTCTTCTATCTCCTTCACGATGTGCGGAGTTATGAAATGCCCCCGGTTGGCAATGGTGGCACCCAGATTGGCTATCTGCAACGGGGTGGCGAGAATCTCCCCCTGCCCGATGGAGATACTAATCACCGTCAGACCGTTCCACGAACCCCGATAGGGCTTGTCGTAGAACTTGGCATTCGGTATCAGTCCACGCTGTTCGCCGGGGAGGTCGGTACCGAGCCGATAGCCGAAGCCCTGCGACACCATGTGGTCTTTCCATACGGTAATGGCATTCTGCGGCGAACCGTATTTTTTATCGCCGAACATGCGGTACAATCCCCAACAGAAATAGGAATTACAAGAGGTAGCGATGGCAGGAATCAGCGACAGAGGCGAACCATGTCCGTGACATCCCACATGAAGGCCTTTATGATTGAAACCATGCGCACAAGGGAAAGCCGGATAATCTTCGTGGATAATCTCTTCCTGAAGAAAGGTCAGCGCCTGCGCCGTCTTGAAGGTGGAGCCCGGTGGATAAGCTCCCATGATGGCACGGTTCAACAAAGGCTTCCGCTTGTCCATCTGCAACAGGCGGTGGTTCTTTCCCCGCTGGCGTCCTATCATCAGATGAGGGTCAAAGGTAGGCGAGGAAACCATGCATAGTATCTCACCCGTAGCCGGTTCGATGGCCACAATGGCACCGATTTTGTGTTGAAGCAGCCGTTCTCCCAACATCTGAAGGTCAATGTCGATGCCCAACGTCAGATTCTTGCCGGGTACGGAGGAACGGTCCAACTGTCCGTCCATGTAGTGTCCCTGGATACGCCCGTGAGCGTCACGAAGCAGAATCTCCACCCCCTTCTCTCCACGCAGATACTTTTCATAGGATTTCTCGATGCCTTGCTTGCCTATATAGTCTCCGCGGATATAATAGTCATCGTTCTCAATGTCTTTCTTGGACACTTCGCCGATGTCTCCCAGCAAATGGCCGGCAGAGTTATAGGTATATTGGCGGATAGTACGCCGCTGAATATAGAAACCTGGAAATTTGAACAGCTTCTCTTGAAACACGCCGCACTCTTCGGCAGAAAGCTGCGTCATAAACACTTGATGGGTGTATTTGGAATAACCGGGGTTCATCCAGCGGTTCTTGACGTCCTTCATCCGTTTGTCAAACTGTTCACGGGTAATGTTCAAGGCGCTGCAAAGGTCGAGTGTATCCAGCTGCGTCACCTCCCGAGGCACAAACGTAATGTCGTATGCAGGCTGGTTAAACACGAGCAACTTACCGTTACGGTCGTAGATAGCCCCCCGTGACGGATATTGTATCTTGTTCAGAAAGGCGTTGCTGTCCGCGTTCTTCTTGTAGTCATCAGTCATGATTTGCAGGTCGAACAGCCGGAACACGTAAATAAGAACGATGACAATAGCCGCCGCTCCAATTACATATTTCCGCTTTTCCAGTGTATAGTCTTTCATCAATTCCTAATCCTTAATCCCTTTATCCTTTCTTTCTTATTCCCTCAACAGCCATAATGCAGGTCACAGTAAGCAGGGTACTTGCCGCAATTCTCAACAACAGCGTACCGATATGGGCAAAAGAGAAGAATTCGAGGGTAAGCAACAAGCCGTGATGTATCAGCACACTCACAACCAGATATTTCAGGAAAGGAAGAATCCCCATTGTACGGATGGCCGGAACCAGCGTATCCAGCGTGTCACGAGGAACGAACAGCCGCAGGAAAACGGGGCGCAAGAAAGCCAGCAACACCGTAGCGGCAGCGTTCATCCCCGGTGTGTCGGAAAAGACATCGACAGCCAGCCCTAAAAAGAATGCCCACAACATCAATGCATTGCGGGGAGTGTCCGACTCAAACTTCAGTATCAAGTAGATATACAGAAATGGAGTAGCATATCCTGCAATATGCACATTGTTCAATATCAGCACCTGCAACAGTACCAAGCCTATGAACCATCCTATTTTATGCAGATAATTAATTAACAACGCTAATGAGTTATAAGTTATAAGTTACTTCTCGTCCGCCCTCGACTCCAATGCCTTTTGTTCATCCTGCCCGTTGCGGGAAATGACGCGCACATTGCTCACCTTTCCAAAGTCCGTAGCCAGCTTTATCTTCAACAGATACGAAAGCCCGTCGTGCGAGTCGGACATGTCATCCACCGTCCCCACCATGACACCTTCTGGAAACACGGTGGAATAGCCGCTGGTCACTACCGTATCTCCCAAATTGAATTCGGCATGCGGGGCAAATCCTTCAGATAGGCAAAACGGGAATTACCTCCCTCCCACTTCAAATAACCGAAATAATCACTGCCCACAATCTTACAGCTGATGCTCGACTTGCTGTTCAGCAACGGAATGACCAACGAGTAATGGGGAGAGGTCTTATACACAATACCCACCACGCCATTGGCATCTACAACTCCCATCTCAGGACGGATACCTTCTGTTGTTCCACGGTCCAGGGTGATATAATTGTCAGCCTTGTTCAAGCTGTTCTTTATGACATTCGCCTTGAATATCCGGTACTCCGTAGGGGCAAGCCGTTCCATGCTGTACAGCCTGGCGGAATCCAATCCTTTCTCCTTCAAGACATTTTCCAGAAACGAAAGCCGTTGCTCCAGCCACATGTTGCGGTCGAGCAAGTCTTCGTTGACCGTCTTCAAGTGGAAATAGGAAGTGATGCCACCCGATATTTCATAAACCTTCCCCGCCACGCCATTGGCAGAGGTGAAATACACACTCTGCTGGTAATGATTGAAGCGAAACAATAAAACAAAACTGGTCACCTCTAACAGAAGAAAGAGGAACCAGTAATTATATTTAATGAGAAAGTTTAACAGGTTCCGCATTACCGCATCAGGAATGAGAAGCGGTCAACGTTCTTCAATGCCACGCCCGTACCTTTGGCAACGGCATGCAAGGGGTCTTCCGCAATGTGGAACGGTATGTTTATTTTATCAGTCAGACGCTTATCCAGTCCACGAAGCAATGCACCGCCACCGGCAAGGTAGATACCGTTGTGAACGATGTCGGCATACAACTCGGGAGGCGTATTTTCCAATGCGCTCAAGATGCTGTCTCAATCTTAGAGATAGACTTCTCCAGGCAATGCGCCACTTCCTGATAGCATACCGGCACTTCCATGGGCAATGCCGTGATGCGGTTCGGACCATGAACGATATAGTCTTCGGGAGCATCCTCACCGAGTTCCGTCAAGGCAGCACCCACATTAATCTTGATGCGCTCGGCCATACGCTCGCTCACCTTCACGTTGTGCTGGCGGCTCATGTATTCCTGGATATCGGCAGTCAGGTCGTCACCGGCAATACGGATGGAGTTGTTGCTTACGATACCTCCCAAAGAGATAACGGCAATTTCCGTAGAGCCACCGCCTATGTCAACAATCATGTTGCCTTCGGGAGCCTCCACATCGATACCGATACCGATGGCAGCAGCCATCGGTTCGAAAATCAGGTAGACGTCGCGCCCGCCGGCATGCTCGGCAGAGTCGCGCACGGCACGCAGCTCCACTTCGGTACTGCCCGAAGGGACACCAATCACCATGCGGAGTGACGGAGAGAAAAGACGGTTACGGTTGTTCACCATCTTGATAAGTCCGCGTATCATCTGCTCGCAGGCATAGAAGTCGGCAATCACACCGTCGCGCAACGGACGGATGGTACGTATGTTTTCGTGGGTCTTTTCGTGCATCATCTTTGCCTTGTCACCCACGGCAATCATCTTGTCGGTACGACGATCCAAAGCCACCACCGAAGGCTCATCCACCACAATCTTGCCATTCGTGGTGATGATGGTATTGGCAGTGCCAAGGTCCATCGCTATTTCTTGTGTAAAAGAGAATAATCCCATCTATTGATTTACTATTAAATGATTTATTATTTACTATTTGGCAGATCTGCTATCTGACGACCCCCACCTACAATGACGCCTCCCGGCAAATAGTAAATAGTAAATCGTCAAATAGTAAATGACCTTAGTGTTTAAAGTGACGGAACCCGGTAGTTACCATGGCAATGCCATGCTCGTTGCAATATTCAAACGAGAGTTCATCCTTGATGCTTCCACCCGGCTGGATGACGGCTGTTACGCCTTCGTTGCCGGCAATTTCCACGCAGTCGGGGAAGGGGAAGAATGCGTCACTTGCCATTACAGCGCCCTTCAAGTCGAAACCGAAGTTCTTGGCTTTCTCGATGGCCTGCTTCAAAGCATCCACACGGCTGGTCTGGCCTACACCGCTTGCCAACAACTGCTTTCCTTTTGCCAACACAATGGCATTCGACTTGCTGTTCTTCACAATCTTGTTTGCAAAGAGCATGTCCTCAATTTCCTGTGCCGTGGGAGCCTTCGTAGTTACAGTCTTCAATTCTTCAGGAGTTTCCACCTTAAGGTCGCGGTCCTGAACCAATACGCCATTCAGCAAAGAACGGAACTGCTTCTTAGGCAGAGCTGCCGGCTTGCGAACCAGGATAATACGGTTCTTCTTCTGACCGAGGATTTCCAACGCATCCACATCATAATCGGGAGCGATAATCACCTCAAAGAAAATTTTATTGATTTCTTCGGCAGCAGCTTGTCAATCACAGCATTGGTGATGAGCACACCACCAAAAGCGGATACCGGGTCACCGGCAAGCGCATCGTTCCATGCTTCGAGCACAGTGGGACGTGAAGCCAGTCCACAAGCATTGTTATGTTTCAGGATAGCGAAAGTCGTATCCTTGAATTCGTCAATCAAGTCAACGGCAGCATTGATGTCGAGCAGGTTGTTATAAGAGATTTCCTTACCGTGAATCTGGTCGAACATAGCATCGAGGTTACCATAGAAATAACCTTTCTGGTGCGGATTCTCGCCATAGCGTAAAGTCTTCTGGTTGTTGGCAGACTGGCGGAAAGCGGAACCTTCCTCGCCATCGAAATAGTTGAAGATGGCAGAATCATAGTGTGAAGACACTCCGAACGCCTCTTTGGCAAACCAACGGCGTTCTTCGATGGTAGTAGTGGCACCATGTTCCATCAGCATGTCGCGGAACGGTTGATATTGTGCTTGTGAAGCGATAATAACCACGTCGTTGTAGTTCTTGGCTGCGGCACGAATCAGGGAGATACCGCCTATGTCAATCTTTTCGATGATGGCAGGTTCTTCGGCACCACTGGCAACGGTAGCCTCAAACGGATAGAGGTCAACGATGACGAGGTCTATTTCAGGGATTTCATATTTCTCAATCTGTTGCATGTCTTGCTCCAATCCGCGGCGGCAAAGGATACCTCCAAACACCTTCGGATGCAAAGTCTTCACGCGTCCGCCCAGGATAGAAGGGTATGTAGTGAGGTCTTCCACTGCCTTGCAGGGATAACCCAGGGATTCTATAAACTGACGGGTTCCACCGGTTGAGAGGAATTCTACACCTTCTTCATGCAGTTTGGTAATGATTTCGTCCAAACCTTCCTTATGGTAAACAGATACCAGAGCTGTTTTGATTCTTTTTGTTTCAGACATGATTTGCTTATTTAAAAGGTACGCGTATATTTTAAATTGAGCTGCAAAGGTACAAATTTTGTTAGTACATACCTATATGAAAGAAGAATTATTATATTTCTTATAGAAAGAAATGCACTTCTTTCAAAATTATCTCCACATTCATATTCCTTTTTCTGAAGTTAGTGAGAAATCGGCACAGGAAGGGGATTTCGATAAGAAGATAACCCATGTAGAGGTATGCTCAAATAATCGTAATATTTTGAAGCACAATCAAATAAAATGAGTAACGTTGCAAATAAATTAAAGAGAAACATGGCTAAAGATACGAACATACAAGTAGCTGGTAACTTGACGGATAATTTTCGGGGATATGCGGCATTGCTGCGCAAAATCAAGCAGAGGGTGCAGATTGCCCGGTAACGGGCGATTTACGCCGCCAACGAAGAGATGCTTCGGATGTATTGAGACGTGGGCGAAATGTTGCAGCAAAGCCAGAATGCTGACGGTTGGGGCAAGAAAACCCTGCAACGGTTGGCAGTGGATTTGAAGAACGGTTACGCCGATATAAAAGGGGTTACCGTGCGTAATATGCAATATATAGTGCAGTTCTTCAATGAATATAATCAAGAACTTACAATGGTAAAAGAGGGTACTGCTCCAATTACGAAATCACTGATTTCGCAATTAGACGAATATAATTTCACCTTGCCTATAAAGCATCTGGATTGGACGCACAATCTTATTTTGATAAAACAAGTCAAGGACATTTGCGCACGCTATTGGTATATGGTACAAAGCATTACCAATCATTGGACGACACGCTATCTGCAAGTTCAAAAGGTTCGCCCACCAGAACCGTTCCTTACTGAACACGCTATAAATAACGGCATTTTTCGTGAATTTGCCAACAGAAACATAGCACAACCTATCTTTGGGAAGGGGTAGTTTAAACGGTTTTTTTTGTGGATAATAACCGTTGATTTATTCTCATAAAAGTGCTATGATAGATGAATAAATCATGAAAATCCGTATCATCAGAAGATAGAGTAGATAAATTCCATGTGGAATTATAAGATTAATACTTCGTTAAGTTTATATTGCAATTATATATTATTTGAATAACAAAATAGTACCATATAATAATAAGAATAATATCTACAAAGGCCTACTTTTCCTCAAAAAGCATTCAAGTATTCGTCACTTGAAATTGTTTCCGATACTTGCTCGGCGACAGCCCCATTGCTGCCGTGAACACCCGCACGAAATGAGGCAGGTCGTTAAAACCAACCATATAGCAAATCTCCGACACTCCTTTTTGCGAGTGCTTCAACAACTCGCAAGCTGTGTTCAGACGGTATTGCGTGACGAACTGTGAAAAGGTCATCATTTTGTGCTTTTTGAAATAGGAGCAAAACGCCGAACGGTTCATCCCCACCTCCTCCGCAATGTCGTCCAATGTGATGGAATGAACGTAGTGTTTCATCACGTATGCGCAAATCTGCTGCATACGCCGAACGTCCTTCTCGATGCGCATCGGTTTCCCTGCAAATATATGGTCGGACGAGGTGAAAATAACAGGAAGCAAACGAAACATCGCACTTAAACGTCCCAATTCGTCCATACCGTTTATTTCGGACAATGACTTACGGATAATCCGCGCGCTTTCCGAACCGAATTTCAATGCGTCGGTAGGAAACATCACGCCCGCCAGTCTGTTCCGCAATTCGGGAAATACTTCCATGCACCGCTCCACCAAAGAATGGCCGAAAGCCACCATCAGATAACGGACACAACCGTCCTCGTCCACACTGTTGGCTGCGTATTCCCAGCGATGAAGCATAGACGGCGGAATCAACGCCACATCGCCTGCCGTAAAAGGTTGTAATGTGTCGCCAGCCATTCGGTTACCCTGTCCATGAACGACATAATATAATTCCCACGCATCGTGCCGGTGGAGCTTGGCTTCAAGGCTCGGCTTCACCCGTTGGTCAATGAAGAAAAACGAATGATTCTCCGTTTCGGGCAGTTCGTATGGTATGGCTGTATCTTCCATAAATAATTGCTTTAATTTACGCGACTGCAAATCTACAACAATTATATGAAACGATAAAACAAATTCAGAACAACAAAGCGACGTAACTTTGCAACCGGAAACAAGAAATGTAACTTAAAAATGTATTGTTATGAAATTATACGAAGTACTGGAAAAACGTCGCACTTACCGCGACTACTCCGACCGTGAAGTGAGCGATGAAATCCTTAAAAGAGTGATCGGCGCAGCATTCAAGGCCCCAACGAACGATCACCTGCGCCAGCTTGAATTCATTGTGGTGCGTGGACGCGAAAACATCGCCAAAGTAATCGCCCCGCTCGCCAAAAATATGGCTGCCTTCAAGAATCTGGTACATGAAGTGGATGAATCGGGCGACAAGGATAAGATGGATATGTTTGCCGATGCCCTGCCCAAGCAACAGCGTATGCTGATGCAGAGCGGTCTGCTGATTATCCCGTTCTTCCGCCAACAGACGTGGCCATTGCTCAAACCTACGGAACAAAGTTCGCTCAACTACTTTGCTTCGGCATGGTGCGCACTGGAAAATATGCTGCTCGCCGCCACTGCCGAAGGCTTGGGAACCGTGTTCCACATTCCCGTTGCCGACGAAGTGGAAAAAATCAAGAAGATTGTCGGTGCTCCGGAAGACTACGAGTTCACTTGCCTGCTGACGATGGGCTATCCTGCGGAAAACGCCTTTCTGCCCAAACAAAAAGAAATCGACATCGAGGAGCGGATACATAAGAATCTCTGGTAACCCGGCAACATGAAAGGACATATTCTGATATTGTCGGCGAATATCCTGTTCGGCGTCAGTATGCCGGTATTCAAATACCTGCTGACTTCAGATGTACCTCCGGAAGCAATTACCATCATGCGGGCGATTTTCGCCTGCATGATGTTTTGGTTCGTGTCCCTCTTCATGCCGAAAGAAAAAGTTCTGCCGAAAGATTTGAGAACACTTTTCATCTGCGCCTTGTGCGGCGTGGGCATCAACCAATGGCTGTTTGTCGTAGGGTTGAAAAGTTCTTCGCCTGTCGATGCCTCCATTATCGCTACCGCAGTGCCTATTTTCGTATTATTGCTGGCTGCCGTCGTCCTCAAAGAGCCTATTACGGCAAAAAAGTCATTTGGCGTATTTCTTGGCGTAAGCGGAGGAATTTTGCTCGTGTTCAGCACCGCACATACCGCTGACGGAACCAACAGTCTTTGGGGAGATACACTGATGTTACTGAACCAGTTGATGTATTCCGTTTATCTGGTCTTGTCTAAACCTTTGTCTCGACGCTACTCGTCCGTGACGATGATGAAATGGATGTTTCTGTTCTCCACAATAGTACTCGCACCGTTTTGTCTCCCGCACGTGCAGCACGTCCCCATATTCCATCGGGAAACTTTCGACATGACGCAAATGTGCGCGCTCTTTTATCTGCTGTTCGGAGCCACGTTCGTCGCATTCATGCTTATCCCGATGGCATTGAAACACATCCGTCCCACTACGGTCAGCATGTACAATTATGTGCAGCCCATTGTTGCTTCCGTAATAGCCATTGCTGTCGGGCAGGACACCCTCTCGATACAAAAACTGTTGTCGGCGGCTTTGGTATTTGCCGGTGTTTACTTGGTGACGAAGAGTAAGAAAAAGGAAGAGATGAAAAATTTAATATTACACAAGACATGATTATAAATACAGGAGGACGGACCGACACCGTCAATTATTACAGCGATTGGCTGTTGAACCGATTCGAGGAAGGCTTTGTCTATTCACGTAACCCACTGTTCCTGAATCATATTACAAAATATACGCTCGCCCCGTCAGTAGTGGATTGCGTGGTGTTCTGCTCTAAAAACTACCGCCCGATTCTGTCGGAACTTCATCGGATTACCGACCGTTTCAATGTATTCTGTCACTACACTATCACGGCATACGGCAAAGACGTGGAACCGAACGTACCGGACATCGACCAGAGTATCGACACGCTTGTCGAACTCTCTGCAAAAGTCGGAAGCAAATGCGTTGCATGGCGTTACGACCCAGTACTGCTGACCTTGAAATACACAGTGGATTACCATCTGAGAATGTTCGATTACATGGCTTCACGCCTTGCACTGTATGTGAACTTCTGTGTATTCAGTTTCGTGGAAATGTACAAGAGGCTCGAATACAATATGCCGGAACTGATTCCGCTGACCCCCAAAAAAGAAAATTTGAATGGTATTTTTTCAGTGAGGGCTACCCCTGTACGCTTTTCAGCCAGCGACGGTAGGCGTCCGTGCCACAAATCTCATCGTCGGGTTCAGCTGCTCTTTTGAGCGTGTCTATCATGGAACATTCAGTAAATGTCTTTAAACAGTAAGATGGCATATGAAGATGACTTGCTAATATCATCTCATATGCCATTTTTATGATCTATTTTTTCTCTCTGACCTAAAATCTTCTCCTTTTGGGCACGATGTTCCGGAAGAGGCCTGAGACTTCTTCTAATAGATTCTTTATACTTATGCTATGCAGCTTTCTTCTGTCTGTTTTTGATTTTATCAATCATCAATATGGCGTTTGCCGTATGTATTCCAAAGAAAATCCACAGGATTTCTGTTTTCCTGTTCCGTGCTTTGAGTTTCGATAGTGAATAATGCTGTTTGGACAGATAGGATGCCGCAACATCCGTATATTTGTTACGGGGACGTCTTATACCAAGCTCTCTACAATGCTGGCAGATATGCCGGTAGAGCCATTCGATGCTTTCCCAAAGGAGCTTCATGTCCGTAGGGAAACGCATATGACTTTCATAACATGTTGGTTATAGAGCAAGACGGGTCTATCATGATACCACAGAACAACTGATAGTGTATGTTTCCGTTAAGATGTTCTACCAGCAGCCTGTCAGAGAATCCCGTGTAGGCCTTCAGTACCATGAGGGCTATCTTTGCGGAAGGACTGAAACTGTTCCTGCGACCCAAGCGGGATTGTGAAAGGCTTATCTCTTTGGCTATGCTCTCGAACGGAAACACGGAATGAAGGCTGCCAAGTTCACTCGCATGAAAACTTTTACGATATTTTTCCAA
>NZ_BAKJ01000029.1 GCF_000614125.1 Bacteroides rodentium JCM 16496
GACTTTAGGATTTTTTCTTCTCGTAGATATCTATATTGTGCTGCTGGAGCAGCTTTCGAGAGCTTTTGACGAAGATATCCAGGTGTTTACGAGCTTCCGGCGTTAAATGTTCCGCAGGAAAACCGGCGGGATAAAGAATATAATTTTTTTCTTTAGTAAGTTTCGGCCGGCCGGTCCAGATCAAATCATATCCACAATAGGAAACACGGCAGTGTGGAAAAGGCAGAGGATGTTTCTCCAGCTGCAAAATGAAGATGAGGCCGCCGTCAGTGTTGGCCTTGCTCATATTGGAAATGAAGTTTCCCAAGGAGTAGACTATGATGTGCTGTCCGGTACCGTTGGTACGTAGTTCCATCGGTTGAATGACGTGAGGGTGCGAACCGATAATATGTGTTACGCCTTGTTGGAGCAACCAGTTGGCCAGCTCGCGTTGCTCACGGTTGGGAAGGGACTGATATTCCTCTCCCCAATGCATGCAGGCAATAATGGCATCCGGTTGGCGTGCTTGGCACTTTGGATATCTTGCAGGATGATGTCCTTGTCGATATAGTTCACGATATTGGGAGTGACAGCCTTGATGCCATTGGTGCCGTAAGTATAGTTGAGCAGGGCAATGCGAAAGCCGTTTCTGTTGATGAACAGAGGATAGCGTTGCCTGCGCTCCGACAGATTCTTGTAGGTGCCTGCGTGACGGATACCGGAGGAGTCAAGCAATTGTATGGTACGCTCCATTCCCTTTTTTCCACGGTCCAGACAATGGTTGTTGGCTGTCAGTAAAATATCGAATCCGGCGTCCTTTATGGCCTGAAGATATTCATCGGGGGCACTGAACATCGGATAGCCCCGATAGGGCTTGCCTCCCAATGTGACTTCCAGGTTTCCTATGGCGAGGTCTGCCTGGGATATTTGCTCTTTTATGAGGGAGAAGCAGGAGGAGTAGTCATATTTTCCTTCAGATACATGTGCTGCGTCTATTTGTGCCTGGTGCTGCATCAGGTCACCGACAAATAATAGCGTAATCCTTTCCTGGGAGGAAAGGGTTACGCTATACAGCAGGACAGCCATGAAGACGGCGAGCGTTTTCATTACCTTGTTATTGGTAGATTGCTTTCTTGCCGGCGAGCAATGTATTTTTCATAAGGGAAACGATGGTCATCGGACCTACGCCTCCCGGTACGGGGGTAATGAATGAACATTTAGAAGCTACTTCATCGAATTTCACATCACCGGTCAACTTGAATCCGGATTTCTTGGAGGCATCGGGCACACGGGTAGTGCCTACATCAATAACGACAGCACCTTCCTTGACCATTTCAGCCTTAACAAAGTTCGGTTGTCCCAATGCAGCAATGATGATGTCCGCTTCCTGGCATTCCTTTACCAGGTCTTTGCTGCGGCTGTGGCATACGGTTACTGTGGCATCACCGGGATAGGCTTTCTGCATCATCAAGCAGCCATGGGTTTGCCGACAATGTTACTGCGTCCCAATACCACGCATTTCTTGCCTGAAGTTTCTATCTGATAGCGCTTCAGCAGTTCAAGGATACCGTTGGGGGTAGCGGATACATAGCAGGGAAGACCAATGGACATCCGTCCCACATTGATGGGATGGAAACCGTCCACATCCTTACGGTAGTCGATGGTTTCAATCACCTTTTGCTCGGAGATATGTTTGGGCAAGGGAAGTTGTACAATGAAACCGTCCACATCTGCATCCTCATTCAATTCGCGTACTTTGGCAAGTAGCTCCTCTTCAGTAACGTCTGCCTCGTAACGGATAAGGGAGGACTTGAATCCGCAAACTTCGCATGCTTTTACTTTGGCGGCAACGTAGGTTTCGCTACCTCCATCGTGTCCTACAAGAATGGCGGCCAGATGCGGGCGTTTACCCCCACGAGCCACTATCTCGGCTACTTCTGCTGCAATCTCTTGCTTTACTTGCTCTGAAATTGCTTTTCCATCAATCAGTGTCATAGGCTATTATCTTATCTTTTTAATTTCGGCATCATCTTGCCCATCTTGCTGCCAGTGACCATCTTCATCATCTTGCGGGTCTGGTCAAACTGTTTCAGCAGGCGGTTCACTTCCTGAATATTCGTACCGCTACCTTTGGCAATGCGCTGGCGGCGTGAACCGTTCAGAATGGCCGGATTGCTGCGTTCTTCCGGAGTCATGGAGTAAATGATGGCTTCAATGCTCTTGAAGGCATTGTCGTCAATGTCTATATCCTTGATGGCTTTGCCTACGCCCGGTATCATGGAGGCAAGTTCCTTCAAGTTACCCATTTTCTTGATTTGCTGAATCTGGCTCAGGAAGTCGTTGAAGTCGAACTGGTTCTTGGCAATCTTCTTTTGCAGGCGTTTGGCTTCTTCCTCGTCATATTGTTCCTGCGCACGTTCCACCAAAGATACGATGTCGCCCATACCGAGGATACGGTCGGCCATACGTGAGGGATGGAATTGGTCGATGGCATCCAGCTTTTCACCGGTACCTACAAACTTGATGGGCTTGTTTACCACCGAACGGATAGAAAGGGCGGCACCACCGCGGGTGTCACCATCCAGCTTGGTCAATACTACACCATTGAAGTCGAGCCGTTCGTTGAATTCCTTAGCGGTGTTTACTGCATCCTGACCGGTCATTGAATCCACTACGAACAGAATCTCGTCCGGATTGATAGCCTTCTTGATGGCGGCAATCTCGTTCATCATCTCCTCATCCACTGCCAGACGACCGGCTGTATCGACAATTACAAGGTCGTAACCTTTGGCTTTGGCTTCTTGGATGGCATTTTGGGCAATGGCTACCGGATTCTTGCTGTCCGGTTCAGAGTACATCGGTACGTCAATCTGTTCGGCCAGTACACGCAACTGCTCGATAGCGGCAGGACGGTACACGTCACAAGCCACCAATAACGGCTTTTTGTTCTTCTTGCTCTTCAGCATGCGGGCCAGCTTTCCGGAGAAAGTTGTTTTACCGGAGCCTTGCAAACCGGACATTAGGATAATGGCAGGCTTGGAGTCGAGTTTTATTTCAGAAGTCTCGCCGCCCATGAGCTGGGTCAGTTCATCGTGCACGATTTTTACCATCAGCTGGCTGGGCTTAACGGCTGTCAGCACGTTTTGTCCCAAGGCTTTTTCCTTAACGGTATCGGTGAAGTTTTTGGCTACCTTATAGTTCACGTCGGCATCCAAAAGTGCCTTACGTACGTCTTTCAGGGTTTCCGCAACATTGATTTCGGTGATTTTGCCCTCACCTTTCAAAATTTTAAACGACCTTTCAAGTCTCTCGCTTAAATTATCGAACATAGTATCTAATTACAATTACTAAATTACAAATTACTCTTATTGAGGCGCAAAAGTACAAAAAATCCCTTTAACTGCCTTCTTTTGGAGCAGAATATTATTGAAGACTTGCAGCGGGATAAGTGAAAAGAACGGTAGGGGCGGTTGTATCATCCGTTATAATCTGATAAGTGCCTCCAAAATGTTTCAGCAGCAATCGGTTGATGTCGTGGCGTATGGAGGTTTCCTGGCTCGTGTGTTTCTTGTCGGCCAATGGGCTGTTTGCTACCTTGAAATATAGTATATCCCCTTTTTTGTCGAGGCTGAAATGAATTTCTTGTTTTTCTTGGGAAGCTGTGGAACTGCCGGCCAGGGTGCTGATAATCATTTGCATTATCCGGTTACAGTCGGTGTGTAGGATGCATTGTTCCACATTGTTCTGAAAATGGACTTTTATATTCGGATGCTGCATACGGACAGCGCCTATGGCATCATTGCAAAGTTGTACGATATCAGCATCCATCAGTTGGAATTTCATCATATCCGCTTCCAGACGCGATAGGTCCAATACATTATTGACCAATAACATCAGTTTTTCAGTGTTTTGCTGAATGATATTGGAGTATTCCTGACGTGTTGCTTCCTCTATCTCTACAGGGGAGGCCATAAGTTGTGAAAAGCCGACTACACTGTTGAGGGGTACCCGGATGGCATGGCTCATGTTCGATAGGAAACGGCCTTTCATCTCGTTGGCTTCTTCCGTTTGGAGAGTCGCCTCTTTGGTCTCTTTTTTCCGATAGGCGCAACTCTTTTCTCAAACGGCTGATATGCAGTATGTAAAAAATGCATAAAATCAGTATAACACTTACCACAGCCAGGATGATGGTTTGTATATAGCTTCTTAGTTGCCCTTGTTCCAGTAAAAGCTGGTTCAGGTGGTAGCTGTCTTTTATTTCTTCCAGTTGTCGGTTTGAGACGGCAATATATATGGAATCCTGTATCTGGTTTACCCTTTTATAGAGTGGCAGGGCTTCGGAGTACCGTTCCATACTTTTCAGTATGTCGGCTTTGTATCTCAATTCTTTGGCATAGTCCGCTTCGCTGAACTCATATTTTCTTACAAGATGTAGGGTGCTGTCTACCGTCGCAAGAGCTGTATCATACTCTTTTGTATAAAGGCAATAATCTATGGTCAGATTCTGGTAGCTGACCAGATAGGGAAGAAAGGTATCCGTGGTGACGTATGTCTGCCCTTTTTCATAATGAACTTTGGCTTGTTCCGGCTCATTGGTTTCTAAGTACAAATAGGTGTAATATATTTCCAGATACAGATATTGGTCGAAGAAGCTTTCAAGCATTTCCGGATTTTTGCTTATCATTTCTTCCAGCACAGTTCTTATATTGTCGAGATATGTTTTCATGTCTGCATAGTTTTTCCGGAACTTGCAGAAGTTGACGAGTTGAAACAGTATGTTTATCTGTGAGCCGGAATATGTGATTTGTGGTAGCAATGCGTATGCTTTCTTCAGGATTTTTTCTTCTTCTTTCCAGCGGTTCGTCTGATGGTAAACGGTGGCTAAACACTGGTATGCAGCAGATTCGCCATTGACACTTTGGGTCTTCCGGGCTTTCTCTAGCATGAGGGTAGCTTCGTTGAAGGCATATTCATACTGGTGATTGTATATGTAGATATTGATGAGTAGCCTTTGTGAGTTGAAATAAATTTTCCAGTACTTGATGTCCTGGGCAATGGGTTTTATTAAGTTGACCCATTTGGCAACACTGTCTTGTTCTCCTTCATTGTTGTAGTAATGAAGGACATGGAAGTAGGCTGCATTGCAGATATAATAGTCGTCTTTCTGTTGTTGGGCCTCTTTGAAGAACCGGTCGGCAAACTCAAGCGAGCGTGAAGAATTTTGTGAGGCAAGTGCCAGCTTTTGCAGAAGTTCCAGCCGGGTAGTATCGTGAGGCAGTGTTTCCAGTTGTGTCAGCAAGCTGTCTACAACGGATTTTGGAGTATTGTCTGCCAGTCCGGCCAAGGTTTGCAGGCAAAAAAGTAGGATGCATATCATTTTTTTCATAATCTGTCCTCCTTTTCTTTGTGCGGAACGGGGCGGATGGGGTGGGTGAATATGAAGCGGGAGCCGTTTCTATATTCACTGTCAATCCATATTTTACCTCCGAAATGTTCTACAATCAATTGGCAGATGGAGAGCCCGAGCCCGCTACCCTGGACATTCTCGTCGAGTTTCTCGAACCGGTTGAAGATGGTGGCCTGCTTTTCGGGAGCAATGCCGCATCCGGTGTCGGTCACGGCAAACAGAGCGGTATCCTGCTGCATCTCCAGTGAGAGGGTAATGCTTCCTTCAGGAGTGAATTTGGTAGCGTTGATAAGCAGGTTGATGAGGAGCTGCTGCAGGCGTGCTTCGTCTGTATGGAGCTCCAATTTATCCAGGGTGGTCCGGAAGGTGACGGTGGCGGCCGTCTGTTTAATTTTCTCTACAGTATCAATGACATTCCGGCAAAGGGAAACGGCCTCATGGTTTCCCATGTGGAATTGCATTTTCCCCCTTTCCAGGCTGGATAAATCTACAACATCGTCAATCAGTTTTAAAAGCAAGTCTGAGTTCTGTTGGATAATATCGTTGCATTGCTGGCGGATACTGTTGTCTATATTGCTATCGGTTAAGATGGATGAAAAACCGGACAGCGCATTCAGTGGTGTCCGTATTTCGTGACTCATATTGGACAGAAACACACTCTTGGTACGGATGGATTTTTCCGCATTTGCCCTTGCCTCGTTCAGCTTCTGTTTTGAAGTGGCGAGCCGTCTGTTTTCCCGTCTTATATGTATGACGAATACGATGAATACCGTCAAGATGAGGATTCCCCCTGCAATGAGGTAAAGCAATATTCGGTTCCATTGTTTCTGGTTGTCTACTTCAAGCCGGTCTACTTGGTATATAGTCCGCAACAGATTGATTTGGGAAGTGTAATTGTGCGCATTGATGGAATCGCGGGCAGTATTGATTGTTTGGTATACTTCGCATGCCTCCCTCTTTCGTCCCAGTTCCGTATATATATTGGCAGTCGCTTTTTTTATCTGCAGATAATTATTGTATAGGTTCAGGCTGTTGATGTTGCTTGTCAGCTCTGTATATAGCCGGATGGCCCGTTCATAGTCCTGCGTCTCTTTGGCATACTCTGCCTGGATATATTTCAGGATGAAGGCATGAAAAACGGATGGATTGTTGCTATTGGCTTGTTCTGCGTCGGCAAGGTACTTGCCGGTTTTTTCAGAATTGCCGGTCCGCAGGTTGTAATACGCTCGATAGGCATACAGAAGGAATGGGTTCAGTTTGCCCTCTTCATAGATGCGGCTCATCTTTTCCAGATATTCCATCGCTTCGTCCGTTCTTCCATGTTGGATGAGTGTGGGGACTAGCTGGATGAATACTCTTTCCTGCAGGAGTTCGGAACCGGGTGTCCGGTCCAGTATGTGGAAAGCCTTTTCATACTCTTCTATAGCTTCGGGGCCCATGCCGGCATTGAGGTAAGTGTCTCCCAGCGCAAAGAAGGACAAGGCAATTCCGGTTTCGTAGTTCATTTTCCGGGCTTGCGCCATCATGGCGTTGGATCTTTTCAGAGCTTCGGTAATCTGTCCCTGGAAGGAATAGGCATATACTGCCATCTGCTTCATCAGGAACATATGTCTGTAATCTTGCTTTTCCCGGAAGGCGGATACCATTGTGTCTTCCCATTGGATAATATCGTTGGCTCTCATTTCTTGCGAATAGCCCAGATTGTTGTCCATCAGGGTTTCCACAAGGTGAAGCACACTGTCTTTTGCATTTTCCGAAGAAAAAGTCCGGGTGTACATTCCAAATAATAAAAACAATAACAGTATGTTTGCTTTGTTTTTTTTCAACTTATTTTCTTTTTGGTGAAAGAAATCATTTAATATCCTGCAAAAATAATTAAAAAAGAGCGGAATAAATGAATTATTCCGCTCTTTTTTAGCTCTTTGTGCTTATTTCCTATTGATGACGTCTCTGGCGCAGGGTCCCTCGTGGTTGGGATATCCTGGTGCGTGGCTGCGCCATCTCTTGTCGGCTTCAACTTTCAGGCTTCGGTAGTCGTCCTGTGTGCGGCGGATGTAGTTGTCCAGCAGTGCCCGATGCTCGGCCAGAATCTTTGAGTATTTGGGGTCATGGGCAAGGTTTCGTCTTTCTCCTTTATCCTTCAGCATATCATACAGTTCTTCCCCGTTGCCTTCCAGATAGTGTGTGTATTTGTATCTGGGACTGCGTATCATCCGTCCCGGGCTGACGGTCACTTCGTATTCACTGTGCCATTCGGAGGCTACATAGGGGTGCTGTCTCTTTTGCTGCTCGCCTTTCAGGAAAGGGGCAAGGCTGATGCCGGGCTTGGAGGAAGGCACCGGAATGCCTGCCAATTCACAGAGAGTGGGCAGCAGGTCGATAGTGGGTTGGGTCAGTAAATCTTCCACCGGCTTTTGACGGGGATGAATGCCGGGACCGGCTATGATGAAGGGCACATTTGTCATTTCTTCGTAAAAGCTGACTTGCTTGGTTACCATGCGGTGTGACCCCATTCCGTCTCCGTGGTCTGCCAGTACAATGACAATGGTATTTTTGCCGGCGGGAGTGGAGTAGAGGGCTTCCAGTACACTCTCTATCTGTCTGGCCACTATCCGCGTGTAATGCTGGAAGGCGGCGACGTAGTGCCGGTAATTGTCCTCGTTCCAGTGGGCGGCTTGCATCATCCTCCGGTGGCTGCAGCAGATGTACTGAATGGGCAACGGAAGTTTTTCCCAGTTTTCCACTTCAAAGTTTTCGGGTAGTAGCGGGAGTGGGGTACTGATGGGGCTATCTATGTGCTCCCCTTTATTTTCGCCTACATATCCGCAGATATTGTGCGGGTTTTGGAAATCGGCTATGCAGATGAAAGGTTCTTGCGGCGGATTGCTGAGATAGGCCACGGCATCCTCGCAGGTTCCTACATCCAGAAAGCTGTCATTGTTGACGGGAAATTCGGGGTCGGTGAAGGGCTTGGCAACCGGTTCCTTGTGGCGGAATCCCCTTAGGGAACCCATGTCATGGGTTTTGCCAAAGTGGACGGCCTCATAACCGTTGGCGGTGAAGAGGCTTCCCAGGGTCGGAATGCTGTCGGGTAGCGGAGGATTGATGTGCTCGGCCGAGTTGGAACGTACATTGGTTTGATGTGGCATCAGTCCGCTCCATAAGGCGGCGCGTGACGGTTGGCTGAGGGGGCATCCCACGTATGCGTTGGCAAATGTTACACCTTGGGAGGCAATTCGGTCTATAGGCGGAGTGCAACTGGGGTCGGCACCGTATGCGCCTACTACCCGCTGGGTCAAATGGTCGCATTGGATAATAAGAAAATTGGGCGATTGCTGTGCCATCACCGGAAAGCTGCACAATGCCATTCCCATAAAAGAGTGAATCGTTTTCATCAGATTTGGATTTTATTTGTTCAAGGTTATTGTATGGTGGCAAATGTATGAAAAAACGGATATAAAAAAAGCTTCCACCTACGTTTATGAACATAAATGGAAGCTTTTGTACAATATCTGTATGCAGTTGTTGTTAACTGTTCATGCTCATCAGGAATTCGTCGTTGTCTTTGGTCTTCTCCAGACGGTCTTTTACGAAGTCCATGGCTTCTATCGGATTCATGTCGGCAAGGTACTTGCGGAGAATCCACATGCGGTCCAGTGTCTGCTTGTCTTGCAGCAGGTCGTCGCGGCGGGTGCTGGAGGCAACGATATTGACAGCCGGGAAGATACGCTTGTTGGACAAGTTGCGGTCGAGCTGCAATTCCATATTACCTGTACCCTTGAATTCTTCGAAGATAACCTCGTCCATCTTCGAGCCGGTGTCAATCAAGGCAGTGGCAAGGATGGTCAGTGAACCGCCGCCCTCGATGTTACGTGCTGCACCGAAGAAGCGTTTGGGCTTATGCAATGCGTTGGCATCCACACCACCGGAAAGCACTTTGCCGGAAGCCGGGGATACGGTGTTGTAGGCACGTGCCAAGCGGGTGATGGAGTCGAGGAAGATGACAACATCGTGTCCGCATTCCACCATGCGTTTTGCTTTTTCAAGGACGATGCCGGCAATCTTCACGTGGCGTTCTGCCGGTTCGTCGAAGGTAGAGGCGATTACTTCCGCATTGACGGTACGAGCCATGTCGGTAACTTCCTCCGGGCGTTCGTCGATGAGCAGCATAATCATGTAGACTTCCGGATGATTGGCGGCAATGGCGTTGGCAATGTCTTTCATCAAGATGGTCTTACCGGTTTTGGGCTGTGCCACAATCAAGGCACGCTGACCTTTGCCGATGGGGGCAAACAAGTCTACGACACGGGCAGACATAGAGTCGGAGTATCCGCCTTTGCAAAGCTTGAACTTCTCGTCCGGGAAGAGGGGGGTGAGGTGCTCGAACGGTACGCGGTCGCGTACGAAAGCCGGGTCACGTCCGTTTATTTTGGATACTTTTACCAGCGGGAAGTACTTTTCGCCTTCTTTCGGGGGACGGATTACGCCTTCTACCACATCACCGGTTTTTAGGCCGAACAATTTGATTTGTGATTGTGATACGTAAATATCGTCCGGTGAGGACAAATAGTTGTAATCGGAGGAACGGAGGAAGCCGTAACCATCCTGCATGATTTCCAGTACACCGGTTCCGGTGAGGATGTCGTCGAATTCGTACGCCTTCTCGCGTTCTATTACGGGTTTGCGTTCCGGAGCGGCGGGATAGTTCTCTCCGTTGTTATACGGTTGTACAGGGCGCTGCTGCACGGGGCGCTGTTGGTTATAGCCACCGTTGCGGTTGTTATTGTTGTTGTTATTGTATGGGTTGTTGTTGTCGCGGGCGCGGAGGCGCGGGCGTTGTGGCTGTTGCGGTTCGGCTGGGGCAGCGGCAGGAGTGGGAGTGGCGGGAGTTTCCGCTTTGGTCGCTTCGAATTTGCCGATAAGTTCGGATGGCAACTCTATCTTTTCCGTAGGGAGGTCTTCAATGGGGATGAAGTCATCTGTCGCTTCGGCCAGGATAGGGCTTTCGTCCGGTACGATATTCTTTTCTGCTTTGGCTTCTGCCTCTGCCTGAGGTTCTGTTTTCGGAGCTTTAGCCTCGAAGTTCAATTCCGGTTCGGCAACCTTCGGGGGTTCCGTTGCTTGGGGTGCGGCAGTCTCTTCCTTTACCTTGCGGGGGCGTCCCGGTTTGCGTTTGGGTGCGGCGGCTTCTTTGGCTGGCGCCGGCGTTGCAGCTTCTATGGTCGGTTCTTGGGGTGCTTCCACAGTTTTGGATTGTTCTTTCGCAGCCGGTGCTTCCTCTGTTTTGGCTTTGGTGAGGTCTCCGTTTTTATTGGCTGAGAACACTTTGTCGGCACCTTCCTTTTTTACGGTCTTGACAGTGACGCGCGAGCGTTTTTGCTTTTCCCCTTTACGCTCTTCCTTCAGCTTGTCGGCGGCAACTTTCTTGGTAGCGCCTGCGATAGCTTGTTCGTCAAGTATCTTGTAAACAAGTTCTTCTTTTTTGAGTGAGTCTGTTTTTTTTATACCCAGTTCTTGGGCAATAGTTTGTAGTTCCGACAAATTTTTGTCGTTCAGTTGAATGATGTTATACATACAGTATATATGTGAATGGTTTAAAATTTACTTTTATTGAAAGGCATAAGTGCACAGTTGCAGTTGTTGTAGGAAGCAACTTGGGCAAGTTTACCTTGTGATATATGATTTATATGGGATATTTATTATTGAACCGGAAATCTGATAAACAATTCTCGCCACAGCAAGAAGTCGCAGAATGTTTCAACGGTGCAAAGGTAATAAATATTTTTGGTTTCATAAACAAATCATCTTTTTTTTAAATTTAAAACTTTATCTTTGCTGTATTAACAACAACATGAAGGATTGGTTTATGAATATAGATGAAGTACAGTTGATAACTTTTTCACCTACTTGTACCTCTAAACAAGTGGGAGAGGCAATTGTTCACGGAACGGGAATTTCGTCTGTCTCCAAAGTGGACCTCACCTTGGAGGCGGCGGGTAAAAGGGAGGTGCCTTCCCATGCTTTGGCGGTCATCACGGTGCCCGTATATGGCGGTCATGTGGCTCCTTTGGCATTGGAGCGAATGAAGGAGCTTCATGCTGACGGTGCACCAGCCGTGGTTGTGGTGGTTTACGGCAACCGGGCCTATGAGAAGGCTTTGGTGGAATTGGATGCTTTTGTCACGAAGTTGGGCTTCAAGGTAATTGCAGGCGCTACGTTTGTAGGCGAGCACTCTTATAGCAGTGAGAAATATCCGGTGGCATCCGGACGTCCGGATGCGGACGACTTGGAGTATGCAAAGCTTTTTGGTGAAAAGATACGTGCTAAAATTGCGGCGGCCGAAGATATGGAGAAACTGTATGGGGTGGATGTGACCCGTATCCAGCGTCCGCGCCAGCCTTTCTTCCCGTTGCTCCGCTTTTTGCGCAGAGTCGTCAAGTTGCGTAAGAGTGGGGTGCCTATGCCCCGCACTCCGCAAGTGGATGCGGAACGTTGTACGCATTGCGGATATTGCGTGAAGCATTGTCCTGCAGGAGCCATTATAAAAGGAGACGAGTGTAATACGGTTGCAGAGAAATGCATCAAGTGTTGTGCTTGTGTGAAAGGCTGTCCGCAGAAGGCGCGCACGTATGACACGCCGTTTGCCGTATTGCTTTCCGATTGCTTCAAGAAACAGAAGGAGGACAGAATTATTCTGTGATGGCTACTGGCCGATGGTTGATACAACCAGCACTTTCCGGGTTTTTTCGTCTATCCTGAAACGGTTGTCCGCCCGTTCTCCCACCAGCCAGATGATGTCATCTCCGCAGCAAAGCACCCATTGCTGTTCTTTGCGCAGAAGGGAGAACTTGCGGTCGGTCAGGTAGTCGCTTACCTTCTTCCGGCCTTTCATGCCGAAGGGCACGAAGCTGTCTCCCTGCCTGCAAAGGCGTAGTGAGAGGGGATGCTGGAGTTTGTCGGCATCAAAGCAGGCGGTGGCTTTGTCGCGTGGAATCGTGAAATCCGGTGTATAGGGATGTTCTTTTATCTTCAATAAGGGCTTTACGGCTTCTTGTACGGGCTCTATCAACAACGAGCCGCGGTCTTTGATGACACGCCAGCCGGGGGTGGCAAAGACTTTGCCGGGCTGTCCGTCCAATGTCCGGCAGATGTCCCTTACTTGTGCGGCGTTGAATCCAAGCGGATGCAGAATTTCAAATAAGACCGTTTCCGGTGCCGCTTCTTGCCTCAGGGCGCCGATACTTATGCCTTCCGGTGTCTTGACCCGCAGTTTGGCTTCTTCTATACCTATATTATATATAGAGCAGCATCGTCCAGATGCTCTGCCGTTTTGAGGATGCTTTCCTTGACGGAGGGGTTTATCTCCTGCATCATGGGAAGCAGGTTCAAGCGTATTTTGTTGCGGGTATATTCGTCCTGCAGATTGGTGCTGTCCGTCACGTAGGATTGCGCGATACTTTCCAGATAACCGACGATTTCCTTTCTGTCCAGGCAGAGCAAGGGGCGGACTATATGTCCGTTTCGGGGGCGTATGCCCCGCAATCCGTTGATGCCGGTACCGCGAATCAGATTGAGCAGCAATGTCTCCACACTGTCATCCTGATGGTGGGCGACGGCAATGACAGTCGCATTGCATGCTTCCCTTGTTTTTTCGAACCACGCGTAGCGCAATTCCCTTGCAGCCATTTCGATGGAGATATGCCGTTCTTTTGCTTCCTGCTCCGTGTTGAAGTGGACGGTGTGCAGCGTCACCCGGTGCTCCAGGCAGAGCTGGCGTACAAAGTGCTCGTCGCGGTCGGATTCCGCTCCGCGCAGATGGAAGTTGCAATGGGCGGCTTCGCATGTGTATCCCAGGCTGAGGAGCAGGCGCAGCAACGCCACGGAGTCCGCCCCGCCGCTCAGTGCCACAAGTATCTTGTCGTTCGGCGAGAAGAGCTTGTGGCGCTCGATGTATTGTACTACCTTCTGCATATTCAACTATAGAGTGGTGCAAAGATAGTGAAACGATTTTTATTGCCATATCTGCAAGTATCTATTTTCAGAATCTCTATCGACTAAGGTCGTATTTGCTAAAAGCTAATCTTACTACAGTGGTGTTTTATGCATACCACAGCTTTGTTCTTTTCTTACCACAGCTGTGGTAAGAAAAAGAACAAAGCTGTGGTAAAATTACGATTTAGTATCTCTGGAAATAGTGTTCTGCCTTCTGGGTATTATTGTTTAGTGTCTCTTTTAGGAACTGAATGGTGGTTCCATCTTTTCTCTTATCACGGCTCTTTAAATAAAAGAACAGTGTTTGCTTATTTAAAAACATTCTAAATTATTTGTACCTTGTAGCCATAAGTGTTATCTTTGCCCCAAAATAGAAAAGAAAGGCAGAAAGACTATGCGTTTGTCCGAATTGAATACCGGTGAAAAAGGTGTAATCGTAAAAGTGCTGGGACACGGCGGTTTCCGCAAACGGATTGTGGAAATGGGATTTGTTAAAGGTAAAACAGTGGAGGTCTTGCTGAATGCTCCGCTACGTGACCCTATCAAATATAAAGTAATGGGATATGAGATTTCTCTTCGTCGGCAAGAGGCTGAGATGATAGAGATTATCAGTGAGCAGGAAGCTAAGGAGCAGGCTGTGCAGCCCGATTACCACAAGGGGCTGGGCGAAAACATGCATCTGGGCGAAGATGAGCTGAAGCAACTGGCCCTCGGCAAACGCCGCACCATAAATGTGGCTTTGGTGGGAAATCCCAACTGTGGTAAAACTTCTCTTTTCAACATCGCTTCCGGCTCGCACGAGCATGTGGGCAATTACAGTGGCGTTACGGTAGATGCTAAGGAGGGGTATTTTGACTTCCAGGGCTACCATTTCCGTATTGTCGACCTTCCCGGAACCTATTCCCTCTCTGCCTACTCTCCCGAAGAAATCTATGTCCGCCGGCACATCATCAATGAAACGCCGGATATCATTATCAATGTTGTGGACTCTTCCAACCTGGAACGCAATCTCTATCTCACCACCCAGCTGATTGATATGAACGTGCGTATGGTGATTGCACTGAACATGTACGATGAGCTGGAAGCCAGTGGAAACACGCTGGATTATGTAAAGCTCAGCCAGTTGTTCGGAGTGCCGATGTTGCCTACGGTCAGCCGTAGCGGAAAAGGCATCGAACAGCTGTTCCATGTGATTATCAATATTTACGAAGGCGGCGATTTCCTCGACCATAAGGGCAGGATGCGCAGCGAGATATTGAATGACCTTCGCAGTTGGCATCAGGAGTATGTGCCCGACCATGACTTCGGAAGCCATAAAGAAGAGGTGGAGCGGTCGCGCGGCTTTTTCCGCCATATCCATATCAATCACGGTCCCGAGCTGGAACGTAGCATTGAGGAGGTGAAGCGCGTCATCAGCGTCAATGAGAACATCCGCCACAAATATTCCACGCGTTTCCTTGCCATCAAGCTGCTGGAGAACGACGAAGACTTGCAAAAGATTGTGGAGGAGCTGCCCAACGGAAAGGAAATTCTTGCCGTCCGCGACCGGGAAGAGGCACGGATTGCCGAGGTGGTGAACGAGGAGAGCGAGCAGGCCATCACCGATGCCAAGTATGGTTTATAGCCGGTGCCCTGCGTGAGACCTATGTGGACAATCATCAAGATACGTCGCACACCACTCAAATCATAGACTCAATCGTTACTCACCGTGTATGGGGTTATCCCATTTTCTTTCTTTTCCTTTATCTGATGTTCGAAGGCACCTTTGTGCTGGGCGACTATCCTATGCAGGGGATTGAATGGCTGGTAGGCGAATTGGGCGACCTGATACGCAACAACATGTCCGAAGGACCGCTGAAGGACCTTCTGGTGGATGGTATTGTCGGTGGTGTGGGAGCGTCATTGTATTCCTGCCGAATATTCTGTTGCTCTATTTCTTCATTTCCTTGATGGAGGACTCGGGCTATATGGCACGTGCTGCTTTCATCATGGATAAGATTATGCATAAGATGGGTTTGCATGGAAAGTCCTTCATTCCGCTGATTATGGGCTTTGGGTGTAATGTGCCCGCCATCATGGCTTCGCGTACCATCGAGAACCGCAAGAGCCGTCTGGTGACGATGCTCATCAACCCGCTGATGTCGTGCAGCGCCCGTCTGCCTATCTATTTATTGCTGGTAGGCGCCTTCTTCCCGAACAATGCGAGCTTTGTGCTGTTAGTAATCTATGCCATCGGCATTCTGTTGGCAGTGGTCATGGCACGCCTTTTCTGCCGTTTCCTGGTGAAAGGGGACGATACGCCGTTTGTCATGGAGCTGCCGCCTTATCGTATGCCGACGTCCAAGGCCATCTTCCGCCATACGTGGGAGAAGGGGGCGCAGTATCTCCGCAAGATGGGAGGCATCATTATGGTGGCATCCATCGTTATCTGGGCATTGGGATATTATCCCAACCACGATGAATATGAAAGTGTGACGGAACAGCAGGAGAATTCCTACATCGGCCGGATTGGTAAAGCCATAGAACCGGTCATCGAACCGTTGGGATTCGACTGGAAGCTGGGCATCGGCATCCTTTCCGGCGTGGGCGCCAAGGAACTGGTGGTAAGCACACTCGGAGTGCTTTATGCCGACGATGCCGAGGCAGATGTCGTAAGCTTGGGCGAACGCATTCTGATAACGCCCCTGGTGGCTTTCGGCTACATGGTGTTTGTGCTGATTTATTTTCCGTGCATTGCCACGTTGGCAGCCATTAAAGGTGAGTCGGGCAGTTGGAAGTGGACCGTGTTTGCGGGGCTTTATACTACTGCGCTGGCCTGGCTGATGTCTTTTGCAATTTATCAGATAGGAGGTCTGTTTTTATGATGAATAGTTGGCAGGAGTGGGTAGTAGCCTTATTGTTGTTGCTCTGCGCTGTGCGGATTGGCATGAGTATTTATTCTTTTTTTCATCGGGTCAAAGAAAATGGTAATCCGTGTGATAGTTGTGCAAGTGGCTGTGAACTAAAGAATTTGTATGATAAGAAGCGTGCGGAGTGCAGTGGAGTGACGAAAAAAAAGAAGAAAAGTTGTTGCGGATAGTTGGTAGTTTCAAAAAAAAGTGCTACCTTTGCATCCGCAAACGAGAAATAAAGAGTTCTTGTAAGAACCGGTACCTTGGATGAGTGGCTTAGTCAGCGGTCTGCAAAACCGTGTACGGCAGTTCGAATCTGCCAGGTACCTCGAAGAATAAAACTCCGAAACTGCTTTTTTAAAGTGTTTCGGAGTTTTTTGTTGTAGGGAATTGTTTACCCCTTCTATAAAATATCATTCGCTGAATAGTTACAGCTTACTTATTAAAGATTGAATAAAATGAAAAAAGTTGGATTTCTGATTTTCTGTCTGTTTGCTATGTGCAGCATGGCAGGCAAGGCGCAGGATGTAGTGGCGGACAGTACCGGCTACATCGTTAAGGTAGGGGAGATGGCTCCTGATTTTACAGTGAAGCTGACGGATGGGAAAAGCATTACCCTTTCGGAACTTCGTGGGAAGGTGGTCATGTTGCAGTTTACCGCGAGTTGGTGTGGGGTATGCCGTAAGGAGATGCCTTTCATTGAGAAGGATATTTGGCTGAAACATAAGTCGAATCCGGATTTTATGCTGATTGGCATCGACCGTGACGAGCCATTGGAGAAAGTGATTGCTTTTGGTAAGTCAACCGGAGTGACCTATCCTTTGGGTCTGGACCCGGGAGCGGATATATTTGCGAAGTATGCGCTCCGCAAGGCAGGCATCACGCGCAATGTCCTGATTGATAAGGAAGGGCGTATTGTGAAGCTGACACGTTTGTATAACCCTGAAGAATTTGCTTCTTTGGTGAAGGAGATTGACGGAATGCTGGCTGAATAGTCGGAATGAGAAGTATAAAAAGAAAGGGGTGTGTCGAACCCAGTTTCGACACATCCTCTTCTTTTTATGCTTGTCGGGATAGTTTGGCAAGATAGTCATAATGTGTACCCTCTTTCACCAGTTCTGCTGTAAAGCCGTTTTCGGCAGCATAAAGGCTCAGGGTTTGGAAGTCGATGTAGAGCCAGTCAAAGGAGTCGCCTTTGACATTCCTGTATTGCATCTGGAAATCTACCTCTCCGTAGTAATCGCCGGCAAGGTCGATAACAATACTGCCATCTTCCTCTTCGAACAGATAGCTCAGGTTGCTGGAATCCATTAAAACGCAACCTCCAGGTCGGAGCAGCAGCTTCATCTTCCGGAAAAAATCAGGCAGATTCTCCAACTTTCCGATAATGCCGGAACCGTTCATCAGCATCAGGATAGTGTCGTATTCATCGGCAAACTGTTCATTGAACAAATTGGTTTGTGACACGCTACGCACACCTCGCAGCTTCATCACTTCCACGGAAAGCGGGGAAATGTCAATGGCATGGACCTCTTTTCCGGCTTCTTGCAGGGCAAGGCTATGGCAACCGCTGCCGGCGCCCACATCCAGAATCCTTCCGGTTGCCATTTGCAGAGCAGTACGCTCCAGCAAGGGCATTTGCTTTTCTGTGCGGAATAGCTCTTCGACGGGAATTTCGTCCTCATCGAATTGTGAAGAGAACACGCGTAGGCGGTCGGCTTTATGCCGTTTGAAGTAATCGGCTATGGCTGCGCCCATCGGGTCCTTGTCGGCAGGCAATAAGGCTGTATTAATCATTTCTTATGTCTGTTAGCGCGTTTGCGGCGGATTTCTGCTTTCATTTTGGCTGAGGCGGAACCGTGTTGCCCGGTAATGTAGGTTTTCTTCTTGGCTTTGGTCTTTATCTTGTTTTCTTCTTTAGGTTTGTCCTTTTTGCCTTTGAAGACAATACCACCCATCATCGCTTCTTCTATACTCATATATTTCGTTGTTTTAGTGATGTAAAATATCATTTCTCCGGCAGTACCTCAATCCAATAGTCATCCGGGTCATTGATAAAGTACAGTCCCATTGCTGTGTTTTCGAAACATACCCATCCGTTTTCCTTATGGTATTGGCGTATGGCGTCGTAATCGCCGGATACGCGGAAGCAGAGGTGACTCTCGTTCTCTCCTAATTCGTAGGCTTGTGGGTGCTCTTTCAAGCAGGTCAGTTCCAGCAGGAAACCGGTACTGCCGTCAGTCAGATAGACCAGGGTGAAAGAGCCGTCGGACGACTCTTTCCTATGATGTTCTTTCAGCCCCAGTGCCTTTTCGTAGAATGCGATGCTGCGTTCCAGGTTGGTGACATTGATATTAAAATGGTCGAATTTACTTTTTATTTCCATTTGTTTATTTCTGATTTGATTATTTCTGATTTGATTATTTACCATTTACAGTCTGCGTGTGCGGTCATTTGACCATTGCTTTCAGAATTTCGCCTACATACGTGCGTGGCATACCCTCCATCGTTGCCGGTGAGGGCAGCTTCTTACATTCCAGAATAACCGTAGGCTCTGTCTGTCCCGTAGGATAGAAACGGATGGTATAGCTTTCTGCTTTTTCCATTTGTTCATACGGTTGGTCGGGCGACAGTATGCTGAATACAACTGGTTTGCCGTTGACTTTACCCAAAGAACCTCCGGAGTTTGCTGTCATCATGGTCATGTTGAAAGGCTCTTGGCCGATGACGATAACCAATTTGCCTGCTCCGGTCTGGATGGCATCGGCTGACAATTGCTCGGGGGCTATGGTCTTATATTCTTGCTGCTGGCTCTTTTGGGCAGGAACCAGTGCGGCAGGTTTCTTGACTTGGGGCACTTCAATGACTTGGGCATTTTCCACGACGCCTTCGGATGCCTTTTCAGCAGCCTGGGCGGGTTCTACGGTAACTTGTTTCTTCGGGGTGATTACCGTCGGACCGGAATTGACGACAGCCTTCACCTCTTTCTTTTCTTCCTTCTTTTTTTCTACCGGAGCTTTGGCAGTGGTGGCGCTCAATGCTTCTGCTGCTCCCAGGCAAAGGTCATCAACAAAGTCTACGGTTTTTCTGCGCCACTTGGCAAGTCCGCGTACCAGTTTGGTCTTCGCCTTGTTTAAGGCATACTTGTCTACAATCCACTCTTCGGCGGTATATTTTTCTTTTCCTTCGCGGTAGTTAAACCGTATCTTCTCTACTTCGAGCACGCTCTTTTCGGGTTGGCAGGTCACAGTCAGCTGGTAAAGGATTTTGGTACGGTCTAATGACAGAGCCGTAGAACTGAATACAATCCATTCATCCCCGATACCTACAATCTGTCCTTTCTCTTTGTCTGAGAATACTACACGGCTGGTATTTTCATTCTCTTTCAGACGGGCATTCATCCAGCCGAGCAGACGTTCGTAGATTTCATCTTGAGACATGCCGGGGATACTGAATTCTTTGGTGAATACCACTTTACCGTCCACCTCGGGAACGGCACCGGCCAAATATTTACTGTCGTCCCTATCCTGCGCCTGCAGCATGGTCGGCAGACAAAGGCAAAACAGTGTAAAAAGAAGTTGTGTCAAATTTTTCATAATAGTATGTGTTTTAATTATTAATTTACGAATTACGGACTACAAGTTACGAGTTATAAGTTAGGGGGTGGGAAGTTCGAAACTTTCGCCCCGGTGTGTGATGCTGAAGAAACGGCATCCTTTTGCTTCGGCAAACTGCCGGAAGGCGTTGCCTCCCTGATAATCTTCACTGAAGTGCATCGGTACAAATATAGTGATTTTTATTCGTTCCACGAATTGTTCTGCTCCACGCATATAATCTTTTCCGATACGGCTGTCCACCGGAAACATGGCTACATCTATGGCAGGTGCAGTTTGCTGCAGAGCTCTCACTTCGGCCAGAAAGTCACCTTCGGCCTTGCGTATTTCCTGCGGGGTAGATTCCTCGCTCCAGTGCCAATTGTTCAGGTCACCGGCATGGAACAGCCGCCTGCCCTGCAGGTCTATCAGGAAGGAGATACCCACATCGGTGGAACCGAAGGCCCGGATACGGATATGTTCGTCTTCGTAGGTGTCGCCCTTATTGATGTAGGTGGCATCTTCCGCTGAGGCGCGGCGGTGCTTTAGGATGTCTTTGGAGAATATGTAGCGGATATCGGGCCGCAGTTTTTTCCATGAAAGAACTTCGCGATTGAAATGGTCGGGATGGAAATGCGAGCATAGTACGTAGAGTACGCCCGGCTTTTCCAAGAGATAGTCGTGCACGATACCTTTATTGAAAAACTCTTCCGAGGAATCTTTATAGTAATCGATAATGACCGTCACTCCGTCCGCTTCAATCGCGAAGCCGCTATGGTAGATGTAATCAAGTTTCATTTACGGATTGAATTATAGCGCAATATTACAAAAAACGCTACACAAACTTCCGGTTTAAGCTGTTATTTTATGTAAAAGCACGCTACATCGGTACTTCTATGAAGAGAATGTGAGAGTCTTTCAATGTTTCCAGCTCAAAACTGCTGGTTTCGTACACTCCCATTCCGTCACGACGTGAGAGTATTGTGCCGTCCACTTTGACTTCACCTTCCATTACGAAGATGTATACACCGGAATGCGATTGGTGCATGTGGTAGTCAATCTTCTTTCCGGATTCTATTTCACCGATAGAGAACCAGGTCTGTTGTAACAGTCTGGCAGGAGCATCGCCGTCAGGGGATACTATTAGTGCCATTTCATTTTTGCGCAGGAGTGGACGTACGTCGAAGTCCTGGTATGCGGGTGGTGTGTTCAGCTTTTCGGGCATCACCCAGATTTGCAGGAATTCTACCGCTTCAGTGTCACTGCCGTTCATTTCGCTGTGGTAGATGCCGGTGCCGGCGCTCATGGTCTGTATATCTCCCGGAGTGATGACGCGGCTGTTCTGATGACTGTCCCCATGTTTCAGTTTCCCTTTCAGGGGAATGGAGATGATTTCCATATTTTTATGAGGATGTGTGCCGAAGCCTTTTCCCGGAGCCACACGGTCGTCGTTCAGTACACGCAAGGCGCCGAAATTCATCCGACGGGGATTGTAATACTCGTCGAAACTGAAGGTGTGGTGGCTATCAAGCCAATCATATAGGGAATGACCTCTGCTGTCTGATTTGTCTATAACTTTTTTCATAATTTATTCCTTTTCTTAAAATGGTTTATGTACTAGTAACGCTTTGGAAAGCTATAAAGTTTAAAAACCGATGTCTAAGAATTTATAAATGAGTGGGGACTATGCCATGACCTCGTTCTCCAGTAGTTTATGGTTCATGAAGTCTTTGATGTTCTGCAACGTTGTCGAAGCAATGTTTGCCAGTGCCTCGCGTGTGAAAAATGCCTGGTGCGAAGTGACGATGACATTATTGAAGGACAGTAGCCGCGCCAGGGTATCGTCATCAATGATTTTGTCCGATTGGTCTTCATAGAAGTATTCGCTTTCCTCTTCGTACACATCCAGGCCGGCAGAGCCGATTTTCTTGTTTTTCAGTCCTTCAATTAGGGCGTTGGTATGGATGAGTTGTCCACGTCCGGTATTGATAATCATTACTCCGTCCTTCATTTTACTGATGGAATAGTCGTTGATGAGATATTTGGTCTGCTCAGTCAGCGGGCAGTGCAGGGAGATGATATCCGAATTGTGATAAAGCTCATCCAGGCTGGTATATACCACTTGATGTTCACGGGCGAAATTATAGTCGGGATAGAGGTCGTAGGCAAGGATATTCATGCCGAATCCGCGCAGGATACATATCAGTTTCTTGGCAATTTTTCCCGTACCGATGATGCCTGCTGTCTTTCCGTACATATCGAAGCCCAGAAGTCCGTGCAGCGAGAAGTTTCCATCCCGTGTCCGCCAGGTGGCGCGTGGAATTTTACGGTTGAGGGATAACATCAAGGCAACGGTATACTCTGCCACGGCATAAGGGGAATAGGCGGGGACGCGCACTACGGTAATGCCACAGTCGGCAGCCGCTTTCAAATCTACATTGTTGTAGCCGGCGCAGCGCAACGCCAATAATTTCACGCCGTTGTCCGCCATCAGACGGATAACTTCGGCATCGGCCGTGTCGTTCACGAAGATACAGACTGCATCTACGCCTTGGGTTAAAATAACGTTGTGCTTGTTGAGATGCCCTTTATAGTAGCGGAGCTCAAAACTATATTCCTTGTTCTTTTCGTTGAAAGACGCTTCATCATAAGGTTTGCTGCCAAAAAATGCAATAGTGTATGCCATGGGATTTGTTGTTTTTTAAATGTTACATAATTATAAAGAGATAACAAGTGGAAAGTTGATATGGTTCAGTGGCCGGAAGGATTCATAAAATGATAATTATTTCCATTTGTTTCATCAGAAACTATTGGGTATTTCAATTAAAGTATTATATTAGGATAACTTTATGCACAAAAATCTTTTTTCATGTGCAATATTATTGTACCTTTGCGCCCGAAAACAATTAAAAAAGATTTAGATGAGAAAATTTTCGTTGATTAGCATTGCGATGCTAATCGTTTCAATTCCAACTTTTGCAGGGGATTATTTGACTAATACAAATCAGAATGCTGCTTTCTTGCGTATGATTGCACGTGGTGCTTCCATTGATGTTGACGGCGTTTACAGTAATCCTGCCGGTTTGGCATTTCTTCCCAAAGATGGCTTTCAGGTAGCCCTTACCATTCAAAGTGCTTATCAGACGCGTGACATTGCTGCAACCAGTCCCTTATGGACTATGGATGGGCAGAATACTACCCGCTATTATGAAGGAAAGGCTTCCGCTCCTGTCATCCCTTCCATACATGCTGTATATAAGAAAGGCGACTGGGCATTCTCTGGTAGCTTTGCTGTGGTAGGCGGCGGTGGAAAAGCCTCTTTCAACCGGGGATTGCCGATGTTTGATGCTGCAGCTATCGGACTCGTGACAAAAGAAACGGAAGCACTGGCTACAAACTTTGGTTATGCTGTGACTCCGGATAAATATACCATTAATTCTGCTATGGAAGGCCGTCAGTTTATTTATGGTTTCCAGTTGGGATTAAGCTATAAGATAAATGAACACTTTGCTGTGTTTGCCGGTGTGCGCATGAATTATTTTACTGGTGGTTACAAGGGTTTCCTCAATGTGGGGCTGAATAATGGTGTGGCCGAGCAGATAGGCGGTGCCATTGTACAGAAATTGATGCAGGCAGGACTTACCCAAGAGCAGGCAATGGCAAAGGCTGCGGAAATATCAGCTCCTATGATGCAAAAGCTGGATGACTCGAAGATTGAGTTGGATTGTGACCAAACCGGTTGGGGACTGACCCCTATTATCGGAGTGGATGCCAAGTTCGGCAAGCTGAATCTGGCTGCGAAATATGAGTTCAAGGCAAACATGAACATTGAGAATGATACGCACGAATTAACCTATCCGTCGGGAGCCGAAGCTTATATGGCTCCTTTTGTGAACGGTGTGAATACACCGAGCGACATTCCTTCTATGTTGTCGGTGGCTGCAGGCTATGAGATTCTTCCTTCTCTGCGTGCTTCGGTAGAGTATCACTTCTTTGATGACAAGAATGCCGGTATGGCAGATGGCAAACAGAAGGCATTGACGCACGGTACGCACGAGTATTTGATTGGTGCGGAGTGGGATATTAACAAATTGCTTACAATCAGTGGAGGTTATCAGAAGACTGATTACGGATTGAGTGATGACTTCCAGTCGGACACCAGCTTCTCTTGTGATTCTTATTCGGTAGGTTTCGGTGGTCGCATCAACCTTAGCAAAGCGTTGAGCCTGGATGTGGCGTACTTCTGGACTACTTACAGCGATTATACAAAGAATAATCCTCGTGGCCTTGCAAGTGGCAATACTGCAAATGTGGTGGACAAGGATGTGTATAGCCGTACCAACAAGGTATTTGGTGTCAGCGTAAACTATAAGTTCTGATTTCACAATCCTACCTTTATATATTAAGAAGCCGTCTCAAATATCGATTTGAGGCGGCTTCTTTCTTATTTTATATTGGATTAGAAAGAATACTGTACAAGCAGGTTCATACGGTTGGCATGGTTGGTGGAATTGTCGAAGTTGGTTCGCCAGCCACGCAAATATTCAGCGCCTACCTGCATGTTCGGGGTTACGTTCCAGAATACGTTGGCTACGAAATACTGCCCGTAGCGGTAGGTACTTGGCAGGTCGTTGGGATAACCGTCTTCAGAGTAAAGGCGGGACATGCTGTAAGTGCTTGAAAGGAATATCTTTGGAGAAATGTTATATTGCAGACCTGCATACCAGCCCAGCATGGGCAATGCCTGCATTTTGCCCTCCTTTTCGGGATTGGGGACAATATCGACGTTCAGATTACTGATATCGTTCAGGTATTGCCCGATACCTTTACCATAGTTGACTTGCCCGAATGCCTGCCATTTTTTACCGAGGTTGAAGGTCGTTGAGGCTTGTACACCGTATCCGGTGACACTGGATGCCTTATCCCTCTCCACACTGGTATATGTCATGCTGCGGATGATACCTCCTACACGCAGATGACTGCTGCTGTTCCAGCTGTATTGTGCCGAAGCCGTGAAGTCCGGCATGCGTTGCTGGGCAATCTCGAATTGGCTGTTTGTAGTGCCGTCAACGGCAGGCGCCTCGATGGAAGCTTTGAAGCGAAAGTCTTTCAGCCCTTTATAAGTATATGACAATTGTGTGGCGCGGTAGAATGTAGCGCCGTTGGGACCCTGAAAGTCAATGGTAGAAGGGAGGGCGCCTAAGTCCATGAAACCGCCATAATTGTATCCTATTGTTATATTGCGGAATGAAAGATAGGCATTGCGCAGTTGGAATGTCTTGTCTCCACCACGGAAATTTCCAGCAGTATAGACTGTGAAGTCACCCAATAGCCGGGTGTGTCCGACCAATTTCAGAAAGATAGTAGCCGTACTGGCATCCATCTGAAATTGATTTTTGATTTTACTACTGCTTGGAATGTTGGCAGGAACAAAGTCGATGTCATCCACAATACCTCCAAAATCATACTCGCTGGTGGCACGGACATACCCTCCGATACCCAGGGCGAATTTGCCTTGTTTGTCCATCAATAAGAAGCGGGGAGCTTTCGGGTCATGGATGTAAGGCAATTGTGACTCATTCATGATGCGGATAATTTCGTCGCCCGCTTTGTCGATGGTAACTATGACAATGCCGTTTGGGGCTTCGTCATCGATAATCTCTTTTTTTTGTGCATGGATAGTGGACAAGGGAAGTCCAGCTACGCACAACAGAAACATTGCTTTTAAGATTGTTTTCATTTAAGTTAGGTTTTGATGAATGTGCTTTCAACAACTTAATTTCAAAATGGTTTTGGAGTGAGCAGAAGAAAGCGTATATTTGCGCCCGATTTAACGATTACAAAAACATCGAATATTGTGTCTTTGTATAATGAGGTATAAGTAGCAAATCGTTAAATTTAAAATGTATGATGCCGTGAATAGCGGTCGTGTATTCTAGAACACCACGTAAAAAACAGGAGTATGAAACAAAAAGTATCTGTACCTTTTATGTTGCTGGGCATTCTGTTCAATGTATGCCTGATTGCAGCCAATCTTCTTGAGACTAAAGTTATCCAGGTTTTTGGTATTACCGTAACAGCCGGATTGCTGGTCTTCCCGATTTCTTATATTATCAACGATTGCATAGCCGAGGTTTGGGGCTTTCGTAAAGCCCGCCTGATTATCTGGAGCGGTTTTGCCATGAACTTTTTTGTGGTAATGCTGGGACTGATAGCCGTGGCGTTGCCTGCCGCCCCTTTCTGGGATGGTGCCGCGCATTTCAATTTCGTTTTTGGAATGGCGCCCCGTATTGTCATAGCCAGTCTGACGGCATTCTTGGTGGGCTCTTTTCTGAATGCTACGTAATGAGCCGCATGAAACTGGCAAGCAACGGGCGTAATTTCTCCGCACGTGCCATTTGGTCGACGGTGGTTGGTGAGACGGCAGACTCGTTGATTTTCTTTCCGGTAGCATTCGGAGGAATCATTGCATGGCGGGAGTTGCTGGTGATGATGTGTATCCAGATTCTGCTGAAGTCCATGTACGAGGTATTGATACTGCCTGTGACTATCCGTGTGGTAAAAGCTATTAAGCGGATAGACGGTAGTGATGTCTATGATGAAGGCATCTCCTATAAAGTATGGAAAATAGGCGATATTTAAAGCCCCTTACCCGTAGTGAGGGGAAATCAGTTATTATGTCAAACAAATAATTAGCAATGCGAGGCGTGTCAGAATTCACCACAGATTACACGGATTAACACAGAATGAGCTTAATCTGTTGATAATCAAAAATGCTTATCTGTGCAAATCTGTGTAATCTGTGGTGAATACCAGTTTCGACACACCCTCCTTTTAACAAGATGAATAAGGACACAGCTTTGGTGGTATTCAGTGGCGGGCAGGACTCGACCACTTGCCTCTTTTGGGCAAAACGTGAATTTAAGAAAGTGTATGCGCTGAGTTTTCTGTATGGACAGAAGCATCAGAAGGAAGTGGACTTGGCGAGGGCCATTGCCCGTAAGGCAGGTGTGGAGTTCGAAGTAATGGATGTTTCCTTTATCGGCCGGCTGGGACATAATTCATTGACAGATGCCGGCATGGAGATGGACCAGGAAAAGCCGGCGGACAGCTTTCCGAATACTTTTGTGCCGGGACGCAATCTGTTTTTCCTGAGTATAGCCGCCGTCTACGCCCGTGAGCGGGGGATTAATCACATTGTGACGGGGGTGTCGCAGACCGATTTCAGCGGTTATCCCGATTGTCGGGATGCTTTCATCAAGTCGCTTAACGTGACGCTGAACCTGGCTATGGACGAGCAATTCGTACTGCACACCCCACTGATGTGGATTGACAAAGCGGAGACCTGGGCGCTGGCAGACGAGCTTGGAGTGCTCGAACTTATACGCCACGAAACGCTGACTTGCTATAACGGTATCCCGGGAGACGGTTGTGGACACTGCCCGGCATGCACGTTGCGCAGAGAAGGATTGGAAAAGTTTTTGGCTTCTACTAAATGAGGCACACTTGTATCACTAAAAATATATGGCTATGACAGAATTGAAAGACCAACTTTCCCTTTTGGGGAGAAAGACAGAATACCGTCAGGACTATGCCCCCAAAGTATTGGAGGCATTTGATAACAAGCATCCCGGCAATGACTACTGGGTGCGTTTCAACTGTCCCGAATTCACCAGTCTCTGTCCCATCACGGGGCAACCGGACTTTGCGGAAATACGGATTTGCTATATCCCCGATGTCAAGATGGTAGAGAGCAAGAGTTTGAAACTCTACTTGTTCAGCTTCCGCAATCATGGTGCTTTCCACGAAGATTGCGTGAACATCATAATGAAAGACCTCATTCATTTGATGAACCCTAAGTATATTGAGGTGACGGGTATCTTCACCCCGCGCGGAGGCATCTCCATTTATCCGTATGCCAATTATGGACGTCCCGGCACGAAGTTCGAGCAGATGGCGGAGCATCGTTTGATGAACCGTGAATGAGGACCGCTCTTCGAAGGCCTCCGCAAATAAAGGGAGGCTTTGGGAGCAAATCCTATCCCCACATTGCGGATATGTATCCCAAGGCTTGGGATGTCTGTCCCAAGGTTTGGTTTTTCTATCCCAAGCCTTGGGATAGAACTTTCTTCCTGTTTTCAGGCATTTTAGTATTGATTCCCCGAACTTTTTTTTATAGGATGCCGGCATCTTTTTCACCGGTATCCGACGATGCGGTATGTGGTACGGCTCCGCAAACGCTCCTATTCCCGACGGACCGCCAACTGCTGGTTCGCATTACTTGCTAAGAACGGTTTGTCCGACAGATACTTAATTGGAAGGAGTGTCAAAAGGAGAAAAAGGAACACAAATTACACAAGTTTGTTGTAGGATGTTCACTGATAATACCTATCAATGGTGATTGCCAGGTATGATATATATGATAAATCCACTCCATACAATTACCTACAATAAGCGATTGCACAGTTGGCTGTTAATAATGACCTTTGCATCGGTTTACTAACAACAACTTATAATTCTTGTAAAATTGAAGGCATATACACTTACATTCCCGCTGCTGTTTTTCCTTCTGTTGGCTTCTCTGTCTGTACATGCGCAGAGGGGAGGAGGGATGATTTCGGGTAGAATCATTTCTACGGAAAAAGAAACGGTGGATTTTGCGACTGTTTATCTGAAAGGGACGAGTTATGGAGGAACCACGAATCAGGAAGGCCTCTATCACATCAAGGCGCCTGCCGGCGACTATACGCTGGTGGTGTCTGCCGTAGGTTATACAAAGGTGGAGAAAAAGGTGAAGCTGGCGGGTGATGAGCGGATGAAGCTGAACATAACCATCGCTCCCGAAACGCAACAGCTGGACGAGGTGACTATCGTTTCTACCGGAGTGAGCCGGGTGAAGAGGTCGGCATTCAATGCTGTGGCAGTCGATACAAAGGAACTCCAGAACACCACGAAGAATCTGAGCGATGCCTTGACCAAGGCTCCGGGCATGAAACTCCGTGAGTCGGGTGGGGTAGGTTCGGACATGCAGTTGATGCTGGACGGTTTTAGCGGAAAGCACGTCAAGGTGTTCATTGACGGTGTGCCGCAGGAAGGTGTGGGAAGCTCCTTTAGCCTGAACAATATTCCGGTGAGCTTTGCCGACCGTATAGAGGTATATAAGGGTGTAGTTCCCGTGGGCTTCGGTACGGATGCCATTGGCGGTGTCATCAATATTGTTACCAACAAGAAACGCCGGAACTGGTTCCTGGATGCTTCTTATTCTTACGGCTCGTTCAACACCCACCGCTCATACGTTAACTTCGGACAGACTTTCAAGAACGGTTTCAGCTATGAAATCAATGCCTTTCAAAACTACTCGGACAACGATTATCATGTAGATGCACCGGTAAAGAATTTTGAGACGGGCAGCTTCAACGAAAGTGAGAAGGTGTGTGTGAAGCGTTTCAATGATACTTACCACAACGAAGCCATTGTGGCTAAAGCGGGTATTGTGGACAAAAGTTGGGTGGACCGGCTGATGTTCGGTTTCACCTATTCGCACATGTACAAGGACATACAGACCGGCGTACGCCAGAAGACAGTCTTCGGGGAAAAGCACCGCTTCGGTCATTCACTGATGCCTTCGATGGAATACAGCAAACGCAACCTGATAATCAAGGGGCTGGATATGGTGCTGACAGCCAACTACAATCGCAATGCCACTACGAATGTGGATACTGCCCGCTACGAATACAACTGGCTTGGTGAGAAACATCCGCTGAACAGCCCCGGCGAACAGTCCCGCCAGTATTCCCGTGCCGATAATGACAATTGGAACGGTACTTTGACCTTGAATTACCGCATTGCCAGAGTCCACATGCTGACTTTCAATCATGTGTTGAGTGCATTCCAGCGTGATAATACTTCACTGTTGGCGGTGGAAGAACAGACGGATGCCATTGCCAAGCAGACCCGCAAGAATATCTCCGGTTTGTCATACCGCCTGATGCCTTCCGAAAAGTGGAACTTCTCGGCATTCGGCAAATACTACCGCCAGTATGTGGCAGGACCTATGGCCGAGGATGATACCGGTAGTAATTATGTACGCACCAGCCGTACGGTAGACTCTTGGGGATATGGTGCTGCCGGAACCTACTTCATCTTGCCCGGCTTGCAGGCGAAGCTCTCTTATGAAAAAGCTTACCGCCTGCCCACTATCGAAGAGATGTTTGGTGACGAAGACCTGGAGAGTGGAGACATCGGCATCCGCCCCGAGAAAAGTGACAACATCAACTTGAACCTGAGTTATTCCCGGAGTTTTGGAAAACATTCCGTCTACGTGGAAGGCGGTGTGGTATACCGCAATACGAAGGATTATATCCAGCGTAATATCCAGGACTTGAGCGGAGGAAAAGAAGGGGCCACTTATACCAACTACGGCAAGGTACTGACGAAGGGATACAATGTATCGGCACGCTATGGCTTCGGACGCTGGCTGAGTGTGGGCGGCAACTTCACGCAGATGAATGTGCGTGACAATGAGAAGATGCAAATCGGCAGTACCGGCAACTCTGTGGAAAATCTCGGTTACAAGGCACGCATTCCCAATGTGCCCTATCAGTTTGCTGATTTTGACGTAAACTTCTATTGGCGCGACCTCTGGAAGAAAGGGAATATGCTGTCCGTGACTTACGACAACCAGTACATGCACAGCTTCTCCTACTATTCGCAGGCCATCGGTAGCAAGAACAAGGATTTCATGGTACCCGACCAGTTCTCCCATAACCTGACATTGAGCTATAGTCTGAAGAATGGCCGCTATAATATCTCGTTTGAATGCCGCAACTTCACGAACGAGGATTTGTACGACAACTTCAGTCTTCAGAAAGCCGGGCGTGCATTCTATGGCAAGGTACGTGTACATTTTGGTGATTAATAAATATAATGGTTTTAATAGGTGTAATTAATAAGAAGAACAAATGAAGAAGAACTATCTTTTGTCCGGCTTCTTTGCAATGGCAATGACCGGAATGGCTTTAATTTCTTGTACAGACACAGACGAACCGGGTTCCGGCTCCGGTTCTGGTTCCGGCTCAAAGGGTAACTATGTGATAGCTGCCACGGCTACAGTTTCAGGTAGCTCCGTTCCTGTCCTGCTGACAGCCGAGTCGCTGGAAAGCGGTGAAATTACTGCTGCCGGCAATGGCCTTGTGAACGATGGGGCTACTTACTGGGTGTTCTACGGAAACAAATATCTGTATGCCTTGAACTATCACCAGGGAAATGCAGGCACTACCCAGTCGTTCATTATGAATACAAACGGTGAACTGGAAAAACGTAGCCAGGAGTATAACGTCAATCGTTTCACTACCTACGGCTATTATGACCAATTTATAATGACGACTTCTACCGGCGACGGCCCTACGGAACTGAATGATGCAAATGGATATACTCCCCAATCTTTTTTGATTTCCTATCTGGATGTCGAGAAACAGACTTATACAAAGAACTCGGTAACAAAGGATACTCCATTTCTTGCCGAAAATTTCCTTGAAAATGGTGAATACGTAACACTGGCCGGTATAGAACAAGTAGGCAGTAAGGTTTATGCAGCAGCCATTCCCATGGGGCTTAGCCAGTATGGTTGCATGCAGAAGAACGAAGACGGTAGCTACAAGTGGGTGCTTTCCGGTAATGAGGATTTAATAAAGACAGAATCCGGCGGGCAGGGTAGCGGTGCCTATGAGAAGGACGAATTGCAATGGACCCAGTATCCTAATGAATGCCATATCGCTATCTTTGGTGATCAGACACTGAATTCTCATAAGGTCATCACTACAGACAAAATCAGTTATGCTGCCGGACGTAACCGCTCACAGTACTACCAGATGAACTGGCTTGCCGACGACGGCTATGTATATGTATTTTCTCCGAGCTATGCCAAGACCATGAGTGACTCGCGTCAGCAGACTACATTGCCTGCTGGAGTTGTACGCATCGATACCAAAGCAGAGGAATTTGATGCCGCTTATTACTATAATCTTGAAGAGAAAGCCAATGGCGCCTCTTTCTTGCGCACTTGGTATATTTCAGGTAATTATTTCCTGCTGCTGATGTATGATAAGGCAATTACGGCATCAGACAAGGTTGCCAACCGACTTGCCGTCTTCAATGCCTCCACCGGAGCTTTGACTTATGTGGACGCCTTCCAGGCGATGTTTCCGGCTTTGGTAATACCCCGTACATGGAAAATGGCAACGCATATGTGGCAGTCACTACCTCTTCCGGCTATCCTGCCATCTATAAGGTAGACCCTGCCAATGCAACAGCTACCAAGGGTCTGGTTGTCAATGCAACCCAACTGAATGGTGTAGGTAAACTGGAATAAAGCTCCTATGAAAAAAGTTTTTCGTAAGATACATTTATGGCTTTCAGTCCCCTTCGGGCTACTGATTACCCTTATCTGTTTTTCCGGAGCCATGCTGGTATTCGAGACGGAGGTGATGGAGCTTTGCCGCCGCGACCTCTACTATGTGGAGAAAGTCGGGCCGGCACCGCTTCCCATGGGCAAGGTGGCCGAAAAAGTAGCCGCTACTCTGCCGGATAGTGTTTCTGTGACGGGTGTCACAGCCTCGTCTGCTCCGGAGCGTGCCTGGCAGGTGAACCTTTCCAAACCTCGTCGTACTTCCGTCTATGTAGACCAGTATACGGGTGAGATAAAGGGCAAGTATGAGCGTGCGCCGTTTTTCATGACAATGTTCCGCTTGCACCGATGGTTGTTGGACAGCATGAAGCCCGATGGAGGCATCTTCTGGGGGAAAATGATTGTGGGCACTGCCACGCTGATGTTTGTCTTTGTACTGTTATCGGGCATTGTCATCTGGTGGCCCCGTACAAAAAAGGCTTTGAAGAACAGTTTGAAGATTGTTGCCGGTAAGGGTTGGCGTCGGTTCTGCTACGACCTGCATGTGGCAGGCGGTATGTACACGCTGGTTCTTCTGTTGGTAATGGCGCTTACGGGACTGACATGGTCTTTCTCCTGGTACCGCACCGGCTTCTACAAAGTTTTCGGAGTGGAAACCACGCAAGGGGGTGGAGGACATGGTGCTCCGGCACAAACTGCTGCCCACTCTCCTTTTACAAGCTGGCAGAAGGTTTACGAAGAACTGAAGGAACTCAATCCCGATTATAAACAGATTACCGTGTCCAAAGGCTCTGCTACGGTTTCTTTCAATCGGTTGGGCAACCAGCGTGCTGCCGACCGCTATACGTTCAATCCCCGTAGCGGTGAAATCACCGGGGCTACCTTATATAAGGATGCCGACGCTTCAGGAAAAATCCGTGGCTGGATATTCTCCGTTCATGTAGGCAGTTGGGGAGGGCTGACCACCCGCATATTGAGTTTCCTTGCCGCTTTGGTAGGGGCCAGTTTGCCGCTGACGGGCTATTATCTTTGGATTCGCAGATTGGTTCGGAAGGGCAGTAGGAAAGCGAATATGCAATTAAAGAAAGTTGCTTAGAAAAAGCAGGCAGTTTTATAAAAGGATGAAGATGTCCACAAGATGCGCAGGCGTGCGTGTTTTGTGGACGTTTTCATATAGGTATGTCTGGAGAATGAATGCTTTATTAAAAATACTGAAAAATAAATGGAAAAATGTAATCATGATTACACTTTTTTAGATTGTAACTGCCTATTTTTGCTGAAAATATTCATTTTATGGCGAAGTTACCAATCATAAGTAAACTATTTCCGTCCTACAGATGGAAAGTAACGGCACTCATTGTATGCGGTGTCCTCGTCGGCGGAGGAGGCTTGTTTATGTATCTTCTCCGGGCGCACACTTATCTGGGAGATGACCCTGCGGCATGTGTCAACTGCCACATCATGGCTCCTTATTATGCAACCTGGATGCACAGTTCCCACAGCCGGGATGCCACTTGTAACGATTGCCATGTCCCTCATGAGAATATAGTAAAGAAATGGGCTTTCAAAGGCATGGACGGCATGAAGCACGTGGGTGCCTTTCTCATTAAAAGCGAGCCGCAGGCCATCCAAGCCGAGGCAGCAAGTGCGCAGGTCATTATGAATAATTGCATCCGTTGCCATACGCAACTGACCAACGAGTTTGTGGATGCTGGTAAAATAGACTACATGATGACCCTCACCGGCGACGGAAAGGCATGCTGGGATTGCCACCGCGACGTGCCTCATGGCGGAATGAACAGTCTTTCGTCTACACCCGCTGCATTGGTACCCTATCCGGAATCTCCCGTGCCGGAGTGGTTGCAGAAACTGATAAAGGAATAATAACAATAAATCTTCATAGATATGGAAAAGAGATTAAAATCGTGGCAAGGATGGCTGTTGTTCGGTGGTTCAATGGTCGTTGTATTTGTCTTGGGGCTATGTGTTTCTGCCTTGATGGAGCGCAGGGCCGAGCTGGCAAGTGTATTCAATAACCGCAAAACAGTGATTGAGGAAATTGAGGCACGCAACGAAGTCTTTAAGAGTGACTTCCCCCGTGAGTATCAGACATGGACTGAAACTGCCAAGACCGACTTCCAGAGTGAATTCAATGGAAATGTGGCTGTGGATGTATTGGAACAGCGTCCCGAGATGGTAGTGCTCTGGGCGGGATATGCCTTCTCCAAAGACTATTCCACTCCGCGCGGACATATGCATGCCATCGAGGACATTACGGCAACTCTTCGTACCGGTGCGCCTGCCACTGCTACGGATGGCCCGCAGCCTTCTACCTGCTGGACTTGCAAGAGCCCCGATGTGCCCCGCATGATGGAAGCTATCGGTGTGGATGCTTTCTATAACAATAAGTGGGGCGCTTTGGGCGATGAAATTGTAAACCCGATTGGTTGTGCCGACTGCCACGAACCGGAAAACATGAACCTGCATATCAGCCGTCCGGCTTTGATAGAGGCTTTTGAACGCCAAGGCAAGGATATTACCAAGGCCACTCCGCAGGAGATGCGCTCACTGGTATGTGCGCAGTGCCATGTGGAGTATTACTTCAAGGGCGACGGCAAGTACCTGACTTTCCCCTGGGACAAAGGTTTTACGGTGGAAGACATGGAAGCCTATTATGATGAGGCTGGTTTCTACGACTATATACACAAGTTGAGCCGTACCCCTATCCTGAAAGCGCAACATCCCGATTTTGAAATAGCCCAGATGGGTATTCACGGCCAGCGTGGCGTATCGTGTGCGGACTGCCACATGCCTTATAAGAGTGAAGGTGGCGTGAAGTTCAGCGACCACCATATACAGAGTCCGTTGGCTATGATAGACCGTACCTGCCAAACCTGCCACCGCGAAAGTGAGGAAACTTTGCGCAACAACGTCTACGAACGCCAGCGCAAGGCCAATGAAATCCGTAACCGCTTGGAGCAGGAACTTGCCAAAGCCCATATCGAAGCTAAATTTGCTTGGGATAAGGGAGCTACGGAAGAGCAGATGAAAGATGTGTTGGCGCTGATTCGTCAGGCGCAATGGCGTTGGGATTTCGGTGTGGCATCTCACGGCGGCTCTTTCCACGCACCGCAAGAAATCCAGCGTGTCTTGTCTCATGGGTTGGATAGAGCCATGCAGGCGCGTTTGGCTATCTCCAAGGTGCTGGCGAAGCATGGATATACAGACGATGTTCCTATGCCGGATATCTCCACCAAAGACAAGGCGCAGGAATATATCGGGCTCGATATGGATGCCGAAAGAGCTGCAAAGGACAATTTCCTGAAGACTACAGCACCGGCTTGGCTGGAAAAAGCGAAAGCTAACAACCGGTTAGCACTAAAATAAATTTGTACATCGTCAAATCATAAATCAGAAGATGTGGAAGAAACCGTGGGGATATAAGGAAGGTCTTATCTGTGGGGCAGGACTGTTTGTCACGGGCTTGCTGTTACAGTGGAGCGTTGGAGGCATTCGTTGGGGCTTGTTTGCATGGCCGGTCAATATCATTGTTCTGGTGTTGTTCTTGCTGTTGCTGGCAGGGATGCATGGGCTTCGCAAACGGGTGTATTGTTTCGGATGGCTCAGTCATTATACGGCTGCAGTTTCTTCCCTGGTCTGTGTGGCGGCTATCACTGTCATTATGGGGTTGGTACGGCAGGTTCCCTCCACCCATCCTTCGGCAGATGTCATCGGCTTTTCGAAAATGCTTTCTTTTTGGCCGTTTGTGTTACTTTATGTCTGGCTGGTTGCTGTCTTAGGGATGACTATTCTCCGTGCCGCTATCCCCTTCAATGTGCGTAAGATTCCTTTTCTGCTGAATCATGTCGGCTTGTTTGTTGCCCTTCTGACGGCAACGCTGGGCAATGCGGACATGCAGCGTCTTAAAATGATTACCCAATTGGGCAAGACCGAATGGCGTGCCACAGATGAAGGCGGCAAGCTGACGGAACTTCCGCTTGCCGTTGAGCTGAAAGAATTTACCATACACGAGTATCCTCCCAAACTGATGCTGATAGACAATGAGACGGGGCAGGCACTGCCGAAGGATATGCCGGAACATTTGTTGCTGGAAGAGAGGGTGGAACGGGGAAAATTGCTGGATTGGGACATCTCCATCTTTCAAACCATTCCGATGGCTGCCTCCGTGGCTACGGAAGATACCTTGAAGTTTACTGAATTCCATTCGATGGGAGCTGCCTATGCCGTTTATCTGAAAGCGGTGAATACCGCCTCCGGACAGTCGAAGGAGGGATGGGTGAGTTGCGGCAGCTTCATGTTCCCCTATAAGGCATTGCGCTTGTCGGAGCAGACCAGTCTGGTGATGCCCGAACGTGAACCGCAACGGTTTGTGTCCGCTGTTACGGTTTATACGCAGGCGGGAGATGTGGTGGAAGACACTATCGAGGTGAACCGTCCGTTGAAGATATCCGGGTGGAATATTTATCAATTGAGTTATGACGAGACGAAGGGACGGTGGAGTGACGTCAGTGTCTTTGAACTGGTGCGCGACCCCTGGCTCCCGGCTGTATATGCCGGCATTATAATGATGGTGCTGGGGGCAGTCTGCTTGTTTGTCAATGCACCAAAAGGAAAAGAAGAAAGAAAGGAGGAGACGGTATGAGTTGGGATTATTTTGCTCTGTTTGCCATTGTCGCTTTACTCTTCTGGGGACTGGGAGCTTTCGCTGCATGGCGTGGCAAACGTCCGGCAGTGGTATATACCTTTACCTGCCTGGGACTGGTTGTCTTTTTCAGTTTCATTGTCGGTATGTGGATTTCTTTGGAACGTCCTCCGATGCGGACGATGGGAGAGACCCGTCTGTGGTATTCGTTTTTTCTTCCGTTGGCGGGAATCATCACTTACAGCCGTTGGAAGTATAAATGGATTCTTGGTTTCAGTACCATTTTGTCACTGGTGTTTGTCTGCATCAATATATTCAAGCCCGAAATACACAATAAGACTTTGATGCCTGCCTTGCAGAGCCCGTGGTTCACTCCTCATGTCATTGTTTATATGTTTGCCTACGCCATGCTGGGTGCCGCTATGGTGATGGCCGTCTACCTGCTGTGGTTCAAGAAGAAGGGGATTGAAAGGCATGAGATGGCTCTGTGCGATAATCTGACTTATGTAGGGCTTGCTTTCATGACGCTGGGTATGTTGTCCGGTGCCGTCTGGGCAAAAGCTGCTTGGGGACACTATTGGGCATGGGACCCTAAAGAGACTTGGGCGGCGGCTACCTGGTTTTCCTATCTGGCATATATCCATTTCCGTCTGGGGCGTCCCGCGGCACGTCGCAAGGCATTGGTCGGCCTGCTTGTTTCTTTTCTGCTGTTGCAAATGTGCTGGTACGGCATCAATTATTTGCCCTCGGCACAAGGAGTGAGTGTACATACGTATAACTTAAATTAAAATACTTATGAAGATAGTTTATTTGGCATTAGGCTTGTGGCTGTTGCCCGGAATGTTGTGGGCGCAAAGTGCGGAGAAAGAGAACGAATTCACCATGTCGATGCAAATCAGACCCCGTGCAGAATACCGTAACGGTGCACAGTTCCCACGTTTCGAGGGGGACAAAGCAGCTGCATTCATCAACAACCGTGCACGCCTTTCCATGGAGTACAAACGCTCGGACTTGAGCATGAAGATTTCCGCCCAGCATGTAGGGGTGTGGGGACAAGACCCGCAGATAGATACTAACGGGCGTTTCATCATGAACGAAGCATGGGCAAAGCTCGATTTCGGTGCCGGTTTTTTTGCACAACTGGGACGTCAGACCTTGTCTTATGACGACGAACGTATTTTAGGAGGACTGGACTGGAATGTCGCAGGCCGCTATCACGATGCCTTGAAGCTGGGCTATGCCAAGAATGCCCACCAACTGCATTTCATTCTTGCCTTCAATCAGAACAAGGAAAAGTCAAAAGGCGGTACCTATTATTATGACGGTGCGCAACCTTACAAGAATATGCAGACCCTTTGGTATCATTATGCGGCGCAAGCTTCCAATCTTGATGTCTCTTTATTGTTCATGAATCTGGGGCTGGAAACCGGTGATGCGGAGACCGAGACCTCCCGTACCCGCTATTTGCAGACGTTTGGTACTTACGTGACTTATCAACCGGAATCGGGAAACTGGCTGCCCGTGCAGGCTGCTTTCTATTACCAGACCGGAAAGAACAAGAATGCGCAGAGTGTATCTGCCTTTATGGCAAGCGTGAAGGCTGCCTATGCCATAGACAAGCAATGGAGTGTGAGCTTGGGTTATGATTATCTGAGTGGCAGTGACGGGGAGGGTGACAAGTTCAAGGCTTTCGATCCCCTTTACGGAACACATCATAAGTTCTATGGAGCGATGGATTATTTCTATGCTTCTGCCTGGCAGGGAGTCGCTCCCGGTTTGCAAGATGCCCAGTTGGGTGTTAACTTCAAGACATCCAAGCAGGTGAGTATGCAATTGAATTATCACTATTTTGCTACTGCTGCCAAGCTGGATGATGTAAAAAAGGGATTGGGTTCGGAGATAGACTATCAGCTTGACTGGAATGTGATGAAGGACGTGAAACTTTCTGCCGGTTACTCCATCATGCGGGGTACGAAGTCCATGGACGTGGTGAAAGGCGGCGACCATAAACGCTGGCAGGATTGGGGCTGGGTATCTGTCAACATCAATCCGAGAATCTTGTTTGTAAAATGGTAGTTTAGATATACTCTTTCAGAGCTGCTTCATTCAATACCTCAATTTTCTTACCCGTCATTAGGATAATACCTTCTTTGGTCATCTTATTGATTTCCTTTGAAAGTGCCGGACGGGTTACATTGAGGTATTCTGCCAGCTCAGATTGGGTATGCGCTATGGTGATGCTGGTAGAGTTGGAAGTTCTGTTTTCAAACAGATAGACGACAAACCTTTCGCGGACTGTTTTGCGGGAAAGGGTTTTTAATCGCGAAACCGTGCAGGCATTGCAATTTCCCGTTATGCAAAGGAAGTTGTGCAGCACTTTGGGATCCTGGCTGATAAGTTTGAAGGTGGATTCTTTGGTCGCAGTGAATAGGATACAGTCTTCAATGGCGGTAAAAGTTGCCGGCAGTGTGGTGTTGCTGCCGAAGAGATGGGGAGTGGCAAAGGCCCGGGGGGCAACGATGTATTCTACCATAACCTTATTGCCCAGGCCGTCTATAATATCTACACGCAATTTGCCTTCCAATAGTATATATAGCTTCTTGCAGGGGGTGCCTTGCCGGGCAACTATATCTTTCTTGTCTATAGAATAGACTGAATATTCCAGTTTCTCAAGCAGCGATTGCTTGATATTATGTGGCAAATCCCTTAGTAGAGGGATTTGGAACAATAACTGTTCGTGCTTTTCATCCAGTAGAATCTTTTCCATAGCTTTTTATTCTTGGACAAAGGTAAGAATAATATATAAGTGCGGGCGTTTTTTATAAATACTTTTGGGCGGAGATTTCATTTATCCGCATTTCCTTCTCTTCTATCCGGATGCATCCTTCGCTTGCCAGCTCCGATAAGGCACGTGCCAGCGAGGGACGAGCCACTCCCAGTATTTGTGCCACTTCCTGCTGGTTGAGTATCGTGCCATGCATGCGTAGATAGTTCAGTATGCGCGATTTCAGGCTTTGCAGGGCAAAGGCATTCAGCTTTTTGGAGAGAAACAGAGTTCTGTCCGATACCAGTTGCAGAAAGTTGTGCATCACAGTGGGGTGTCGATGCAGGAATTCCAGGAAGACATTCTTGTTTATGACGAGTATCTCACATTTCTCTTTAGCTTCGATATTTACCGGAAAGCGGTTTTCGGAGGCAAAGACAAAAGCCGGGGCAAGCAGTTGCGGGGCTTTCAGCGTTTCTATGGTGAGTTGCTTTCCCTCTGCACTGACCATTTGGGTACGCACACTGCCGCTGCACAATATGAATAGAGAACGGTATGCTTCTCCCTGCATGGCAATGAAGTCAGCAGGTTTGTATTGCCTGCGTGCATGTTCGGGTGCCAGGATGAGGGATAATAATTCTTCTTCTGTTATGCCTTGAAAAGGAGGCATTTTCAATAGTGTATGGATTTCCATTCTCTTTTTTACTTTTTTGTGATTCGATGTAACATTCGTGACAGTTTTCGCGTTGTAGAACTCTCATCTTTGCACAAAGATAATGCAAACCGAAAGCAATAGAAAATAAGCTTGCTTATTTTTATTGCTGAGGTGCCGCTTATCTTATGGAAAGATGATGTAAACTTTTAAATGAATAAGAATATGGAACCGAACATGTTTTGTTATCAATGTCAGGAGACAGCCAAAGGAACCGGCTGTATACTGAAAGGTGTATGTGGCAAAGAAAGTCATACGGCTCAAGCTATGGACTTGTTGCTGTTTGTGGTTAGAGGTGTTTCTGTCGTTGCCGATGTTTTGCGCAAGGCAGATTGTCCGGTCTCTGAAGAAGTGAATATCTTTGTGACGGATGCTCTGTTCTGCACTATTACGAATGCAAATTTCGATGATGAAAGCATCTTGAAGCGGGTGGACAAAGGAATCACCATGCGTAATGGATTGATTCGAGAGGCCAAGCATAACAAAGTGCCCCTACCCAAAGTAGATGAACTGACTTGGCAGGGAACACGTGATGACTATGCCGGAAAAGCGAAGACAGTAGGTGTTCTGCGTGAACAGAATGAAGACCTCCGCTCGTTGAAAGAATTACTTGTCTATGGCTTGAAAGGTATGGCTGCTTATCTGGAGCATGCCATGCGTCTGGGATTCAATGATGATACGGTTCATGTTTTCATGCAACGCGCACTGGCTACCATTGCGGTTGAGTCTCTATCGGCAGAGGAGTGGGTGAAGCTGGTTCTCGAAGCTGGTGAGTTTGGAGTAAAGACAATGGCTCTATTGGATGCAGCCAATACCGGTACTTACGGTAATCCTGAAATTACAAAGGTGAATATCGGTGTGAAGAACCGTCCGGGAATTTTAATTAGCGGCCATGACTTGAAGGATATGGAAGAATTATTGAAGCAGACTGAAGGCACAGGAATAGACGTCTATACACATGGTGAAATGTTGCCTGCCCACTATTACCCCGCTTTCAAGAAATATTCCCATTTTGTAGGCAATTATGGCAATGCCTGGTGGAAACAGCGCGAAGAATTCACTTCCTTCAACGGACCGATTCTGTTTACCACCAATTGCATCGTTCCTCCTCTGGCAAATGCTGTGTATAAAGAACGTATGTTTACCACCAACTCTACCGGCTATCCGGGTTGCAAGTATATTGATAAGGATGCTGAAGGCAGGAAAGACTTTTCTGAAATCATAGAGATTGCCAAACAATGCCAGCCTCCGGTGGAGATAGAGCATGGAGAGATTATCGGCGGTTTTGCCCATAACCAGGTGCTGCAACTGGCAGACAAGGTGGTAGATGCCGTGAAGACCGGGGCCATACGCCGCTTTATCGTAATGGCAGGTTGTGACGGACGTATGAAGAGCCGTGACTACTACACGGAATTTGCCAAAGCCTTGCCGCAAGATACCGTTATCCTGACCGCAGGTTGTGCCAAATACCGCTATAATAAACTTGGTTTGGGAGACATCAACGGCATTCCCCGTGTATTGGATGCCGGACAGTGCAATGACAGCTATTCACTGGCGGTAATAGCCATGAAACTGAAAGAAGTATTCCAGCTGAACGACATTAATAAACTTCCCATAGTCTACAACATAGCGTGGTACGAACAGAAAGCAGTTATTGTATTATTGGCATTATTGAGCTCGGTGTGAAGGATATTCACTTAGGACCTACATTGCCCGCTTTCCTTTCTCCAAATGTCGTCAAGGTACTGGTTGATATGTTCCATATTGCAGGTATCGGCAACGTGGAAGATGATTTGAAGAAATTCGGATTGTAAATAAGATGATGGGGTGATATCCTGCTATCACCCCATCATCTTATCCTCTTATCACATTATTTATCGCTTCCTCCGTTCCGCAGAACGGCCCGTGTGATTGTAGCTTTATGGTACACATGGCGGCGGCAAAGCATCCGGCTTCCCGATAAGACGCGCCTTTGTTGCGCATATACAGATATCCTACCATATAGGTGTCTCCGCATCCCGTTGCATCTGTAATCTGCAGGGCAGGGTAGGCGGGTATTTCGTGGAATTCTCCTTGGGCATATATCAGCGAACCTTTATCTCCCAGGGTCAGCAGCACTTCCTTCACGCCCCAGTCTGCAATCAGCAATGCAGCTTCGTGCGGTTCACTGCATCCGGTCAGCACTTCCATTTCTGCTTCGTTGGCTTTCAGGATATGGATATACTTCAATGCTTCTTTCTTTTCCGGCCAGTCTACGGGCAGCACCTTTTCATTCTCCACCTTGCGGAGAAATCCCTGCACGTCTACCGAGAGGAGTCCCTTGCCGGACAAGAACTTGATGACCTCCAAAGAGAAGTCGTCGGCAAGCAGGCTGCCCAAGTGGATAATCCGTGCATCGGTATCTTTCAAACCTTCCACGGTGAAAGGGTCTGCTTTTGCTGTGACACGTTGTGTACGTTCGTTCTGGTTTTCTCCATAAATATTCTCGAAACAGACGGAATGTGTGCTGTGCAAGGCTTTGACGGAAATACCTTCTTTCCGAATGTCTTCCACAATGCCCATGTCGGTATCAGCCAAAGCTGTTACCAATAGAAAATCGTTGGCATTCAAGTGCTTGATGGCATGTGCGAAGTAGAAAGAGGTGCCTCCCGGCATATATATGGTATTTTTAGGGGTTACGACTTTATCTTGGGTAATATAACCGATGCAACATAGACTGTGTGTGTTCATTTCTTTGTTGGCTTTTTATTTCTTTATTGTATTGATTCTGTAAATTGGGCGCGAAGATAGTGATTTAATAACAATTCGACTATATTTGCAGCTGTAAATGTAGCCTCATTGAATATGAATTCATTAAAAACGAAAAGAGTACGTATGATAGTTGGCATTGGCTGTTGCGGTCATAGCGGGATTCGTTTTTGTCAATCAGCCGAGTTTCGGGAGGGCTCCTCAAGGAGAACGGTTGGAGAGGATAAAGAAGTCGCCTCATTACAAAGACGGAGAATTCCGGAATCTGCACAGTACGGTGATGATGACTTCCCAAAAGGGACGTTTGGGAGCTTTCTGGGGATTCTTATTTAAGAAAGAAACCGATTTGCGTCCTGAAACGGAGATTCCGGTTATAAAGACGGACCTCAGCAAGATAAGCAAGGACGAGAATGTATTGGTATGGTTCGGACATTGCTTGCCCGCCCGGCATTTTTCGGACCGCTCGTTGAAGGCAAATCAGGCATTATGGGCCTCTTTCCTTATCGAAACTCCTTTGCAGAAGATTTATATGGGCGGTGATAGCGGATATGACACGCATTTTGCCGAAATAGGCAAGCAATATACCGGCATTGACCTTGCCATATTGGAGAATGGGCAGTATAACGAAGACTGGAAATATATCCATACCATGCCCCAATATTTGGGGCAAGCGGCCAGGGACTTGAATGCGGAAAAGATTCTGACTGTCCATCATTTATAAAGCCCGCCCTTTGTAAACGTTTGACTGGGACAATGGAACCAGGACTCCGTTCAGCGTCAGGGTATTCGAATTGAAGTTCGGGCTGATTCTTGCCGATGCATTATTGCCGCCGTTGGTCAGTGTGATATGCACTTGTGCGGATATTCCGATGCCTTGTACGCTGAAGTTGCAATTCACGTTTCCCTTTTTGTCGGTCGTGATTTTCATTTCCTTTCTGTTGCCGTCCACTGTGATGCCGCCTATTCCGTTGAGGCCTGCAAGGGCACTGTTGGCAGCTATTTGTACGGATGCGTGTTCACCGTCCATCATAACGAAGTTTGTTGTCGATGAAACAAATGCGCTCCGTCCTCTCTTGAACACCAGCTGGTCTGCTTCCAATACAAACTTGCCCTCTTTCAATGCCTGGACGGCAATGGCATAGTTCCTTTCATTTTCCGCTTTTTCGCGTGCTTTCTGGGCTTCTCGTTGGGCTTTACGCTCTGCCCGGCGTGCTTCGCTGCTACTCTGTGCATACATCAGGGTCGATGCACTTACCAACATCAGTGTGATTAATGTAATGATTCGTTTCATAATTGTTCTTTGTTATTTAGTTAAGACCTTCTGACTAATTAACAAATGAAAGGCCAAAAAGATGCGGCTTGAATCTTAAATAAATGTAAGACTTAGAGCCTGTTTAAATTTTCCTTTTAAAACCCGTTGTCGGAATTAGATGATGTGGAAATACCGACAAACAGAACATTTTCCTACCTTCTCCCTATCCGCTCCCTACCTTCTCCCTATCTTCTCCTTATTTGGTCCGTCTATATATACACGGAGCAGATAAGGGGAAAACAGGAGGCAGGCAGGGAGAAAACCGACAAACAGAATAAAATGAAGCCTGTGCATACCTCTAAGAAGGGGATATGAAAGCGGTTGATTCCACCAACGGGTTTTTAAAGTTTTTTATCTGCTTAAAAATAGAAAAACATCTTCAAAGAAAACTCTTAAAACAATGCAGAACAAAATTTAAACAGGCTCTTGACACTTCTTGGGGCTTTGTTGGAAGTTCGTATTAAATTTCTTCCAAGGCATAATACTGATAGTCCCGGAGAACGGTTTGAAGAAAATTTTCCGGGTTACTGTCATGAGGAGTGATGGAGAGAAGTTCCTGCACTTTTTTCGCAAGGGAGGCAATGCGGCGTGTACGGTCTTTTTTACCCGATTGCAGGGTCCGGGTAATGACGTTGATTTGCTCCAATGACAAGTCGGAAGCTTGTGGATAGGCAGGTCGGTAGTCTTTGGTCAGGTAGTCGAACTCATCGAGGCTGACGTGTATCTTGCGGTAATTCTTTTCCTTGATTACCATGGTGCCGGCAGCAAGGTCGCCCATTCGCTGGCTGTTTTTGGTCAAAAGGATGACCAGAAGTCCCAGGCCACCGGTCACCGGTCCGTCGATAGGAAAGAGAAGCCATCGGAGCAGGTACGAGCCTATGCCAGGCGTGGAGCCGTCCGCCTTTACGACACGAATGTTCATCAGCCGCTTGCCGAAACTTTGTCCCTGGTTGAACATTTCGCAGAGAAAAGCATAAAACAAGACTGGCAGGTAGACAATGGCAAACAAGAAAAGCATCGTGAAATCAGAGGGTAGATGAATCCGTGAAAACAAGGCCAAAGTAGAAAATACATAGAATCCGAGCAGAATATAGTCTATGGCCAGTGCAATGAGCCGCTCACCGATACTGGCAGGCGTTTGACTGATGCGGACAAATTGTCCGGTGATAATTGTAGATTCTGCCATTCCTGATAAAACATTTTTAGTATTTCATTGCAAATATATCATTATTCTCTTATTTTTGTTACCAATTTCAGACAAAACTTCTCTGAAATAGTCATAAGGTATGAAAGAAGTGACGTTTATCCGGCGGAACATCGAAAAATGGAAACAAGCAGAAACGATGGTGGAGCAGGCGGAAAGTCTGTCTCCCGATGAACTTGCCGACGCATATACGGAGCTTACGGCGGACCTGGCTTTTGCCCAAACGCATTTCCCCGCTTCCCGCATCACTATCTATCTGAACAATCTTGCCTCGGCATTGCACAACCGCATTTATAGAAACAAACGCGAGAAATGGTCAAGAATTATCACCTACTGGACCGTGAAGTGCCTTCGGCCATGCACGATGCACGCCGTGAGCTGGTGGCTTCCTTCATTATATTTGTGGTCAGCGCATTGATAGGAGTGGTATCCGCTGCCGGAGACCCCGATTTTGTGCGTTTGATTTTAGGAAACTCCTATGTGGATATGACTTTGAACAATATCGCTAATGGTGAACCCATGGCTGTATATAACGGTTCTTCCGAGCTCCCCATGTTTCTGAGTATCACGCTGAACAATATCATGGTCTCCTTCAACTGCTTTGCCATGGGGCTGCTGACCAGTTTTGGCACTGGATACATGCTCCTTAACAATGGTATCATGATAGGGGCTTTCCAAACCTTCTTTTATCAGCACGACTTGCTTTGGGAGTCCTCCCTTGCCATTTGGCTGCATGGGACACTCGAAATCTGGGCGATTGTTGTAGCCGGTGCCGCCGGTCTTGCCTTGGGCAACGGATGGCTCTTTCCCGGAACCTATTCAAGGCTGGAATCTTTCAAACGGGGAGCCAAAAAAGGACTGAAAATAGTGGTGGGTACGGTACCCGTATTCATCATGGCAGGATTTATAGAAGGATTTGTTACCCGCCATACCGAACTTCCGGATGCTGTGAGGTTCGGCTTTATTCTACTCTCTTTGTCGTTTATCTTTTTTTATTATATTTATTTACCTAACAGAAAGAAGCATGGAAGCACAGAAACCTAAAATCGCACTGTATGCACAACGTTCTTTTGGAGAGAAACTAACTGCTACCTTTGATTTTATCAAAGAGAACTGGAAACCGTTGATGAAATTCACCACATATCTGATGTTGCCGCTTTGTCTGCTTCAGGGACTGAGTCTGAACGGCTGATGAGCGGTACAATGGCTTTGGGTGATATGACCGGAGGCTCGTTCGACTCTTCTGTCGTCGGAGCGTCCATCATGGCGCTGGTGACTTATTACAGCCTGTATGCCGTTCTCTATCTGCTGGGAACTGTCATGCTGATTTCTTTGGTCTACGCATTGGTCCGTACTTACAATGAACGGGAAGAACGCTTGGAGGGAGTGACGTTAGGGATGCTGAAGCCCTTGTTGTTCCGTAATGTCAGAAGGGTATTTCTGATAATGATTGTTAGTGTGCTTTTGGTGCTGTTTGTAGGGCTTATTGTTGGTTTTATGGCCACCATCATTCCGTTTATGGCGCTTGCGTTCTTGTTCGTTTTGCTCGTTGTGGTGGTGTCTGTACCACTTGCCATTTGGGCTCCAGTCTATCTGTTCGAAGATATCTATATCATAGATGCCTTGAAGAAGGCCTACCGACTGGGTTTCGCTACCTGGGGAGGTATCGTACTGATTTCCATTGTTATGGGATTCATTGCCGCCATCTTGCAGGGAGTGACGATGATTCCATGGTATATCGGGACCATTGTGAAATATATCTTTGCAATGACTGATGCAGGTGGCGGTGCCACTGTATCGGTAGCCTATAGCTTTGTGCTTTATCTGCTGGCGGTAGTCCAGGCATTCGGCGTTTATATGTCCATGATTTTCTCATTGCTGGGGCTGGCTTATCAATACGGTCATGCTTCGGAAAAGATAGATTATGTGATGGTGGAGAGTGATATTGACAATTTTGATAAACTCTGATAACGGACTATGAATATGGCTCCGGCTGATACACTGGTTTGTGATACTGCACAGGTTGCCGTTTGGCAGTCCGACCCGGCGTTTGCTTACAGTCGTGAGTTGATAGCTCCCGAAATTAATGTACTTGAGTGGTTCAGCAGATGGTTCGGCAAGCTGCTGGACAAGATATTCGGGAATACGTTGGTGGCAGAATATTCGGAGGCCGTGTTGATATGCATTGCCATTCTTATCCTGGTATTGGTCATCTGGTTTGTGTACAAGAAGCGTCCGGAACTGTTCATGCGTTCGCGCAAAAGTACCTTGTCCTATACAGTGGGGGAGGATACCATCTATGGAGTGGATTTTGCGGGGGGAATTGCCGATGCGCTTGCCCGTACGGATTATCGGGAGGCGGTACGTTTGCTCTATCTGCAGACGCTGAAACAGCTCAGCGATGGAAAACGTATAGACTGGCAGTTATATAAAACGCCTACACAATATATCTATGAAGTCCGTCTGCCAGCTTTCCGCCAAATGACCAACCATTTTCTACGGGTACGTTACGGAAATTTTGAAGCGACCGAAACATTGTTCCATGTGATGCGGGATTTGCAGAAAGAAGTGGAGAAAGGAGGGATGGCATGAAGGGGAACCATTGGTTTATAGCCGGTATCATTGCTTTTCTGGTGCTGATGTTTGCGATAGAGTGCCGTCTGCCAAAGAAGTTTGTCTGGAACCCTACGTTCAGCCATTATGACAAGCAACCGTTCGGCTGTGCCGTGTTCGATAGCCTGCTGTCTTCATCGTTGCCGAAGGGATATTCGTTGTCGAGAAAGACTTTTTATGAACTGGAGCAGGAAGATACGACGCTCCGCCGCGGAATACTGGTTGTTACCGATAACCTGCATTTGACGGATGTAGATGTGGAGGCGATGTTGAAGATGGCGGGACGGGGAGACCGGATTATGCTGGCGGGGAGCTCTTTCAGCCGTATTTTGAAAGATACGCTGGGATTTGAGTGCAGCTATTCCTATTTCAGTCCGTCGGCTTTGAAAAAATATGCCACTGCATTGCTCTCGAAAGACAGTTTGTGCTGGGTGGGGGATTCGGCGGTTTATCCGCAGCAGACTTTCTGTTTCTATCCCCAACTTTGTCAGTCTTATTTCTTTGCAGATTCCATTTCTAGTAAAGTGTTGGCGGAAAAAACTGTTACCGGAGAAGCTGCTCATCCGGTTGTCATGTCAGTTTCTTGGGGAAAGGGGGAGGTTATACTGGCTTCCACTCCCCTGCTTTTTACGAACTATGGTGTGCTGGATGGGAAGAATGCGGCTTATCTTTTTCGTATATTGTCCCAGATGGGTGGATTTCCCATTGTCCGTACCGAAGGCTATATGAAAGAAACAGCCCAGGTACAGATGTCTCCTTTTCGCTATTTCCTTTCGCAGCCGCCGCTTCGCTGGGCATTGTACTTGAGTATGGTTTCCATCCTGCTCTTTATGATATTTACAGCCCGCAGGAAGCAGCGCGCCATTCCAGTTATCCGCGAACCGGAAAATAAGTCTTTGGAGTTTGCAGAGTTGATAGGTACTCTTTATTATCAGAAGAAGGACCATGCTGACTTAGTCCGCAAGAAATATCTCTATTTTGCGGAGGAACTGAGGAGGGAAATACAAGTGGATGTGGAGGAAGTGGCAGAGGATGAGCGCTCTTTCGGCAGGATTGCCCGGAAGACGGGTATGGAAGCGGGGGAAATAGCCGCGTTCATCCGCGAGGTGAGGCCGGTGGTGTACGGAGGGCGCAGCATCTCTGAGAAGGAGATGAAACGGCTTGTCGATAAAATGAATGAAATAATCAATCATATATAAAGAAGATATTTATGGAAGAGAACACAGAAAAACGGGTGGACTTGACTCTCTTTTCCGAGAAGATACAAGCGTTGAAGGACCGGATTGCTACGGTCATAGTGGGGCAGGAGCAGATAGTGGACCTGGTACTGACGACTGTCCTGGCAAACGGCCATGTGTTGCTGGAGGGAGTGCCGGGGGTGGCAAAGACACTGCTTGCCCGTCTGGTGGCACGCTTGATTGAGGCAGACTTCAGCCGCATTCAGTTTACTCCGGACTTGATGCCGAGTGACGTGTTGGGTACTACGGTCTTCAACATGAAAAACAATGACTTTGACTTCCATCAAGGACCGGTGTTTGCCGACTTCGTGCTGGTGGACGAGATAAACCGCGCTCCTGCCAAGACGCAGGCAGCCTTGTTCGAGGTTATGGAAGAACGGCAGGTCAGCATTGACGGCACCACGCATCAGATGGGAGAACTCTATACGATTCTGGCAACCCAGAATCCGGTAGAGCAGGAGGGGACTTATAAGTTGCCCGAAGCGCAACTGGACCGCTTCCTGATGAAAATAACCATGGGATATCCCTCGTTGGAGGAGGAGGTGGACATCCTGGAGCGCCACCACACCAATGTTTCGCTGGTGAAGTTGGAGAGCCTGGCACCTGTGCTCACAAAAGAAGAACTGCTGTCGTTGCGCAGGCTGATGGAACACGTGTTTGTAGACCGTACGCTGCTTCAGTACATCGCGCTGATTGTGCAGCAGACGCGTACCAGCAAGGCTGTGTATTTAGGAGCCTCTCCGCGTGCGTCCGTGGCAATGATGCAGGCCTCCAAGGCTTATGCACTGTTGCAGGGACGCGACTTTGTGACACCGGAGGATATTAAGTTCGTTGCTCCGTATGTGCTTCAGCATCGCTTGATATTGACAGCGGAAGCCGAGATGGAAGGCTATTCGCCGGTAAAGGTGACGCAACGGCTGATTGATAAGGTGGAAGTGCCGAAATGAGACTGGGCCGCCGATTCTATATTGTTCTTGTTCTGATAGTCCTGCTGATGGGTATCGGGTACGTCTTTGCTCCATTCTTTGCAATCGGGCAGTGGGCGCTTTTTGTCCTGGTCGTGTCGGTGCTGGTGGATGGGGTGATGCTCTATCGCATTCGCGGCATCCGGGCATTCCGCCAGTGTGCCACCCGCTTCTCCAACGGAGATGAAAACGCCGTGAACATACGTGTGGAGAGCAGTTATCCGCATCCGGTGGCTGTGGAAGTGGTGGATGAGATTCCTTTTGTATTCCAGTTGCGGAATGTTGATTTCCGGATGAGGCTCCAGGCGAATGAGGGCAGGACGATTACGTATCATCTGCGTCCCACGCGGCGGGGGATTTACTCTTTCGGACGGATTCGGGTGTTTGTGGCAGGCAGGATGGGATTGCTTTCCCGCAGATATACTTGCGATGCTCCGCTGGATGTCAATATATCCGTCCTATCTGATGCTCCATCGGTATGAGTTGCTTGCCATCAGTGACAACTTGACGGAATTGGGCATCAAGCGTATCCGCAGGGTGGGGCATCATACGGAGTTCGAACAGATAAAGGAGTATGTGAAAGGCGACGATTACCGCACGATAAACTGGAAAGCAAGCGCCCGGAAGCACGAACTTATGGTAAATGTCTATCAAGACGAGCGTTCCCAGCAAATCTATAACGTGATAGACAAGGGGCGGATTATGCAGCAGGCATTTCGCGGGATGACCTTGCTGGACTATGCCATCAATGCCTCCCTGGTTCTTTCGTACGTTGCCATGCGGAAGGAGGATAAAGCCGGACTGGTGACGTTTAATGAGCACTTTGATACATTTATCCCCGCCTCCCGACAGCCCGGACAAATGCAGGCGTTATTGGAGAACCTTTACAGCCAGCAGACTACTTTTGGGGAGACCGACTTTTCCTCATTGTGCGTACATTTGAACAAGCGCGTCAACAAACGCAGTCTTTTGGTGCTGTATACCAATTTTTCAGGCATCGGCAGCTTGAACCGTCAGTTGGCTTATTTGCAGCAGTTGAACCGCCAGCACCGGTTGCTGGTCATCTTCTTCGAAGATGCCGCTCTGAAAGAGTACGTCGCCACTCCTGCGAGGAATACGGAAGGGTATTACCGCCATGTCATTGCCGAGAAATTTGTATTCGAGAAACGGCTGATAGTCTCCACCTTGAAGCAGCACGGCATCAGTTCCGTGCTGACTACACCGGAAAATCTTTCTGTGGACGTGATAAACAAGTATCTGGAGATGAAGTCACGTAGCCAGATATAAAAACAGTAACTAAGGTTATATAATCCGTAATAAGGGTAGTGAAGATGTCTGGATTTTCCTCTAATTTTGTAATTGGGATATTGTGAAGGTGTGGAAAACATATCCTTAAGATTTTATATATCTGAAATTACAATAATGAGAATGACTTTATAGGTGATGAAAGACAATACATTGGACATAAAGACAGTATGTGAATGCAACCGATGCCTGGGATGTAAAACGTTACATCCTCAGGTAAGCATTATTAATCTGGAAAATCCTAGTGTGTATCAGGATGCTGTGAAGTTTGAATTCTATGCCATCCTGCTGATTGAGGACTGTGAAGGGGATTGTGACTGCTGCGGACGGAAATATTATGATTATTCCAATGCTACGATGGTATTTCTTACACCCGGTGAGATATTCCGGATGAACAAGAACAATACGTTTCCGGACAAAGGCTGGCTATTGGCATTCCATCCCGATTTATTGCTTTGCACTACACTGAAGAGTCATATCGATAACTATACTTTCTTTTTCTACCGCAAGGAAGAAGCATTGCATCTGTCACAGCGCGAAATGGCCAAGGTGACGTGCTGCCTTGAGAATATTGAGGATGAACTTCATCACTCCATCGATACGCACAGCAATACCATTCTGTCCCGTCACATCGAATTGTTGCTGGATTATTGCTCGCGCTATTATGAACGGCAATTCATTACTCGCGAGAATAAGAACAAGATGATTCTGGAAAAACTGGAAGAGATACTTGACGGGTATATCACTTCCGGCAAGCTGCAGGAGGGCAAGCGGCCTACTTCCATAGACTGTGCTGGGAAGCTAAGCCTTTCAACGGCCTACTTTGACGATTTGTTGAAGTTTGAAACCGGCAAGACATTGGCTGAACATTTTCAGCTCAAGTGTTTGTGTATGGCTAAGAGGATGCTACTGGAAACAGACAATACGCCTGCCGTTGTGGCGCGTAGGTTGGGGTATCCGAGTGTGCAGTACTTCAGCCTGGTGTTTAAGAAAGTCACGGGAGTTGCACCGAATGAGTACAGATACTCGCAGAATTAAGTTTAGGAGCTTTCTACAGAGTATGTTTGTTATGTATTTTGCCTAAAGCCTTCAATTTTTCGTCTTTTTAATGTTTTAGGATAAAAAAAATGACATCTCATGTTTGTTTTAACAGAATAAATCTTATATTTGTCTCGTCAATCAATGACATGAGTTTCTTTACATAGTAGATTAGAAAAGCGTTTAGCTGATTTCTGTATAAGTGGAAAAGTCGAAATTTCATTAACAAGTACACAAAAACAGCCTTACGTTCAACCTTACAAAAATTGTGGGGGGCGTTTCCTGTTTGTACTAAGGGCTTCGACTCCCTCACTTAAAAACAAGCTAATGCCCTTCCGCTTTTTCACATTAACGGGTTTGCATATAGGGCACAAGCCAGTACAACCAAAACGATATGGTAAAAAAACAAGTTGCGTTTCCCGTTTTCTTCTCGAATGTCCTCATCAAACATTGGCGGTCCACCGAAAAGAAGTATCCTTTGTTTGACATGTAAGTAACGTCTTGTTATTTACATGATTGTCATATCTGTATCGGCTTCCTTGTGGGAGTCGCATGGTCGTCGTGTCTTGTTTGGGAGGCAACGCTTATAGGTTTATTGAACATGAATGTAATTATATTAATCTGAAAAATTATGGATAAGAGTATTGTTGGTGCCAACGCAGGAGCTGTATGGCATGCCCTGAATGGGAGTGAGAAGATTTCAATTCCTGAACTTGCAAGGAGTTGAATCTGAGTGTGGAAAGCACGGCGTTGGCCATAGGCTGGCTTGCGCGTGAAAACAAAGTCTGCATACGACGCAAGAATGGCTTGATAGAGGTTTCTGACGAAGAACATGTTTCTTTTAGTTTCGGTTGATTCCTTGTTTACTTTCTTGTCATACTATCAAAAGACCGTCATATTAGGGGCAGGGCGGTCTTTTTTTTAATATTGCCTAATATCAATGGGAACGATAAAATGGAAGCATATACTCATTATGGAAAACAAGCGGATGTGTTTAAGCATCTTGTATTAGGCGAGGTGCTTTGCAATGAACAACCGAAAGTGTATATTGACACAAATTCGGCTTGTGCGGTATATCGATTGGAACGTATACCGGAGAGGGATTATGGTATTTGCCATTTTTTACGAACGGCCGACAAGGAATTGAGAGATTCCTTTTATTTCAGGTTAGAAAGTGAAGCCTTTCGAGAGAATTGCTATTATGGTTCTCCTGCACTGGCAATGAAAGCATTAGGGTTGAATCGTAAATATTATTTTTTTGATTTGGAGAGGGAATCATTGGATAATGTTTTTGAGTTTGCAAGGCGGGAGCATTTGGATAATAGGATTGTTTTGCGGAATTGTGATTCAACAGAAAGTGTCATGGAGTTATTGCCGGAGCTTCCTAAACAATCTTTTCTTCATATAGATCCTTATGAAATAGATAAAATGGGAACTGGCGGACATACTTATTTTGATGTTTTTCTTCAAGCAACCCGATTAGGTATGAAATGTCTGCTATGGTATGGGTTTATGACATTAGACGAAAAACGGTTGCTGAATCAATATATGGTTGCCCATCTACGGGAATTGGGTGCCACTAATGTAGTGGGTTCTGAACTGATAATGAACTGTATTGAAAAAGATACTGTCGTATGTAACCCTGGCATCTTGGGAAGTGGGCTTCTTGCTTCTAATTTGTCTGAGAAATCAAATAGCCTGCTGCTAACCTTTAGCAGATTATTGGTCGATATTTATAAAAATATCCGGTATAAAGATGGCGATGGGAGTTTGTATAATGATTTGCTTTAAGTTGTTGCAACTTGCTTATTGTCCGTATTTATTGAATATATGACGGTGTTTTGCAAAGCTCTGATTATCAGTGTTTATTGAATATGCTACACTCAGTCGTATACTGAACTATTCAGTCGTATACTGAACCTAATTCACTATACGACTGAATAGGGTTCAGTATATGACTGTTTCTTGAAACGGCATTCTTTGTAAAGAATGCGGATTGTCTTTCAATCCCTATAACCTATGAGTCAATGGCCCATTTCTTATATTATGATTGCATTGGTCCAACGGATAAGCCAGTGCCACGTGTGCAATTCGCTTAATTGCTTGGTGTTGCGATGGTTGTTTTGAGTTGATGCAAAGATAGGTGTTTATCATAGAGTAATAAAATAATAGAGCCATATTTAACACTATTATTTGCTTGCTAATTTCTTGTACACTACAGTATTTGGCCGACCAATGCAGGGAAATGGGATTTACGGATGAAATGACAAGGCGGCTCGTATGTTTCAAGCCTGTAGGGTTCAGGGGAAAGCTCTATTCAAGGGAGCATGGAAAGGAATTCAAGACGGAACACTCAACGGCAACCATAGAGAAAAATCCGCAATAGACTGGGAAATTCAGACTGTGCATTGATGGTATACCGATACTGGAATGGTTCAAGATGAAGTTCCAAGAACTTAAAGAGAAACTGGGTGTAAGCCACACCCAAAAAGAAGAACCGAGAAAGGGGTTGAGAATGTAGAAATAGCACCAATGTGCAAACTACGATTTACAATAAGAGCTTCTACTTGAAAGCCTTTATCAGAAAATGGTTTGACTGAATGATTTACGGAAATAAAAGTGCAATTCTGATTGTTAATGAGTTGCACTTTTATTATTTTTGTAGATATATTGTTTGTAATAAATTATTTGAAACTATGAAAATAGTACTTTTATATTTTCTTTGTTGTTTCATTATAGGGTGTACAAATGAATCCACAAAAAGAAGCAAAAATAATGAAGCAGCCAGCACAGATATACCGGATTGTAGAGGCATGGCTGAACTTATAGATGTTTATTCATTAGGTACTGCCATTAGGATGCAAACCCTACAAAGATATTACACTGTAAAAAGCAATGAGATATTTGCTGTTGTATTAAATCCTCAGAACTTTTCCCTGAGTTGTGGTAGATATTGGATTTTAGAAAAGTGGGAAAATGGTCAGTGGGTAAAACCCAAGATGAAAGAAAATATATTTTTCTTTGATGATGAAATACTGCTCCCAGCATGTGATTTTCTCTGTTTTAGGTTTCCTATTAGTTATTATGATATAACTATCGGGAAATATCGTATTTCTATATCTTTATGGAATAATGGAGAAAAGATTAAACTAAATACCGAATTTGAAATAAAGTAACCATGAAACATTTATTACTCGTATCATTAATACTGCTTAGTTCTTGCCATTCTACTACTTCCAAGAAAGGGCAAGAATTTGAAACAGACAGTATTCCACAGCAAGAAGAATTGCATCCTGACAGTGTTCTTAAATCTGAACCAGTTCCAACGGAAGAAGAACAAGAACAACCATCGGGAACAACATCTTTTGTTCTGCAACCCGTTCCCCGTGATATTCCAACGGGAGAAGCTATCAGCCCCGTTTTACTTTCCATGCAGACAGAATACGATTATTATCCACTATCAACAACAGAAGTGAAAGTAACCGTTACCAGTCATTCCCAACAAGAGTATATATGCGGAAATGATTACAGCCTTGCCTATTACAATAATGAAAAACGACAATGGGAAACATTGCCAACCGACCCAGTCATTGAAGATATAGGTTGGATATTACAGCCAGAATATCCAACCCATGGACAGACAATCAAGCTATATACTTCCGAAGTTCCTAATCGTGCAGGCAAATACCGCATTTACAAAGCGTTCAACAGGAACTCCAAAGTTGCTTATGCTGAATTTGAGTTAGTTGATAAAAAAGGAGTAAAAAAACTTCGCCAACAGATTGATGGTTATTGGGATAAAAATGCAAAAACGCCCAATGACACAACCGCAAGAAACATCCATTCCACTTGGATACAAAATGATGATGGAGATACTATTTTTGTGAGTTTGATGAATAATACACCACGTTATCAGGAAATGTTCAGAAGAAGAGTTGTAAGCTATTCGGCAGTCAGTCATGGCAAGATACAGCAAGACATACCTTTTATTCAACCGACATCTTCTGATACTATGCGGATAACTATGCAAACCGAGCATTCCGTTTATCCTGTGGGAACTGAAACTATATCAGTGGAATTAGCCAATGGAAATTCAAAAGACTTATTTTTTGGAGAACGATACAATGTAGCACGTAAAGAAGGAAACCGTTGGATATTACTTCACGATGGCGGTGCATGGAATGACCTTGGGCATGGTTTGGGACAAGGAGGTACATACCTGTTTACTGCAAGACTTCGCCCGATTGTTAACGACAACAAGCCAGGGATTTATAAAGTAGTCAAAGAAATAGGTTTCATAGGTTCTTCTCAAAAGTGGTTTATGGGCGCAGAATTTAAGATTGAATAAAAACAACAACATGAAACCATCACTGTTTTTTATATTGTTTATACTTTGCTTCTATCCTTCCATTACTTTAAAAGGGCAAAATAATAAAGCTGATAGTGTTTCTTTGCATGAGAATATGGAAGCACATTTAGACAGTATTTGGCGTAAAGAGAACATTTGGAATCTTGGTGTGGCAAAAATAACAGGAGAGCCTATTAAAGACCTGTCAACGATAGAAGCTCCCAAATGGGCAAAATGGAATTGTGATTTGGAAGAGTATTTTATTTCTCAAATGAAATATCCAAAGCATTTATTAGCGAAGAATCAAGCAGGGTATTCTGTCGTCATGTTTTCCCTCGATACATTAGGACTGCCACGCGCCATCAATATATTAGCTACAACCCATAAAGATTTTGGTAAGGAAGCTGTTAGGCTCATTAAAGAACTTCCTCATTGTTTGCCATGCCGAGATAAGAACGACAAGCGGATAGAATGTTTTTATACGGTATATATTCCATTCTTACCACAACGGTATAGAGATAAAATAATAGCCGATAGTATACAGGAAGAAGAATTAAAGCATTGCTTCGTGGAATGGGAAGAACAAGCGAACTTCCAAGACGGAACACTTTGGTCGGCTCAAAATTATATTTATCAAAATCTCACATATGATGCCAGTTTATTAGACGAGTTGCAAAAAGCCAAAGGAATATACAAAATACATATTGATTCATACGGAGAAATAAAAGAAGCGAAAGTGCTAAGAAGCTGCGGAGTACAACAATGGGATGAACAAGTAATACGGAAAATTAAAAATATGCCAAGATGGACACCAGCAATACATCATCGCGGAAAAGGTGAATATAAAGATGCTATATGGGGTCAGCCGTAAAACCTTGTGGGGTTATGCATATAATTTGGTTAGCCTATACAAGAAAAAAGGAATGTCAACAACGCCTCTCAGCTGCGCTCTGAATTGTTTGATTTTGGGGGGCGTCAGATGAACTGTGTCACGGGTTAATTTCTTAGTTTAAAACTCATCGCTCGGGGAACGCCCTAGCGGCAAGGGGCGGGAGCACCCGTCCCGACGAGCGACAAAGTTACCACAATCGAAAACGTTCTCCAAACTTTATTGCCAATTGTTGTGATATGGTAGCCCAATTAGCTAACGGCATGGTCCATTTTTTCCGAATGTTACGGTACGCGAGATAGACAAGTTTCTCAAGTGCCGTATCATTAGGAAAGACACCTTTGCTCTTTGTGACCTTGCGGATCTGGCGGTGGTAGCCCTCCACTGTATTGGTGGTGTAAATCAGTTTGCGAATCATCGGAGTGTACTGGAAGTACTCTGTAAGTTGTTCCCAGTTGTCACGCCAAGACTTGATGACAATGGGGTATTGTTCGCCCCATTTAGCCTCAAGGCTGTCTAATTGGGTTTCGGCAGCTTCCTTGCTTACAGCACCGTAGACAAGCTTCAAATCCTTCATGAACTCCTTTTGATGCTTGCTGCCAACATACTTGATAGAGTTACGAATTTGGTGAATGACACAAAGCTGTACACTTGCTTCGGGGAAGACACTTTTAATAGCATCAGGGAAGCCTTTAAGGCCATCTACACAAGCTATAAGGATGTCTTCAAACCTCGGTTCTGAAGGTCTGTAAGTACGTTTAGCCAAAAGTTAGCTCCTTCACTTTTAGAGATATACATACCAAGAAGTTCTTTTCTTCCATCCTTGTCAATACCGAGTACGTTATAGATAGCACGAGTAACCGCACAGCCTTTCTCATCCATCACTTTATAATGAATAGCATCCAACCAGACAATGGCGTATACAGAATCCAAAGAGCGTGAACGCCATGTCTTTATTTCCGGAAGTACACGATCCGTGATAGAACTTATGGTCTCGGGAGATACACGGCTTCCCAAGTTCTCTTCCATCCAATCACCTATCTCACGAGTACTGGTGCCAAGTGCATACAAGCCGATAATTTTATCTGCCATACCTTCGGCAAGCATAGTTTCACGCTTCTTGGTGAACTGAGGGTCAAAGGATGCGTCACGGTCACGAGGGTAGATACAGTAATCTCACCTACAGGAGTTTGAACCTGCTTCTGCATCTTGCCATTACGGCGATTACCGTTTTGACGGGAATCTTCTGTTAGATGAGCATCCATCTCGCCTTCAAGGGCTGCATTGAGAATGTTCTCCAACAAGGGGGCAAAAGCACCATCTTTGCCAAACAGAGGCTTCCCTGCTTTTAACTCTTCTAATACTTGAGCGCGTAGCTCATTAAAATCTAATTCGCTACTCATAAATCAATACTGTGTTGCAAATTTAATGATTATTATTTAGCTGACACAGTTTAAATGACGGTCTCT
>NZ_BAKJ01000028.1 GCF_000614125.1 Bacteroides rodentium JCM 16496
ACTCTTCAATTCTCTTTGTGTATACGAATAAGTTAGGGAAGTAAATGGATAAATCTTAAGTTTTTTGTAATTTTGCCGTCGCATCGAGGTGACATTAGATGCGGCAACTTATTATATTAATTAGCGTATTAACAATATGTACACAGTCATCAAACGCATGGAAGTGTCGGCTGCCCATAGCCTGAAACTTTCTTATCGCAGTAAGTGTGAGAATCTGCACGGTCACAACTGGATTATCACTGTCTATTGCCGTTCCAAAGAGCTGAATGCGGACGGAATGGTGGTAGACTTCAGTCACATCAAGCAGGTGGTAAAGGAACAGCTGGACCACCACAATCTTAATGAAGTGCTGTCCTTCAATCCCACAGCCGAGAACATAGCCCGTTGGATATGCGACCAGATACCCACTTGCTTCAAGGTAGAGGTGCAGGAGTCGGAATCAAACATTGCCGTCTATGAGGAAGATTAATGAGATATTCTACAGTTTGCAGGGAGAAGGATACCATACGGGTACTCCGGCTGTCTTTATCCGTTTTTCCGGTTGCAACCTGAAGTGCCCCTTCTGTGATACGCAGCATGAGGACGGCATACTGATGTCCGATGAAGATATCGTAACAGAAGTCAGTAAATACCCTGCCGCTACCGTGATACTGACCGGCGGAGAACCCTCCCTTTGGATTGACCGTGAATTTGTGGATTGTCTGCATCAGGCGGGAAAGTATGTCTGCATTGAAACAAACGGTACTCGTCCGCTGCCGGATAATATAGATTGGGTGACCTGCTCTCCCAAGCAGGGGGCAAAGCTGGAAATTACGCGTATGAATGAAGTGAAGGTGGTGTATGAGGGGCAGGATATTACTGTTTATGAGCAGCTGCCCGCCGGGCATTTCTTTCTTCAGCCTTGCTCTTGCAGCAATACGGTCGAAACGGTGGATTGTGTGATGAAGCATCCTAAGTGGAGGCTTAGTTTGCAGACACATAAGCTGATAGATATCCGGTAGGCTTTTATAAAACGAATAATGGCTGTAAGCAATGCTTACAGCCATTATTCGTTCATGCACGGGAGGAGAGGCTCGAACTCCCGACACCCGGTTTTGGAGACCGGTGCTCTACCAACTGAGCTACTCCCGTGTTTGCGGCTGCAAAGGTAATGTAAACTTTCAAATATACAAGTAACAGACGTACTTATTTTATAAAGAAAGTTGCTTACAACATCTGTAAGTCCTGATACATAATGCGATACGCTGCTGCTTTTTTTTCCAGTGCCAGCGGGTAGGCTCTTGAGGAAGAAGGCATCCGGTAGAGGCGCATCGGATGGTTTTCGAAAAGAAACTCCGTGAAGTCGCCTACTTTGGGCTTGTCGATGGAAAACTGCGTGCACAGCGTGCCCGTTGCCTTCTCGCCGGTGGTGACGATAGCCTTGCATTGCGGTATCCGGTGTAGCAGGGCAGGGACGTCCGTGGGTTGCACCACTTCCAGAAACTTATCCGAGGCGTTGTCTTGCAGGCGCCGTATGGCAGAGGCTGTGTCGAACAAGGCAATACCCTTTTCCTGCAGGAAACTGATGAGGCGTTCTTTGCAGAAAGCCTTCTTCGTTTTGTCTACAAAATAATCCTTGTCATTGAAGAAAAGGAATCCGGTAATCCTCCACATGTCATTGTTCCAGTTGGGGTAGTAAAACTCCATGGACCACCGCTTTTTCTGCGGAGGAAAGCTTCCCAGCATCAGCAGACGGGCGTTGCCGGGAAGGAAGGGTTCTAAAGGGTGTTGTTCTATTTCCATACTTTCCAATTTCATTGTTCTGCCTGCAAAAGTACGGAATATATCTTGGATATGCTATCCTGCAATGTCCTGATTGCTCATTCTGTCGGTGATTTGGAAGGGGAAATCAGGATATTCGTAGAGGCTGAACCGGGATTCTGTCTTGCCTTCCGTATAATTCCAGATGGTGGCATATTCTTCGGCGTCTTCTCCCATGGCTTGCAGCTGGCGGAGGTAGGAGGCTATGGACTTGTTCTCTACGATATATATTTGTCCCAGCCGGTCTATTATAGGCTGTGGCGCCGGGTGCCGTCATGGTCGAAACGCAGGATGCGCTTGCCTTCGGGAGTGATGCCTACCATGTTGAAGGTCATGCTCTTGCCGATGGCGGGCAGGTTGAGCACATTGCGGTCGGTGGCGAGGAAAGGCAGGTGGTGCGTTTTCAGGAAACGCCGGATGCAGGCTGCCGGGTCATGGACGGTTCCAAGCAGTACGGACAGATTATGGGCATCTTCCTTGGTCAGCTTTCCGAAGCGCTTTTCTTCCCGTTGCTCTTGTACGGAACGGCTGTTGGGGGTAAACACGGCATTGTTTTCTTCAAAACCTTTTACGGAGAAGGTGTAGTAGCAAACCACTCCCAACTGATTGAGCACTTGGCGCAGGCGGGTGGTATGCCCCCGGCGGGAGGCAGCTACGTTGTATACCAGTTGGTTGTCAATGAGCCAGCCTGCCGCCAGCAGTTTGCGTATTCCTTCGGCAGCTTCCGGAGTGACTTCGAGCGGGGTCTGGAAATGTGTCTGGATAATGAACTGGCGGATGCCGATGGTAGACGCCTTTTCCTTGAATTCCCTTAGAATCTCCACCAGCCCGTCATTGATGCGCATGGGCAGGTAGGCGGGGAGGCGTGAGCCGAGGCGTACGCGTTGCAACTCTGCATACTTTTCTCCTTCGGGCCGTTCCTGATTGGCTTTCCGCTTGCGGACTGCCATGCGGTAGACGGCATCCAGAATATTGCCCAGCGTCTTGTTCTGGCTCATCAGTGCGTCACCGCCGGTGATGAGAATGTCCGCAGTTGTGTGTCTTCCTCAAAATAGGCCATCAGCCGGCGCAGTTTCTTTTCCCATGTCTCCTTGGGACGCAGGGTGTCAAACTCAAAATTGAGCCGTTTGCTTTGAAAGTCGTACATACGCTGACAAGATGCGCAGAGTCCTCCGCAGGCGCGTCCCATGGTGTCGGGGATGAGGATGGCCACTTCCGGATAACGGCGGTGGATGTTATGCCCGTCGGGCAGCAGCCAGCCGGCGGCGTTGGGTTTACCTGGTTCTACGATATCCTCCCGTTCCCAGGCACGTATCTGTCCGTAAGTTTCCACCAGTTGGGGTGAATAGAGTATATAGCTGCGCAGGGCCTCGTCGTCGTATCCGCTGCCGGTGCAGTTCAGCAGTGACAGATAATAGGGGGTGGCGAAGAAAGGCATTCCCTTCTTACGGGCTTTTGAGAGCAGGTACATGGTTTCGGCAGAAAGGGAGTTGCCGAGAAGACGGTTTAGCTCCGTAGGGCTTTTGACGGCCATGGCAAGATGGAAACGGAAGTCATTCCACCATTCGCTGACGAGGTTGAACTTCTCCTCGTAGCTGAGTCCCTCTTCGAAATGGAAGCGGGAAGCCGGGTTCTTGCGGTGCTCAATCTTCTGCACCAGTGCATGTAGGATGCGTTCCTTGTTCTTTGCACGGATATGCTGCACGTCTTCATCCAGTCCGCTGGGCCAGCGTTCGGTCAGGGTTTTGATTTTCTGTGCGGAGGGGAGGGCGGGGGCTGGCTGGTGGAGGCGTTTGAACTGCTGGAACAAGTCGATGAACAGGTCCGTCTCCGTTTCCTCTTCCCATTGTCCCGTGAGGAAGGAATGCAGCATTGATAAAGTTGATATGGGCAGCTGTTCTCCGATGGAGAGCTCGTGTACTTCCTGCCCGTCAAATTCAATCAAGAGTCGAATTTGCTTACCGGCCTCGCTGTCCACTTCCGGATGTCCGGCAATGTACTCCGCCAGATTGGCTTTGAAGGCTTCCGCATCGTCGCTTTGAACGGCGATGCTGACCAATTCAGGGAGTTCGTGCCGATAAAGTTGTTCCAGTTGTGATAGAGTGAGTGCAAGCATTTTCTTTTGTTTCATAAGCGGTTGTTTTTTTGAAGTTAATATTTATGATGGTTGACGCGGGGTGCGTCCTTGTGTTCCGTGAGGGGAAAATGATTTCATTTGCTAAAAATAACAAAAAAAGCGGGAAATTTCTTTCCCGCCTTCTTGTTTCTAAAGTTCTTTAGAATTCTTTTTCTTTTATTTCTCTTCGTTGGCTTTCTGTTTCGGTTCCTTTTTGGCCAGCATCACTACGTTGTAAACGTACTCGGTCATCCATTGTTCCGAATATCCCAGACGCTCTTTGTACTGGCGTACTGCCGCTGCCGTCTTGTGTACATCGTCCTTTTTCCATACGGTTTTTGTACAGACGTCGTGTACGGTTTTTTCGGTCATGCTGCGCAGTGCTCCCTTGAAGATGGAAGGCATGCGGAATTTCCACTGCATCAGGTTTCCCATCAGCATCATCAAGTCATTGGAGAAGCCTTGATACATAAAGAGATAACCTTGTACGTCGTTCTGCGTACGGCAGTGCTTCTTGACGGAAGTGTCAATTTCCTTGAAGAAGTTTTCACTGATGCCGTAGTCCTGCATCAGCATCTTACGCGAAGCGGCCTTTTCCGCTTGTCCCAGGCGGCCTCCCTGCGTGGGGATTTTGAACAGACGCTTGAAGTTGGCTACATCCGGCACAAAGCGGATATTGGTGATGCCCAGGTTGGCGGCTATTACAGACTGGAAGTAGACGCGTGTCAGTGACACGAAGTCTTCCACATTCTTCGAAGATACTTCTCCGGTATTCTTGTTGAATAGTTTGGCAAATAAACTCATATCAAATTACGAATTACTGATTACAAATTACAAGACCGCAGGTCATCCGGCGGTTCCGGCTGCAAAAGTACGAAATAAGTTGGTTATCACCAGCACTCTATGTCTTTTTCTACCTCTTTCAGGCGGTTCTTGGTGAAAACGGGGTCTTTGATACCGGCGCTTTTCTGTGCGCGGTAGTCTTCAAGCAGCCTGAAAGCGTATTTTCCGAGCAGGCTGATGGCGATGAGATTGCAGAGCGCCATGAGTCCCATAGTGACGTCGGCAAGGCTCCATGCCAGGTCGAGGGTGGCAACAGCACCGAACATGACCATGCCGCCCACCAGTATACGGTAGATGTTGAGCACCCATTTACGGCGGGTAAGGTAGCGCACATTGGCTTCTCCGTAATAATAATTTCCCAGAATGCTGCTGAATGCGAAGAAGAACAAGGCTACCGCAACGAAGATGGCTCCCGAAGGTCCTATCTCGTTGGTCAGTGCATGCTGGGTAAGCTGTACGCCGTTTGTGGAACCATCCAGTGGAGCACCGCTGAACAGAATGATGAAAGCGGTGCAGGTACATATAATCAGCGTATCGGTAAATACTCCCAGCGTCTGAATCAAGCCTTGCTTCACGGGGTGGCTGACGTGTGCGGTTGCCGCCACATTGGGAGCGGACCCCATACCGGCCTCGTTGCTGAACAGCCCGCGTTTGATGCCCTGCATCAGCGCCATGCCGACACCCCCTCCCAAAGCCTGCTCCCATCCGAAGGCGTGGCCGACAATGAGTGCCAGGACTCCCGGCAGTTCTTTGATGTTCAACAGAACGATGATAAGTGCCAGCGCAATGTATCCCAACGCCATGATGGGGACGATGATGCTGCTGACTTTGGCTATGCGCTGTACGCCTCCAAAGATGATTGTCAGCGTGAGTGCGGTGATGATGCCTCCCACAACGGCATGGTCGAACCCGAAAGCGCCTTCGAAAGCGGCACACAGTGTATTGCTCTGTACCGAGTTGAATGCAAATCCGAAGGTAATGGTGATAAGTACGGCAAACAGTGCCCCCATCCACGGCTGTTTCAGTCCCTTACGCATATAGTAGGCCGGGCCGCCGATAAAGGAGTCTTTGCCCTTTATCTTATACAATTGGGCCAGTGTAGACTCTACAAACGAGCTGGAAGCACCCAGGAGGGCAATCACCCACATCCAGAATACAGCGCCCGGACCGCCTACTGCAATGGCGGTGGCAACCCCTGCAAGATTGCCCGTACCTACACGGCTGGCAATGGAGATGGCAAATGCCTGGAACGATGAGATATGCTTTTCCTTGGCATCGCCTTTCCCGCCCGAGTCTCCCAGCAGACGTACCATTTCCTTTATCATCCGGAACTGTACAAAGCGGGTTCTCAGCGTAAACCATACGGCGCATCCCAACAGCAGGGCAACGAGGATGTAGGTCCAGAGCAGGTCGTTTATCAGATTTATTATTCCCATAATGTATATGTACAGTTATCTATTTGTAGTAAAAAAAACTCACACAAAACAAGTGCTACCCTCTGTCGTTATCTAAGGTGCCCTCTGTCGTTACTTTAGGCTGCCTCTGTCGTTATTCAAGGCTACCTCTGTCGTTAACTGAGATAGGCTCCTTGCAAGTTGATGATAATCAACGTGGTATGAACTCGTGTGCTGCAATTTGCACCATGGACAAATCTGGACAAACCTGACGGAATCTCCTTGCCTATTTCAGCCTGAAGTGAAACTTGTGTCCTTCAAACACCGGTTCCACTATGTCATAACGAACAAACTTTGCCAGCAGATGTTCGGCGGCGCGTCGGGAAAGATGCGCCAGGCGGCAGTAACGGTTCAGTGAAAGGCGGTCGTTTTCTTCCAGCAGATTGAGCAGCAGTTGTTCCCGTTCGGTATATTCTATCAGTTCTCCTTTCGGACTTCCGCTTTGCTGCCAGACGCGCAGATGGACGGGAGTAGCCAGGATGTTTTCATCCTTGATGCGGAGATAGGCCAAGTATTTTCCTGTTTCGTCCTTGGCATATACCGGCTTCCGGTCACTTTCCTCGATTTGTACCACCAGCACACTGCGACCTTCCACCAGATAGGTCTGCATGGTGTAGTTCACTTCGGGGCTGCAATAAAGTCCGGCAGCCGCTTCTATCATATATTGTTCTTCGTCCGAACGGACACCGGCAATTTTCCCGTTATCTTTCACTCCGATGAGCAGTTTTCCACCGTCTGTATTGGCAAAAGCTGAAAGGGTTTTGGCTATCTTGCGGGCGTCGGATATTTCGAACTTGAAATCCTGCTGTTGGTGCTCTCCTTCGGCTATGAGAGCGTGTATATATTCGGTGTCAGTAAGCGTTTTCATGCTTGCAAAAGTAGATAAAAAACGCGTAAGAGTCCCTTTTTGCGGCGATTTTACCGAATATTTCAAAAAAATATCGTTTTTCTGCATTTATTTCAAGAAAGAATGTATTTTTGCCAGACATTATTAACGAAGTAATTTAAAAAGGATTATGAAAGAATTAGTTGAAAAAGTAGCTGCATTGTATGCAGACTTCTCAAAAGATGCAAACGCTCAGTTGGAAAACGGTAACAAGGCAGCAGGAACTCGCGCTCGTAAGGCTTCTTTGGAAATCGAAAAAGCTATGAAGGAATTCCGCAAAGCATCTTTGGAAGCTTCTAAGAAGTAAGAAAAAAAGCATATTTCATGCTGCGAAAGACTGCCACTACTGGCGGTCTTTTTTGTTTTTGAAAAGTATTATTGCTACTTTTGACGCAGGTATTATGGATGAAAACGTTCTCAATAAATTGAAGATACTGGCAGAGTCGGCAAAGTATGACGTCTCTTGTTCCTCCAGTGGTACGGTGCGCTCCGGCAAGGCGGGTATGCTGGGGAACACTGTGGGCGGTTGGGGTATCTGTCACAGCTTTGCCGAAGATGGCCGGTGCATTTCCCTGCTCAAAGTGATGCTTACCAATTATTGCATCTACGACTGCGCCTACTGCATCAACCGCCGCAGCAACGACCTGCCGCGTGCCACGCTGTCGGTGACCGAACTTGTGGACCTCACCATGGAGTTTTATCGCCGCAACTACATCGAAGGGCTTTTCCTGAGCAGTGGGGTGGTGCGCAATCCCGATTACACGATGGAGCGTCTGGTGCGTGTCGCCAAGGACCTCCGTACTATCCATCGTTTCAACGGATATATCCATCTGAAAAGCATTCCCGGCGCCAGCGCGAACTGGTGAATGAGGCGGGGCTCTATGCCGACCGTCTCAGCGTCAATGTAGAAATACCGAAAGAGGAGAATCTGAAACTGCTTGCGCCGGAGAAAGACCATAAGAGTGTATATGCGCCGATGCGCTACATCCAGCAGGGGGTGCTGGAAAGTTCGGAAGAACGCAAGAAACACCGCCATGCCCCCCGTTTTGCTCCTGCCGGACAAAGTACCCAGATGATAGTGGGCGCCACTGCCGAAACGGATAAGGATATTCTGTATCTTTCGTCGGCCCTATACAAAGGACCTACGATGCGGCGTGTTTACTATTCGGGCTATATCTCCGTCAATACCTACGACAAGCGCCTGCCGGCATTGAAGCAGCCCCCTTTGGTACGTGAAAACCGGCTCTACCAAGCCGATTGGTTAATGCGTTTTTATCAGTTCAAGGTGGAGGAAATAGTGGATGATGCCTACCCGGACCTTGATTTGGAGATTGACCCCAAGCTGTCCTGGGCTTTGCGCCATCCCGAGCAGTTCCCGGTCGATGTGAACAAGGCAGATTATGAGATGTTGCTCCGCGTGCCGGGCATCGGCGTGAAGTCTGCACGGCTGATAGTGGCTTCCCGGCGTTTCTCCAAGATAGGCTTCTACCAGTTGAAGAAGATAGGGGTGGTGATGAAGAAGGCACAGTATTTCATTACTTGCTGCGAGTTGCCTATGCACACGGTCAACGAGCTGACCCCGCAGGGGGTACGCAGTCTGCTGCTGCCCAAGCCTAACCGTAAGAAGATGGATGAGAGACAGTTGGTACTTAATTTTGAGGAATGAATATTTTTCTGTATGACCATACGTTTGAGGGATTGCTGACTTCCGTGTTCGAAGCCTATTCCCGCCGTACCTTTCCCGATGCGCTGCTTCTGGAAGGAGAGCCGCTTCCTTTGTTCTACGACGGGCTGTTTACGGTGGTGACCGATGAGGAGAAAGCAGGACGTGTCTGGCGGGGGTTGCAGAAGAAGCTGTCGTCTACGGCACTTGCTTGTCTGGCCCAGTGCTGGCTGGCCGAGGAGCCGGAAACTCCCATGCTCCTTTTCCGCTATATTCGCAAGGCAGTAGATGCTCCGCGCTCTATTGAGACGAACTTTGCCGACCCTGATGTACTGGAATTCTCCCGTATGTGGAAGCGGGTGGATTGGGAGCGTATACGCCTGCTTCAGTTTGTCCGTTTCCAGAAAGCTGCGGACGGTACTTTTTTTGCGGCTGTCGAGCCTGAGAAGAATGCCCTTCCCCTGGTGACGGGGCATTTCAAGGACCGTTTTTCCGACCAGCGTTGGCTGATTTATGACATCAAACGCGCCTATGGATACTATTATGACTTGAAGGAGGTGCGCCAGGTGACTTTTGGTGAGGACAGCCGCGAAGGGCATCTTGTCACCGGCATGCTCGACGAAAGTCTGATGGACAAAGACGAACGGCTTTTCCAATCTCTCTGGAAAACCTATTTTAAGGCAATCTGCATCAAGGAACGCCTCAATCCCCGGAAGCACAAGCAGGACATGCCCGTGCGCTATTGGAAATATCTGACGGAGAAACAGCAGTGATTCCCTTTATTCGATTTTTTCCACTGTCACTTCCGGAAATTCCTGCATTAGTTGCAGCAGATATCCCTCATTATAACTTTTCTTGGATTTGATAACCATGGTCACCTGATAGTTGGTGTACTCTCCCTCCACTTGCCGGTCCAGGTTATAGGACACCACCAGATAGTCTTTGGAGTTAAAGCGTTGGGACACTTGCGGTAGTATCTCTTTGCTGGAAGTGGAAAAGGTTATCACAGAACTTTTCATGCCAATACTTTTGAAAATAAGGCTCAGCAGTTCGAGTCCGGCCAGTGTCAGCAAGGTGGCGGCAATACTGATGGTGTACATTCCTGCACCTACAGCTAGTCCGATACCTGCTGTTGCCCATATTCCTGCGGCAGTTGTCAGTCCCCGGACTATCTGTTTTTGGAAAATGATGGTGCCCGCACCGATGAATCCGATGCCGCTGACTACTTGCGCGGCAACACGGCTGGGATCTAGAGTCACACTGCTTTCCTTAATAATTTCCTGAAAACCATATTGGGATACAATCATGATGAGTGCACTTCCTAATGACACCAGGAAGTGGGTACGGTAGCCCGCTTCTTTGGCACGGTATTCCCGGTCTAGCCCGATAATGGCCCCCAATATTCCGGCTACCAATAGCCTAAGTACAAAATCAAAGTTTAACATCATCATGATATACTCTCTTTCTTTTTTATTAGTTGATAACCCAATTCTTGTCGTGGGGTACTGTTTTCTTGGGGTCGTAATGCATTCCTGCTTGCGTAGGTATCTTCAGTGTATAAGTACGTCCGCTTTTATTCATCAGCGAGGTATCCCGCAGCCAGGGGTTGGCGTCTTTCAGTTGGGCATAAGTGATGCCTTTCCCTTTGGCGAACTGTGCCAGGTTGGCAATGTCCGTTGTGACGGTCACTTCCGTGTAGGGGATGGGTGGATAAAGATGTTCCCGTTTCAACAGAAAACCGTACTGTTGCGGATTGCTGATGACGGCTTTGGCTGCCAGCAGGCGGAACATGTAGCGCGAAGTTTCTTCTACCAGCCACAAGTCGACGGCTTGGTCCACCATTTGTTTTTGCAGCTGTGTGGAGATGCGGCCTTGTCCGGCATTGTAGGCGGCAGCTACGCACAGCCAGTTTCCGTATTTCTGATAGGCGTCTTTCAGGTATTTGCAGGCTGCCTTGGTCTCCTTCTCGATATGGTATCGTTCGTCGATGTTGCTGTTTACCTCCAGTCCGAATTCGCGTCCGGTGGCAGGCATGAATTGCCATAGGCCCGCAGCACCCGCAGGCGACTTGGCAAGCGGATTCAGATTGCTTTCTATCACAGCCAGATACTTGAAGTCGTCGGGCAGGCCGTTGGCCTTTAGTATGGGTTCTATGACGGGGAAGTAGCGGTTGGCACGCTTCACCATGAGCATGGTGGTGGAGTGCATGTAGGTGAAGGACATCAGTTCGCGGTCCATGCGTTCGCGATGGTCGTAGCGCAGCAGGTCAATATCCTGCCCGGCAAAAGTAATCTTGTCCGGTACGCTGGGGGAGGTCACGCAGTAGGGAACTTCGGATTTTACGGAATCACGTTCGGGATTCAGCGTACTGCTGCCCGCAAGGAAGGGGAGGCTGGAACCTGCACACAATGCAATGGCAGCCGTAAGCACAATATATTTTGAATTTCTCTTCATAACTTGGATGTTTTTTTCTGTTTGGAGACGTGAAGATACGAAATCAATTCGTTATAGGCAACCTTTCCCATAGCCATCGTGGAATCATACGCCAAAAAACACCACTACCCGGTAGCGTCCGTCAATGACAACTATCCGTCTCTTTCTTCTTAAAGCCTTGATTATGTGCTGTGCTACGCGGTCCGCTTTCATCAGCATCGGATATTTCCCGCTTTTCAGTAAATCGGTGGCAACAAATCCCGGACGGATGTCGGTGAAGTGTATGTCGAGATGCTGCATCCGGGCAAGTTGCGCCAGTGCTTCGATATAGGTGTTCTGAAAGCGTTTGGTGGCAGAGTAGGCCGGTGCAACACCCAGTCCCTTGGTACCTGCAATGGAGCTGATGACGGCAATATGCCCGGAGCCTTTTGTCTTGAAATAGTTGAAGGCGGCGGTCACCATGCGGGTAAACCCTTCCACATTGGTACGGGCTGTGTTCAGTTCGATGTCCGGCTGTAGGTCCCGGTTTTGATGTCCCACTCCGGAACTGAGGAAAAACAAGTCCATACCTCCCAGCTTTTCTATCAGGTTATGGAGGTGTAGGGCCGCGGTCTCTTCTGTAACGTCCAGCTGTTCCGTGACTATCCGGTCGGGTGCGCTGGCTTGCAGGGCATGCAATGCTTCCTCTCTTCTGCCGGCAATACCTATATGCCAGCCTTGTTGCACGAGTATTCTGGCTACTTCTTGTCCGATGCCTGAAGTGGCACCGATAATGATGGCTTTCTGCATGATGATAGGGGATTATCCGATGACGGTTGCTACAATTCTTCTTCCTCCACCCCGGTTGCGGAACTCGCAGAGATAGATGCCTTGCCAGATACCCATGTTCAGACGCCCATCGGTGATGGGGATGGTGAGGCTGGTTCCGCTGAGGGTTGCCTTGGCATGGGCGGGCATGTCGTCATCGCCTTCGCATGTATGTTGGTAATAAGGTTCCCGTTCTTTTACGAGACGGTTGAAGATGGCTTCCATATCTGTCTGTACGTCAGGGTCTGCATTTTCGTTGATGGTGAGGCCCGCACTTGTATGCTTGATGAACAGATGCAGGATTCCGGCAGACGGAAGCGGTGGAAGGTTGCGTATAATCTCCTCTGTCACCAGGTGAAAGCCACGCCGGCGAGGGGTCAGGGTAAATTCTTTCTGTGTGGTCATAAATCATTGTTTTTCGTTTGTTGTCAGAATGCTCTTGTCCGGCAGGGCAGTTATAATCAAATTTAGAATTCATACCCGAACCTTTAATAGTGATGTTTTTGTTCTGTCACAACAATTAAGATATTGACAAAGATACATTATTTCCAAATTAATCTGTGATGAACGGAAATAAAAATAAGAGCCTGTTTAAATTTTGCTTTTAACCCCCGTTGGCCTAATTAACCGCTTTTATATCCCCTTCTTAGAGGTATGCACAGTCTTCATTTTGTTCTGTTTTTCGGTTTTCTGCCTGCCTGCTTCCTATTTTCCCCCTATCTGCTCCGTGTATATATAGAGGGACCGGATAGGGCGCAGGTAGGGACCAGGTAGGGAGCGGGTAGGGGGCAGGTAGGAAAATGTTCTGTTTTTCGGTTTTTCCACATCATTTAATTCCGACAACGGGTTTTAAAGGCATAATTTAAACAGGCTATAGAGGTATATCTGTTTTTGGGGAATGGGAAAAAGATACCCGAGTTTTTGTACTTGCCGGAATAAGACGTATATTTGTTGCAATTTTTACATCTTAACAAGAAAATGCCATGAAGCGTATCGGACTCTTTGTAATCGTTTCTTTCTGTGTATCACTCTTACTTCATGCAAGCGGCCCGCGTGTCTTGTTTATCGGAGATTCTATCACGGACGGTAACTGGGGAAATGCCTGCGGGATGCCCAAACCGGCTGCGGAGCGAAGCCTTTGGGATATGAACCATATTTACGGTAGCGGCTATATGTATTTGTGTGCAAGTCATTATCAAGGGGATTTCCCGGAAAAGGAATATGCATTTTTTAACCGCGGCATCAGTGGAAACACTCTCCGGGATTTGGAGAAACGCTGGGAAGAGGATGTCATTGGAATGAAACCGGATGTGCTTTCCGTCTTGGTGGGGACAAACGATGTACATTATTATCTGCAGGGTGACAAAAAAGAGCCTTTTGATTTTGAAGGCTGGGAAAAGTGTTACCGTTCCTTGCTTGACCGTTCTTTGCAGGCCAATCCGGAATTGAAGATAGTGCTGGGTACTCCTTTTGTTGCCAATGTCGGCAATATGCGTAAGAGCGAGGACTTTGCAGAACGTGATAGTCTGGTGCGTCGCTGTGCCGCCATCGTAGAGAGGATAGCGAAGGACTATCGGACGGTATTTCTTCCTTATAATGCGATGTTCGATGAAATTCTCGGCACTGCTCCGGCTTCTCAAGAAACCTATTGGATTTGGGACGGTATCCACCCCACTCCTGCAGGGCATAAACGAATGGCGGATATGTGGATAAAGCGCGTGAATTTATAATTTATCAATAAAATAGAGAGTAATGGAAAAAGTGATTATCAACTCGTACGAGGATTTTGAAAAGCTGGTAGGCCAGCAAATCGGTGTTTCGGAATATGTAGGGCTTCCTCAGGAGCGTATCAATCTGTTTGCTGATGCGACATTGGACCATCAGTGGATACACGTCGATACGGAACGTGCCAAAGTGGAAAGCCCTTTTAAGAGCACCATTGCACATGGGTATCTCACCTTGTCCATGTTGCCGTATCTGTGGAACCAGATTATTGAAGTGAACAACTTGAAGATGATGATTAATTATGGTATGGACAAGATGAAGTTCGGTCAGGCGGTATTGTCCGGGCAGAGCATCCGGTTGGTTGCCCATTTGCAATCTCTGTCGAATCTGCGCGGCGTGGCAAAGGCGGAAATAAAGTTTGCCATCGAAATACAAGGTGAAAAGAAGAAGGCACTGGAAGGGGTGGCTATATTTTTGTATTATTTCAATTGATTGTGCGTAAGATGGCAGGGGGCAAAATTCACCACAGATTACACGGATTAACACAGAATGAACTTAATCTACTGATAATCAAAGATGCTTATCTGTGCAAATCTGTGTAATCTGTGGTGAATACCAGTTTTGACATACCATCTTTTAGTGCATATATTCTTGCCACAAATGGCAGAGTGCCGCCACGGGATGGTATAACAGCATCCGTGGTCCGGCATACCGCATGACTTCACGCATCCGTTCTTTCATTTCGGGCTTGTAGCAGTGAATGCTGCATTGCCTGCAGGTGGATTTATTCTCACCGAAAGGACAGCGTGAAAGACGAATGCGGGCATACCCCAGCAGTTCCTCGCATCGGGGACACAATTGCTTGTTACCTTCCTTTTTCCGGCAGTAGAGGCGGATCATCCGTTCTACTGTCTGTTTTTCCAGCTCGATACGGGACGGCATGTTTATTGTTTGGACTGCCAGCGTTTCAAGGTCGGGAAGAATTCTTTCATACCGGCAATGGCTTCCTCTTTAGTGAAATTCATTCCGGAATCCTTGTTGAATTCGTCGGTGAACTGTGCACAGTGTTCTATCATTTCGTCCATAGTGCAGTCTTGTGCAAAATTGCCGTGCTGGTAGCAATAGGTGCAATATTCCTCGTTGAGGCTACCGTCGGCATTGGTTCCGAGTACTTCTGCAGATGACAAGGGCATTCCGCAGCTTTGGCAAAGTTTGGCTTCCATAATGTGTGGAGTTAAGTGATATGCAAATATAGGATATTATTTTGGTTGAAGCGTCCTTTTCAGATAAATCATGTCTTTCAGTTGCTTGCCTCCTTCAAACATGGGGTGGTCGTAATTATCGATAAAGAAATCGGATACCCGGTGTGAATATGCAAATCCGCAACTTTCATAGAAAGGGATGGTCAGCGGGCTGTCTCCAGTGCCGACAAGCATGGTATGGCACCGGTCTTTATAATGTTCAAGAACGAATGCTATCAGTTGTCTTCCATATCCCTGGCGCTGGTATTCCGGATAGACAGCTATGCTCTTTATTTCGTAGATTCCTTTGTCCTCGCAGGTAACTACACAAGAGGCTTTGACTGTATCATTATCGGATAGGATGAACATCTCTCCCCGTTCCAGATAACGGTCAATCATAGATTCTTGTTCGTCGGCAAGCAGCAGCAGGTCAAGATATTGCTTTTTGTTGCCGGATATGGGATGTATTCTTATCATACTTCTGATTTTCTTGTGTAAAGTTAGTCATTTGCCCTTGGATTACAATAGAATATTATTTTAACTTGTAGAAAATGAACTTTTTTTCTATATTCTATGCTATTTGGATTTTAAAGAGTATCTTTGCATCGTGTCGACAATAAAATATATAATGATTTTGCTGTGTCTACTCCTTGCAGGATTTTCTTTACCTGCTCGGGCACAGAACAATCCGTATAAGATTGATGATTCCTTATATATTATTTATCAGAGGGCAACAAGATGGAATACCCGTCCGCAAGGGCTGCTTATAGCTGATACTCTATATACTGAAGCTACCAGGAAGAAAGATAAGAAAGCCCAATGTCTGGCACTGACCATTCCCGTATATTATTATGCTGCCGCCAATAATTATGAAATGTTGGAACAGTCTGCCGAAAGGTTGAGGCTTGAGTCGAGGAAAAATGACTATTTACAGTATTATTATTTTGCCTGTACAATTGAGATTAATAGGCTATTGAATAATGGCCGTACGCTGCGTGCGCTACAAAAGGCTGAAGATATGAAGAAGCAAGCCTTTGAGGATAAACATGATTATGGAATCTTTTCTTGTATTCGTACCTTGGGAAACATTTATCGTGTTCGTGGAAATGAAGCATTGGCTGCGGAATACTATCAGGAAGCTTTGGTGTATATGCAGGAGCATCTTCCGGAGCAGGACCCTACAACGCTTTACCAGGATCTCATCAGATATTATCGTGGTAAAAAGGAGGAAGGATATGATAAGGCATTGGAACTGGCGGAGAAAGGAATAAGAGAGGCAAAAACGTCAGGAAGCCGTATTGGGGTCATGCAGGAGAAGTGTCAAGTCTTATACTGGATGCACCGTGATGATGAATTCAGGACTTGCTATGACGAATGTCTGCGTCAGATGAAACAATATGGGATTGGATGGAATGAAACGGCGAGGAGACTCCGGGTATACAGGTTGGTTGTGGATAAGGACTATGAGCAGGCTCTGAAGGCAGCTGACTCTGTGGGTGGTAGAATGGAGGTGTACCGTTTGCGCAGGGAAATATATGTGAAGTCCGGAAACTATGAGAGGGCTTATTTGTATGCCTCTGTATACAATAATTATAAAGACTCGTTGAGCAGGCTGGTGCAGTCTTCAGATTTGGCCGAATTGACAGCCCAATTGGATAACGAGCGTATGAAACTGGAAGCCAAAGTGCTGGAATACAAAAATACGAAGTTGAGCCTGACCAATACACAGTTGGCATTGGAACAGAGCCGGTCGCATGCCGAATTGGAGAAAATCAATGCCGAGAACAGTAGGCTGGTGCTGGAGAACCGTAATCTGGAACTGGCCCGCCTCAATGTGGAAGCCGAACGGCAGAAAGCCATTCTGAAGGAACAGCAGGTTGTGTCGCAACACCAAATTGTTGTACTAAGCCTGGTAGCCTTGATTCTATTGTTGTTTACTTGTTTTCTTATATTCTATCTGTACAAACGCCGCAAGTCGATGGCTGCCTTGAAAGAGAAGAACCTGGAACTGACAGTGGCCCGCGACCGTGCCGAACAGTCGGATAAGATGAAAATGTTCTTTATACAGAACATGAGTCACGAAATCCGGACACCGCTCAATGCCATTGTCGGATTCTCCCAGATGCTGTCTTTGCCCGAAATGGAGTTTACTGAAGAGGAGAAGAGCGAGTTCAGTCTCCGCATTCAGCAGAACTCCGATTTGCTCACCACGCTGGTAGACGACCTTCTTGATCTTGCCAGTTTGGAAAGCGGTAAGTATACCATGCGTTTGGAACCTCACAGTTGTAATGCCGTTTGTCAATCAGCCATTGCTACCGTGGAACATCGTAAACCGGAAAATGTGAAGCTATATTTCACTTCGGATGTGGCGGATGATTATCTGATTGTAACGGATGAGAAGCGTCTGGAGCAAGTGCTTATCAATTTCTTGACCAATGCAGAGAAATATACCGAGCAGGGTGAGATCCACCTGCATTGTTCTCTCTCGGAGATTGCGGGAAAGATTACCTTTTCTGTTGCCGATACGGGTTCGGGCGTTCCCGAAGATAAGGCCGACAGCATCTTCGAACGTTTCAATAAGTTGGATGCGTTCAAGCAAGGTACGGGATTGGGATTGAATATCTGCCGCATTATCGCTGAAAGGCTGAATGGGGAGGTAAGGCTGGATAGAAACTATACCGGCGGGTCACGTTTCTTGCTGATATTGCCACTGAATGGTTGAGAGTTGACAGCCGGGAATTGCCGGTGAACAAAATCTACTGTACGCCGTTCTTCTCATAACATGATAATCTGATGAAGTTATGAGTAAGTTGAAATTCTCTTTTTTGGTTCTGATGCTGATGGTATCAGTCTCGGCTTCTGCCGATTGGGCGCCTGCTGATGTACAAGCTGCGCTAAAGAAAATGTATCCTACGGCGGATGATGTTGCTTGGTCGCATGATGAATCTTATTATGTGGCAGATTTCCTGATGAACGGTTTTGATACGAAAGTCTGGTTTGACGGGCAGGCGCAATGGGTAATGCAACAGACGGATTGGGAGACAATGGACGAAGTGCCCCCTGCCGTTTACAATGCTTTTGCCGCCAGTGAATATTCCGGAGGGATGGTGCAGAATGTCACTTGGGTACAGTTCCCCAAATGGCAGTCCATCGTGGCGGTAGAGGTAGGGATGGCAAATCTCCAGACGAAATATCAGATATTGTTTACCCCGACGGGCGAAATCATCCGTGCCCGTAATGTCACCTACACATACAATCCGCTCGGCGCAGCCACTTTCTTGTAACGTCTGTTCGCATACCTGCTGAATTTATCATATCTTTGCCTTCCCAAATCAGACTTTTATGGACAAAGACACTTTTCTGCAGGAGGTTTATAATGTAGTGGCCGCAATCCCTCCGGGACGGGTGGTGACGTACGGACAGATAGCCTATCTTGTCGGAAGACCCCAATGTTCGCGCATGGTGGGACATGCCATGCACGATGTGCCCGACGGCATGCGTCTGCCCTGCCATCGGGTAGTGAACAGCCAGGGCAGGCTGGCACCGTTTTGGACGGAACAGCGGGCTTTGCTGGAGGCAGAGGGCGTGACGTTCAGAAAGAATGGGTGTGTGGACATGAAAAAATGCCAGTGGGAATTCATGAAAGAGCAAATACAATAAGATTATGAAATTTATAGGTGCACATGTATCGGCCAGTGGGGGAGTGGAAGCGGCTCCCGTCAATGCCAGTGAGATAGGGGCAAATGCTTTTGCCTTGTTTACCAAGAACCAGCGTCAGTGGGTGGCAAAGCCTCTGACGGAGGAGAGTATCAGGGTGTTTAAGGAAAATTGCGGGAAGCTTGGCTTCGATTCCCACTATATTCTGCCTCACGACAGTTATCTGATAAATTTAGGGCATCCCGAAGAAGAAGGGTTACAGAAAAGCCGTGCCGCTTTTCTGGATGAGATGCAGCGCTGCGAACAATTAGGGCTGAAGTTACTGAATTTTCATCCGGGCAGCCATCTGAATAAGATTTCCGTGGAAGAGTGTCTGGACAAGGTCGCTGAATCCATTAATCTTATATTGGGCAAGACGCACGATGTGGTGGCTGTCATAGAGAACACTGCCGGGCAGGGTAGCAATGTGGGAAACGAGTTCTGGCAGTTGGGACATATCATTGACCGGGTGGATGACAAGTCTCGCGTTGGAGTTTGCCTTGATACCTGCCACACGTATACAGCAGGCTATGATATAGTGAATGAGTATGACAAGGTGTTTGAGGAGTTCGACACAGCGGTAGGTTTCGGCTATCTGCGCGGTATACACCTGAATGACTCCAAGAAAGCACTCGGCTCCAGAGTAGACCGTCACGACAGCATCGGCAAGGGGCTGATAGGTATGGATTTCTTCCGGCGCTTCATACAAGATGTGCGTTTTGACGGTATACCTATTATTTTGGAAACGCCCGATGAATCGCTTTGGGCAGAGGAGATAAAACTGTTGAGAAGCTTTGTCTCCTCTGATTGAGAGACTATGCCCTGAATACACATTCTATACGGTTGCCGTCCGGGTCGAGGACGACACTTTCAAAATATCCGTCGCCGGAGGTACGGGGCTTTCCTGCGATGGTATATCCCGCTGTACGTAGCCGTTCTGTCTGTCGGAGGACAGCTTCTTGGCTGTCGAAGGCAAAGGCAAAGTGGGTCAGTCCCAGTCTGTTTTCCTCAATAGGGGTATTCTGTATGTCCGTACGGCTCATCAGTTCCAAATCCGTTCCTTCATCGAAGTGAAGGAAATAAGATTCGAATCCTTTTTGGGGTTGATGTACTTTTCATTGCTGCTCCCGTTGAAGTAACGGGTGTAGAACTCTTTCATCTCTTCCAGTCGGAAGGTCCAGATGGCGATGTGATGTATCTTCATAAGTTTGCTAAATTATAATCTGTGTTCAATCTGAGTAATCTGTGGTGATTGCGGTACTCCCGGCAATGCCAGGTGCAGAATAGGGAAAGGCTTTCCCGTCGGGTCGGTTTCGTCCCGACCGGCCACTTGGAATCCCAGATGTTTGTAAAATCGGCAAGCTTGTCCGTTCTGCTCGTTTACATCCACTTTATGGATGTGTTTTTGGTGGACGGCGTACTCCATGAGCCGTTTTCCGTATCCCTTACCTTGTTGGTCGGGACGGACAAACAACATCTCGATGAGTTCATCGCTCAGTCCCATAAAGGCGGCAATTTCTTCTTTTTCGTTGCGGATGATGTAAAGCTCTACGGCAAGAAAGTATTGCTCTCTTATCAGCGGTTTGTAAAACTGTATATCGTTTTCTGTCAGGAAGTGGTGTGTGCTGCGGACAGAGGCTTCCCAAACGGTCAACAGTTCGTCATAATCTTGTGGGGTAGGTCGGAGTATCATCATTTATTGCATTACTTTGCTGGTTATTAATCAGTAGACAGTCAGAATTCGGCTTCTTTGGTAATCCTTACGGTTTCTCCCGTTATAGGATGGATAAATTCTAAGTATTCGGCATGCAGATAAAGCCGGTCTGCTTTCTCCCCGTAAAGTTCATCACCGATGATGGGGCAGTGCAAGCCAAGCGGGTGTGCTGCATGTATACGTAGCTGATGGGTTCTTCCCGTGCGCGGATAGAAAGCGATACGGGTCCGTTTTCCGTCCAGACGTTCCAGAACTTGATAATCGGTGATGGCGGGCTTCCCGTGTTCGGTATGTACCATTTGCCGTGGGCGGTCAAGTGGATTCAGGCAAAGCGGGAGGTCGACCGTACCTTTGTCCTCTGGGACGATGCCCTCGAGCAGTGCTACATAACGTTTCCTGACCAGGCGGTTCTTGAACTGGGCCTGCAGGTTCTGGTGTGCACGCTTGGTCTTGGCAATGAGCATCAAACCGGAAGTGGCCATGTCGAGACGATGTACCGTCAGGGGACCGTCAGCTTCGGGATATTGCCCGCGCATCAGGCTATAGACGGAGACTGCATCTTCCTTGCCGGGAACAGACAGCATTCCTGCCGGTTTGTTGATGACCGAAAGCCATGGGTCCTCATAAACAATCTCCAGATTTTGGGAGGGTACCTGCATTCTTTTCAGCATGGGGTTTTCCTCTACTTGCAGGCCTTGCAGCATGTGTTGCAGTATAGGTTCGCACTTTCCTTTGCAAGCCGGATAATAGTGGCCATGATGGCGTATCTCTGTCTTGGGGGAATCACCCCACCAGAACTCGGCCATGGCAATAGGTTTCCATCCGTGCAGATAAGCTTGCTGCAGCAGTTTGGGGGCCGCACATTCACCCGCACCGGCAGGAGGTGTCTTGTGCACGGTCTGCCCGAATATCTCACAAAGATTCTTGACTTCTCCCCGGTAATTCAGCATCCCGAACTGTTCGAATAGCTTTTGCTGCAATGCTGCAGAGCGGGTTTTACGTTCAGACTTCAATGCTGAAATCCGTCTTTCCCAGTCTTCTGTCTGCGTTTGCAGTGTGGTAATCCTTGCTTTCCATGAACGTTCCAGGCGTTTATATTCCGCCTTTTGGAACTGGCTTTCCCGTATCAGTTCGGCTTCTTCCTGCGCATTGAGTTCTTTTTCTTTTCTGCGCTGTTCTCTGGCTGTTTTGGCTTCTTTCAACTGTGCTTTGGCTGTTGCCAGTATGTCTTCTGCTGACTGAATGGTCTGGGCAAGCTCTGCTGATAAGGCGGCATATGCTTTGTCATTTTCCAGTTGCCGGATGTTGCGGTTGATGGAAGAGATGTTCTCTTCTTCTATCTTGAAAAAGCCTTGTGGCTGTAGCAAGTCATATACGGGAGGAACAAAAAAGGGATGTAGGTTCTTTCCAGCCAATATGCCTGAGAATGCAGCTAAATATCCGGTTTCTCCATGCTCGGTTTGTACAATCAGTACCCCGAACATTTTGCCTTGGCGCAGTTCGTCCTTCCATGCAGTTTGTCGGGTAAGATAGCTTTGTACTTCTTTGGCTGCCAATATACATAATGGGTGCGGAGTATAGCAGAAAGGATAGGTGAACCTTTCCGGAAGCGGAATGTCGGTTATGGAAGTAGTAAAACGGTGCAACATGATGTTGCAAAGATACTATATTTCTCTCATAACAGACCGTTTGTACTGCAAATCTTTATTTCGTTGTATATAGGTTGTAGCGTTTATGAAGAAAAAAACATCTTTGGGAAAGTTTTACTTATTCTCCGTTTATACAAATATGTATATATGTGTGAATTAACTTTGTTTTTGATAAATTGGCAACTCTGCTATCCTTAAAAAATGACTATTAATCTGTCTCGGATATTTTCTTCTTCCATAGACTTCTTTTTGTATACTTTAGATGTTATGCCGTCGTATGAATACGGATGAAGAGCTTTTGTCTTAGTGATACTTGTAAAATAAATTAAGTTATTGCCTTTTTTGTTTTATTGGGGAATGGTTGTTTTTTAAACTTCCTGGATATATAAAAGAAACTTATTTCTCTTTAAAAAGTTGTATATTAGCGCCTTAAAGTTTTTCAAAAGATTATATGGGCAAAAACAAAGAGAACTTAAACATATTCTTGCTTCATTTTTTAGAACGGTTGAATAGCAATGAACCCAATGAAAGGAAAGTTATTGAATCGTTGACCGATTTCTGCAACTACTATGACTTTACGAAAGGGTTTATTTATCAGACTGACGGATTCCGTTATTTCTTACTTCAAAAGAACTTTAACCTAAGTTCTAAATTGGTAATCAATAACTTGTGTAAATTTTACGTTTTGACGGGTTACGATTTGCCAACTTGCTGATTTCTTCGGTTTGCTTGGATTTGCTTTTTCAAATAACGCTTTTAGTCAATGCAAAATTAGCAATAAAAATCCGAAAACCATCAAGTTGGCGTATTTTTCTTTGCTTCATTTGAAAGTCTTCTCAACCTTTATCCCGTATTCCTCAATCTTGGTATACAGCATTGACCTGCTGATAGAGAGAAGTTTGGCGGCAAGTATCTTGTTGCCGTTTGCCTGTTTTAAAGCCCGTATGATTCGCTCCTTTTCCTCTTCTGCCGTCCGCAAGGCGAAACTAACCGTGGAAGAAGATACGGATTCATAACTTAGTTCCAAGTCTGCATCGGTTATCATGTCGCTTTCCGTGTGCAGGACTGCCGCCTGTATCTTCTGTTTCAATTCACGCACGTTGCCCGACCATGTATGGGTGAGCAGGGCTTTACGGGCGGAAGCGTCAAAACCTCTGACGCTCCGTCCAAGTTCTTCATTGGCTATCTCACGGAAGAATTCAGCCAACGGCATGATGTCTTCCTGACAATCACGCAACGGAGGTATGGTGATAACATATTCCTGCAACCTGTATAACAAGTCCTGCCGGAAACGCTTTTCCCTGACGGCATCATGCAGATTCTCGTTGGTGGCGGCGATTATCCGCACGTTGGCGGTCTTTTCTCCTTTTGCCCCGACAGGACGGTAGCTTCTTTCCTGTATGGCACGAAGGAGCATCTGTTGCATCTCTATTGTCAGGTTGCCCACCTCGTCAAGAAACAATGTACCTCCCTCGGCTTCCTGAAAATATCCCGTCCTGTTGCAGTCCGCACCAGTGAACGCTCCTTTGACATGACCGAAAAATGCGGATGGGGCAAGTGCAGGAGCAAGTGAACCGCAATCCACCGCCACGAAAGGTTTGTCGGAAAAGCGGCTTTGTGCATAGATGGCTTGGGCAATATGCTCCTTGCCCGTGCCGTTCTCACCCAATATCAAGACGTTCATACGGGTGGGTGCAACAAGGTGTACCCGTTTCATAATGTTGCGGTACGCTTCTCCCTGCCGTATGAATATCGGGACTTGGCGTTGCCTTTTCTGTTCACGTTCCTTGATAATGGAATGAAGAAGCGGAATGAGTTTGTCCTCCACCAATTGTTTGGGGAGGTAGTCCAATGAACCGAGTTTCATACTTTCCACAGCCGTATGCACTGCTGCGTAGTCGGTCATGATGATGAACGCCTGCCGTTTGTCATTGACACGCATCCATTTCAACAGTTCGATGCTTTCCCCGTCAGGCAGACGCAGGTCGGCAAGGACTATATCGTCATTGTCTGCATTCATTAAAGTTTTCCTTGCGGATGACAGGTGGTATGCCTGTTCTGTCTTGAAGCCGTTATTAGCCAATAGTCTGCATACAAAAGTATTATATACGGGGTTGTCTTCCACCACGATTATCTTCATTTTATCCATTGTCGCATTTTCTCCTTTCTTCCTTAGCCAGTTCTATAATCAGATCTCCTTTTTCCAATACGGCTTTAACCGCCTGTTGCAGTTCTTTATCGGAACATTCGGATTGTATGCAGCTGTATAAATGCCATAAGGAATTGTCAACACGGATAACTGCCCACGAACTCCGCAGACGGTGTGACAAACCTTCCAATGCCTTTCTATCAAGGTCTGTTCCTGCCTTGCTGAATTCCTGCATATCCTTTTCCGTTTCAGCAATCAACCTGTCAAGCATTGCCCGACTGTCACCATAAGCCAGCAGAGAGTTCAAATCGGGGGAATCAGCATCGGGCTTTATTTTCCGTGCATTTTCTGTGACATCAATCAGTTCCTCCAAAGTAAAAGGCTTGAACAGGCATCCGGCAAATCCTTTTGCCATAAGTTCCTCCGTATCGCAACTGCCGGAAGCGGTAGCCACTATTACGGGAATGTCCTTTGAATTGCCTATGTTCGAGGAACGTAACAGTTCCAATACCTCGTAGCCGTTCATCTCCGGCATCTTCATGTCGGTGACAAGCAGGTCATAATTACGCTTGCGCATGGCTTCCATCATGTCGCTTACGTTATCAAGTGTATCACAACGGACACCTGCATAGGCATACATCTCCTTTATCATGGATAGCAGCGTTTCATTGTCATCAAGCACCAGGACGGAACACGAGTTTGAAATATGGCAGTTTGTCATATCCTGTAATTTTTCTTCCAATACCGTATCGTCAGCAGACATCGGCAATCTGACCGTGAATCGGCTGCCTTTTCCTTTCTCGCTCTGCAAGTCTATTGTACCGTCCAGCATATTAACAACCCGTTTCACGACAGACAACCCAAGGCCGAAACCGTCTTGTGTCGTGGCATTGGAAAGACGTTCAAATGCGTTGAATACACATCGCTGTTCATCCTCTGTCATGCCTGTACCCGTATCTTCAACGACAAGCGTCAGAACTCCGTTGCTATAGTCGGATATCATAGCAATACCGCCATGCTCCGTGAACTTGATTGCGTTGGAAAGCAGATTGTTCCCGATTTGCAGGATGCGGTTTTTATCACCCGTCAGCACAATATCCGTATTGTTTTCAATGGCAAGACACAAGTTCTTGCTTTCAGCCATGTTCTGAAATTCGACTTTTAAGGTTTTGGCAATGTCTTCCAGTCTGAAAGGAATGGAAACTGTCTGTTCCTTGCTGTTGTCTAAACGGAAGAACTCCAACAACGAGTTTAGCATGGCAAGCATCCGTTGGGAGGACAGGCGGATATGTTCTGAATATCGGTCTATCTTCGTTTCAGCGTTATTTTTCTGTATCAGTTCGGCATACCCGTGAATTGCGGCAAGCGGTGTTCGTAATTCATGGATAATGGTGTGCATGGCTTTCTTGCGTGAATCTATCAACTCTTTATTCTGACTGACATATTCTTTCAGTTGGGAAACCAAGCCCTCCGTTTCACGTTTATATCGCTTGATATGTTTGTCATCACGATGTATGATAATATAGGAAACGACCAACAAAAAAAGAATGAATCCCATCAAACCGCCTACCTGCATAAATGATTTTTTTCTCATGGTTACTATTTCGTCTTCCCGATTTTGCAGGTCGGCTTGTACCTTATCTTCTATTTGGCAGATTAGCCCTCTCAACTGTCTGTTAAGTTCTGCATTACGAGCCGCAAGACTGTCGGCTTGTTCCGACAATCGACGGCTTTGTACTTTCTGTTCGCTGACCATGTTTCGATTGAGCGAATGAAGCATCATAGTTGTTGTCGTTGGCTTTGCTTCATCCTTCTTACCAAAGATGCCTAAGAAACCTTTTCGTCTTGGTTTCTTGGGTTGTTTCTTTACACTTTCCTGCACAATGGCAGGTACTTGATTGGAAATTTTATTGCTGATGGATTGCTGTTCATCTATTAACCGAACTATTTGGAACATCTGTCGTTCCTTATCCTCCAAAAGACAGCGCACACAGTCAATACGCTCAATCGAATGAATTTTATTGAAAAGGCATAATGTGCTGTCCAATGCAATACGCTGGGCATGATAATTTTCCAAATCCGTTTCATCCCAATCCAAAACCGTTTCTCCCAACAAAGAAAATTCTATCAGCCGAATATGAATATAATTTACCTCATTTCTAAATTTATCTATCTGTTGATTGCTAATTTCTAATATTTCAATTTCTTGCCATTCTTGATACCATATATAGATTATACCTCCGATTAGTAACATAATCAAGAAGTTGCCAAATACGACTATATTGTGAAAATATCGCATCTATTCAATTGAATATTTATCCGTCTTAAAAAAGGCTCCATTCCCAATTTGCAAAATAGGAAAGGAGCCTCCATTTTTAGTAGAGAACAAACGTGTTCAACAAGACTATCTACATTATTATCTTGATGAAACCACACTTTATCCTACCACACTGTAGATTCTAACATCTGGTGCTGCTTGGAAATAGGGTTTCAATTCTATCACGACGTCTTGATTAAAGAGGTCGGAAGTAAGGTAACCTTCTGCCTCTGCTAAAGAGGTAAATCCATGAAGAACCTGTACGTCATCTTCGCGCACAAGCAACTGCTTGCTTACTGCCCCGGCAATGTTGTCGAGGAATGGTTGACGATACTTAGTGTACACTGCTGCTGCGGCAGTACGGTCGCTTTCATTCACCTTCATTGTGATTTCAAGGAAAGCTCCAATCTTTTTTTCTGTTGCCATATTTATTTTTAATTTTAGACGATGCAAAATTAGGGTATTCTTAAACCACACTAACTGTAGAAAAAGGAGAAAGAATGGTAAATTTAAGAAATCGGCAAAAGATGATGTGTATTGGTATATGAATTTACCATTACACTACTTGAATTTACCACTGATTTTCATTAAGAATGAGCTATCTTTGTATTCAAATTAAGAATAACATTCTCTTTGTTATGAAAAAAAACGAATCGTTGCCTTTATATCGGCTGAATGAAACAGAAAAATCCAATATCCAATTCGAACTATTGGATATGACAGAATTCTTTGCTACCAACGGGAACCACCCGTTTGAAGCACATTTGCATGGATTTTATCAGATTTTATGGTTTAAGGATGGTTATGGTATACATTCTGTTGATTTCAAAGAATACCCTATACGCAACAATTCAATGTTTTTTATATCACCTGGTCAAATACATTTTTTCGACAAAGAGAACAGGCAAAAAGGTATAATTTTGCATTTTAATGAAAGTTTTCTTTCGGATGAAGGCAGTAGCGAAAATGTATTTCTGAAATATAATATATTCAACGCATTTGATATGGTTCCATATTTTGACATTTCGGAAACTGTTGCGGAAAGCCTTGATTGTATCGTTAGAATGATGGACAACGAGGTTGCAAACGGGGAGGTGTTTGCTCATAGAGATTATTTGAAATATTTGGTAAAACTATTTCTGATTGAAATACAACGTGCAGGAAATAGAGGGAAAGGAAATACATTGTGTGTTAATAATTCATCTAATCGCACTTTTATTAGATTTCGTCAAATGCTGGAACATCATTATAAACAAATGCACACAGTAAAGGAGTATGCGAACCATTTGAATGTTTCTGTAAAAACCCTAACAAACAGTGTGTACGAAAGTTCTCATTCCACGCCTCTGAAAATCATTAATGATAGAATTATATTGGAGGCGAAAAGGCAATTGTTTTACTCAGATCTTAAAGTCAAAGAAATTGCATTTTTACTGGGGTTTGAAGATCCTTCATATTTTGTGAAATTCTTCAAACGTCAAACGGGAACATTACCTGTCGAGTTCAGAGAGATTTATTAAAAACATATATATCCATGAATATCATTTATAAAAATTCTAAAGATTTCACAGAAGAACAGATTGAAGAATTGTTCTTGTCTGTTAATTGGTTATCAGGAAAATATCCACATCGTTTGACAAATGCTCTGAAGAAGTCACAGACAGTAATCACGGCGTGGGATGAAAATAAACTTGTCGGACTGATTCGTGCTTTAGATGACGGAGGAATGGTTGCATACCTCCATTATCTTTTAGTTCATCCTGACTATCAAGGAAATGGCATTGCATCCAAACTATTAAACAAGGTAAAAGATAAATATAAAGATTTTTTATACATCAACCTAATGCCAGATGAAAGTAAGAATATTTCATTCTATAAAAAACACGGTTTTAGTATTTTAGAGGATGGCGCAGCCATGCAAATAAGACATCTATAATAACAGACTTCTTAAATGCTGGTGTCCATTGCAATTAATTATTGATGGACACCAGCATTTTATTTTCAGTTTTTTTGGTCAGCCCTCATCCTCGGGTAAGGGCTAATATGTTTGGCTATTGATATGAACTATGTTCTATTATAAAGACAGGTAGTAAGGGTGATTACAACCTCATCCCCCGTTTGCGCTTCTTCTTCCTGCGCAATATCTCCGCCATTTCCTGATTGGCTTCCACATCGGTAGCGTTGCCGGATGAACCGTAACCATTCAGCAATCCCAATGAGCCGCTGAAAAGCTCACCTCTTACAGTGTTGGAAGTTACGCTTGGCGTATCTGCTGTATAGGTTTTCGGCTTTAGGTTCATGCGTTCCTCATGCCGGTTGCGCTGTAAGGCTGCATCAATCTTGGAATAGCTGAAACGCCTGTCCACTTTGGAGCCGTTGAAGTGGTAACCGTTCATGGTGAAAATCACGCCCTGCACTTCATTTGTCTGCCCCTTGTGCTTGAAGCGGACTTTCACGCCCTGACGGTGCAGGTTGGCGACAAGCACGTCCCAGTTGCCGCACCTGCCGACTTCCGTTTTCAGTATGTCGTACAGCCTGTACTTCGTCCTGTCAGGCTCTTTCAGCCGGTTGCGCTTGACGTTTTCCTTGCCACCAGCCATATGCAGACCGTATTTCAAGGTAAGTTCTTTGCAGATACGGGTGCTGCGCAACCGTTCGTTTCTGTCCGATATTGTACTGCCGTCATTGCCTATGCGGTTGAAGGCGATATGCACGTGCGGATGCTCCTTGTCGAAGTGGCGGGCGATGAAGAACTGCGTGTCGCGCATGCCCATCTTCTCCATGTATTCAAGTGCTATCCCTGCCATAACACGGTTTGTTAGCCGAGGTTCGTCCTCTTTGGAGAAACTCAGGGCGATATGTCCGACAGGCTTCGCCACCTTGACGTTCATCTGCGACTGGATGTTGAAACTCATTGCGATGGTATCCTTGTTTTCCATGAACAAGCCCTCATGAGCCACTAACTGCACTCCCTTGTTCTTGTCAAGGATGTAGTCCACCACACCCTTGAAATTGCTGCCGTGTACGATTTTCGCCATCATATCCCTATCTTGGTTAAGAGTTCATGGATTCTTGCCACTGCAACCTTGCAGTCGTCACGTTCCTCATAGAAGCCCCCTGCATTCGCCTTGCGTGCAAGCTGGTTCAGGTTGTTAGCCATGCCGCACAGGTTACGCACATGGGCGGCATGTTCCTCCGACAGCCGTCCCTTCACATGACCGTTTCGGAAACACTCCCTCATGTATTCGCTCGATGACACTCCGGCTTCATACGCCCGTGTCATCAGACGGAAGTAGTCGGCAGCCGCCAGCTTCACCGCCACACGGTATGTCAGTTTCTCGGTTGCCCCTTTCTTCGGGCGACCGCCTTTGTTGTGTTTCTTGTCTTCCTTATGTTCCATTTCTAAGTATTGTCAGTATAGTTAATGAATAGACCAACGGGATGCCGCCCCCTGATATTCGGGGGACGGGTGACAAGCGGTTTCGGGTGTCCCGAAACACAAACTTGCTACCCCACGATTCTAACCGAATCAATTTTGAGCAACTCCCGTTTTTTCTCGTTTGATGCTTTATAATCCGAACCCTTTTTTCTTCGGTTTAACGATGTTTCGGGGCGGTGGATTAACGGTTAAATTCTGCCGCTTGCCGCACAGAAAATCGTTCAGGTCTTTATGCCCGTGATAGTTGTGCGAGAAATCTCGGATGCATCCGTCAAACTCGATTGTCAGCTCTTGGTACGCTTTTCTCCCAGCCTTGTCATTGTCGAGCAGGCAGTGGATGCGCCCGTACCCGTGCAGCACGTCTATGGCTTTCGGCACGTTGGCGGTGGAGTTGAGAATGACATAATCCTGCCCGTCAAGATTGGGCATGGTCGGGCAGTTTCTCGTGCGGAGCGTGAGGAAAGAGAGATAATCCGTCATGCCCTCGAATACCAGACATTTCTCCCTCGGTTCTCCCGACTGCCGGATGTGGCTGATGTCTTTCGGTGCGATGCATCCCTTGAAAAATTGGTTACGCACTTCAAACCCTCCTGCCACATTTGGGAAGCCGATGGCGAAATAAGGTTTGCCGTTATGGATGAAGTGCAGTTCCTTACATTCCGGCTTCGCCAGTACGGTGTCTATCCCACGTTCCTGCAAGTAGCGGAGCAATGCCGGATGCGTGAGTTCCCTGACCTCCAGCTGTTGGAAGGATGGTTCGGATGCCTGTTGGTGAAAGGAAAAAGAAACGGGGCGGACGTGTGGAGCCTGTTCCGCTATCTTACGGAGCAGATAAGACACATGGTCGGAAAAATAGAGTTCCTGCGCCAGTGCGATGATGTTGCCACCTTTACCCAGCCCATAGTCGAACCACAGGTTGCGGTTAGTGTTCACCTTGAATGACGCTTCTTTCTCCTGCCGGAAAGGTGATTTGTACCACAGGCTTTCGCCTTGCTGTTTTACGGGCGAATAGCCCAGACTTTGCAGATAGTCTGCAATGTTGATTTGTTTTGCTTCTTGTATGGTCATAATGTATATTCCTACGGATTTGATGATAGTTGATAAAACGATGTTTTGATGATTCGCATATTTAATGTATTGATATATAGAATTATATACTCTCATCATACATTCATCAAATTGCTTGCGAAAAGAGAAAATCATCATTTGCGATGTCGGCATGGGCTGTCCGTACTGTTTTCTCTTTTCATCAGCATCTTATTCTTGATTAAGGTTTGATGATGATATATTCTACTGATATTCAATACTATTATATTCTTATTCATCAATTCATCAAAAAAGAATCATAGTGTTTCCAAAAACTCTCTTGTCACTGTGTAGAACCGCCCTGTCGTACGTTTGGGCGCATAGCGGCACTCTCTCGTGTAATCCACCTGATAGGTGGTATATGTGAGGGTATTGTGGGCTGGTTTCAGCTTCCAACGCTCCTGCAAGACCCTCCGCACTTGATACTTTTCTACCTTGACATGCGAATTTGCCAACAAGACAAGAATGTCATCGGGGCAGAACGAGAAAGTATCCATACCGACCCTGTCCATAATGTCAAGGATAAGTTCGTGCATCTCTATCTCCAATCTGTTGCGGTTGCTGCGGATGATGCGCTGCAAGGCTTCGGTATGCAGCAGTGAGGGAGCGAACCACATACGGCTTTTCTTTTCGGTGGATAACTGCCTATACTGCAAATGGTGGAGAAAAGCAGGTATCTCGGCTTTTAGCTTTTGCAGGAAGTCGGTATCATCCGACTGCAAGTGGTCTATCCTGCGCACCCAATAGCGTGTTTCCCCTGCCTCAATGATGACGGGCAGGTACTCGTTGTTTGAACACAGCACGAACTTGGCGAAGAAGGCTATCTCGTCACGGTCTTTGCCTTTGGCTTCCACCTTGTATGAGAGTGTCGTGCTCAGGTTCTTCAACCTCTCGCTGTCCTCCCTGCGGCTCAGCAGCACTTCATCCACCACGATAAGGAGCTTCCCTGCCCAGTCGGAATTGAACTGGCTACGGAAATCCTCGTTGGTGTTGAACGTCACGTTGTTCTGAAACAGGGCTTTCAAGAAGTTCAGAAATGTGCTTTTACCCGTGTTCCGTTCCTCCGATACCAACAGCAGAATGGGTAGTTTCTGTATGGGCTGCAAGTAGAGCAGTTGCAGATAGTCCATCCCCAACTCGTATTGCTCCCCGAAGATGTGTTCCACCAATGAGCGGATAGAGGGAAAATCGCCCTCCATCGGCTTGTGGTCTATCGGTTCGTAGAGGTTGAGGAACTTGCCGATTACTGACTGATAGCTCACGTGTTCGGGTACGGTGCAGAAGCCGTCATACTTCGGCACGTTGGCAAGATAGTGTTTGCCGTAGTCCTGCCGGAGCGTCTCGTTGTTCCACACGATGCGTTTCTTCACATAGCCCCCGTTCAGGCGGGGCTGGTTCACCAATTTGTAGAGGGTTGTACCCACTCGGATGAACTCCTCCTTTGCCATGCCGCTGTTCGTAGGCGGTCGGTGGCTGCCTTTCGATTCTTTAGCTGTCATTTTCATTCGATTTTAGTTTGGTAAAATGTCAGCCACAAAAGTATAGGCATTTATCGGATAGGCTGATACGCAAATCGCAGCAGAACGCAGCAAAAAATACTTTGCAATCAAAAAGTGAGCAATCCGTGGATAAAAAACGAGTGAAAAAGCAAAAACAAGCCCGAAGAAGCACCATTTCAATGGCTGTTTCTTCGGGTTTTTGTGTTATACGTATTAATGGTAATACGGTAAGACGTTTGTTCAACTTACCACTAATACGTTTTATCAGCAATACGTATTACTGATAATACCTTTTATCGGCAATAGATTGGCATATAGATGTTTGTAGATTTTGCGGTTACAATCACAACATAATTCATGCCTGATACTGTGATGCGTTCATGCCATTGACACCCAGCGAAAAGAAGATGCTTGTTTTCTCTTTTCGCAAGTACAGTCTTTCAAGAACGGCATTGCGCACTTGTTCCGCACCAAAAGTATTGATGCGGAAAGCGAGTGCAATCACCATCGGGAACCTGAACACATCGGCATGATAACCGTTCTCCAATCGGATATACTTCTGAACCTCGTATTCTTTCAGGACACCGCTTTTATATATGGCTCTGATGGCAGCACGAAGTGTCGGGGCAATCACCCCGAACAGTTCCACCAATTCAGGCTCGTTCATCCAAATGTCAGCGACATTATCCGGCATAATGATGTTGCCGGATTCACCCATTATTATGATACCTCTTATCATATTCATCTCTATCTATATTTTATACCAGTTTCATCTTATCACCGATTTTTCTTTCAAGAACGGACAAGTCCTTATCCAGTTTTTCGGTAGTTATCTTTGCGTAATGCTGGGTGGTGGTGATTTTGGTATGTCCCAAAATCTTGCTTACGCTTTCAATCGGCATACCGTTTGAGATAGCCATCACCGCATACGAATGGCGGCTCATGTGGAAGGTCAACCGCTTGTTTATCCCACATTCTTCCGCAATCTGTTTCAGCAGGACATTTGTCCAGCCGTTACGGTAAACATTGAACAGACGGTTGCCACAACGGAACGGTTCGTAACGGTCAATGATTTTACGGGCACTCTCCATCAGTTTCACACGGAACGGTATCTTCGTTTTCTGACGTGCCGATGAAATCCAAAGGCTGTCGTTTATGGTGACAAGGTTGTCGGTGGTCAGGTTCTTTATATCAATGAACGAGATTCCCGTCAGACACCCGAAGACAAAAATATCCCGTACCTGCGTCAGGGCAGGATCGTTGAAACGGTGTGACATCAGCGTCTGTACTTCATCCTCCGTCAAGAACTCACGTTCTTTCGTCCCTCCGCTGACACGGCAGTTGGCGAAAGGGTCTCTCGGTATCATCCCGTTCTTGTGCGCATGGGAAACGATGGACTTCAATGTCGTGCAATATAGTTTGACGGTGGACTGTTGGACTCCCACTTCGTTACGGAGATAGATGCAATACTGGTTCATGAAATCTTCTGTCAGCTCGTTCATGCCGAGGTCATTGCGCTTGTAGTAATACTTGATGAAATTGGCAACATGGGTACGGGCTATCGTGTGCTTGTAGTATGTCTCCTTGACCCTGTCCTTACCTATGCGCTTGGCGAAGTCCTCGTTATGCTTGTCAAAGGCACGAAGCACGGTTTCATATTCCGTGCCGATACCCTGATAGGCGTTCCGAACCATCTCTGCCGTCACATACGCCTCCTTGTCCGATATGCGTTGGTAATGCTTGATGATTTGCGCCTTGATGTTGTCGAGGGCATAGTTGATGTCACGGGCTTCCTTGCTTTTGCCCTTCACCTTGTTCGCCTTGGTGTCCCACTGCTCAACCGCAATGGAATACTTACAACTGAACTGTGCCTGTGTCCCGTTGATTGTCACTCGTCCCATGATGGGGACAATGCCGTTTTTCTCCTTGCTTCTGTTCACGAAGAACAGGATTTTGAATGTTGCTCTCATACCGTTCTTTTTTGGTTGCAAATTTAGTTTCACATGCGCTAAATGGCTGAAAGCAAACCTACGCAAAACGGCGCAAAACAAACACAAGGTTATCAAATATGCAAAATTGCAGGGTTACGATTTGGAAACCTAACCGTTTCTGCGATATGCATAACTTTACGTTTTACCAATTCTGCAAAGCAATGAAGAATGTAGCATAAACCACTGACAAAGAATTATTTGTCTATCAGTGACTTTTGTTGGCATAAATCGAGTTTTATTTTATTGAAAGAAACGATTGGAAATGAAGGTGGGACTATGAAACCTCGTTTCGATATGGGAGAGTTGAAAAAGGAGCATGTCGATGCCATGAAAGCCCGGGATAAACCTTTCTATGGAAACAGAAATGCGGATGCTTCATGGGACGATATTGACATTCTTGATTTCTACGGTGAGGATTCTTTGTTAATCAGGCATTTTGAAGATACTGAGGGTAAAATCATCGGATTCATAGGTTTTGCAGGCAGGGAGGAAGAGACCTGTCTCACGGAAGAGGAGTTGCAAATCATTCATCTCTTGCTGGGCTCGTTCTCTAAGGAAATTGCGGTCAGGGAATATAAGGAAAGAGAAGTGAGGGCCAGCAATACATTAGGCAGTATCATGAATAATATGGGCGTTGATATTTACGTCAACTCTTTCGATTCCCACGATATGTTGTATGCCAATAGGTCTATGGCGGAACCATATGGCGGTATCGAGCATTTCTGGGGGAAAAAATGCTGGGAGGCCCTCTACTCGGATAAGACGGGGGAGTGTGAGTTCTGCCCAAAGAGGCATTTGATAGATGAAAACGGACACCCTACCAAAGTCTATTCGTGGGATTATCAACGGCCATTTGACAAGTGTTGGTTTCGCGTGTTCAGTGCAGCCTTTGCTTGGGTGGACGGGCAGATGGCGCATGTCATTACCAGTGTGGATATCGACCATCAGAAAAAGATAGAGGAGGAATTGCGGATCGCCAAGGATAAGGCCGAACATCTGGACCGCTTGAAGTCTGCTTTCCTGGCCAATATGAGTCATGAAATCCGTACTCCGCTCAATTCCATTGTCGGTTTTGCAAGCATCATTGCCGAACTGGACGATAGGGAAGAACGCCAGGAATACCTTGCCATCATGCAGGAGAATACGGAACTGCTCTTGCAACTGATATCCGACATTCTGGATTTGGCAAAGATAGAAGCGGGAACACTCGATTATAATATGGGGTATGTGGATGTCAGTGACTTCTGTAAGGATGTGATGCGCAACTATGATATAAAGGAAGACAAGGCTGTGCCGGTTCTGTTGGCTCCCGACTTGCCCGATTACCGTATCTATACCGACAAGAAACGTCTGATGCAGGTGGTCACCAATTTTATAAACAACGCTTTGAAGTTCACCAGTGAAGGGCAAATCCTTTTGGAATATCATCCGGTGGAAGGTACCGGTCAGATAGAGTTTTCTGTGACGGACACCGGTATGGGTATTGCTCCGGATGCCGTGGCTACTGTGTTCGACCGCTTTGTAAAGCTCAATACCTTTGCGAAGGGCACGGGTTTAGGCTTGTCTATCTGTAAAAGTATCATTGAGCATCTTGGCGGGACTATCGGTGCTGAGTCGGAATTGGGAGTCGGCAGCCGTTTTTGGTTCAGGCATCCGTGTGCCGAATGATTTTGTTTTATTGTTCGATGTATGTCATATATTCGTCGTAACTGATATGCCTGCCTCCCATTGTTTTGAGGTGAGGGGTTTCGAACTGGCAATCTATCATGACGCTCCATGTTCCCTGAAGAATTGGGCCAGATGGATGAGGGCCAGCTTCGAGGCGCTGGGAACGAGTGAGAACATGCTCTCTCCAAAGAAACAACGTCCCAGGGTCACTCCGTACAGCCCACCTACCAATTGCTCTTCTTCCCATACTTCCACGCTGGCGGCGAATCCTTGTTCGTGCAGGTGTGTATAGGCTTTCATCATCTCCTTTCCGAGCCAGGCGCCTTCTTGTTCCATCCGTAACTCCCCGCAGGCTTGTATGACGTCACTGAAAGCTTCGTTAAAGGTGACCTCGTACTTTCCTTTGTTGATGAGCGTACGCATGGAGTGGGAGATATGGATTTCGTCCGGAAAGATGACGAAACGGTCCATCGGGCACCACCATTGTATCAGTTCTTCCCGAAAGGCGTACCAGGGGAATATGCCGTTGGAGTACGCCAGGATAAGGCGGTCGATGGATAGGTCACCGCCCACGGCGAGCAATCCGTCGGGGTCGCCGTAGTGAGGGTCGGGGAAAGCAAGTTTATCCGTCAGTTGAAAGACCATATCGTTATTCGGTTGCGGGTTGTAGTTTCAATGCTCCGTTTTCCACTTGCACGCGGACTTTTCCTCCTGCCTTCAATGTGCCGAACAGAATTTCTCGCATCAACAAGGGTTTCAGGTGAGCAGCTATCACGCGGTCCATCTCCCGGGCGCCGTATTCGGGGATAAATCCCCGTTGGAGCAGCCATTCGTGTGCTTCCTGGCTCAATTCCATTTCCACCTGGCGGGAAGACAGCTTGCTGCCTAGTTCTCCGAGTTTCTTGTCGAGGATAAGTGATGCCATCGGGCGGTCCATGTCATGGAAGACTACCGTGGCAGAGAGGCGGTTGATGAATTCGGGCTTAAAGGTTTTCTTTACTTGTTTCAGCATGGCTTCTCCGGCGGTGACCTGACTGTTGAAGCCGATGGACGCTTGGCGGGCATATTGTGCTCCGGCATTGGAGGTCATGATGAGGACTACGTGGCGGCAGTCGGCTTTCCGCCCTTTGTTGTCGGTCAGTACGGCATAGTCCATTACTTGCAGCAGGATGTTGAATACGTCGGGATGCGCTTTTTCTATTTCATCGAGCAGTAACACGCAGTTTGGGGTCTTGCGTATGGCGTCGGTCAGCAGGCCGCCGTCCTCGTAACCCACGTAGCCGGCAGGCGAGCCAATCAGTTTGGCTACGGTATGCTTTTCGGTATATTCGCTCATGTCGAAACGTTGTAGGGCGATGCCCAGCTCGGCGGCGAGCACTTTGGCTACTTCGGTTTTTCCTACTCCGGTGGGGCCTACAAAGAGCAGGCTTGCCAGCGGTTTGTTTTCGTCCAGCAGTCCTGCTTTGGACATTTGTACAGCTTCCACCACCTGACGGACGGCTTCTTCCTGCCCGTAGATGCGGGAGCTGATGCGTTCGTGCAGGCTTTCCAAGGCGACGGTGTCGTCCTCTTTCATGGCAAGGGCATTGACTTTGCAGGTACGTGCCAGTATGTCGGTTATCAGTGCCTTGTCCACGGTCTGTTCTCCGGAGTCTGTGGGATGTATTTCCCGGTAAGCTCCTGCTTCGTCCACCAGGTCGATGGCTTTGTCGGGCAGGAAACGGTCGCTGATGTAGCGGGCGCTTGCCTTTACGGCGTAGGGGATGACGTCGAGCTCGTAGGTGACGCCGTGGTAGGTTTCGTATTTCTCTTTCAGACCTTCTACGATATGTATGGCTTCTTCAATGCTCGGTTCCAGTATGTCTATCTGCTGGAAGCGGCGTACCAGTCCCTTGCTGCGTGCGAAGTAGCGGTTGTACTCGTCGTAGGTGGTGGAGCCGATGAAACGTATTGCCCCGGTTTCCAGATAGGGCTTCAGCATGTTGGAGGCATCCATGGAGCCTTCGCCCGTGCGTCCGGCGCCTATCAGGTTGTGTATCTCGTCGATGTAGACGATGGCATTTCCCTCACGACCGATGCCTTCCATGATACTTTTCAGCCGCTTCTCGAAATCGCCGCGATATTGTGTGCCTGCCAGTAGACTGCCCAAGTCCAGCTCATAAATGCGGAAGCCGGCAAGCCGTTCGGGAACGTTGCCCGCTTCGATACGGGCGGCAAGCCCATAGGCAAGGGCTGTTTTGCCTACGCCGGGTTCGCCCACATGCAACGGGTTGTTCTTTTCTTTGCGGCAGAGCACTTGTATGGTTCGCTCCAACTCCATCTCCCTGCCGATAAGCGGGTTGTGGTCTGCCAGGCGGTCGTTGAGGCAGGTCACGTAGTTACGCCACGGTTCTGTTTTCTCTTGTTCATCGGGGGATTGTACACCGCCTGCTTCTTCTGCCAGCTCAGCTTCCTCGTAGTGGGTAATGAGCAGACTGAGGAATTCGGGCAGGTCGCCGCCGACTGCTTCCTTCAGGAAATGGCATGCCCAGGAATCTTCCAGTTGCAGCAAGCCTTGTATCAGATGGGGAACACCCAGCTCTTCGGCGCTGGAATACTCTGTCACCATGTAGGCATGTTGCAGGAGTGAGCTGAGCTGGGCGGAAAGTCCCAACTCGTATTCCACATTATCGGGGATAGTTTCCACTTCTTCCGTCAGATAGTTTTCCAGCGAGATGCTGAGCTCCACATAATTGTAGAAGGTATCTTGCAGGGTGTGGATGAATGGGTCTTGCTCTATGATGCGCTCAGCAGATGTTCGGGCATGATGAACTCGTGCCGGTAAGACTCGGCTTTTCTTTGTGCGGAAGCGAATGCTTGGTTTACGAATATCGTATTTTTTATATCCATATTGTTTCTTTCTTCTTATTCTTCTTCCTCCGGGGTGACGGTGAGCCGGAGGGGGAAACCTTCATTGCGTGCCATGCGGGTGGCTTTCTGTACTTTGGAGTGGGCGATGTCGTATGAGTAGATGCCCACTACCGCGGAGTTGCTCTTGTGCACCTGCAGCATCAGTGTTTCCGCTTCTACCGATGATTTGTAAAAGACGGTGGTGAGTACCTTTACCACAAACTCCATGGTGGTGAAGTCATCATTGTAGATGGTGACTTTGAAGCGTCGGGGTTCCCGTAATTCTATGCGTTCTTTTTCTTTGAAAGAAGATTGCTGTTGTTCCATTTCTTTTTAAAAACTACTATTAAGACATTGTTCTACCGTTGTGTGGGCAACGAAAACTCTTGCCAGTCATATTCGTCTCCGTACTCGTCGGCTATGGCTATGCGTATGGTGACGTTACCCGTCTTTATCCGTTCTCCGGCACTGATGTTGGCGGTGTATTTCACACCGTTGTGCGGAGTTATTTGCTCTATCATGACCGACGGCGATATGTAAATACGCTTCATGCCCGTGGTTTCCGCCACCACCGGCACTACGTTGTAGGCTGTTTTGTTTCCTTCGTTCATGATTTCAAAAATCACTTTACAGTTTTCGCCCGAATTGATGACGTGGTCGCGGCTGTCGTCAATGAAACGTATATTCCGTATCCTCAGGTGGTCGATGGCCGATGCTTGCGGCTGTCTTCCGGATTGCGGGGGATAGGGCTGTGTCCTTTCTATCCGGTAGCTGTACTCCTCCTGCTTTTTGGGGGCTGTGGCTGCATTGGCAATGGCAGCTCCCGCAATAGTTCCTATGATGGTGCCGATGGCGGAACCCCGGTATCCTCCTCGCCAGCCTCCGTTACTGTCACCTATCAGCCCGCCGATGGCACCGCCTACATTACTTCCGATGGCAGCTCCTGCGAGCACTGCGTTAGGGTCGCCTGCAGCCATCTGGCTTGTGCCGCATCCGCTGAGGATGATGGTTGCTGCCAGGATTCCTATAAAAGACTTTTTCATGTGCATATCCTATAATTATTATGTTGGACAGATTGTTTTATAAAAGGGCTATTCCCAGTAAATCATCTTTTTGGTCATGCCTCCGTCAATGGTTATGTTTTCGCCATTGATGAAGTCGTTTTCGTCTTGACATAGGAATACGCACATACGGGCAATATCTTCCGGTTTGCCAACCCGTCCGGAGGGGTGTTGCGAATGGTCTTCTGCCCGTAATTGTTCATAATCGTGTGTCTGAATCCAGCCCGGAGAGATGGAGTTGACCGTGATATGCCACTCTGCAAGCGATAAAGCCAACGCATGCGTCAACGAATAGATGCCTCCTTTGGAAGCTGCATATCCTTCACTGCCCGGTTCACTCATCAGATAGCGCGTAGAACAGAGATTAATGATTCTTCCGTAGGTATTCGTGTTGTTTTGACTTTTGCGGTGTACTGCCAACGCATGTGAAGTAATGAATACCGGACGTAAATTCACAGACAATATTTTATCGAACGTCTCCACACTCGTTTCTGTGATGGGAGAGAATTCACTGATGCCGGCATTGTTTATAATAATGTCAATATCTCCCCATTCCTTGAAAATATTTTGCAGGCACAGTTCCAATGCTTCTTTGCTGTTTAGGTCGACGGGATAGAATTGTGCTCCGGTGGCTTGGGCGGTTTGCTGCCCTTTCAGTTCATTCTTGTCACAAAAGGCTACTTGGTAATTAAGCTTGCAGAAGGCTTCTACAATGGCTTTGCCAATACCCCCTGCACCTCCGGTAACGAAAACTTTCTTTCCGTCTTTTTTGAGGGGAAGTGTCGGCTTATGTAGCGTTTGTGCCTTACCGGATTTTTTCGCTTTCTCCCAAGCTGCTTTGCGTGCCTGGTATTGTTCGTACTGATTTTCAAGATAATTATCGGCCATATATGTTTCCGGTTTTATTGTTTAACGTTTCCATATATCCTTTGTAACTGCTATCTGTATTTAGCCTTAATCTCCGGCAATGCTTCTGTATATCGCTGATGCGGCGTGTGTCGCTGGGGTGTGTGCTCATCAGTTCGGGCACTTTGGCGCTGCTGCCTGCCGACATCTTCTGCCAGAACTTGATTGCTACGTCTGGATTATATCCTGCCATGCGCATGAAAATGAGTCCCATGTAGTCGGCTTCCGTTTCGTGTTTGCGGGAGAAAGGCAGCATTACTCCGTATTGTGCACCGACGCCATATACTTGATTGGCAATGGTCTGCATAGCGGCACTTTTTTGTGACAGCGATTGGTTCAATATTTGTGCACCGTATTGTGCCAGTATTTGTTGGCTCATGCGTTCATTGCTATGTTTAGCTACGGCGTGTGCCACTTCGTGGCCGATGACTACCGCCAGTTCGTCGTCCGAGGAAACCAATTTCATCAGTCCTTCATATACTACGATTTTTCCACCGGGCATGCAGAAAGCGTTTACCTGATTATCCTTTACCAGATTGAATTCCCATGAGAAGTTTTTCACTTCATCGGCCAGTCCGTTCTGTTTCAGGTATTGCTCGGTGGCGGCTGCAATCCTTTTTCCAACGCGTGTCACCATAGCCGATTGTGCCGCGGAGTTTGACTTGGGAGCACTCTTCATATAGTCCTTATACTGCGTCAGGCTGGAGGTCAATACTTCCTGGTCCGACACTAAAAGCACTTGTTTCCGTCCGGTGACGGGTACGGAGCCACATCCTGCCAGCATAAGCAGTGAAGCGGCCAATACTGCAATTTGTTTCTTCATATCAATTGTTTTTACACGATTCAACCAGTCTTTCTATCCATGCTTTGAACCGTGGACATTTCTCTATTATCTTGGCAAATCCGACTTCCAATGCAATTAAGTTACCCTCCAATACCTTGTCATAATCATCCTTGATTGTTATGATTCGTTTGGAAGGCGCACCTTTGGGAGTTGTATTGAGATGTCGTCGATATTGTGCTCATCAATCCAAGCTGCCAGTTCTTCTGTATCAAGTCTGTGGAATACGGTTTGCTTGTTTTCTTCCTTGGTATAGCATACGTTCGATGCCTCCTCGGCTGAGAATGTAGCTCCCCAAACGCTGGTTCAGCATGGCTTGCACCAACTCAAAGAAAGAGACGAAGTTACTCTTTCCTACACCGTTGGAGCCTATCAATACGTTCAGGTTGTTTAACTTAATCTTTGCTTTACGGATAGATTTGTAGTTTTCTATAAAGATTTGTTCTATCATACTCAATGCTTTTATTCCACAAACATAGATAAAAATCTTCGATTTTTACGTTAGTTGTGATAAAAAGTCAAGCCCTTCGGAAGATTTCTTGCCTAATATCCTTTGAATTAGTGGTAGTTAGAGTCGTAGGAATAGACGGTCGTTGCACAAAGTGTGTCCCAAGGTTGGGGATATGCGTCCCAAGCCTTGGTTTTCTATCCCAAGCCTTGGGATAGAAAAACCAAGGGCTAAAACAGAACTATTTCCCTATCTTCTCCAACTTTATCCCCTGCACTTGGAATGTTTTTCATTGATACTTCAGAAGTTTTTTGCCATAGTTTGACGGGTGATTTATATGAAGTTTATCCCAAAAAGCATTATCTTTGCCGCTGGAGTGAAGGCTGGCGGCAACGCCCGCCTTCCATAAATTAGTGAATTTAAAAACAACGTATTAGTAACATAGTGAAGCATTAGCTATTATTTCGCGTTCTGCTAAAAGCGTAGGAAACTTTTAAGAGATATAAGAACAACCGAAGATAATAGGTAAGGGACATTCCGTATAGGATGAACCGTCCACTCTAATTATAGAAGTGCTCACAACCTGGATTGGGTGTGGGTATCTTATTTAGAGTGGAGAGGTTTCATTTCCTACGCTACCTCGCAGAACGCAATAAGAAGGCTCACACCCTTCTTATATCTTATAGTATAGACAGATGCGGGGCATAAGAAGCGTGTATGGGATTTGATGGCTGCTGCTCCATGATAAACAACAGTCCCACATGGAAAACAACGGATTGAAAGCCTACACCGAAGAGTTGCTCAAGCAGGGCGGCTATGCCACCGAAGACGGCTACGGTCTGCGCATCCCCCAATTGCTGGAAGATGTCAACGCCTTGAAGCCCGAACTGATTGCCAAGCTCTTGGCAGACGAAAAAACTCGCGCCGCCTTCTTCAAACAGATAGGCGAAGCAACGGTGTTCAACGAACGCGCCTTCAAGGAATTCATCAACTACAGTTCATCCCATAACTCTTATTCTGCATATTTGGGTCAACAAATCGGGTTGTATCTGGGCGACAGCTCCCTGATGGATAGGGGAGAAGTGGTGCTGAACTTCCCTTTCAAAGATTGCGTACTCGAAGGCGGTCAAAGCACCGAGGAGGGCACGGATGCTTCATTCGGTTTCGATGCCGGTAGCAAGGATTACAAAGAGACGTTGAACAAACGGCGTGAAGTGTTTTACAACGAAGTGCTGGCTCGCGATGAGATAGACCAGCTCTTTGCTCCCAAAGCGTTTACCCATGCCCGGTGTTATGATAGCGAGGGCGAGCATCCCGTAACGGATTTTCATCGGGATGAAAACGGGATGATTACCGACAATTTGCTTATCAAAGGGAACAACCTGCTGGCTCTGCACTCCCTGCAAAAGGAGTTTGCGGGGAGGGTGAAGCTGATTTATATTGACCCGCCGTACAATACGGGGAAAGATGGTTTTAAATATAATGATTCCTTTAGCCATTCTTCATGGTTATCCTTCATGAAGAACAGACTTGAAATAGCCAAAAACTTATTAAGTAATGATGGGTTGATAGTATTGTCTATTGATACAAGTAGAAGTAACGCCAATGGGATTGTTGGTACACCAGAGATGCCATATCTGCATATCTTACTAGATGAGGTGTTTGGTCGTAAGAATTTTATAGGAAACTTGCATTGGAAGAAAAAGAAACAGCCTTCTTTTTTATCTAGAATTGCAGGAGTAATGGAATCTATTCTTATTTATGCAAAAGATGAATCATGTGTCGACAAATTACAATTAGGACAGACTTCAGATAGTACTAAACGTATAGATAATGCGGACAATAATATATCAATACGAGAAATACCTGCTGGAATCCGGTTTATGGGTGTTGATAACTACTTCATCAAATCAGGAGATTATAAAAACAAAACAATGACTACCACATTTTTGGATGATGTAGTAATTAAAAATGGTAGGACTATCAACTCATTTCGTGCAAAGGCAAAATATCGGGTCAGTCAGAAAGAAATTGATAAATTTTGTTCTAATGATTTGATGTACATAACAGAAAGATGCTCTTTTAGGCGATTCAAAACAAAGGAAGAGGAATTGTCAGGAAAGACCATCACGGATTTGTTATTGGATTGGGGGCAAAATCAAGATGCAACAGATGAATTGCGAAAATTGTTCAACATCGATAATGATGAAAAGGCATTTGATAATCCAAAACCAGAGTTATTAATCGGTAATATCATTCTTTCAATGTCAGAAGAAAATGATATAATACTGGATTATCACTTAGGCAGCGGCACCACCGCCGCCGTTGCCCACAAGCTCAACCGACAATATATCGGAATTGAACAAATGGACTATATTGAAAGCCTATGTCTTACCCGTCTCCAAAAAGTCATCTCTGGCGAGCAGGGCGGCATTTCCAAATCCGTCCATTGGCAAGGCGGCGGTTCCTTTGTCTATCTGGAACTTGCCAAGAAGAACGAGCAGGCCATGGAACTGATTACCGCCACACGGAGCTACGATGAACTGGTTGCGTTGTTCACCACCCTGAGTCAACGCTATTTCCTGCACTACAACCTCAACGTGAAAGAGTTTGAAGAACGGGTGATGCGCGAAGATACCTTCAAAGCCTTGCCTTTGGAACGGCAGAAAGAAATCTTTGCCCGTATGCTCGACCTCAACCAAATGTGGGTGAACCGTGACGAGATGAATGATGAGCAATTCGGGCTTACCTCCGAAGACATCGTGTTGACAGATAACTTCTACAAACAATTATAAGCGTATGGTACTCTATCAAACCTTGAAGGAAAAGGCATTCGACTTGGGACTCACCAAGCCGCACCCCAAGGATTACGCCTATATCACCGACAACCTGCGTTATCCTCTCTTTGAATGGCAACGCACGGCTTTGGAAAACTTTCTGCTCAATGAGCAAATCCGCAAGCAGAAAGGCGAGGCGGACACGCCCAATCATCTGATGTTCAACATGGCCACCGGTTCGGGAAAAACCTTGCTGATGGCCGCCTTACTGCTCTATTACTACAAGCAGGGCTACCGCAACTTCATCTTCTTTGTGAACCAAACGGTGATAGTGGGCAAAACGCAGGAGAACTTCATACAGAAGTCTCATCCCAAGTATTTGTTCAGCGATACGATTCACATAGACGGACAGGTGGTGAACATCCGCGGGGTGGACGTGTTCAGCAGTTATACCGATGATTTGCAAATAAAGTTCACTTCCATTCAGAAACTCCACAACGAAATCTATAAGGAGGGAGAAAACGCTTTGATCCTCAGTGACCTCCAGCGTAGGGACATTGTGCTGATGGGCGATGAAGCCCACCACCTGAACAGCCTGACGAGGGCAAATGTTTTGAGCGATGCTTTTGAAAAGGAACTGACCGACCGGAGTGCCGCCGGTGACGTGGAGCGTTCGTGGGAGGCCACCGTGAGCTGGCATCTGCTGTACAAAGGCTGGAAAGGACAAGAAAAGGAACAACAACACGGCAACCGCAATGTGCTGCTCGAATTTACCGCCACCATCCCTGCCGATGAAGCCGTCCGAAAGAAATACGAGGACAAGTTGATTGCCAAGTTCGACCTCAAAGACTTCGTACTGAAGAAGGGTACCAAGGAGCTGAACTTGATTTCCTCTTCCTACGATGTGAGGAAACGCATCTTGCAGGCATTGCTTTTCAACTGGTATCGCCACCGCATCGCATTGAAATACGGGATAGAAAATTTCAAACCCGTAATGCTTTTCCGTAGCCGCACCATCGAGGAGTCCAACCAAGCATACACCGATTTCTTGAAACTGATAAAGGAACTTCAGCCGCAGGATTTCTGCTTTGTGGACGAGCCTATCGTGAAGGCTGACCTCTTTGATGGCGAAGAAACCTACAGGCGCGGTGCCAGTAGCTGATAGACATTCGCCGCTTCATAAGGGAGGAGGGCATCTCCAAGCAGGAGATAGTGGAATATCTGCAAGACAACTTTACTGGACGTAATGTGCTGGTGACCAACAGCAAGAGCAACAAGACCAAGACGGAGAAAACCGATGAGGACATCAACCGCCTGCTCAACAGTCTGGAGGAGCGAACCAATCCCATCCGGGGCATCTTCACCGTGCAACGCCTCACCGAGGGATGGGATGTGAAGAACCTCTACGACATAGTGCGCCTCTACAACGGGCGCGATGAGACCACCACCAAGACCGGAGCGCGGAAAAGCGGCAGCAACACCACTTCGGAGATACAGCTCATAGGTCGTGGCGTGCGCTATTTCCCGTTTCCGGTAAATGGGGTGACGGGTAATAGGCGTAGGTTTGATGATGACTTGACGAACGAGCTTCGTGTGCTCGAAGAGTTTTATTTCCATAGCGAAAACGAGCACCGCTACATCAGCGAGTTGATAAGGGGACTGAAGGAAAAAGGCATCGTGACAGACCGACGCAAGAACTACCGCTTCAGCATCAAGCCTGATGTGAAGAAAGATTTGGAGAACACTCTCCTATTCGTAAACGAACGCATAGAAAATCCCAATCGAAAACGGGCAGAGTTTCCATCAGATAACTGGTCGTTTGTCTATCGGTTGGATTCTGATACCGTGGAAGAGTCGAAACCTGACTTTGAATCGGAAAGTGACGAGCGCGAAATACGCATGGTCACTACAACCGACAGCACTACGATTACCCGCGCATTTTCCCAATTTGAGCGGCACATCGCCTACAAGGCTTGGCGGGTGGCAACGATGAAAGCCGATTCCCTGCTGAAGTTCGACCATCTGCGCCAACGATTCCGGGTGCAAGGCATGAAAGAGTTCTTCGGGCAATACCTAGGCAACCTGAGCATCAGCATCGTATGCGGAAAAGAGACATCGTCCCTCCATCAAATATCGAACAAGGACAAACTGAAAATCCTTATCCGGTTCTTCCAAAAGGTGGAGGCGGAGATAGACGTTTTCGACCAGCCTTATGTGGGGAGCAAATTCCATCTAAAACGGCTCAGTGATTGTTTTCCCGATACAAAAGAGAAGCTGATAGACGAGAACAAGGAGGGAAGAGAGGAGAACCTTCGGTTGGCCCAAGACTTGAAAGAAAAAGAGTGGTATGCTTTGGACAACTTTTGGGGTACCAGTGAGGAGCGTTCGTTAATAGAACTCATCAAAGGCTATATAGGCAATTTGAAGAGCAGCTACGACCATGTGACTTTGTTGCGCAATGAGGAAGTCTATAAGATTTACAACGACCGGGGAGAAGCTTTCGAGCCGGACTTCCTCTTGCTGCTCAACAAACTGGACGGGCGCAAACTCTATATGCAGGTGTTCATAGAACCGAAGGGTGACGGATTGCTGGAAAAGGATGCGTGGAAAGAACGGTTCTTGGCCGACATCACCGCCAGATATGGAATGAAGCATGTTGTAGTGGAAAGCAACAACGACTATGTGCTGATAGGGTTACCTTTTTATAATGCAAACCATAAGAAAGAGGAGTTTACAAGAGAGTTTGAACAAACATTAGGCTTTTTGTAGATTCGTGAGGTAAAGCCGGAACCACTGAATCCAGTAATTCCGGCTGTACCGTTCTTTCTTATAAGTAAGGATGGACTATTTCACCTGGATGATGTCATAATTCAAGTCACTCACTGCCTCCTGCAGGCTGTCGTTGACAAGGCGCAGGGTCGTGTCGTTCACTACTACGAAGTACACCGGAGTGTCCCCGTCGTTCGGGGTCAGCTTGATGGCTGTTTTCTTCTTGTTGTCGACGTCTTTCTGGATAACTTCTTTCTTCCCTTTGGAAGTAAAGCTCTTGTTCTTTCCGGGGCCTTCGGCATCCAGATAAGTTGTTACCAGCGTGTAGCCGCTTTCTCCGTCGGGACCTACACTGTCTACGCTCAATACATACTGGATGCCCGGACCGTCGGCGGCAGGAAGGATTCCTTCGTATACGGCTACGGCAGACGAGTCATTGCCGGCAACAGCCATTACACTTTCGTCCATGGCGACGGCGTCATTGTTCTGAGTTCCTTTTGATTGGCAGGATACCAATGCAGCGGCAAGGGCTGCAATCATCATTACTTTTTTCATTGCTTTAATGGTTTAAGTTAATTATAAAGACGCAATAGCGTTTGTTATTCATCTTCTTCTTTCTTGATGACGAGCAGCTTGTCCACCCGTCCGCGGTCCATATCCACCACTTCGAAGTCCAGGTTTTTGTAGCTGAACAAGTCTCCGGCTTTCGGCACCCGTCCTATCAGGAACATGGCAAGACCGCTCAAGGTGGTGAAGTCTTCTTCTTTCAGGTCATCATAATTCATAATGCCCATCACCTCCATAAAGTCATCCAGATTCATGGAAGCTTCCACCAGCATGGAACCGTCCTGACGGACAACGATTTCCTCTTCTTCCGTTTCATTCTCTTCGAGGATGTCTCCGAAGATACTTTCCGTCAAATCGTGCAGGGTGATGATACCTTCTGTATTTCCATACTCGTCTACAACAACTCCGAACTTGTTTTTGTTCTTCTTAAACAGCTCTAAAACTTTCTTTGCATACAAACTTTCCGGAATAAACAAAGCAGGGCGTGCAATACTACGTAAGTTGAAGGGTTGTTCGCCGCCCATCATCAAGATGATATCCTTTACGGAAACCACACCGATAATCTCGTCTTTTCCTCGCTCCACCAGGAGATATTTGCTGAAGTGTTCTTCGTGGATGATACGCAGCACCTCTTCCGGTGTGTCTGTGGGATGGAGTACAACGATGTCGCGGCGATAGGTCATCAGGTCATTCGCTCTTTTGTCCGAGAAGCGGAACACGTCACGCAACATTTCCGTTTCGTCTTTGTCGATGACGCCTTGTTCCGAGCTTTGGTGCAGAATCATCTTCAGTTCGTCTTGTGTCATTTGGCGTTCCTCGCCGCTGTTCAGTCCGATGAGTTTGTTCATCAGTTTGGTGGAAGCGCTCAGCAGGCATACAAACGGATAGGAAATCTTGGTCAGCACAATCATGAAGGGGCTGAGCATGGTGGCCCATCGTTCCGGATTGTTCAAGGCGATGGACTTGGGCACCAGCTCGCCTATGATGAGCGACAGATAGGTGATGATGGCTACTACGGTAATCATGGCGAGAGTCTTGGCATAGGCGGCTGCTCCCGGAATGAGGAGGAACAGCGGTTCTACGTCATCAGCGATGGTGGCACCACCATAGGCACCGGATACGATACCGATAAGGGTAATACCGATTTGGATGGTAGAGAGGAACTTTTCGGGCTCTTCCAGTTGTTTCAATACTCCTTTGGCTCTTTTGTTTCCTTTTCCGACAAGAGTTTCAAGACGTGCTTTACTTGAGGAGACTAAGGCGATTTCATACATGGCAAAAATGCCGTTCAAAATAAGTAAAAGTAAAATGATAATAAATTCCATAGTGGATTTTGAATAGTTTGTGAGGCAAAGATAATGATTTTTCAGTATTTATTGTTAATATTGCCATCCGTTAGAAAAAATAAACAATAAATAGATGAAAAAAAGAATTATTGCCTTGGGGCTTTTGTGGTGTCTGTCTGCCGTAATGTTGCAGGCGGCACGTGTAGACACGGTACTGGTGAGAAGTGCAGCCATGAATAAGGATGTAAAAGTTGTGTATGTATTGCCTGATAAGGTATCGGCAAGCAGGCTTGTCCGGTGGTTTATCTGTTGCATGGTTATAGCGGCAATGCGCGGAGCTGGGTACAGCTGAAACCGGAATTGCCGCAGATGGCGGATGAGAAAGGAATCATATTTGTATGTCCGGACGGCAAGAACAGTTGGTATTGGGACAGTCCGAAGAATCCTGCCTACCGTTATGAGACTTTTGTCACCTCGGAACTGGTGAAGTATACTGACGGACATTATGCTACCATTCCCGATAGAAAGGCACGTGCCATCAGTGGCCTCAGTATGGGCGGCCACGGTGCTTTGTGGAGTGCTATCCGCCATAAGGATGTGTTCGGTGCGGCGGGCAGTATGAGTGGAGGAGTGGATATACGGCCGTTCCCCCAGAATTGGGAAATGAGCAAGCAGTTGGGAGAGTTTGCTGCCAACAAGGCATCTTGGGATGCGCATACGGTGGTCAACCAGCTGGATAAGATTGTAAATGGAGACTTGGCGCTAATCATCGACTGCGGTGAGGCCGATTTCTTTCTTGAAGTGAACAAGGACCTGCACAAGCGCCTATTGGAACACAAGATAGACCATGACTTCATTACCCGTCCCGGTGGACATTCCGGAACGTATTGGAACAACTCCATAGACTATCACGTCCTTTTCTTCGACAAGTTCTTCAAGAAGTAAGTAACTTATTATTCGATGGTATAGTTCACGGTGCGCGTGTAGTTCTGCTCGTAGCCGTTCCTTATATGCCTGACGACTGCATGGCAGGAAGTGACGATACCCCGGTTATCCAACGTATAAGTATAGGTGGTGGTCTCTTCACTTTCTCCGTTGCTGTCCGGGATGAGTTGGGTAATCAGATAGTTTGTAGGTTCTCCCAATATCTTCCCGTATATGGCAACCGCATGCATGGAAAGCGGATACATGTCCGTAATGAATAGGCTTGGTATTTCGGAGATATTTGCAATTTCATCGCCTGATGGTGTGGTAGCCGTACTATTGTGCTCAAAAGTGTCTACCTTTTGCTGTATGCGCAATGCCCGGAAGTTGCTGTAGTCTATTGTGATGGATGAGTATTCTTTTCCGTCGTCCAGCTTTTCTGTGATGTTTTCCAGATAGTATTTGTCTTCGGTGTTGATGAGGTAGGAGAAGGTGTAAGTACGGGTATTTCCTGCCATATCCTGACTGGTACAAGTGGTGGCATAGCCTTTGTCATTCAGTGTGTAGGTTGATACTGTACCCGCTTCGTCGGTTATCACGGCTTGATGGTCCTTGTATTCGACGGTAGTGGTATTTTCTATCTCGAAGAGTTCATCTCCTGCTGTAAAGCTCTGTTTGCCGGTGTAGCCGGTCAGCCTGCCTGCACTGTTGTAAAGGTAGGTGTGGGTGGCAGTAACCGGTTGCGCATCGCTCTCTATCACTTCTTTTAGCTCGATTTTGGAGAAAGGAGTGGTGGGGTAGGTTGACGGCTCCGGTTCTGGCGTATCACTGCCATTGTTATCATCGCTGCAAGCTGCCAGTCCACAGAGAAGCAGCAGGCTGAAGATGATTCCCGAAAATCGGGTGGTGATTGTAACTCTTCTGTTTAGTTTCATCCTGTTTGTCTTTTTATTGGATACGTACGGCATGGCTTGCCCGGCGTTCAATGGAGTTTGCGAGGGTGGTCACTTTTAAAGAACGGGTATCTTCTTGTGCGGGCGGTTGTATGCTTCCGTCAATGGCACCGAGTGCAGTGCTCAATAAGGCTTCGTTGGTATCTCCAAAGGGCAGGAAACGTGACATGTCGCTCATCTCATTCACTACATATCCCGAGTAGGCCGGTTGGAATCCGGATTCATAATCAGATTTCCCTTCCGAATTGTATATCTTGCAGACGATGGGATTCATCGTTATCATCAGTTCGGGGCTGGAGAAATTCCTGGAACCTACATTCTTGCCTACGGTAGTGCCGCCGATGATGACAACATCCATATACGGGTCGAGACAGTTAATCACCATTTCGGAGGCAGAGGCAGTCTGGCTGCTGGTAAGTACGTAGAGAGTGTTCAGGTTCAGGTTTGCTCCGTTTCCGATGAGTCCGGAGTTCAGGGTGAACGGCACTATCTGCGGGTTGAAGCGGTTGCTGAATTCCAGGTATCCCAACTCTTGCCCCAAGGCGGAGGAAGGTGCAAGCATGGTACACAGCAATTCTGCGCAACTCAATAATCCACCGTTGTTGTAGCGCAAGTCAAGGATGAATTCGTTGACTTGCTGTGATGCGAAATATTGGAATGCGCTGCGCAGGTCGTTGTCATATTCATTGCTGTTGTCCGTGGGGCCGGAACTGAAATGGTTGTAGACCAGATAACCTATTTTCTTGCTGCCCGATGTATATACATTCTTATAGTGCACCGGGTTGTCGTTGACGGGACGCGCCGATGCTATCTGCTTGGGTTTGTCGTAAGCAACAATGGCATTTTTCTCCACGTCGTAATAACCTACTGTCAGCTCCATGGCACTACTTCCATACAGTTTCTTATAATTCTGTTCGGTAATGAAGTTCCCGTCCATCTTCATAATCCAGTCACCCCGTTTCAGCCCGATTTCCGAGGCCGGGCTTCCGTCGGCAACGTAAAGAATCTGTGCAACAATGGCATTATCTTCTCCTTCTACTTCTATCCGGTTGGTGGTGAACTGGAATCCGTAGCTGTAATCCGTATAGGGGATGCTGCGGGTAGTGGTGACGCTGACCAGGCTGTCGATGGTGGAGAACTTGTCCTCTTTGGATTTGAGCGAGGCAAAGAAAGTGAAAGGGGCCTGGAAATAGTTCAGGTCGTTGGTATGGGGAATGTCGTCTACCCAATAGTACCACACACGCATGGTATCGTCAATCCAGCGGTCTGTCTGGGTCTGTCCGGCATACTCCTTCCAGCGGTCCACCCCGCAGGAAGTCAGATAGATGGGAAGAATAAAGATTCCCAATATGAGTATCAGTGTATTTCTTGCTTTCATGGGGGCAAAGATAGTGCAAATTGAGTGCAGAACTTTCATGCTTGCATGAAAAAGTTTTGCCGAAATGCAGCCTGTCTTATCTAAAAATAGAAAATAGCTTGCTTATCTACCACAATTGTGGTATAAAATTCCCTAATCTGTGTCATTGTCTGCCCCGGCTTATCGCTCTATCTTTGCAACATCCGAATGAGAAACGGTTTATTCATCTAAAATACAAACGACAATGGAAACAAAGAAATTGCACTTTGAGACTCTACAACTTCACGTTGGACAAGAACAACCCGACCCGGCAACTGATGCCCGCGCCGTACCTATCTATCAGACAACTTCGTATGTATTCCGTAATTCGGCCCATGCGGCAGCCCGCTTTGGCTTGCAGGACCCGGGGAATATTTACGGGCGGTTGACGAATTCCACACAGGATGTGTTCGAGAAACGTGTGGCGGCTTTGGAAGGCGGTGTTGCCGGATTGGCCGTAGCCTCGGGTGCGGCAGCCATCACTTATGCCTTTGAGAATATCACCCGTGCAGGCGACCATATCGTGGCGGCTAAGACCATCTACGGCGGAACGTATAATCTACTGGCCCACACATTGCCTGCCTACGGGGTTACCGTTACTTTTGTGGACCCGGAGAATCCGGACAATTTCGAGAAAGCGATTCAGGAGAATACCAAGGCGGTATTCATTGAAACGCTGGGCAATCCGAATTGCAACATCATTGACATTGATGCCGTTGCTGAAATAGCACACCGTCACCGGATTCCTCTGATTATAGATAACACCTTCGGTACTCCTTACTTGATTCGTCCCATAGAGCATGGGGCGGATATTGTAGTCCATTCGGCAACGAAGTTCATCGGAGGGCATGGTACCTCCTTGGGTGGTGTTATTGTAGATAGCGGCAAGTTCGACTGGGTGGCTTCGGGGAAGTTTCCCCAACTGACGGAGCCGGACCCGAGTTATCATGGAGTACGTTTCGTTGACGTTGCCGGTCCTGCTGCCTATGCCATCCGTATCCGTGCCGTATTGTTGCGTGATACCGGTGCCACAATCAGTCCTTTCAATGCTTTCATTCTGTTGCAGGGATTGGAGACGTTGTCACTTCGCGTGGAACGTCATGTGGAGAATGCCTTGAAAGTGGTTGAATTCCTGAAGAAGCATCCCAAAGTGGCAGCCGTGAACCACCCGTCCCTGCCTGAGCATCCTGACCACGCGCTTTACGGGAAATATTTTCCGAATGGAGGCGGCTCTATCTTTACGTTTGAGGTGCGGGGCGGTGTGAAGGAAGCGCAGACGTTTATTGACAGTTTGCAGATATTCTCGTTGCTTGCCAATGTGGCCGATGTGAAATCCCTGGTTATCCATCCTGCCACCACTACCCACTCCCAATTGAGTGCACGGGAATTGGAGGAGCAAGGCATCAAACCGGGCACGGTCCGCCTCTCCATCGGGACAGAACATATCGATGATTTGCTGGACGACTTGTCCCAGGCGTTTGACAGAGTTTAAAAGAATAACAGTATACGATAGAATGAATATTGCTGTATTATTGTCGGGAGGTGTAGACAGCTCCGTGGTGGTACATCTCCTTTGCGAACAAGGTTACCGTCCTTCTCTATTTTATATCAAAATAGGGAGGGACGATGCCGATTATATGGACTGCTCTGCGGAAGAGGATATGGAGATGGCTTCTGCCATTGCCCGGCGTTATGGATTATCGTTGGAAGTAGTGGACCTGCACCGGGAGTATTGGGACCGGGTGGCGGCTTATGCCATTGATAAAATAAGACGTGGCTTGACTCCCAATCCGGATGTGATGTGCAACAAGCTGATAAAGTTCGGATGCTTTGAACAACGTGTGGGGAAGGATTTCGATGTAACGGCAACCGGGCACTACGCCACTACGGTGTTGAGGGATGGAAAGACATGGCTCGGTACCGCCGCCGATTCTGTGAAAGACCAGACCGACTTTCTGGCACAGATAGATTATCTGCAAGTTTCCAAACTGAGGTTTCCATTGGGCGGACTGATGAAGAATGAGGTTCGTGACATAGCCCTGCGTGCCGGATTGCCCAGCGCCAAACGTCGTGACAGTCAGGGTATCTGCTTTCTGGGAAAGATTGATTATAATGATTTTGTGCGTCGTTTCCTTGGCGAAAGGGAAGGGGATATTGTGGAGTTGGAAACGGGTAGGAAGTTGGGCAAGCATCGGGGCTATTGGTTTCATACCATCGGCCAGCGTAAAGGATTGGGGTTGGGTGGAGGACCGTGGTTTGTTGTCCGTAAGGATGTGGAGGAGAATGTGATTTACGTGTCCCGCGGATGTGATACGGCATTGCAATACGGCTATGAATTCCGTATGCACGATTTTCATTTCATTACGGATAATCCCTGGAAGGGAGCGCAGGAAGAGGTGGAGGTGACTTTCAAGATACGCCATGCGCCGGAGTTTGTCAAAGGCAGGTTGCAAAAGGAGGCGGAGGGTTACCGCATTGTTTCGGAAGAAAAGCTGCAAGGCATTGCTCCGGGCCAGTTCGGAGTGGTGTATGATGCTGATGCCCGGCTGTGTGTCGGGAGCGGGGAGATTTATATATAATACTCCACCAAGTCTACGATGCCTGCCTTCATGGCATATTTGGTGGCTTCGTGCGCATTGTTTACACCCAGTTTCCGGAAGATATTCTTCCGGTGGCTGTTTACCGTATGGAAGCTGAGGTTTCGTTCGGCGGCTATTTCTTTGGTTGTTTTCCCCAGAGCTATCTCTTTCAGGATACTCCGTTCGGCAGTAGTCAGTAAATCATCTTTGATGGTAGGATGAGTGGGGGAGGAGGAACCGTTGCTTGCGAGCAGCAGGTTACTGACGTGATTACAGATGAATCGCTCCTTGCGTGAGGCGCATTGGAGTGCGGTCAGTATCTCTTCTTTGGAATTATCCTTCAGCACTACGCCGAATGCCATGCTGCTGAACAATACCTGGCGCAGGAACGGTAGGCTCAATTCGTCGGAAAAGAGGAGCCAATCGGTTTCCTTGAAGCGTTCGTGGAGTACTATCAGCTCTTCGGCTCCCGAAAAATCAAAAAGGGTATAGTCCAAAATGACAACGGCAGCGGGGTGCAGGCGTAGTTGCTGTATCAGTTCTGCCTTGTTGTCGGCTTCCAGCAGCAGGGAGGTGTCTTTCTGTCTGCCCAATAGGAACATCATGCCTGCTTTGGTGATATCTTGATTGTCTGCAATGATAAATTCTCTCATGACATTGGTATATAAAAAACTCCGCTACAAATGTACACTTTTTAGTGTGATTTGTGGCGGAGTGGGAATATATATATTTATATAAGGGTTTTACCAGGAACGTCCCTTGAATATGTTGGATTGTTCCAGTGGAACCAGGTTCCCGCTCAAAGTCATGGTGTTGGAGTTGAAGTTCGGGCTGATGGTTACGGTTGCGTTGTTCCCGCCATTGGTCAGCGTAAGGAATATCTGGGCGGAAATGCCGATACCCTGGATGCTGAAGTTGCAATTCACGTTGCCCCGTTTGTCGGTAGTCATTTGGATGTCCGATACGGTTCCGTCTACTGTTACACCGCCAATGCCGTTAGGACCCGGGTATACGGTGTTGAAGGCTACCTGCACGGTGCCACGTCCTTGGTTGACCAATACGAAGTTGGTGTTGGAATTTACAAATGCGGTCTGTCCGTTGCGGAACATCACTTGGTCTGCCTCCATTACGAACTGGTGAGCTTTCAAGGCCGCCATTGCGTCATCGTACGAAATGGCATCCTGTGCTTGTTCTTCAGCTTTCAGGCGTGCACGTTCTGCGTCTCTTTGGGCTTTACGGTCTGCGCGCTTTTCTGCTCTACTCTCTTGTGCATACATGGTCGTTGTTGCCATGCTTACCAATACTACTGCTGCTAATGCAATAAACTTTTTCATAATCGAATCTTTTTTTGTTTAGGTTTAAATAAATTGTTCGTTATAAGTTTATTGCAAGAACAATGCCTATCCAGGATTGTTCACCGGTTTTTTAATTATTTTATATCCGATAGCAGCAATAAAGATGCTCATTACCGGACTGATAAGGTTGAAGAAGCAATAGGAAGGTAGGTCAGTGTGGGTACACTCAAGATGGTGGCTTGCGTCATGCCGCAGGTATTCCATGGGATAAGCGGGGAGGTGACGGTGACGGCATCTTCCGTGGTACGGCTAAGTAGCCGGCTTTCGTAGCCTTTCTTTGCGTAAACGTTGCTGAACATGTTTCCGGTGAGGATAATGCTGATGTACTGGTCTGCCGTGGCAAGGTTCAGAAACAATCCGGAACATACGGTGGATGCTACCATACTGGCTGTGTTCTTCATAAAGCGGACGAATAGGGAAGTGATGCTTCCCAGCATGCCGCTTGCCGTCATGCTCCGCCGAAACACATGGCGCAGATGATGAGCCAGATGGTATTCATCATTCCTGCCATACCTCGTGTGGCAATCAGTTCTGTCAACATGTCACTGTCGGTTTGCAGACTGGTACTGCCATAGCATGTCATCATTATCCCTTTGAACATATTTCCACCTTCCGCTATTTCATTCAGCAGTTCCGGCTGGCAGATGAATGCAAATATACCCGCCAGCAGAGTGGAGAGAAAAAGTGTAATGACGGAGGGGATTCTTCGTGCAATCAGTATTCCCGTTGCCACGGGAACGATCAATAACCAGGGAGTAATGTTGAATTGTTGTTGGTGATGGCAAGCTCGTAGTCTTTCCACGGAATGCTGTAGAAGGCCATACCGATAAAGACGCAAATGCCGGTAGTGGCGAGTAGGGAAATCTGGCTTCCTCCGCCCAGGGCGTCACTCCCAAAGGTATGGATGGTGGCAAACAACATTCCTACAAGAAAGGAGATGGGGAACAGAGACACCAGTGGGGAAGGAATTTTCTTTTTCATTGACCTCATTGCATTGTATTGGTTTATGTAACGTCCGAAAAACAAGCCGGTCATGCTTCTTGCGGTGTGACTGTCTCCGTATCAAGTGTCGTATGTAATCCGTTCGCTATACGTTACCTGAAGCACATAGGCTTGTTCTTTTACGTTTACTATGAAGTGTGCAAAGGTAGAAGAAATCGGAAAAAAGAGCAAGGTTGTGCATGGAAATGACATTCTCTGCCCTCTTTTTTTCTTATCGGGGGATAATGATGCTGTTGAGCTGTGAATTTTCGTCCTGCTTGTCACGTACATCCGATTCGATTGCGGTGATGGTTTTCTGCTTGGGTTTCAGATTTCCGATGCGTAGGCTTACGCCCATCATGACGGAACGCAGAGGCATCCGGCAACGGGTGGTTTGCGTAAAATCGGTACCCGACAAGTCCGAATCCATCTTTATGCTCTTGAGGAAAGGATTGATGGCGGTGACACTCAGGCTGAGGCGGTCGTCCTGGAGGAAGGTCCGGCTGAGGCTCAGGGTGTGGATGCTGAATCCGGCCGAATGCCCCTGTAGGGCGATTCCCCGCGTGTTCCCGAAAAAGTTGGCGCTGGCACGCAGTTTCCAGGGCAGTGTATGCTGCATGCCCACCATGACAGACTGTTGCCAGCCATGATTGCGATAGCCTAATGAGGGTGAGCGCAAGTCCATATAGGCGGTGGTGGCATTCAGTGTGAGCCGTGTTAGTGGCAACATGTTCCAGTTAAGGAAAAGGCTGAACTCTGTGGTACGTCGGCGACCGATGTTGTCGTAAGTAGTATAGAGCACGTCTTCTTCGGCACGGGTATATTCTTCCAGACCGTTGTTCAGGAAAGTATGTCTCAGGTTGGCGTTCAGCATAAAACGACCGCTGAAGAGATTGTATGTCAGGCTCAAGCTGTGTGCCTTTTCGGGCTTCAGTGCCGGATTTCCGTAGGTGATGTGCGTGGGTTCCTGGTCGTTGACGTAGGGATTGAGGAAACCTATGCCGGGGCGGGAGATGCGCAGGTTATAGCCTAAACCCAGTTGTTGCCTTTCGGCCAGATTGTAGCTCAGTGAGAGGGAGGGGACAAGGTTGTCGTACTTCAGGTCAAAATCCGTACCGTTTCCACTGAGAAACTTCACGCGCTGGGCAGTATGCTCGTAGCGGACACCGGTTTTCATGCCGAAGGCTCCGGTGTGCAGGTTATAGGCGGCATAGAGGGCGCTGATGTTACTGTTGTGGCGGTAGTCCAGTTCCCTGCTTTCGCTGCTGTTGCGGCGCAGTATGTATTTGGCTCCGGTCTCTATCTCGTGGCCTTGTGCCAGAGGCAGGGTATAGTCGGCCTGAAAGGTATGTTCCTGCATGTTGTTGCGGTCGGTATTGTGGCGGTCGGTCAGTCCGGAAGCCAAAGCGTCGTCACTGTGGCCGTCTATGGAGAAGAGGGTGGTGGCATCGGTCTTCTTGGGCTGCATCCCCAACCGGTAGGCCAGGGTGAGCGTGTGCTGCGGGTTGTTGGCAAAGATGTGCCGGTAATCTATGCTTCCGTTCAGCGAGAAATTGCGCGTGTGGTTTTCGGTGCGGGTGCTGTAGCTGAAGGTCGGTATGTCGTTCCGCAGGATGTCGGTTGTGGCATCACCATACATCTGCTGTGGAGTGTTGAAGAGGCCTATGGAGGCAGACAGGCTATTCAGCGAGTCTATCTCGTAGCTGGCATCGAAATTCCCGAAAAGCAATTGTGTGTGTCCGTGTGTGCTGCCCCGATAGTCCATGCGGCTGTTTTCGTCTTGGCGGATGTTGAGAATGCCGACTTCGGGGATGCTGACGTGGCTGGCGTTCAGGTTGGCCGACAGGGTGAGTTTTCCTGCTTGCATCAGGGCATAGGCTCCCCCGCCTTGTACCATGCTTCCTGCCTGGGCGTTCAAGCTGAGGCTGTAGCCCTCCATGTTGCTGCCGCCTTCCGTGTTGATGTTGAGTATGCCGCCCACACCTTCGGCATCGTACTTGGCGCCGGGGTTAGTCAGAACTTCGACGGACTTGATGCCGGTGGCAGGCATGGCTTTCAGGGTTTGTGAGGGATTGGCGCTCATCATGGCATTGGGCTTTCCGTTGACAAACACTTGGAAGGAGCTGCTGCCGTTCACCTTGATGTTGTCTTCACCGTCAACCGTCACCATCGGTACTTTGCGCAACATTTCCAGTAGGGTGTTGGTCTTGGCATCGGGGTCATCCTTCATGTTGTATGAAATCTGGTCTACATCCATCTTGACGAGCGGTTTCTGCGCCACCACTTCCACGCCTTGCAGCATTTCGGAAGCTTCGCTGAGGTAGAGGAGCCCAAGGTCGGCTTTCGTCTCTTCCGGTTCGATGCGGAATTCTTTGGTGAAGGGTTTTCTGCCTACAGAGGTGACGGAAAGGACGAAGGTGCCGTGGCTGTGCAAGGGCAGATTGAAGTGTCCTTCCATATCTGTTACCCCCATGGCTGCGGGAGTTCCGGAGGAAGACTTGCGCAGGATGCGCAGTGTGGCATACGGTTCACCTTCATGTGTCAGCGAGTCCAGCAGGACTCCCTCTACAATGATGGTCGTTTTCGGTGTGGCGGCTTCCGCTTCTTGTGCCGTTGCTGTCTGTGACATCAGGCATCCGATGGTGGCCCATAAACTGATGATTAAAAGTTTCTTCATATTTTCTTTGTTTTTAGATGTTTTTCTGCTACAAAGTAATCCTCTTCCTTCTGCTTCCGCAAAACCGTTCGACCGGCTGCCGGATTCCGTTCGGTGAAACAGTGTTTTAGTTCGACGAATAAATTTATAAATTTGTCTGACAGCGGTATTTGTGCAGATAATCATATAATTCTTTTTGTTCTTGTTCTTTTTCTTCAGTATTCTTTGTATTTTCGCTCCATGAAAACATTGAAGATAAATGCCTGGACCGGGATTCTGGTGCAGGTGGTACTGTGGTTGCTGATATTATGCATTCCCTTGGTCAGTTTGATTTTGAACGGGAGTACGTGGCAAGATGCTTTAGGGAGCATGAAGTATTATTTTGCCGGTTATATTCCTTGGCTGTTGGTATTCTATATCAACTACTTCTGCCTGATTCCCCGTTACATTTTCCGACGGAAAACGTGGAGCTTCTTTTTCGCCAATCTGCTGTTGATTCCCCTTCTGCAACTGGCATCCCGCTTCTACATGATGCAGCTCCATGTCGATATGCCCCCGATGGGTGCCGGTGCACAGGTGGCAATCACTTTGGGAGGGGCTGTGCTTAATATGTTTCTTATTCTGGCCGCCATTGCCTGAAGGTGCAGCAGCGCAATGCCCAACTGGAACTGGATGCCGCTACCCTCGAACGCGAAAAGATGGCTTCTGAGTTGGAACACCTCAAGAACCAGTTGAATCCTCACTTCCTCTTTAATACGCTCAACAATATTTCTTCACTTGTTTCCCTAGATCCGGATGCGGCGCAGACTTCCATCAGCCGTCTGAGTGATATGCTCCGGTATGTGCTTTATGATAGTGCCAAGCCTACGGTTCCCCTTAAGACTGAAATAAAATTCCTGTACGACTATGTCGACCTAATGCGTCTGCGCTATGCCGATACCTTGCATGTGGAAATGATGATAGACGACCCGGATATGGAAGGCGAGATTCCTCCGTTGCTCTACATAACCTTTGTGGAGAATGCGTTCAAGCATGGTGCCAGTAGCCGTCACGAGTGCTATATCAATGTCTTTCTTATGGAGGACAATGACTTGCTTAATTTCTCTGTTGCCAATTCATTTCTGGAACCGGACGAAAAACCTGCCGGACAGACGGGCGGTGTAGGCCTTAAAAATCTGGAACGGCGCCTGCAGTTGCTTTATAAGAGTGATGACTATATATTCCGTTTGTCCAAGGACGGATATATGGATATAGAAGGAAATAAGGAAATGAAGATACCTTGCTATGAGGCTATTCTGGATATTCAAATGGATAAGATAAAACCGCAGAGACCATGATGCTGAATTGTATGATAGTGGATGACGAGCCTCTTGCCATCAAGCTCTTGCAAAGTTTTGTGGAGCGTACCCCGTTTCTTCACTTGTCCGGTGCCTATCTCAATCCCACCGAGCTTTGTCTGCCCTGGATGCCGATGTACATCTCTTATTCCTGGATATACAGATGCCGGGGGTGACCGGATTGGAACTGTCCCGGCTTGTTCCTTTGTCCACACGCATCGTCTTTACCACCGCTTTCAAGGAATATGCTTTTGAAAGTTATGAAGTGCAGGCGCTGGACTACTTGTTGAAGCCAGTCAGCTATCCTGCTTTTCTGAAAGCTGCGATTCGTGCAAAGACCTTTTTTGAGCAGGATACGCAGGTGGCTCGTGAAACGGATGCATCTTGTCTTTTTGTCAAAAGTGAATTTAAGTTGGTGCGGGTGGATTTTGATAATATTCTTTTCGTCAGTGGCTTGAAGGATTATGTCAGGTTTCATCTGGCAGACGGCAGACGACCGCTGATAGCCCTGATGACCATGAAAGCGGTGGAGGAAAAACTGCCGAGGAACCGTTTCTGCCGTGTGCATCGCTCTTATATCGTGGCGCTGGACAAGATAGAGAGTATCGAACGCAACCGCATTTATATCGGCAGTGAGCTTATACCGATTTCCGAAGCCTGCCAGGAAACTTTGAAGGAAAGGATAGGTGGACTGTGAAATATGATGACAGGTAAATCAAAATATGGATATGAAAGAAAGAATATCGGCTACAAACAAGAAAGTGGTGACTTTTGGTGAAGTGATGCTCCGTCTGACTACTCCGGGATTTCGCCGCTTCTCCCAGTCCAATGAGTTTATTGCAACCTATGGTGGCAGTGAGGCCAATGTTGCTGTGTCGTTGGCGCATTTTGGTATTCCTACGGAATTTGTCACTCGCTTGCCAGACAATGCCATAGCCCATGCTTGTATTGCTTCCCTTCGGGCTTGCGGTTTGGACACGAAAGGGATTGTTTTTGGCGGCAAGCGCCTGGGACTGTATTATCTGGAGAGTGGTGCCGCTTTCCGAAATTCCAATGTGGTGTATGACCGTGAAGATTCCTCCTTTGCTACGCTTCGTCCCGGTATGATAGATTGGGAAAGAATTTTCTCTGATGCGGGATGGTTCCATTGGTCGGGTATTGCGGTCGCTCTTTCGCAGGATGGTGCCGATGCTTGCCGTGAAGCGCTTGAAGTGGCCGACCGTATGGGGCTGACCATTTCCTGTGACCTGAATTTCCGTAAGAAACTTTGGAATTATGGCCGTACGGCAGCTGAGGTAATGCACCCCTTGATACAATATAGTGATGTTGTTTTTGGTGCAGAGCCTGAATATGAGGAAATTCTCGGCATACATTCTGTCGGGTTCAAGGCTGTGTCTGCTGCCGATACCTCTTTTGCTTCCAATCTTTCTGCCTTTGAGGAGTTTGGCCGGAAAGTCATCGGACTCGTGCCTCGTTGCCGGAAGGTCTTTCTGGAATTGCGTAATTCCATCACTTCCAATCATAACCTACTTGCCGCTGTCCTCTATTCTGACGGCACGTTGAAGCACACCGGCATTTATGACATCGAGCATGAAGTGGATCGCGTCGGTGCAGGTGATGCTTTTGTAGGGGGCTTGATATATGGGTTGATTACTTATCCGCATGATGACCAGAAAGCATTGGAATATGCCCTTGCTGCATCTGCCTTAAAGAATACGGTCTATGGTGATTTTAATCTGGTGACGGTGGAAGAGGTAGAGGGTCTGATGAATGGAAATATCTCGGGACGGGTTGCACGATAATTTGTCGGGAGCAGAAATAAAACTTCGCTTCATCAAAAGAGTATACAATGATGAAGCGAACAATCAAGATGAACATCATGGTGATACCAATTTTGAGATATTCTTGTTATTTCCTGCTGTAAAGGGTGATGGACAACGATATTATTGTTAAAATAACGCCGGTGCCGGCCACGCCATTCCATCCCCAAGTCTGCCAACTGCTTCCTGCAAGGAAGGTGCCCAAAGAGCCGCCGATGAAGTAAGTAGTCATGAAAATTGTATTTACCCGATTGGAGGCAGACGGGCAGATGTCGAAAATACTGGTCTGGTTGCTGAGTTGGATGCATTGCATGCCTATGTCTATAAGAATGACACCAGTAATGATACCTGCATAGTTGTTTCCGCAGAAAAAGAGAGAGGTCCATGCAAGCAGAATCATTCCGCAACCGATAAAGTTGAAATTGCGTATGCCTACCTTTTTTACATATTTTCCTACAAAAGATGCGGTTAAGGCTCCGGCAATGCCACAGAGCCCTAGTATGCCGATGACATCGCTGGATGCATGGAACGGGGCTTCTCCCATTTTGAATGCAAGGCAGGACCACATGGCAAGGAATGAGCCAAAGGCCAGTCCCGCACGTATCGAGTAGATTCGTAGAGAGGGGTATTCTTTTACTAATGAGAAAAGAGACTTCATCAGCGGAATATTTGCCTTGGAAAGTCGGTTGTATGTCCGGTAGCACCTTTAATACAACGATGGCGCATAGTAACATCATTCCGGCGGCGATGAAGTACATTTCACGCCAGCCAAGCACTTCACCCACAAATCCGCTGACAACACGTGATGCAAGTATTCCAGTCAGTAATCCTGAGATGACGACACCTACATTCCGTCCCTTGTTTTCGGGGCGTGAGAATTGCGAGGCAATCGGTACAAATATTTGGGGTATCATGGAGCAGATGCCGGTAATGAGTGATGCTGCCCAGATGATGTAGATGTTCGGTGCCAGGGCAATGGCTAGAAGGGAAAATATGAGTAGGAAGAAATTCGTCAGGATGATATTCTTGCGTCGATAGAGGTCTCCTAATGGGACAATGAACAGACACTGTCCAAAATTTTGTGTAAATGGAAACAGGATTCAGTTGTAAGTTTCTTCTTATATCTGGATTCTA